>JBIMKP010000106.1:0-511 GCA_051861545.1 Bacteroidia bacterium | reverse complement strand
GACCCATTTAGACAAAGTCAAACAGGGGTGAAGAATCCTAGAAATATAGATGCAGTTCCAGATAATGGAGATGAACCGAATGATGTTCCATTAGATGGTGGCATAAGTATTTTAGGTTTGGCAGCTGCTGCTTATGGATGGAAGTTAAGAAAGAAGTGATAGTAAATTAACACTACTTACTTATTTTAGTATAAATTCGAACTTTTATAAATTATAATTTGTGTATTTGAGACATGAAAAAACTAATAACTAAAATCAGTCTAATAATAGGAATAATACTCACTTCTTATTCATATTCAATTGCGCAAAGTTCAGAAGAAGATAATTCCTATGAAGATGGATCAGAAGTAGGTGATGAGTCAAGATTTTTTGATGATATGAACGAAACAAGATTCAAAAGCAGTTTAAATGATATTGAAGAAAGTAGACGAATTGATTATTCATCAGGCTCTGATAGACAAAGTAGGGAGTTTAATGTTTTTGGAAAAGAGAATGAGTTTTCTGACTATCA
>JBIMKP010000105.1:0-529 GCA_051861545.1 Bacteroidia bacterium | reverse complement strand
TTCCTGCAACACCCGCAACGCCTGGCTCATCAGGTGCATGGCACCTAATGCGTGATGAAAACGGGTGTGAAGTGCGCCTGGATAAACGATATCGGCAAGTCCCAGTTGCCGGATACGCCGCAACCGTTGAAAGTAAGGATGGTCTACCAGATCATAGAGCAGATCCGAGGATATGGAAATAAACCCGTAAACCGGGTCATTGATGATTTTCCTTTTATTCAAAACGCTTTTTTTGGCAAAAGTAACAAACAACCAACGGACAAAAGAATCTAATCTTGTTGTATTCGTTTGGAGAATTGAACCGATTCGCTAATTTTGCACTCCAAACAGCGTTTAAAAAAGGGCCTATAGCTCATTCGGTTAGAGCAACTGACTCATAATCAGTAGGTGCCTGGTTCGATCCCAGGTGGGCCCACAACAGACTCAATACTAGCGTATTACAATATAGCACCCGATAAAGGTGCTATTTTTGTTGCCTGACAACCTACTACTCAGATCCATTCCCATGCCCCGCATCTAAACGGGCCTT
>JBIMKP010000104.1:0-560 GCA_051861545.1 Bacteroidia bacterium | reverse complement strand
GAATATAGCTTGTGCATTTAGCTCAAAATTTTCTTTTTCCTCAAATTTTGGTCAAAAATGCTATCGTAATAATAATTCCAAGTTTCTTCTATCAATTTTTTAAGCTAATTTTTGTAAGATGTATATTTCATATCCTGATTGTCTAAATCCTCAAATAGATTGATGAAATTAACGAAACTTTCAAGAATTGTAATCTCAAGAATTCAATTAGAAACTTCATTTTGAAGTACATAATTATAAAATTACAGAATTCTCCTAATTCTAAATCGCCAAAATTATTAAGCCAATTGGTAATGTTTTTACTGATACTTAAATTGTCAAATTCAGTGATAATTTCATCCTTTAACTTTATTTAATTATTTGTTGAAAGAAGGTTCGCTTTTGTATCGTAATATTTTGCTATTCTTTAAATCGTCCTTGTCTGTATACCAAATAAAATATATTGGATTTCTACTTGTTTCTCCTACATATTTTATATTACAGTTGTGTTTACCCCTTCTTTAGTTCAATTCAAAAGTATAGTTAATGTTTGATTTTCAAATTTGATTTTAAATTAAAAT
>JBIMKP010000103.1:0-645 GCA_051861545.1 Bacteroidia bacterium | reverse complement strand
AACTGTAACATCAAACAATACAAACCTAAATGTAAATTCAGGTAATGTAATTTGTGTAACAGGAAATAATATCACAATTGGATTTAATGCCAATGGCGGAACAATTAGAATTTGTGGTACAAATGTTAAAGTGCAAAATGCTAATTTAAATAACAGTTCAACTTTAATTGTAACAAGCGGTGCTTCAGTCGAGTTCGATAACTTCAACATGAACGGAGCTTCAACTGTTTTCCAAAATTGGGGAACTGTTACAATTGATAATTCATATTCTCCAGGTGGTTCAGTTACAAATCATGGAACTATTACTACTGATGGTGATTATAACTTAAACACCCAATCTACTCAAACCAATAACGGAACTATAAATGTTGGTGAAAGTATGAATGTTAATGGAAATACAACTTTAACAAACAATGGATCAATTGTAACTGATGAAGACTTTAAAGTAAATGGAACAGGTTTGTTTATCAATAATTGTAAATTGTGGGTGAAGAAAGAATTCCATAACAACAATACAGTAAGAAACTATTCATACATCAGAGTTGATGATGAGACTAAAATTAATGGTGGTGCAGAATTAGGTATGTATAATGGAGCTATGTTTAGAACAAAAGATATTATTATCAATGGTTTGATTAAAGGATA
>JBIMKP010000102.1:430-667 GCA_051861545.1 Bacteroidia bacterium | reverse complement strand
AAAAACACTGCTCGTTTAAAGTCAATTGGTTTCTGTCCTTTGAGCATTTGTAGCTGTTCGCTAAATGCTTGTTTGTAAATGGTCTTTGGGTCTGCCGTTTGTCCAAAGGTCAACTGTGTCCCGAAGCAGAAAAGTGTTAATGTTACGATTAGTTTGTTCATTGCTGTGTCGTCTTTACTTATTGGTGCTAACGTTTTGCACATTTGCGATGGGCGTGCGTTTTAACTCAAATGTAGC
>JBIMKP010000102.1:0-420 GCA_051861545.1 Bacteroidia bacterium | reverse complement strand
TAATCAACCACTAAAATCCCGTCAAACGGAGACGAATTGCACGCCTATTGCAAATGTGCTGTTAGCACCAGTTCATCTTTCGAGCATGTCATATAACTGTTTATAGAACCTAGGTAGAATTGTTGCGTTTTTAGGTTTGAAGCATTCAAATTTTATAAAAAGAGAATTGTCAGATGTGCAAATACTGTGGTGTCCTATTGAGAAGAACTCTCCATAATCAAAATTTAGATTATTAATGTGTATTAATCTATTATGTTTTTCTGTCAATATGCTATCCGCTTCAATTATATTTTTAATGTCAATGTATGCTTCTTTTGGTCTTGTTCTATAGTAAACATGGACTAAGAATGAAGTATCAATCGAAATTGAATCTACTATATTTTTACAATATTGATTTGAACCTATTTGGCTGAAATTATT
>JBIMKP010000101.1:0-677 GCA_051861545.1 Bacteroidia bacterium | reverse complement strand
AACGAATTTACCAACCACTAAAATCCCGTCAAACAGAGACGAATTGCACGCCTATTGCAAATGTGCTGTTATAAGCTGAAGTAAATTAGTGGCCAATTTTCGTGTCAACCAGAAAAGCTAAGTTTAATTTTGTCGCCAAGAAAATAGAATTTGTGAAAACGAAAGCCTTGCCAAAACTTACTTTGAACTTGTCACTGGTCAATAAGAATAGAAGGAAATTGGAGCTAGTCCATTGTCAACAATAGAAGGCAAGTATCCGAAAACTTGTCATTGAGTTTAAATATGTCCAAGCGCAAAATTGAACTTGTCTAGTTTGATTTTGTCGCCCAGAAAATTGCAATGAAGGAAACGAAACCTTGCCAAGTTTTCTTTATAACTTTTTCCTGTCAACATGAACCAAAGCAAATTTGAAAAAGTCATTTGTCAACCAAAGAAGGCAAGGATGAATAACATGTCATAGAGCAAATTGATGTCGATGCGCAAAATTAAACCGCGTGGTTTGGAGTCACGTTTTTTACTTTATAACTAAATTTGAATCGGTGCATGTCATTTGAAACGAGCAGAAATGCACGCGAAAAAATTGTCCTTAAATTTCACGCGAGACAATGTTTACTTTTGCTTATAACGTTTTGCACATTTGCGATGGGCGTGCGTTCTGACTCAAATGTAGCTAAGGG
>JBIMKP010000100.1:0-678 GCA_051861545.1 Bacteroidia bacterium | reverse complement strand
ACAAACCCCAAAAAATGATGCAACAAAGATTGAACATTTTATTCTTTCTAATTTTTAATTTCGGATGTACTTCATTTAATGATGAAAATGGAAAAGATATTCAATCCTATTTGGCTTATTTAAATCACAAGAATATTAATTTAAGTATATGAAATTTTTCAGATTAGAAAGAACTTGTGAACCGAAAGTAATCGGTTTAAAAGATGCAGAATCTCAGGTAGAATTGTTAAGGGATAAGTTTAAAGATAAAATAAACTTCGACTTATTTAAAGAAACCTATTTTGTTACAAAAGATAAAAAACTACCAAAGCCAGGATTTAGTGAAATTAAATTTGTTATTGAACAAGGACATTTAGTAAAAGGTGCCAAACTAACAGACATCATGTACTATCATCCTTTTATAATGGATGGTGGGAGAGTTTTAGTTTCAACCAAATTTCTGGACATATTAAAACCATTTAATCTTGCACCTTTAAGATTATATAAACTTCCAATTTTTAATAATCGTGACCAATTAATTTCAAATGATTATCAAATTTTGCATATGCCAAAATTCCTGACTGATTATATAGATTATGTAAAATCTACTTTTTATTTCGGTAGTAAAGCTCTAAAACAATGGGAACCTAAAAATTTTGAATCGGAAGATAGCGCCAAAGAATTCCTAAACTCTTATTC
>JBIMKP010000099.1:0-684 GCA_051861545.1 Bacteroidia bacterium | reverse complement strand
ATGACCATTGCAGTTTTCGTTCAACCGGAGTTTCATGGCTTGGCCTGCGTCCACCACGAAACTCTAGCTGTTAGTGGCTGCCCTTCTTTGGTCAACTGTTTTTTCATTTCTTCTTTAAAGTCGAATAGATTTCCAATATTAGCTGCAACTCATCTTTATTTTTTGCATGTCCAAAAGCGTGAACCATTTGATTCCACCCTTCTCCATTTTTATTCTCTGCAATTGTTTGAATTGAATAGTCCTCTTGACAATTGTAAACAGTCCAATCTTGGGTATTGTCAAGTATTTTTCCTTTTACAGTTTCGATTTTACAACTGTCATTTTCTGCCTCAAATTTACTTGGATGGTTGCCAAAATAAATTCCACCTGTCAATTTGTTAGTTACGGTCGTGTCTGTTGGTGAAAAATAATAAACAGAAAAGTCTGGTCCATTTGTTGTCGTAACTGAATAGTCAGCAGGAATTGATAGCACATACCCACTTTCTCCGATTGGTTTTTCAGTCAATGCAATATTACTATTCTTTACATCATTACTTTTGTCCTTATTTGCATTGAAAGTACAAGATGACTGAATTGAAATTATCAATGTCAATAAAAAGATTTGTTTTAAATTTTCTTTCATAGTTTATTAAATGATTACGGTCGTCATAGGGTTGCCACTAACGTTTTGCACATTTGCGATGG
>JBIMKP010000098.1:0-733 GCA_051861545.1 Bacteroidia bacterium | reverse complement strand
ATTCTTTCGAGTTTTTCATGTGCCAAAGATCTAAACTGATTTTATTTCCTAAAACATGTACTTTAGCGGAGACTTACCACCCAAAAGCGAAGTTGTTTTCTAATAGCACGTTAATAAACAATCATTGCAGAACTTGCGAAGAATGGGAAATCAAAGATTTTATTTATGTCATTGGTCATTTACCAAAATCAAATTATTTGTCGTCATTATGGTTTGTTCACGGAGAAATTTATGCAGCAGATGAAAGTGTTTATATTGATTTAAAGAATTCCGTTTCGGAACTTTTGGAAAGTTCAGATGATTTAAGTTTCTCTCCAACAAATGAAATTGGTAGAATAAACGCAGTTGACCCGTTGAAAATTACGAATTTAAGAGTAAGAGGAATGTGGTTACTACAACCTCCATACAAGGCTTTTGATTATGTTCACGAATATGACAAAACTGCTAAATTTCAAACAATTGCAATTTTATCAACAGAAAAATACTTGTCATACCCATTAGAAAGTAGAG
Organism: Bacteroidia bacterium; assembly: GCA_051861545.1. Classification (GTDB taxonomy): domain Bacteria; phylum Bacteroidota; class Bacteroidia; order UKL13-3; family UKL13-3; genus CAISCU01. Next base: position 223 of record JBIMKP010000098.1, on the reverse strand, counting down.
AAAAAATTGAAGCTGACGAAAACATAACAATCAAAGACATAAAAGTTAATAATCCAAATAATCCTGTGGACTTGATAGACGCTAAATTGATAACACTTAAACTTTAATACACTAAACAAATTGACGGACAAAGAAGGCCAGCACCCAACAGCTAGAGTTTCGTGGTGGACGCAGGCCAAGCCATGAAACTCCGGTTGAACGAAAACTGCAATGGTCATAAGTA
>JBIMKP010000097.1:0-799 GCA_051861545.1 Bacteroidia bacterium | reverse complement strand
ATTCTTGTCTTGTTGCCATTGTTTTAAATTTTGTTTTTTCGCTTTAAAACGGTCAACATATTTCAGGCTCCGACATTGAATTTGATAAAGTAGTAAATGCTTTTGTACTAAGCAAAATTTTTAAAATCCTTCAACTTGTTTTACGTTATAATAGAATAACATTTGCCATCAAAAATGGATTTCACTATCAGCAGAATCTCCTAAGCCCTTAAGAGGCGTAATATGTTAGAACATAAATCACCAAAGACAATCAAGACCTGAAAGGGTGTAATTCGTTAGACCTGAAAGGGTGTAATTCGTTAGACCTGAAAGGGCGTAATTCGTTAGACCTGAAAGGGCGTAATTCGTTAGACCTGAAAGGGTGTAATTCGTTAGACCTGAAAGGGTGTAATTCGTTAGACCTGAAAGGGCGTAATTCGTTAGACCTGAAAGGGCGTAATTCGTTAGACCTGAAAGGGCGTAATTCGTTAGACCTGAAGGGGCGTAATTCGTTAGACCTGAAGGGGCGTAATTCGTTAGCCCTGAAAGGGTGTAATTCGTTAGACCTGAAAGGGTGTAATTCGTTAGACCTGAAGGGGCGTAATTCGTTAGACCTGAAGGGGCGTAATTCGTTAGCCCTGAAATGGCGTAATTCGTTAGACCTGAAAGGGCGTAATTCGTTAGAAAATAATTCACCAAAACCCATCTAGCCCTGAAGGGGCGAAATTCATTTTTGGCAAATTAAAGCAACGAATATTTGTCTTGTATAAATCATACTTGTAAAAAGAAATCTAATCAAAACGCCATCTCATTTTGGGAA
>JBIMKP010000096.1:0-800 GCA_051861545.1 Bacteroidia bacterium | reverse complement strand
TTTTGCACATTTGCGATGGGCGTGCGTTTTGACTCAAATGTAGCTTAGGGAAACGAATTTACCAACCACTAAAATCCTGTCAAACGGAGACGAATTGCACGCCTATTGCAAATGTGCTGTTATAAGCTGAAGTAAATCAGTGACCAATTTTCGTCTCAACCAGAAAAGCCAAGTTTAATTTTGTCGCCAAGAAAATTGAAATTGTGAAAACGAAAGCCTTGCCAAAACTTACTTTGAACTTGTCACTGGTCAACAAGAATAGATGAAAATAGGAGCGAGTCCAATGTCAATAATAGAAGGCAAGTAACCGAAAACTTGTCATTGAGATTTAAACATGTCCAAGCGCAAAATTGAACTTGTCTAGTTTGATTTTGTCGCTCTGAAAATTGCAATGATGGAAACGAAACCTTGCCATAATTTTCTTTATAACTTTTTCTTGTCAACATAAATGCAAGCAAATTTGATAGAGTCAATGGTCAACAAAAGAAGGCAAGGAAGAATAACATGTCATGGAGTAATTTGATGTCGATGCGCAAAATTAAACCGCGTGATTTGGTGTCACGTTTTTTACTTTAAAAATAAAATAGAATTGGTGCTTGTCATTTGAAACAAGAAGAAATGCACGCGAAAAAATTGTCCTAAAATGTCACGGAAGACAATGTTTACTTTTGCTTATAACGTTTTGCACATTTGCGATGGGCGTGCGTTTTGACTCAAATGTAGCTTAGGGAAACGAATTTACCAACCACTAAAATCCCGTCAAACGGAGACGAATTGCACGCCTATTGCAAATGTGCTGT
>JBIMKP010000095.1:0-1007 GCA_051861545.1 Bacteroidia bacterium | reverse complement strand
ACGAATTAATCAACCACTAAAATCCCGTCAAACGGAGACGAATTGCACGCCTATTGCAAATGTGCTGTTATGCGCTGCAGAAAATCATCAGCTATTTTCGTGTCGAACTTAAAAGTCAAGTTTAATTTTGTCGCCCAGAAAATTGAATTTGTGAAAACGAAAACTTGCCAAAACTTACATTGAACTTGTCACTGGTCAACAAGAATAGATGGAAATAGGAGTGAGTCAACGGTCAACAAAATAAGGCAAGTAACCGATAAACTGTCATTGAGCGAAAGTATGTCCAAGCGCAAAATTGAACTTGTCTAGTTTGATTTTGTCGCCCAGAAAATTGCAATGATGAAAACGAAACCTTGCCAAATATTCTTTAGAACTTTTTCCTGTCAACATGAACTAAAGTAAATTTGATAGAGTCATTTGTCAACCAAAGAAGGCAAGGATGAATAACTTGTCATGGAGCAAATTGATGTCGATGCACAAAATTAAACCGCGTGGTTTGGTGTCAAGAATTTAATTTAAAAACTAAAATAAAATTGGCACAAGTCAAGTTTAAACAAGAAGAAAAGCCACGCGAAAAATTTGTCTTAAAATGTCACGCGAGACAAAGTTTACTTTTGCTTATAACGTTTTCGGGCTTGGCGAAGGTGGCGATTTTTACCACAAAACTTCATACGAAGAACCAAAGTTCAAATATAGCATAAACTGTCATACGAAGCACTGAACCGCCACTTTTGCCAAACCCGTGTTATGCCTTCGTTGTTCTTCTCAGTCTAGGCTTGTTTGTCTGTGGCTACTGCTGACACAGTGCGTTGGCTTGGTGGCTCTTTTGATTTTTTTGTTTGGCTTTGTGCTGTTGGGAAAAGCAAATGTGCCACCAAAAGCAGTGGCACATTTTCAAGTTAAATGTCTTGCGGGAAGGGGTCGGCAAATCCCTTTTTACTTTCAAATTGTATTTGTTCGCTGTCCTGCAACAAACATTTTTCAAGGTCAGCTATCATTTTTTCTTT
>JBIMKP010000094.1:321-1084 GCA_051861545.1 Bacteroidia bacterium | reverse complement strand
AACGCACGCCCATCGCAAATGTGCAAAACGTTAGTGGCAACCCTAAAGACCGACACAACAAACAGACAACAATGGGACTTTTGGACTTTTTAAAACGAAATAAAAAATCAAAGGCTGAAACGGTAAAGACCAAAAAACCTTCACCCGAACAGGCTTTGTTTGCGGACACCGTTTTAGAAATTATTAGCCCGACAGTTGAAGAGTTTGGCTTTGTAAGATATAGAACTGAAATAGAAACGCATTTTACGACTATTATTTTCCGAAAAGACAAACAATATATAAAGGTCAATAGTTCAACTTATCCGACTGACTATCCATATTCTTACAATATTGTTCTTGGTGTCGGTGACAGCGAAGACTTTTTAGAATGGGACTGGAACTCTACTGCATTGTGGCGACTTAAAAACAAAATAGACCCTACAGTCAATGTAAAAGAATATGAGTTTCCACTTGGCGACAAAGTGAAGTTCAGTCTTGTGAACGCTAATATAGAATTATTAAAGTATGCGGACACGTTTTTGCGAGGCGATTTGACTTTGTTTTATGAGACACGTTCTGAACAAAACAAAGGCAGAGAACCATACAAAATTCACACGCAAGACAAGAACGGAAAATACATGACAAATGACGAGCAAACTAGTGTTGAACAAAAGAAAAAATACAGCTAAACAATGACGACAACCAGAAGGGCAGCCACTAACAGCACATTTGCAATAGGCGTGCAATTCGTCTCCGTTTGACGGGATTTTAGTGGTTGTAAAAT
>JBIMKP010000094.1:0-311 GCA_051861545.1 Bacteroidia bacterium | reverse complement strand
TTGAGTTCAAACGCACGCCCATCGCAAATGTGCAAAACGTTATAGGGCATTTTAAGAGACGACGCAACTAAAAATAAATCAATTAAATTGACAAAATATACACTTGACGACATAAAGAAAAAAGTTGATGAATTAGCTGAAATAATAAATGCAACAAATGATTTATTACCAACATATGGTTATTCAAGAGATTTTGCTTATCCACATATTGAAATAGACAATTTTGGACATTTTCATTATGTAATCATAGAACGCGGAAAAGAAATTAAACGAAGAACAACTGACAAGTTGGACGATTTAACTTATTGGAT
>JBIMKP010000093.1:0-1233 GCA_051861545.1 Bacteroidia bacterium | reverse complement strand
GTCAACATGAAGACATTGATTGTAAAAGGTAACTTTATACTTTTCTTCAAATTCTTTGTCACTAGGAAGTTGATGAAGAATAAGTCCACTTGGCAACAGAATTCTAATGTAGTTTCTTTTAATGTCATACTTGGCTCTATCAGCTCCGAAACCAAACCAACCATATTCTGTGTCAGCAACCAGAGTGTTTGGTGTCAAAGTGATTGTTAACCAATTTGTGTCACCATTACTTAAATTGAAATTTGTGTCAACTTGATAGTAATTAAGATACTTTGCATTTATTCTAATACTGTCACAAGGAATACTTAAGAATTTAAATTGGCCATTCTCATCTGTCAGTGTTATGTATTTAGATTTGGAAGTTGTCCCTTGCACGGAAGCAGATTCGATAGGATGTTTGTTTTGGTCAATAATTCGTCCATATATATTCGCTGTCTGCGAAAAAGAATGAAGAGTTGAAAAGAGAAAAACTAATGTTATAACGAGTGTCTTCATAAATGCCCTATAACGTTTTGCACATTTGCGATGGGTGTGCGTTTATACGAATTAATCAAATACTAAAATCCCGTCAAACGGAGACGAATTGCACGCCTATTGCAAATGTGCTGTTAGCAGCTGAAGTAATCGTCGACCAATTTTCGTGTCAACCAGAAATTGCAAGTTTGATTTTGTCGCCCAGGAAATTGAATTTGTGAAAACGAATACTTGCCAAAACTTACTTTGAACTTGTCACTGGTCAACAAGAATAGATGCAAATAGGAGCGAGTCAACGGTCAACAAAATAAGGCAAGTCAACGATAAACTGTCATTGAGTTTATTATTGTCTAAGCGCAAAATAAACTATTGGAGTCCTGTTTAATTTTGTCGCCAAGTTGAATGAATTTATTGAAACGAAAGCTTGCCTAAATTTTCTTTGAGCCGATTTCTTGTCAAGATGAACCAAAGCAAATTTGATAGAGTCCAATGTCAACGAAAGAAGGCAAGCAATGCAAAATGTCATTGATAGAAACAATGTCTAAGCGCAAAATTAAACCGCGTTTTTTGGTGTCACGATTTTAAAACAAACACTAAAATAAACTTTGGAAAAGTCAACGGTCAACAAGAAGAAATGAAACGCGAAAATGAGTCACCGAAGACAATGAATTCTGTTGCGCATAACGTTTTCGGGCTTGGCGAAGGTGGCGATTTTCACCACAAATGTTGATGCGGAGAACCAAACTTTGATTAACCACA
>JBIMKP010000092.1:0-1837 GCA_051861545.1 Bacteroidia bacterium | reverse complement strand
GAATTGTCCAATCATTTAGGGAATGTATTAACAGTCATTTCAGATAAGAAAACAGCAGTCTTCACTGGCACTAGCTTCAATTACTTTGCAGCAGAACGAATAAGTGCAACAGATTATTCTCCGTTTGGTGCGCCGTTGGCAAGTAGGAGTTGGAATGGGGGTGAGTATAGGTTTGGGTTTAATGGGAAGGAAAATGATAATGAGGTAAAAGGCAATGGCACCCAACAAGATTATGGAATGCGTATTCATGATACTAGGTTGGGTAGGTTTTTAAGTGTAGATCCGTTGGCAAAAGACTTCGCTTGGAATAGTACCTTTTCTTTTGCTGAAAATAGCCCAATTGAATGCTTGGATTTGGACGGGGGAGAAAAGTTAAAATATACAGGAATAAAGCTAAACTGCCCAACATTTGATAATTATAGCCCTAAAAAGCAAAGAAAATGGCCTCATATAAGTATATTTAGGAGTGAAACAGTTAGACAACAAGCACAAATTTATAATAGAACTGTAACAATAATTGAACCTGAACCTGGCGCAAAAACAAAGGAAACAGTATCAATTGGAAATAGTGATCAGACCACTATAAGCTATGATATGTATAAAAATAGTGATAATCTTGAGGTCTTTTCAAAACCCAATGAAAGAATTTATAATACAGATAACGTTACTGGAACTGGTAGTTTTTTAGTAGATACAAAATATAAAAAACTAATTTTAAGTGTTACCCCGAGTGGAAACGAGGAAGGGAGTGAGTATACAATTAATATTAGATACAATGATGTTAGGGTTTTTGAAAAAAAGAATTATTTTATTTTTGGTATAAAGGTTTGGAGTTCAAAAGTAAAAATGTTAACAGCTGGCGAGTCAAAGGCTGCAATCTTAAATGATAAAAAACGAGAAATTCCGCAAATAGAAAATTCTGATACCTTTAAAACTAAATTTGAAGCAAATGAAAATATTAATCAACAAGAAGATTATTTCCAAAAGGATAAAAATCAACTTAAACCTAAATATGAGTAAATACTTTGTTTTTTTACTATTTTTCTTTTTTAATAATTGTAAAAATGGTAATCTAAACAAGATTAAAAGTTCGAAGAATGGTGTTTATATTGAAATTAGTAAACGAGATTCTGTTTTAGATTCTGGTGAAAAGAATAATTATGGACGTTTATTTGTTTTTGAATACAAAAAAGTCAAATACTTAATTGGGAAGAATATAAATTGTTTGTCTTTTAATGGTGCCATAGAGTTAAGTTCCACTTTTTTTCAAAAAGGTGATAGTTTAGAGTTTCAGTTTTTAAGGAAATTTAAAAATGGGATTTTTACAAAATATAAATTTACAGGAAAATTTGATAATGATACCTTTAATTGTAATTATTATGTTAAGTCTGAATTAGGTGAGTATTTATTTGTTTCTAAGCGTAAATACCTACGATGTAAATAAATTGCCCTATAAATTTTTTTATTAATTTAATCTTTTTATTTGAGTTGTGATTATCTTGAGTAATTTAAGAGGTCATTTTCAGGGCAGTGGAATTACAACAGAACAGCAGAAGAAAACCTGGCTGATTAACTGGTATTTTGCGAATGATCCGATGGGTTCTATTTACTTAGCCACCTTACGTAATCCTGCAATTGTAGCGTCCTATCAAACATCACCAGGAATGCTATATGGTGCTAACGGAGCTGCTGGGATGGAAACCTATTTTATTAAAATCAAAACACATTTCGGCCAAAGTATGTTTGACCAACTAGTAACGGAGTTTGCACAACAAAGTAACCTTTATGTAGATGAAATTAAAGTGGATGAATGGCACATGTATGGCTGTAGCGACGC
>JBIMKP010000091.1:0-2163 GCA_051861545.1 Bacteroidia bacterium | reverse complement strand
TTAATTTAAAATCAAATTTGAAAATCAAACATTAACTATACTTTTGAATTGAACTAAAGAAGGGGTAAACACACAATGAAATAAGAATTTGGCCTCAAATAACACTTTATCAGAATATTGGAAGTTTAAGGGTGGAACAAAGGTACCGCTCAGAATCAAGGTTTACTACAAGAGGATACAGAAATAGATTTCGTTATAGATGCGGATTGTCGTACCCATTTGGAAAAGACATTGATGGTTTTAAACCCTATCAAATTGGTATAAGTAATGAGTTGTTTTTTACAGATACCGAGCCCTATTTTGAACGTAATAGAATACAAATGTCGTTTCAAATAAAACCTTCTAAAGCAACATCAATTCAAATTGGTTATTTGCATCAGTTCGACTATAAAATTAATGATGAAACGGGTAGAGATTTTCTTCAAATTGGTTATTTTATTGAGCTTTAATTGGGTTTTAATTTTTACAAAAGCCTAAAGGTTAGTTTTAAAATTTATTAGTCTATAAGAAAATACCTTAAATAAAATTGGATTTATATTGCTTTATTTATCATCAAGTTTTACTCAAAATAATAATCATTTATTTACATTTTAATAACTTGAATTAAACCTATTGTCCTTTTTATTTGGTTAAATTAGGAGTTGACGAAACATAAATTAAATTGACATCAAAATACTTTTGTGTTCTAATTTATACCTGCTTTTTTAGCAGTATTACAAATTGCTTTGCCCAGCATATCGATTCCTTATATCAAAACAAACCAAAAACAAAAAGGTACCAGGAGATTACCATGGAAGGACATTCGTATCTCTACGGAATTGTCAATTCGCCTGCTTACATAAGAAAGTTTTTATTTCCAGTAAATACAGCTCCTCTTCAGTTGAAAAATTATTTTGAAACGCAAAAAGAGATAATAAAAAATTTGCCGATTGCTAATCACAATGATACCAGCCAAGTTTTAATAAATATTGTTGGTGATATCATGTGGCTTCGAAACAATTGGACCGATTTTATGGATACTGCAATTCAACATAAAATTAATCAAAGCCATTTGTTTATTGGTAATTTAGAAACAACTATTGATACCACTAAAAGCATCAATAAATTTTGGTTCGATTATAGAACTTATAATTCTAGTAAAGACCTTTTAAATATTTTACCTTCAAATAAAACGATGCTTTCGATTGCAAATAACCATAGTTTAGATAAAGGTTTTGTTTCCCTTCAAAATACGCAAAGACTATTAAACAATCGAGCAATTTTAAACAATGGTATTAAAGAAATTGCTGCTAAAAGATACACATCATTTACTAGCAAAGGAATTAAAATTGGTTTCTACGCATGCACTTGGGGAGTAAATAATCCTAAAGCAAAAGACCAAGCTAAACTACAGATAATAAACGGAATTGCTCCTTATGACAGTAGTTCTTCAATTCAAATTGAAGACATACAATTGGCACTTCAACAAATGCACAATGATGGAATTGAATTCAAGATTATTTCAATGCATTGGGGATATGAATATGAGTTCTATCCAAGAGAAAATATCATGAAATTGGCTCATCAAATTGCACAAGCCGGAGCAAATTTAATCATTGGTACACATCCTCATGTTTTCCAAGGCTCTGAAATTATTCATACCAACAAGAATAACTTAGATTCTACTTCACATACTACATTGGTTAACTATTCACTTGGAAATTTTTGTACCAGTATGTACAGCTTAGAAACTCGTTTAGGTGTGATTGAAACACTCAGATTACAAAGAAACGCTTCTGGTAAAATTGAATTTACTCAACCTGAATTCAACTACGTTTACAATGTTCCACATAAAGGAAAACAAAAACGGAAACTGCTTTTTTTAGACGATTACATCAATAGATATCCTAAAAAAGCCAATCAGAAATTTATTAAAAGGGTATCGGAAATTAAACGAATATTGGAATAAAGAATCAGTTTTTGATTCAAGATTAATAACATTTTTCATTCCTTAATACCCAGGGATGAAGCCTCTGTGCTATTAAGGAATGAGCGATTCTACATCCAAAAAAAAATCTTGCTGATACCTCCATCCCTCCATTGCCCAGGGTATTCTAAGCTTTTTTAATTTCCAAATCATGCAGCTAATTTTATTTCATATGGCCTCTGATTTTTAATAACAGC
>JBIMKP010000090.1:824-2228 GCA_051861545.1 Bacteroidia bacterium | reverse complement strand
ACTTATGACCATTGCAGTTTTCGTTCAACCGGAGTTTCATGGCTTGGCCTGCGTCCACCACGAAACTCTAGCTGTTATAAGCCGTTTTTTCTTCCTTAACTTATTTGTCACTTCTTAATCTTTCTGGTTTTCCGTTGAAATATGTCATGGTGATATATTTCAAATGCTTAGGGTAATTGTCGTATTGACTCTTCAATAAATTTAAGACTTCTGATTTATATAAATTATAAATGTCGGTTTCTTTTAAATTCAATGATTTTGTCCCCAAGCTTATAAAATTGTCTTTTGGTTCAAAAATTTCACTTAGTAACCAAGTGTCATGTTCTTCATAATATTCGTCACAACCTTTAAGATATAATTCGTAACTGTCATTAACTTTTTGAATTCCGAAATTGATAGCTATTACACTTGTCGGGATGTTACCAATTTCTAATTTGCCAACTAACCATTGTTTTATTCTTTTCTTCACTTCTGTTGTCTCCATTTTATGAAATTAGTTTGTCAAGCATTGTAAAAGTTGAAAAGTCATTTTGTCCACAGGATATTTTGTATTGGTCAGTTGTCAAAATGATAAAATTCGAGTTTAATTTCTATTGGTTAATGTCTATTTGTGTGTCGTCTTAAAATGGCTTATAACGTTTTGCACATTTGCGATGGGCGTGCGTTTTGACTCAAATGTAGCTTAGGGAAACGAATTTACCAACCACTAAAATCCCGTCAAACGGAGACGAATTGCACGCCTATTGCAAATGTGCTGTTATAGGTAGTGCTGTAGTCACACAGTTAAGCGCTCATTTAACCTTTGGATTTCTAGTATTTAATTGTCTAAACAAGTATTTTCATTAAAGTAATTTTCCGAGTCAGATGCTCCAATTATTTCAATATCTTCTCCTCTAAGATAATGTTCAATTGTCAAAATATAATTACGTCCACTTTCACGGTTTCACTTTTCTATATATGCTTTTCATTTTCCAGTTTGATTCTGATTTACTCCTAGTTCGATTAGGAGCAATTCGTCTTTATGTAATATAAATTTATATAGAACTTTGTTTTCTTTCACCTTTATTGTCACAAACAAAAACTAACTCTCCGTCAGAGTTTGAAACAAAACATTCAATTGTTGGATTGTCTTTAACTGTCATGATAGCGAATGATTTTGCATTTTCTAAGGAGTCAAATATTCTATAAATTTCAGAAATGTCCTCTGTGTTTTTGTAATACGTTCCGTTCTTTTTGAGAACTATTCCAGTTTCAAATTCCGCTTGTCCAACAGCAAATTCATAATTTTTCAATTCCAGTCCTTTCATTTTACTTTTATTAGCGATTTTGCTGGCATTACCTATAACGTTTTGCACATTTGCGATGGGCGTGCGTTTTGACTCAAATGTAGCTAAGGGAAACGAA
>JBIMKP010000090.1:0-814 GCA_051861545.1 Bacteroidia bacterium | reverse complement strand
CAACCACTAAAATCCCGTCAAACGGAGACGAATTGCACGCCTATTGCAAATGTGCTGTTACCTGCTGGTGTTATGTCTTTCGTAGCTGTTATTCCCATTTGTCAAGGAGCTGAAATTCTTTATTAATATACAATATCTCACATTGTCCTTTTTCAATGTTAGGTAAGGTAATATAATGAGTTGTATGTTTTTCTTTTACAATTAAAGTTACTTTGTCTATTGTAGGATAACTGTCATTGCTATTATCGTCAACATATTTTGGAAAGTAATAGTCAACTAATGCTTCTCCGTTGTTTAATGTTCCAAGTTTTTTGACAAAGTCCGAACCTTTAAGTAATATTTTTACATTTTCTTGCTTTGTCTTGTTATAAATTTTTAAATATGCTCTGGTTTCAATGTCAGACTGCTTTTCTAAAATAAAATATACTGTCGGAATATTTATTAAAATAATAATGAATCCCCAAATGTGATTTCCTATATATTTTGGATAATTCTCAATTAAATTAAAACCAATTATTAGAAGTCCACTAGTCGCAATAATGGAACTTGTCATTAACCATAGAAAACCAAAACTCTCAAAGTCACGAAGGTCAATTGCATATAATGAGCGTGCTGTCCACCAAGTGAAAAAGATAAATGATCCAACAATCAATGGAACAAGTCCACATAATAAACCGATTATATATAGAATTTTATTTTTCACTTTCTTCTGTCGATATGATTATGTCGTCGGCTACACTTGCAGGTAACGTTTTGCACATTTGCGATGGGCGTGCGTTTTGACTCAAATGTAGCTTAGGGAAACGAATTAATC
>JBIMKP010000089.1:0-2230 GCA_051861545.1 Bacteroidia bacterium | reverse complement strand
AGCTCAAGATGTATTTTTGGTAAACAATATTAAAAAGTTGGCTTAAAAGCGGTCAACGTAATTTAGGCTTTTACACTTAAGCTAGTGGCAAGTAGCCAGTTGCCATAGGCTTTTCATGAACCAAGCACAAATATTATGCAGCAGAAAATAAAAGAATCTTCTTTTTTCTGAAATTGAATATGTTTTAGGACTACTGAACTTTCATCTTACTAAAATTTTAAGCTAGTGGCAAGTAGCCAGTTGCCAGAGACTTTTCATTGACCAAGCTCAAATGTTGTGCAGCAGAAAATAAAAGTGGATTTGTGCTTGAAAATATTTTCATATGCATGAATCGTTTGATGTTCTCTTGAAATTAATACTTCCAGAATCAATATAAGAGTATTTTGAGATGTATGATGCTAATAAGTAAAGAGATGTAATTCATATTTATCTAAAAGAGTTAAATAATATTCCAACAGAATACTCATCCAACAAGTTAATATCTAAAGGTTACTTTGATGAAATTACCATACAGGATTTTCCATTTAGAGGTTTTAAAGTATTACTTAAGGTCACAAGAAGACACTGGCTTAATGAAGATACAGTCAAGGTAGTTTATATAAATTGGAACCTAGTGGCCCAAGGGACGTGAATCACGAAAGATTTTGCGGCTTTTTTTAAAGAATTCAGCCGATACACAAGCTAATAGTCTTCAAACAATAGCAACATTTTATACTTTTGATAGTATTATATGTAAACCTTGGTCTAAAATGAAATACATTCTCTTAGTTATAATTTTCTATACTTCTATTATTTCATGTGTTCAGAACAATAATCAGCAGATTAAAAGTATTGATGAAATTATTATAACCGACTCAAATTTGATCTATGACATTTTTGAAAATAATTTAATTCAAAATTTTATGGTTATTGGCTCCCCACTTTATGATAGCATTTTATCAGTTTATAAACCTATTGCTATGTCAATTAAATTTAATATGATTACTAGTGGCCATAAAGACACAATTATTCTTCAGAACTTAAAATCTGATTTGAATCTAATTCATAGGCTTTATATTCAAGGGAGTGAACTCAAATTCCATCCTTATATAGTGAAAAGCAGAGATACAATAATTATATATAATCCGGAATTAGTTAAAGGAGATTGTAGTATAATGGGTGATGATACATTAATTGGTATGATTTCAATTGCTGGTATCTTTGATTTAATTTTCCAAATTCCTAAAGATAGTTTAGCTGGGATAAAGTATATAAGTTATGAGAATAATGTATTTCTACTCGATAAAATGAAATAAACAATCAAATCACTTTCCCTAGTTATGCAAACTAGCATAGAGATTTTTTTAAATAGGGCCCGCTGAAAAAGAAAGAAACAGGTCAGATTTTAGACGCTGCCCAAATAGATGTATATATAATACTTCAATTTGGCAGCAACGACAAAGATGGCCTCGTGTCTGTCATTAAGTAATTTGAAAACTAATTGTACTAAATGCAAGGATATTTAAGGTATTGTTCTTAAAACCTTGCATTTAGTTTATTTAAAAGCAGTATAATTGATAGATAATTAGCCTCAATAATGAATTTCAGCAGGCCCTTAATATAAAATATCTATACACTCAATTATGCTGCTTTTATACTGCTTAACTTAAGTACAGAATAATTATAATTGATTCTGCTTTGATAAAATAAGCTCTGGATTACTTATTCATAGTATCAATATAAATTATGGATTGCTTTTAGTGATACATTATAACTTTTTAAATCCTCCCTTTTATTAAAATTATGAAATAATTAATAGCCTAATTCATTCCTAAATTCATTTTTTTACCCTCAAACACAATAGTTTGAGAAAAAAGTTTGATAATACATTTGCGAATATTGCAAATACCTCTACTTTTGCATCCCCTTTGAGAGAGACATCAGTCGAAAACAAAGAGTAGTTCTTAATAAAAATAAATGCAAATATTTTGATTTTAAAGATATTCAATTATCTTTGCCTCCCCCAATCAGGTGAGGGTTTAAAGAGAATCGAAAGATAAAATAAATTAAAAAATAATTTGGATACTAAGTTTTTTAATTTACCTTTGCATCCCCTTACAAATTGAAAGTCTAAGGTTGTGAAAATAAGTGTTGATAACTAAGTAAAATAAAATTTGCTAATTTAAAATAAACACTTACCTTTGCACTCCCTTAACGAAGAGAGAAAGAGAAGATGAGGAGAGGGGAATTA
>JBIMKP010000088.1:0-2523 GCA_051861545.1 Bacteroidia bacterium | reverse complement strand
CAGAAATCAGAAATCAGAAATCAGAAATCAGAAATCAGAAATCAGAAATCAGAAATCAGAAATCAGAAATCAGAAATCAGAAATCAGAAATACAAGATTTTAGAGATAAAAAAGAAGAATTTTAAATAAAAATTTTGCTTAATCTGTATTTTCAGCAATAATAGCTTTACATCAATACCAATTTGCTTCTCAATAAAAATTAAAAAAGATAAGCGCAGAATATATTTAATTTGAAACATGTCTGAAATTGTAAGAAACTATTTTGTTCACGAAACTACATTTATTGATGAGCCATGTGTGATTGGAACAGGAACCAAAATCTGGCATTTTTCGCATATTATGTCGGATTGTACCATTGGTGAAAATTGTAATATTGGTCAGAATGTGGTTGTTTCACCCCAAGTTTTTTTGGGAAACAATGTAAAAGTTCAAAACAATGTTTCTATTTATACTGGAGTTATTTGTGAAGATGATGTTTTTTTAGGCCCAAGTATGGTTTTTACCAATGTAATTAATCCACGAAGTGCTATAAATCGCAAAGAGGAATATAATAAAACCATAGTTCAAAAAGGAGCGAGTATTGGTGCAAATGCTACAATAGTTTGTGGTGTAACAATAGGAAAATTTGCCATGATTGGCGCAGGTGCAGTTGTTATTAATGACATACCTGATTATGGACTATTCGTTGGAAATCCTTCCCGACAAATTGGATGGGTTTCTGAATACGGTGATAAATTGATTTTTGATTCAAACAATATTGCAATTTGTAATGCTACCGGTAATGTTTATGAATTAAAAGATGGAAAAGTGAGGAGGATTAAATAAATGGAAAAGGCCATTCAAATGGTTGATTTAAAAAGTCAGTACCAAAGATTAAAACCTGAAATTGATGAGGCTATACAAGAAGTTTTAAATTCTGGAGTTTTTATAAAAGGAACTCATGTCACTGCTTTCGAAAATGAGCTTTCTGATTTTATAGGTGGGTCTTATGTAGTTTCATGCGCTAATGGAACAGATGCACTTCAGATAGCAATGATGGCACTCGATTTAAAACCAGGTGATGAAGTAATTCTCCCTGCATTTACTTATGCTGCAACAGCAGAAGTTGTTGCCTTATTGGGATTAACACCTGTTTTAATTGATGTATATCCAGATACATTTAATTTAGATGTTACTTTAATTGAAGCTGCTATCAGCAATAAAACAAAAGCCATTGTACCTGTTCATCTTTTTGGGCAATGTGCTGATATGGAGCCCTTACTTCAACTCGCCAACAAACACAATTTATTTGTAATTGAAGATACAGCACAAGCAATTGGCGCTTATTATACTTTTGCTGATGGGAGTCGTAAAATGGCAGGTACCATTGGAACTATCGGAACAAGTTCATTTTTTCCATCTAAGAATTTAGGTTGTTTTGGTGATGGTGGGGCATTGTTTACAAACGATTCAACATTAGCAGAAAAGATTCGAATGATTGCCAATCATGGTCAAAAAGTTCAATACAAACATGATATAATCGGACTTAATTCTAGATTAGATGCTTTGCAAGCAGCAATTCTTCGTGTAAAGTTGAAGCATATAAAAACATTTGAACAATCTAGAATCGAAGTTGCTGATTATTATGATTCAAAATTAGCGAAACATCCAGGCCTTTTGATTCCAAAAAGAAGTGAATTCTCAAGTCAAGTTTTTCATCAATATACATTAAAATTTAAAGACGGAAACAGAGATTTATTGCGAAATCATTTGAAATCAAAAGGCATTCCAAGTATGGTTTATTATCCGCTACCTATTCATTTTCAGGAGGCTTTTAGAAATATTTGTAGAATTGGTAGCGCTTTAACAGTAAGTGAAAAACTTTGTGAGGAGGTAATTTCTATACCCATTCATACAGAAATGGATGAAACTCAGTTAGATTTTATTATTGAAGTAATATTTAGTTTTTAGGCGTCTGGCAGCCAGTCACCACCAGCTGCCAGAGGCCTAAAAAATCGCCTTCGATGATGAAGGCTTTTGCTAACTTTTTGCCTAAAAAGTAAGAATTAAAACAACGAATGTTTATGGTATATCAATCGAACTTGTAACAAGATATTACTTAAATCATTCATTTAATTACAAAACGTTTCATTGAAAACGAATTCCCTCATCATCGGCAGCGCGTGCTGATGCAATCTGAAAGGCCTTGTGCGCCAAGCCGCCTTTTGAATTTTCCGCGGGTAAGGCCAAAACTGCTAAAGACAATGGAGCGCTGGAGCGGAAAAGGCATCAGCGGCTAGCCAGATTGCAGCAGGTGTTGGCCTTGCAGCCAAGCAGGCGCCTTCGATGATGAAAGAATTTTGCTTACTTTTTTTCCAAAAAGTAAGAATAATAGCAATGAAATATGCTTTAACTTAAATCGTACTTGTAACAAGAAATCAAAAAACGCTTCATTGAAAACGAATTCCCTCATCATCGGCAGCGCGTGCTGATGCAATCTGCATGGCCTTGTGCGCCAAGCCGCCTTTTGAATTTTCCGCGGGT
>JBIMKP010000087.1:0-2796 GCA_051861545.1 Bacteroidia bacterium | reverse complement strand
CCGAAGGTTCGCGACCGATTTGGGCTGAGGGAGCTATTATTACAATTACAGGTTAAGAAACGGAAATTCGTTTATTGGATTAGTTAAGAATACTTCCGGCATACATGCGGATTTTCGTATTGATTTTTTTCAAATAAACAGTTTATTTTTAGTTTAAAATGGTTTTTAAATAAATCGTATATTTGTTTAACCTTTTACTCATTAATTGATAGGATTTATTCTTTCTGTTGATGGTTTTCAATTTACGATTATGAAAAAGCTATTGTTTTTAGCAATTCCTGTTTTGTTTTTTTCTTGTAAAAGAGAAATGCCAAAATCAGAAGACACCAATGGAACTAATATCGTCAACTCAATTTTTGAGATGAATGTACCAGATGGTTTTCGTTATGAAAGTTCTAAAGATTATTCATTTCAGATTAAATTATTAAATGCTAAAGATCAATCTGCTGGAAGGCAAAGTGTTGAATTATGGACAGATTTACCTGAAAATGGAGGAAAACGTTTGTTTAAAGGTTTAAGTGGATTGGATGGAAATATCTCGTTTCCTTTAAAAATTGCTTCTAAATATTCAAGTTTGGTATTAAATACTTCTTTTTTAGGTATTCCTGAAAATTTAATCATCAACCTAAATAACAACAATATTAATTTGGTTATAGGTGGAAGTGCTCCACTAAAATTGGAGACAAAAAATCCAGTATTTAACTTTTCAGGTGTACGTTTACAAAAGAATTTGTCGAAAATATCGAATAAGATGGTCCCAACCTGGAATGCAGATGGAGTGCCAAATAACTTGTTGTCTCCAAGAGATGTTGTGCCTAATCAGTTTATCAATGATATTTGGTCGATATTGCCTTCTAGAATCGCAGTTCCTACAACTCATCCCGAGCTTTTAAATGATAGCATTACAAAAAGAACGATTGTTTTAACCAAACGTGCTGATGTTTTTGTTACATTTATTACTGAAGGAGCTGGTTTTAGAAATACTTTGTTTTATTACCGTTACAATAAAAATAATCCTCCAGCAACTGCTGCTGCTATTGATACTTTGTTTTTGGTTTTCCCTAATGCTTCTTTAAAAAATTCAAATGGCGGATTGCTTACAGGTGATAAAGTTTATATTGGAACTTTTGGTGCTGATACTGTTATTGAATACGGAATTATTTCTCATGGTTACGATATCAATTCAGGCACAATTGGAGCTGGAAACTGGTTTTTATACGGAAACAAAAATTTCAACCCAGAACCAAATCCTTCAATAAGACAGCATATGGTTATGTTGTTTGATAATGTTGGTCAGCGTTATGTCATGGGTTTTGAGGATATAATAAGAACCGCAAGTGGATGTGATCACGATTTTAATGATGTTTTGTTTTATACAACTTCCAATCCATTAGATGCAATTTCAGATGATGATATTGCTGTTTTACCTCCTGCTGATGATACTGATGGCGATGGTGTTAAAGATGTTGATGATGAGTATCCTACAGATGCTGCACGTGCTTTTAATAATTATTATCCTTCTTTGAATGCTTCAGCTTCGGTATCGTTTGAAGATTTGTGGCCTTATTATGGCGATTATGACATGAATGATGTAATGGTTGATTTTAGGTATAAAATTGTAACCAATGCTTCAAATGCAGTTAAAGATGTTCAAGGAAATTATACATTAAGAGCTAGTGGTGGACAGATAGATAATAGCTTTGCAGTTGAATTTCCAACTTTAAGAAGTAATGTTCAAAATTTTACAGGTTCAGTTTTAGAAGCCGGACAAACCAATGCAGTTGCTAAAATTATTTCAAATATCAGAAGTTTACAAAGCAGATGGAATACTATTCCTGCAGATCCGATTTCGGATACTTTGAACTATTCATTGAGTTTTAGTTTGATTAATCCGATAGCAATTTCAACATTTGGACTGAATGAGTACAATCCTTTTATTTGGGGAAATGATAATGGAAAAGATAGAAGTAAAGAAATTCATTTACCAGGAAAAACTCCTACTAGCTTAGCAGCAGATTCAATTTTTGGTACTGGTAATGATAGAACAAGCAGGTCTGGGAATAAATATTACTTGAGTGAACACAATTTACCTTGGGCAATATTAACTCCTGAAAGATTTGATTATCCAATTGAAAGAGTTGACATTGTAAATGCACATTTGAAATTCGCATCATGGGCACAAAGTAATGGAACATTATTTCCAGATTGGTATAAAGCTAATTCAGGTTATAGAGACAATACAAAAATTTATAATAAACCTTAAGATTTATTTCAATTGTAAAAAGCCGCTTCATCTTAATTGGAGCGGCTTTTTTTTGTTTTAAATTATAGTTTCATTATTCCTGAAATGATAAAAAGAAGCAATTATTTTCCTGATTTGGGATAAATAAATTGATTTGAAAATTCATCAAAGTGTTGGTTTATAGTAGTTTGATTTCTTTGGCATTTTCTTAGCTATTATCAATTAGTTATAAAAATCATGAAAAGAATATCATTAATTTTAGTTGCAGGAATCTTAAGTTTAGCATCTTGCAAAAAAGACCTTGAAAAGAAATTTGAAACAGGTCAGAATTCTACATCAGAAATTGAAGTGAGTAAAATGTCCGATATTAAAGTTCCTGCAAACTTCAAATGGGAATTAACTAAGTCAGTTTCGGTGAAAGTTAATTTAGAAGACAATTCATTCGGTGCTTTAAAGCATAAGGTTCAGATTTTTTTAGAAGATCCTTCAAACAAAGGAATTTCTTTAGCAGAAGGAGCATTATCATTGGCTCAAGAATTTGAATCAACAGTTGC
>JBIMKP010000086.1:0-3014 GCA_051861545.1 Bacteroidia bacterium | reverse complement strand
TCAACAAGAATGAGAATAGGGGTAACTTATTCACCTACAACCTTAAATCCAAGTGTAACGTTCTTAGGAGTTTTCAAAGATTTTGTTGTGAATTTCCCTGTTGATACAGTAAGACCAATTTCTTCTTTAAATGGACCTAAAACAATTCAAACTGAAATCAACAAATCATTTGTTGATCCAGGAGTTACTGCAAGTGATAATGTTGAAGGAAATATTAGCAACAAATACGAAGTCTTTGGCACAGTAAATACTAGCCAAGTTGGACCTAATTACTTGAAATATGTAGTTAGAGATAATTATGGTAACAGAGCAGATACACTTTATAGAGTTGTATTTGTAATTTTAAATCAATCTGGCCCTTCAATTACATTAAATGGTCCTAGTCAGCAATATGTAGAAGTATTCAATAAATACAACGAATTTGGTGCAGTTGCTAAAGACAACCAAAACAATGTAATTCCTAATAACAACATTATTATAGCTGGTTCAGTTGATACAACTAAGCTAGGAGGTTATAATCTTAATTATACCATTTTAGATGCATTTGGATTTTCTGCAACTGTAAATAGATTGGTTACTGTTGGTGATACAACTAGACCGGTGATTGCACCTAATTATACAGGTGGCAGAAACTACTTTATACATCAGGTTAAAACAGCAATTGATATGGAGAAAGTTGTAACTGTAAGTGATAATTACTGGAAAGGCTTAGTTCCAAATTGGCTAGGAACAGTTGATGTAAACAATGTTGGAAGTTACTTTATTCCATATAATGTTACAGATCTTTCAGGAAATATAGCAAATCAGGTAATGGTTGAAATTAGAGTTACAGATAATATCGCACCGGTTATGCAGCTTAGTGGAGAAAATCCTTTGAAATGGGAAGTATTTACACCATTCATAGATCCTGGATTTAGAGCTGATGATAATGTATGGCCAAGAAATACGATATCAATTACATTAAGACCTGCAGTAATTCCAACAAACACATTGGGTTCAATTACAAGATGGTATATTGCTACAGATCCTTCTGGCAATAAGGATTCAGTTAGTCGTGTTATTAATATTGTTGATGAAACTATTCCTACTGTTAAGATTTTAGGCGGAGCTACTATGAATATTAATAGATGGTGCGAGTTTATTGATCCAGGTGTAGAGTTACAGGATAACTATAATAGCGATGCTGAAATGAGACAGCCGGGCAGATTTATTACAACTAGCACATTAAAAGAAATTCCAAATACTAAAGAAAGATGGTTTGGTGATGTACCAGGATTATTTAGTGTGACTTACAGAGTTACCGACTTGTCTGGAAATCAAAGTAAATCAGCAATCAGATACGTAAATGTGTCTGCAGATGCTTGTATTACTGGTGTTGGTGAAGTTCTTAATATTGATAAATTAATGAGTGTTTATCCTAATCCAAGCACTGGAATATTTAATTTCAGATTGGTTCAAGTAATGGATAATGATGTAAAAATTACCATTTCAGATATTCAAGGAAAAGAAGTAGCATCTAAAATCCTTAGTGGTAAAAATCTTTCTGAGGAAACTTTGGATTTAAGTTCTGCTAATCGTGGTATTTATATCATGAAAGTAGAAACTGGTTCTAAGGTTTATACTAAGAAACTACAAGTTAATTAGAGTCTGATTTGTATTTAAAAAAAGGGAGTGGCAGTAATTGTCACTCCCTTTTTTATTTGATTAAACCTTAAATTTAATATAATTTATTTTTATGATTGCTCTTTCATTGCTATAATTTGATTAATCAGCTTAAATTTATGGATTAATTTTATTCAGCATGTTAAAAAAGCTACTCCTTTTATCTACATTTTTATGGTTTTCCGCTTTAACCATCTTTGCTCAATTAGTTCCTGTTACCATTAATAATGGTTTTAATAAGGACTTAATTGTGAATGGTACCGGAGCAGCTGGTACTTCTGTTACCTCTGCATTTGATGCTTCTAATTTTGCATTTGTGGCTCAAGATTATCCAGGTGTAACTACTTGTTTTTTACCTAATTCTGGAATTCTAAATAGTGCACTAACTCCAAGTTTATCTTTTAAATTAGCAAGTTACTCTGCAAATAATTGTTTTCATGTGACTACTGCTACTGGCTCTTCTGTTTTAAGCTTTGCAACCCCAGTTGCTGCAAAAGATGTTTATGTTTTATGGAGCTCAGGTCAAGGTACTTGTGTTGTAGATGTTACTGTAACTTTCTCTGATTTAACAACTCAAGTTTTTAATTCGATTACTGTAGGAGATTGGTTTGGTGGCACTGCATCTGTAACAAATATTGGTAGATGTAATATCGCTACTGGTGTTGTTGATCCTTGTGCAGCAAATGGTCCAAATTTTTATGAAGCTAAATTCGCCTTATTAGCCAATAATCAAACAAAAAATATTGTTTCTGTTACTGTGGCTAAAACCTCAGGAACAGGTTTCTTAGGTGTTTTTGCTGTTTCTGTTTTTTCAAATGGTCCTGTATTATCCCCAATTGCAGGAATTTATCCAAGTATTGCTACTCCAAATTTTGCTGCAGGTATGGACACTGTTTGGTTAAATAGCCCACAAAAACTTGTAAGTACTAGCACAAATACTGCTAGAAGTTATTGGGATTTACCTGATGAAACTTTTCTTGAGCCAGGTTATTCAAGATCGAATGTTAATTGGACTTCACAAACATATATTGATACCGCAAAGTATAGTCAAAGCTTTACTTATACTTTTAAAAGAAGAGGATTTTGGCCTGTTAGACTTTTATCTGTTGGTGTTACAAGACCTGATTCATTACGAGATAGTACCTTAAGATATATTTTTGTTGATACTCCTGGTACAGTCCCTGTAAGTAATTTCTTTACACCACGTCGTAAAATTGGTTTTGGTGAATACACAACCTTTGTAGATTTATCAGATAAAGGTCCTAACCAATGGTTTTGGTATTTTTATACTTCAACAGATAGTAGTCAATGTAATAAATGTAATAATCAACCATTTTTCCCCAATTTCTTTG
>JBIMKP010000085.1:0-3101 GCA_051861545.1 Bacteroidia bacterium | reverse complement strand
GGCTCGGGTAATGTTATTAAAATTACTGGTTAAGAAACGGATATTCGTAAATAATTTAATAAAAAAAAGAGGCTGTTTCATCATGTGAGACAGCCTCTTTTTTTTAAAACAATTTTCGTTTTACTCTTTCTGTTCCGAATTCTAATATGCCATCAATGAATTCATATGGTTTATAATCATTCAATGCGCATTGATGAAAAATAGCCGTAGCAGGTGTCATGCCCGGTAGTGAATTCACTTCAATAAATACCACTTCAACTTTATTGTTTTGAAGAACTCTTACAAAAGCATCAATTCTGCAATAACCCTGAACATTTAATACTTTGGCTGCTTCCTTTATTTTTTGTTGAACCTGTGCACTTATTTTTTTGTTCATTTGAGGCGTGGCTGCATAACGCGCAGGTGTAATATTTTGACCTTGTCCTGCCAAAAATTTCTCTTCTAATGAAAGGATTTCACCTTCTGCCAATGTTTCACTTGGTTCAAATGTTTCATACACCAATCTGCTTCCTTTGTAATGTGTCATTAAACCGCCTGTTACTTCTAGAAAATGTTTTGCGTTTCCTTTTTCAACAAATTTTTCAATCAAGAAATGTGGCTTTTTAGGAAACTCTTCTTTGGGTTTCAATTGTAGACGTTCAGCAAGTTCTTGACTGATTTCTAATCCAGGTCTAAAAGCTCCATCAGCAAATGCCAATAATTGTTCTCTGTTTTTTATCTTTTTAACGGCACTACTGCAACCATCATCCGCAGGTTTTGCAATTAATGGATAACCAATTTTTTCAATTTTAGTGATGCATTTTTCCTGATTTTCTTTCCAATCTGCTTCTGCTATTAAAGCATGTTCTGCAACTAAAAATCCTTTCTTTCTCAATAGCTCATTTGTATTGAATTTATTGATGGTTAATTGAGAACTTTCAACGCCTGAACCATTATAAGGCATCTTGATTTTATTCAATTCTTTTTGAATGGTTCCATCTTCTCCTGGGCGACCATGTAAAGCAATGAATACACAATCAGCCATCTTTTTTAATTCAGCATAAGTAATTTCTCTTGGTTCAAACAATTCAACATTGCTGTATTTTTTGAGAATGGTTTTACATTCATCAGCAATTTTGTTCATGATACTAGCCCTCTTGTAATGCAAAACCTTTTCCTTGATATCATCTGCATTATCTTTGAGCATCACATGAACAGGCAATAGGTGTAGTGAGTGTGATTCATCATTTCCTGTTACAAAAACAGGAAATGCTTGGTATTTATCTGATGAAGCTAGTTTCTCAAAAATGTTTCTTCCGCTTTCAACAGAAATATGTCTTTCAGAACTATAACCACCCATCATAACAGCAACTCTTTTTTTCTTAGTTTTTTTGCTGCTTTGTAATTCGATTAATTGGTCTATTCTTATAAGTAAGTCGGCATATAAATAATGAATAGATAAACTTCTTACCCTTTCAGCAATTGATGTTCTAATAATATAGGTTAAAAACTGCGATGGGTTCAATCCAATTTCTGCAGCTTGGTGAAAAAAGAATGATGATGGCATCATACCTGAAGTGGTATTTGGATCATTCAAAAATAATTCACCTTTACTACTTAAGAATCCATCAATACGCGCATATACGTGGAAATTGAAGTGATTGAACAATTCGGTACAAGCTTTTCTGATATCCTCAATTTTGCTGTCTTCAATATCAATTGGAGTAACTTTACGACTTAATCCTGGAAGGTATTTGCTTCTATAATCAAATACTTCTTTTCCTTTTACAATTTCGGTAGGAGGCAATGCAACAGGAGTTCCATCTTCTTGTCTGATTACAATACATGAAAATTCTCTTCCTTCTATAAAACCTTCAATCAAAACTTCCGATTCACTGTAAATACTTTCTAAAACTACTTCACTTTTGGTTTTGAAAGCTTTATCTAAATATGCCCATAAATCATCAGGATGTATGAGTAATTGATTGTTTGAAATTGCAGGTAAACCAATACCTTCTTTGATATCGGTTAATTTTTGTATGAATAGAAATTTATCTTCTTTACTTAATTCTGTCCATTCATTTTTATTGATTTTTTGAATGAATAATGCTTTTAGTGCTGCATTTTCAAAAGTTTGGAAATTATCGTTACCTATTACCGAAACACCAACCGAACTTCCTTGATTGGCAGGTTTTACAACAAATGGAGTTCCAATATTTGATAAAATTCTTTCATGAATTTGTTTAAGAGAAGCAATTTCAGATTTTTTGAAAGAATCATATTTTGGAACAGGCATTCCTGCTGCCGACATCAATTCTTTTTGAAGGCGCTTGTTCATTCCTAAAGAACTTGGTAAAATTCCAGAACCTGAATAAGGAATTCCATTCCATTCCAATAAACCCTGAAGCGTACCATCTTCACCGAAATTTCCGTGTAGTGCTAAGAAAGCAAAATCAATTTGTTTTTTGATTTCTTGAATGCTGAGTGGTTTGCCGATTTTTTTTGCCATCGACTTTCCATCATCTTCATAAGCTTCTTTGATATTTTCAGCATAAACCTGAATTCCGTGTTTATTATTTTTTAGGAATTGTACAGGTGGGTAAAAATCTCTAATAGAACCTTTGTAAATATAATGCCAGTCAAGTAGAATAAACTGATTAAAACTATCAACAAAAATTGGAATAGCTTCAAATAAACTCTTGTTTAGGTTGTCGTAAACAGTTCTTCCTCCAGCAAAAGAAACTTCACGTTCACGGGAATTTCCGCCAAAAAATATACCAATACGTATGCGATTACTCATGTTTCAAACTTAAGGCTTGTAATTGAATAAAGAATACTCAATTTCAAGATAAAAACTAGCTTTTTCCATATTTAAATGTTGAAAATCCCTGAATTGCATGAAATTTAAGTACGAATATTCACATGTTCACCACCAATAATTTTTTACAAATCTGCTGAATGTTTTGAGAAACATTTTCAAAATTAGTTTGGTGTTAAATTGTTCTTTTTTATGAAATTTAGGGCCTGCTGAAAAAGACAGAAACTGGTCAGATTTTAGGCGCTGCCAAATTATACCGAATGCATTTTGTTAAAGTCCAATAAATTGGCCTAAACAAAATTGC
>JBIMKP010000084.1:0-3252 GCA_051861545.1 Bacteroidia bacterium | reverse complement strand
CACCCACAAAATGGCTGTATCAATGGACTGTCAAGGGTTTCAGAGAACTCAAACTAAAAACAACGCAACGCTAGTGACAAAACTTCATTTATATCTAGATGAATTGGATACCTATTTCAAATTTGCTGTTTTACAGTATTGGTTCTATTGAGCCTATTGTTTGGGTCTTATTTGGGTTTTGTAATTTGTCAAAATTTAATTTTGTCTCTTTTACAATACCAATGTGGGTCGCAGTAGCTAATATTACAACCACCTAATTTGAAAGTCTTACCTTCATTTTTTAATGGGTCATCTCCATTTATTGAAATAAGCATTCCATATCTTATAGGAATAACTTTATTCTTTTTATGGCATTTTGGGCATGTTTTGTTGTTTATACTTGCATCATATTTGCAGGGAGGAGGTAAATTTAAATTAATAGAAACTACTGAGTCTGCCATTAATTTAAATTCTGCTAAGGTAGTATCAGCATAGCCTATATAAGTTACTTTAATGCTGTAAATTCCAACTGGGATTTTATCAAACAAAAAATTTCCATCATCGTCTGAAAGGGCGAATTTTTTAAAATCCTTTTTATCAGTCAGTATAATACTTGCATAAGCTAAGCCTTTTTGTTCTCGATTGTCAAAAACATTACCTTTTATAGTTCCTGTTTGTGCATATAAATTAAATCAGCTCATTAAAAATAAAATCCATAATATGTTTTTTGTCGGTAT
The DNA here is from genome assembly GCA_051861545.1 of Bacteroidia bacterium. GTDB lineage: Bacteria > Bacteroidota > Bacteroidia > UKL13-3 > UKL13-3 > CAISCU01. The sequence continues at coordinate 2,536 of JBIMKP010000084.1, read as the reverse complement.
CATGTTGTTTCTATAATTACAGCTATCCTTAGGCTCATTTGCATTGGGCTTACCTTTAATCTCAAATGTAAATTAGGGAAACGAATTAATCAACCTTTTAAATCCTTTCTAACAGAGAATAATTGTTCGCCTATTGCATATTTGCTATTATGGCCATTGCTTCTTATTCATGCTGTTATTAATGAATCTTATTTTATGCTACAGAAGTCTTTTTGGGTTGTGATACTCTCTTTTTAGATGTTTCTTTTGCTGTAGGCATTTTTTTTCCAGTCCTTTTGTAGTATGCAATTAAATCGCTAATTAGTTGTCTGTCCTCATTTGATAAAGGAGTTGGATCAACAAAAAAATCTACGCCATTTGGTTCTTTTATATGTCCCATGTTAATTTTTGGATTAGTTCGGAAATTACTTTCTAATTAATTAGGAGCTTCATTAGACCAAAATTTTATGTATGGAACTGAACTTTCTATAAGCACAAAATATTCAAGAGTAGATGTGTAAGCAGCATTATTTAATGCTTTCATAGTAAGCGAAGTATAAACCTTTACTTGTTGAAGCAAAAACCTTATCGCCTAATTTAACTATACTATTTACTTCGTCTTGGTTTAAATTTTCTAATAGACCTTTATTGTTAATTTGACTGAAAGTGTATATGCCTTTTGTAAAGTCGAAACGTAAACGAAAAATTGATCTGTAAAAACTAAACAACATATCATTTTGAAGTTTATGGAGATAGTAATAGTCTAATCGAATGTTTGAAATCAAATGTGTCCAAGTAGTGCCATTATCGGTTGAAAAGATTAATCCATCACCACTTGATCTCGTCCAAAATAATGTTGCATAGATGGTATCATTAATTGTAATTGAATTACTTATTCTAAAATTTCCTATTGGTTCAAAGGTTGAAGTTTTGTTATTGTATTTTGTTGTCCATTGGTCAATTGCGGTAATAAAATGATTTTCTCCTGTGCTATATATTCTTGATGATTTAGAATTAGTTTGAATCGTATCAACTGTATATCTTATTTCATTTTCATTGTTCTCAAAATTCAATAAGATGGTTTTATTGGTGTTTAACCCTATGATTAATTCGTTGTTTGAGCTTAGCTGACCAAAAGCATCAATTGGATAGTTGGGGTCGATAAGAATTCTTTTATTGATTTGAGGGTTTTTAAATTCAAAAACAAAAATTGAACGTTTATCTGAGTTTACTTGAACTACATATTTGTCATTATAAGTTGGTTTGTAATAGAACGCCGGACTTAATTTATATAAGATTGGGGTATAGTTTACTAAATTATTATTACTATCAATGGCAATTAGCGCTCCATCTGAAATCAAGTAGAGGATATTATCATTAACAAAAGAGTTCTCAATGTTTAAATCAGTATTCCAATACTTGTCTAATTTTTGCCAAGTATTTTTCTCTTGCCCCCCTGATGTCAAAGGCATCTCAATTGGATTGTCTTTTTTGCAGCCAATTAAAATGCTAATGCAGAAAATTAATATTCTGTACTTCATAAAATTACCAATATGGTTTATTTGCGTTTTTCATTCTCCACCTAAACAACAAAACAATCAAAACCAAAGGGTAGAAAAGTACTTCAGCAAGATTATCAATAAATCACCAAAAATAAAAGTAAAATTGACAATTTCTTAAATTGGTAAAATGAATGAATCATAAGGAAAATGGTGGCCTAATGGTAGAAAATATTGTTGGAAAAGTGAATGTAAATTTTATAGAATTGAAACTTTATCTATAATCTTAAAAGCCTTGTTTGTTAACTAAAAACGATTTTTATTTAATACATTTTGAAAATCTATCGTTATTCTTATTAACAATTATTCTTTTAATATTTTTAATCCTTTACCATTTTCAAATTTAATAAAATAGATGCCTGCATTTAGGTCAATAAGATTTATATTTTGATTGTTTGAAATTAAACCAGATTTTAATTGTATTCCATTAATTGAGTAAATTGAATAGAATGTATTGTCATTTATGTTGCTAATTCTTATTAAGTCAGATGTAGGGTTTGGGTAACATTCAATATTGTTTTCATTATGAATGTTATTTTCAGTAGTAGAAAGTGGAATACTAATCTTTGAAATTTTTTTTGCTTCAAATTGACTAAAATACAGGTCATTATTTATAAATACTAAGTCTGTTGGTGAGTTTAAGCCTGATGCCACTGTAAATGGCAATGATGGAATGTCTAAAATATTAACTTTTGATATTTTATTTTCATAAAGACTTGCAACATATAATTCATTATTTTTAATACTAATTCCTAATGGTTGAATAATGCCCGTGGTAACTGTAATAGGAGATGGGTTTGATGTTTTTAGATTAATTTTTGAAATTTTACTACCTGAAGTTTCCGAGACATATAAATAATTTTCATGTATAATTATATTAGTTGGAAAACCTAATTCAGAAACTACTTTTTGTACTATTGGTGTTGTCCTCACCCCTAAAATTAGTTCAAAATGAAAGTATAAAAAACAATAACTTTCACAAGGACTAAAATGAAAAA
>JBIMKP010000083.1:0-3410 GCA_051861545.1 Bacteroidia bacterium | reverse complement strand
GATGTTATTAAATTTACTGGTAAAGAAAAGGATATTCATAAAATTGATACCAGTAAAAATACATTTATTCTAGATGTTGAATTTGTTATTTCATTCAATTCAATTTCTGAATTTTATAGAAATAGGAGGAGTTCTCACAATTCATTTTTAAAATATATAAACCTTCTTGCTCAGGTAATTGTAATTCACCTGATTTTAATTCTGATGAATTGGTTTTTAAAAGCATTTTACCATCTGTAGAATACAGCTCAATATCAAATGGAATGTTGTTTGTTTTGTTTTTGATATTGATGAATCCCGAACTTGGATTAGGCCAAACTTCAAACATTTCTTTTCCATTGCTAAGTTCCTTTAAACCTACTGCAGTTATATAAATGAAACTATTTTTCTTTAATTCAATTGTGGTATCGGCAAATTCAACCTTTAGTTGAACATCGTACCAGCCTCTTTGACTTAATTTAAATTCAGGTTCTTTGGTATTAGAATTACTTCCGTTTGTATATTCAATTTCATTCGGACTAAAACTCCATTGATAAGACAATGGCTCTCCATTTAAAACAGGTTTTAAACTCATTTTTTCGTTGAGTTGAGGCTGCTCTGTACTTTTTATATAATCTAATTCTTGTTTCAATAAAACATAAGCTGGATAAAACATTTCATAGGTGCTATCTTTCTGTTTAACTACAACACGAATTGAATAATAAGCACTTTTGTTAAATACTATTTGTGGTCGCATCGATAAACTGTCTGTTTCATTCAAATACCTAAAATTATTAGGCTCAATAGACCATTTATAGCTTGAATTTTCGTTCAAATTCTTACATTGTAATTCTACTTTTTCACCAAAGCCTACAATTCTTTTGCTTGTTAAAATACTGTCAGGTCCATTTAAAGTTTCTATACTAGTTTCAAATTTTATTTTAGTAAAACTAAAAGAAGAGTTCCTTATTCTTAACCAAGTTAAACCACCATTGTGATAAGGAAGAAGTTTTTGGAAATTTACAGGTTTATAACGGATACCATTTAAATTATTCTTGCTTATTGCTTCAATTGAATCGTTTTTAAAAACAATAAATGGGTTGTTTTGAAGATTTGTACTATCCTGATTCATTCCCATTTTTTGTTCCATATATACCAATCCTGAATTAGGAAATGACTGCATATTGTAGGTAGTGTAATAGGTGTTTTTATTAAATATTTCCTTTACATTTTTTCCATTGAAATCCATTTTGAACAACTGGTTTTTGTATAGATTGGTAACCTTATCTTGCCAGAAATTCGTAAAAACATTTAGAATGATATTTTTACCATCAGCAGAATTCTTGATTTCTATGCAATTAAAATACTTAAATGTTCCTGGAAAACTCAATGTTTTATTGGTGAATCGTCCGTTTTCACCAAAACTCTCAACTACAGTTCCATTTGAATTGATAGCACAAACAAAGCTATCAAGACCTGCATAAATGATTCCAGATTTTGAAGCAAAAATGGAATGTACCGGACCTCTGAAATTGTTTTTAAATAGACTGTCTTCAATGCCATTTTGATTTATTCTGAAAACCCTTAAAGTACCAAGTAATACTCTTCCTTTATAATCAATTGCAATTTTAATTGTATGGATAGTATTGTAGTGAAATTCGTTTTTAAAACGAAAGGATTCAGTTAAAACGCCGGTTGAACTAAACCTGTAAAGTACAGCATCACCACTGTCTTTAATTGCAACTAAAAAGCTATTATCAGATTCCCATTTGATATTGATTGAACTCCGATTTAAGTTTGGAATTTGTATTTCCGGACCTAAGTTTTCTCCAAACAAAGTATCGACTTGTCCAGCCTCATTTACCTGAATGATTTTATAAATATCACCTGAAGGCATACTCGCTGAAAAAGCAATCAGTGTTTTGCCATTTCTAGTATCTGTTGCATATTCTCCGATTTGATTCAATCCCAGGTTATAACCAATAAGTTCGTTTTTTTGATTAAATGGATGTCCATTATTGCGACTAAAATCAGCATTGATTAAACTTCTATTTAAAGTTGAATATTTTCCGAAGTTTTGGTTACTCAGTTGAATCCATTTATCCTGAAAAGGTATAAGTGCTGAAGTATGCGGAAGGCTATCAAATGAAAGTAAATTACCGTTTAATGATACTTTATGAATACCCAGATTGCTATGAATTCGAATTAAACTATCTTCTTCGAACCTAAAGACATTTGAAACATATTTGTTTTTAAGAATAACTACTCCTGAAGAGCCAAATTGCTCATTACCATTTCCATTGGTATCAAGTTTTATAAGTACATGAGCCAATTGAGATGATGAGCCTAATTGAACATTTGCTAATACATTTAATTCATTGTTTTGACTGATGTAAAAACCAATCAAATCATCATTTGCAGTTCCTAAAGCAAGGTGTTGAATTCCTGCACTTCCAAATCCCGAATCGATTTGTCCATTTTCAAAAAACTGAATTAGGCTTATTTTCTTTGGGTTATTGCTGTTTTTTTGACAAGCAAGTAGAATCTTGCCATTGCTTTTTACTGCAAGTCTCAAACCAATAATATCTAAAGGAGTTTGAACTTTTAGAATACCATTGTTTGCAAATGAGCTATCTATAGTGCCATTTTCATTCAGTCTTATAATTCCAGGGTCTAATTGAATTTGATCATTCCAACTTACTAATATTTTTCCTGATGATAAACAAAGCAAATCGGTGGGAAGGTCATCATATAATTGTAGATCAATGCTGCTTTTTCCCAAAATACCAAAACTACTATCAATACTGCCATTTGCAAGGTATTGATATATGACAAATTGTTTGAAATTATTTTGTATTTCCGTTCCTGCAAAGAGTAGTTTACCCAAACTTGTTTTTCTTATAAATAGAATTTGTTCAGGTGTTTTAAATGGAATGTATTGAATTCCCTTTATTCCGAAATTAGTATCTGCTTCTAAATTGGGTTTGAATTTTTTGATGAAAAGACACTTTTCGTTTTTATTAAAACAACTTCCAAATAGTGTAAGCGAATCATTTGAACTGCTTAATGTTGGGTAATAGTTGGCAGTACTTCCTTTTGAATAAAATTGTGGAAAGAAATGAATACTTCCATTTGTTCCATATGAAGAATCGATTCCTTCCTGAGCTTTAACCGGAATTTGAAGTAATATGATTAGGATAATTAAGTATAGTCGTTTCATTTTACTAAATTAATCAAATTAATCAAATTAATCAAATTAATTATCTGCTTTATAACCAATATTAAATAACGAATATACGCATGTTTGCATTAAATTATTTTAGTAAAACTCTAAACAGATTAAAATTGATTTATGAATTGTATTTAGGTAAACCAAATTAAAAATAGAATCCAGTTCATTACGAAATTTCCTAAAATCCCATAGGGATGAT
>JBIMKP010000082.1:0-3948 GCA_051861545.1 Bacteroidia bacterium | reverse complement strand
AGCTCAAGATGTATTTTTGGTAAACAATATTAAAAAGTTGGCTTAAAAGCGGTCAACGTAATTTAGGCTTTTACATGTAAGCTAGCGGCCAGTAGCCAGCGGCCAGAAGCCATCTAAAATCTTACTTTCCCCGACAAAACCAAATTCCTTCCCGCAGCTACAATTCCAGAACTGTAAGGTCTATACCTTTTATTAAATATATTCTCAATTCCTGCACTCAATGAGAAAGTTTTATTGATTAAATAATTTGCTTTGAAATTGATTGTATAATAAGAAGGTGACCATGGATTCCCATTTGCGTCAATTGCATATATTTCTGGTTTTACTTTTTCTTCTTCTGGTAATTCATCGTATTTTTTTGATGCTGAATAAAACGAATTCAATTCGAGTCTCAAACCTTTATGGTTATAAAAAAGACGACTTACACCAAACAACGGAGCGGTATGGCGCGAAGGACTTGTTGTTCCATTGTCTAGTTCTTCTTCACCTTTTTGGTAATTGATATCACTGCTGATGCCAAAGCCAGATTTGAATTTGAGTTCAAAATTGGCTTGAATTCCATACATGGTTGCCGAAGCCGCATTTTGAACTGCTTGAATTCTGCTCATCTCTCCATCATACATCAAACTGTCTTTTCCATTTAGCGTGAAATTACGACGAACCAATGCTTTGTTTAGTAATGTATAATAAGCTGCAACTTCAATCTTTAACATATTGTAAAAAGTTTTATTCAATCCTATTTCTGCATTTATTGCTTGCTCTGCTTCTAAATTTGGATTTGGTACAATAACAATTCCAGGTGCCGAATCAAATACTTTTCCTGCATCATCTACATTTGGCGACCTAAACGCAGTTGAAATATTTGTATACAGAATAAAATCTTCTTGTGCTTTATAAATCAATCCTAAACTACCGGTAAGGGATGATTGATTCATGTTTGATTGTGTATAAGGAAATGTGTAAAATGTGGTATCATAGTTGGCATCTAATTGAAAATTATTGTAGCGTAAACCAACTTGAAGATTCAATTTCGAATCTAGTTTCCATTGTAAGTTACCATATGCAGCATACGAAGCCCAATCTGCTTGAGGATATCTTGATGGTCCGGCTACTGTAATTCCAGTAGTGATATTTTCATCCTTTCCAATGGATGTAACTTTATTTTGAACGCCCTCAATTCCATAAAACAATTGCTTATTTGCGGCTATTTTTTTGTTGAAATCAAGGTTGATGGAATAGGCCTCAACTTTTTCAATTCGTATATGTCTTGTTGATTGATTAAAGTCTCTATCAATTCTACTTTCTTCAAAATTTTGAAGAGCTGCTTTTACACTGAGTTGATCATAGAAAATAGTTTTTTTATTGTGGTTAATGCTTAATACATTCATTACCCATTTTTGTGGACCATAGTACCATTCGCCATACCTTGGAGTTTCATTTTTTAAACGAATATGTCTGTCGTACCTACCAATATCACTGCTTAAAGAATAGTGATAACCATATTCAAATTCAAGATATTCTGAAGCCTTAAATTTCACTTTCTGCATTAAATTAACTTGGCTATAAGAAGTAGGTTTTTGAATCAATGGATTTTCGTTAACAACAATTTTGTCTATAGTATCTACCCTTTGAACAAAAATGTTTCTGAGGTATTCATTTGGTCCATCTGTTCCCATTTTTAAATCACCAAATTGATTGTTTGAAAAACTGCTTAAGAACGCCCATTTTTTAAAACCTAAAGCGATATCAACATGAATAGTTTGTTCTGAATTGGCTGTAGATAATCTACTTAATGCGCTTCCCTTTATTATTGGTTTGCCAGAAGTAGAAAAATCTGGGCTTAAAGTTTGAAAACTCATCACTCCACCTATGGCATCACTTCCATAAATCACAGAACCTGGTCCAAATAAAACCTCTGTTTTTTCAATGGTAAATGGGTCGAGTGAAATCACATTTTGAATATTTCCTGCCCTAAAAATTGCAGTATTCATTCTTACTCCATCAACTGAGTACAAAAGTCTGTTTGTTGCAAAACCTCTAATCATAGGACTACCACCACCTTGTTGACTTTTCTGAATAAACACTTTGCCACTTGAACCCAATAAATCTGCGGCAGTTTGAGGATTATGCAGTTCTATTTCCTTTTGAGTTAAGATGGCAATTTGAGCAGGAATTTCTTCTTTTTTCTGATTCCATTTACTTGATGAAAAAACCATTTCATTAAGCTGTAATGATTTTTTAATAAGTTGAATTGTAAATCCGTTTTCTTTAAGCTTTTCATAACTTATTGATAAAGCTTGGTGTGATATAATGCTGAAATTGATTCGATTTAGGTCTTTAAAAGGAGTAATATCCGCTTCTCCTTTTTCATTACTTGATATTTTAATACTTATACTATTTTGGCCAATTGTGACATTCTTTATTGGATTTCCAGTTTGGCTATCTGTTATTTTTACAGTCTGAGCCAAACATAAACCAAGCCACAAACTTAGCCAAACAGCTATGATTGTTTTTTTCATTTTCTAAGAAAATAGTTGAAAGAAATAGATAGTTATTACTAGCTTTTTCTAAAAAGTTTTAAAATTAAATTGTTGATATAAAATTCAATTTAACTAAACTTTCGGCGGCGGAAATTCTACTAAAAGTGTGGGATTTGTAAATTGATTTTCAGTGTTACGGTCTAATGATTTTTTATAGAAAAAAAATAAATCGACTTGCATTCCATCTTTATGAAAATATAACTTACTTAGATACTCTTTAACTAATTTATTGTTTTCTTTTTGATGAGGATTTGAATTAATTAAACTAGCTATTTGATTATCCACTTTTGTTTCTTCTACATCTTTCCAACAAGAATAAAACACACTGTCTTTACTTTCGCTTTTTTCTAAAACATCATATTTAAAATCTTTGTATTTGAATTCCCAAGGATGTTCCCATTCTAATTCTGTATCAGCTTCTTGTTTGCTAAGATGAATAAAACTCAGTAATGATTTGTCTTTTTTACCCAATTCATGTAAAACCTCTAGTTTAATAAAATGCTTTTTCACCACCAAAGCCAAGTAAGCACATGGCAAAGGAATGCTAATCACAAAAAGCAAAGCATAAAAAATAAATTTTTTCAAAGCAGATTAAAAATCCAAAGTAAAGGTATTTCAAGTTAATAATAATGCATTGGTACTTTGTTTTTAGGCGAGTTTTGCAGAACAATGATTCACATTTATACTTATGATTTTTAAACGCTCAAAACTTAATGTTAACTCATCATTTTAAATGAAGTGTAATCCTTACTAAAGCTAGATATTTATTTAAAGTCACTGTCAGTCCAAATCAACCAATTATTTCCTACACCCCAAACCTCAATAAAATTTATATTAAAATTGTCTAAATAAAATCCCTTTTGGGTTTGAATACTATCACATGTCGTCCAAGTAATATTAAGCGCTCCAATTGGGTAGTCTGTCCAATCTGTGTCATATTCAACCTGCATACAGTTATTGTATTTATTAACAGAAAGTCGCAAGATGCCTTGTTTTAATAAACGATTTTTTAGGTCGAAATTCAATTCAGTTGGGCTAACTAATTTTCCTAATTTTTGATTAACAAATAGGTCGTTTAAAATATCTTTTGTTAGATTTTCCCATTCAGTTCTATTTTCATTTATTATAACAATTTTTTCTGCTACAATATCTTTTCGCCTCTGCCGATTGTCCAAACATGAAGTAAATGAAATAATTAAAGTTAAAATTATAAGTTTATTTAGCATATTTATTGTTCAATATAATTAGCTATAGAAGTGAATTAAAATTAGAATAGCTGCCTTTTTACAAACAGTTTAGTTTAGTAAAACTAATTGATTTAGGACTTTAAAAGGGTCAGATTTAATTTTTGGGGACTAAACTGTTTTAGGCGAATAGTTTTTCAAGTCTAAAGATGAAAAAATTGATG
>JBIMKP010000081.1:0-4026 GCA_051861545.1 Bacteroidia bacterium | reverse complement strand
TTGCATTGCATTTTTTATCCAATTTGAGTGGCTCAGTTGAATCCGGAATCACTGGCCCAGTTCATCCGAAATACTCATAAATCTACAATATGAATATCCGCTACTTTACCTAAAACTAGTTTTACCAAGCTTAAAAGGCTATAATGAAGATGATTGCTCGAAATAATCATAATCTACCTTGAAAAATTAATTAGAATCAGAAACATGTTTTTTCTTAAAATTCTTAAAAATCCTGAAGGGATGACATGATTATAGAAAATATAATTAAAGAAAACCACCCCCAAACCTCTTCTAACGCGGACCAATGGTCCGCGTTAGAAGAGGTTTGGGGAATTCATTTCAAGCATTTTACTATAAACATGTGACCACCTATCGGGGTCTTAAATATCATAAAGTAGAACAATTTAACATCAAACTATTTTTGGAAATTGTTTCTCAAAACATTCACAAGATTTATAAAAAAATTATTGGTGGTAATCATGCGGATATTCGTTATTTATAAAACTGAATCTAGCATATCAAAGCTAATTTTTCAATTTAAAATTTAGGCCAAAGACTGCTCCGTTTTCATTATAGGATTGAATGCTTCCGCCTAATTGTGCTGCAAACAACTTCAACAAAGTAATTCCAAAACTTTTGCTCTCATTGATATCAATTGATAAACCAGGTCCATTATCCGAAAAAATTAATCTATAAAAATTATGTTCTGCTTTTTCTATTTCAACATTTACTTTTAGTGAAATTCCATTAATCGTTGCATGCTTAATTGAATTAGTAAGCAATTCATGAACTATGAGAGATATAGGAATTAATGAATCAAAATTTACAATCAATTCAAGATCATCTTTGATTGTATATTCAAACATTTTTTTTTCTTTATTCACTTGAAATGTGAATTTTTCGAACAAATCTTCAAGATATTTCTTTAATGAAATATTATTGTGATCTCCTACACTATAAAGTTGTTCATGAACTTTTGATATAGCTTGAAATCTATTACTTGTTTCAATTAAAATCTCAGCTGCGGGTGACTTAGCCAAAGCCCTCGACTGAATCCTAAGCATTGAAATAATTATCTGGTAATTATTTTTTACTCGGTGATTTAATTCATTCATCAAAACTTTCAAATTTTCAGATTGCTGAAAAATTTTATCATTGTCCCGCTTCTGTCTTTTATAATTTTTAAAGAAATTGAATGTAAATCCTAATAGTATGAGAATAAAAAATATCAAAAGCCATTTAAATTTTAACTCATCTCGATAACTCTTTGTATAAAGTTCATTTTGAATTTTTAAAAAACGATTGAGTTCATTGCCGTTTTGAATAGTTTTCTGTTTAATTTTATTTTCTACGATGAGGTTCTGCTTAAGAATCGAATCATTAAAGATTTCATTGTCCTTTAATAGAATATCTTTTTCGAGTAATTTAGATTTTAACAATTCACGTTCATATTCCGTTTTTACTGAAAAATTCTTTAATTCCAAAAATGCTATTTTGCTTTTATTTTGATTTGCTTCATATTTTTTAGTCAGCTCAATCGTACTTTTAGCTATATCTTTTTTATAAATAGAATCTTTTATTATCTGTAATTTTCCAATAGTTAAAAAAGCATTAACGGTATCTCCATTAAGCAAATACGATTTAGATAAATATTCTAAAGCTGAACTCTGATTTAATAAATCACCTTGTTGATTTGCTATTTCAAAAGTAATTTTAGAAGAATTTATAGCACAAACATAATCCCCCTTATCAATACAAATATTACACTTCAGTAAATTGATATAAAAGTTATAAATATGATCATTAACTTGAGCATCAATTTTTAAAGTTTCATCAACATAAAACTTAGCTTTTTCATAGTCTTTAAGACTTAGATTAATTTCAGCCAAATTATATAAAGTGATTCTTTCCCCTATTAAACTTTGAACCTATTTATAATTTTCTAAAGCTTTCTGATAATTTATCAAAGCACCTTTAGTATCATTCTGGTTATATGATATATTACCTAAATAGGAATAACAACGAGCCAAATCATCATAAGAATCATTTCTTTCAAAGTAATCTTTTGCTTTTAAGCAACTTAATTTTGATTCATTATAATTCTGTTGGTTAAAGAAGATATTGGCAATGTTCATCCAACATTGGCCTTCACCTACATGATACTTTTCTGATAATTCAAGTGCTTTAAAAGCAAATTTTTCTGCATTTTTATAATCTGGAAAATGCATAAAAACCTCTGATAAAGCAGTACAAGTATAAACCTGTGTAATAAAAAGAGATATATCAGAGTTTAGATTAAAATTATTATCAAATAATTGAATTGCAGTTTTTAGATGCTGAATAGCTTCTTGGTTTCTTCCTAAATCACGAACTGCATATCCAAGTGCAATGTTTCCTTTATAAATACCATTTGAGAAATTTATTTTTTCGGATGTCTTGATACTTTCTAGAGCAGCAAACTTCGCATTAGAATAATTTAATTTTTGGGTTCTAAATTTATTTGATAGTTCAAATAATGTTTCAGCTTTATTTATTCCATCGGATTGGTTTCTAACAACTTTAAAAAGACTATCAATATTTTCAGAAAAAGCTTTATAATGAAGAGAGTTAAAGAAGATAAAGAAGAATAAAAAGAGCAGAAATCTAAAAAAATCTCCTTCAAAAATCTGTTCTTTATTCCTCATGCTTAAAGATGTTTAAATTTCTTAGAACCTCTGATTGTTCATTTCTACTTAGGGGAATTTGAATAGAATTTACTAGTAAATAATTGGTATTTACTGCTTTAACTTTTTTTAAATTAACAGCATGTTGCCTATGTGTTCTGCAAAAATAATCTGGTAAAAAAGAGAGTATATTTTTAAGAGAATCACGTATAATATATCTATTAGATTCTGTATGCACCTCGATATAGTTTTTATCGCTTTTTAACCAATATATCTCAATAAAAGGAACTTTATAATAAAGTTGGTTATGCTTAATAACTATAAAATCCTCCGTTATTAAACTCGAATCAGAACTATCAACAGTTATATTTTCAATGTAATTGTTATCTTGTTCAGATTCATTTGCTCCATAGTAATTATACAAAGCAATGCCTAAGTTAGAAACCAAGTCAATATTGTTAAATGGCTTTGATAAATAAGCAGAAGGTTTGGTTTGGCTTATATTAAAGATAGACTTAAAGTCAGAATTGGAAGTAATAAAAATAAAAGGAATCTTAATATTAGTGGATATATAATTTGCCAAATCAACACCAGTTAAATGGCCAACTAAATGAATATCCAATAATGCAATATCTATGTATTCAGAATTAAGGATTTCAACCGCAGATTCATAATTATTAGATTTAAAAATATTTGAATAACCTGTTTCAACTAGAATATCTTCAATATCTTTTGAAATCCAGACATCATCTTCTACAATTAAAATTCGAAAATTTGAGTTCATTATATAGAGACTATATTTAAAATGGAATGTTTTAGAATACCAATAATATCCAAAATAAATTTAAAAGCCGTCAAAATTTTAAAAATTGACATAAGAAAAATCGAATCAAACAAAAGGAAGTAACTTAGAAAAATTCACATTATAAATTATTTAATAACTATGACAAACGAAGCCTTAAAAAGAGTTTATAATAAATCTAATGGAAACGGGCAAAAAAAAACCTCACTGATTAGAGTGAGGTTTTAAAGGACTTGGCAACGACATACTTTCCCAGGTGTTACCCAAGTATCATCTGCGCTGATGGGCTTAACTTCTCTGTTCGGAATGGGAAGAGGTGGACACCATCGCTAAAGTCACCAAGAAGATCTTAAAAGTTCATATAAATACTTTGACTATTCAAAGAATTTGACAATAGATAGAAGAAAACACAAGTGAATTAGGGAATTAAAATAATTGTAAGTTTACGGGTAATTAGTACTACTCGACTTTGGTATTACTACCTTTACATCTGTAGCCTATCAACGTAGTCGTCTTCTACGGCCCTTAAAGGAAATCTCATCTTGAGGTAAGTTTCGTGCT
>JBIMKP010000080.1:0-5294 GCA_051861545.1 Bacteroidia bacterium | reverse complement strand
TACTTATGACCATTGCAGTTTTCGTTCAACCGGAGTTTCATGGCTTGGCCTGCGTCCACCACGAAACTCTAGCTGTTTAAGCAGTGGTTCTTTCTGTCACTTCGTATATTCTCATTCTGTCTGTTTTATTTTGTTCTTATTTTGCCTGAATATTATGAATTCGTTTATAAAGTGTGATATAAACGTGAATGTCAAAATTAATAAAATAATAGTGACGTAAGAGCTTTGGTTAATACCGAAAAAAGCAATACTCCAAATGATAATTATCCATTGAGCAAAGTAAATGTTTGTTACTCCATTGCTCCACTTAAATAGTAATTCAAAAAGTTTGTTCTTTGGTACTTTGTCAATAATGAATTTATTAATGTAAATCCAAAAAACTACAAAGCCACACATAAATAGCATTGCACCTTGTCGACTGTGATAGTAGTCGTTGAAATGATATTCAACGTTATTATATGAAATGACAACTCCAATTAGTAAAACCTAAATGCCACCTATACCAAAGTGCTTAAAAGTTCTATTTTGGTCATTCGTATTTTTTATAGTGTCGCCAAGAAACATACCTAGAAGAGGAAACGATAGCCATGGAAATACAGGAAAAGCAATTTTATTTGCGATAAAGCTAAATTCAATTGGTTGGTCTCCCCAAAACAGTTCTAAAATTTGGTCTATTACTGGAATGTTTAGGTTTAATCCCCAAAGAAATGGTGAAAGCATACTAATTAAAAATGCAGAGAATAATATAACATACTTGTTGATTTGTAATTCCTGAATAAGAGCCATTATCATTAATGCTATTCCGGCAAATTGCAAAATATCAACGATGGTTAAAATAGTGTACCCATTCAGTTTTTCTAGTGGAAATGTTTCTATAATATCCATTTTTAAGTAAGTGGAAAGGGTAAATGGTAAAACACCTCTAATGATATTTAATATGTAGCCCGACAAAAATATTTTAAAGCCACGTAATAATCTTGGCTCCAATTCTGATTTCCTTGAATACATAAATGAAAATCCCATCAAAGTCATAAAAACGGGAGCTGCTGGCGGTCCTCCCAAAAATTCTATGATTTGTCCGAATACCGAGTTTTTTACTTCTTCACTTGCAAATACCTCAAGTGTATGAACAGCAATCATAAAAAATACTGCCAAACCTCTTACAAGGTCTATTGACAAAAGTCTGTTGTTGTGAGTTGTTACATTCATATTTATATCATATTTAGACTGCAAAATTGCAGTGCTAAAAAATGATTTCATTTGACAAATGTCACAAAATCATTTAGCTCTCAAACGGCTAAGTGTTTCTCTTGAAATTCCAAGAAAGGAAGCAATGTAAGTAAGCGGGATACGTTGGAAAAGTTGTGGTTCTTTGTCAAGCAATATCAGATATTTATCAATTGAACTCATCATTTGTGAAAAGTAAATCTTGTCTTCTAAAAATAAAGCGTAGTCTTCTATTATTGCATTGATAAAATTAGCAATTTGAATATTTGAAAACATTAAAGGCTTTATTTGTTTTAGATTGATTGAAATAAGCGTACTATTTTCAATTAACTCAATAGTTTCTCTCGAAGGATTGTCCTTAAAGTTATGCAATGAACCAACCATATCATTCTCCAAAGCAAACCAAGTGTTCACTTCTACACCGTCTTTCAGATAGTAACTTCTCACAGCACCATTAACTACAAAATAAGCAAAGTCGTGTCGTTGGTTTTCTTTAATAAGTACGTGCTTTTTGTCCAAATTTAAAACTGACAAATGATTACATATTTCTGCTATTGTTTTTTCGTTTAATTTTTGATGAGTTGAAAAATGGTCTATAAAGGTTTTGAATAAAATGTCCATGCTTACATGTCTATTTGGGTCTTGATGTCTTTTAGTTTGTGGCGTCTGCTACCATTGCTTATAACGATTTGCGGCTAAAAGAAGGTGGCGATTTTGAAGCGATTCACTGTCAACCAAGCACAAACTTTGATAGAAGCACAAAGCTTCATTTAACCACTGAACCACCAATTTCTTGTAGGTGCTGTTAGCAGTTCGTTGTTTATTTTCCATCAATAATTAATTTTTTAATTCCTGTTTTATTTCCGTTATTAATTTTTAGAAAGTAAAGTCCATTCTGTAGTCCTGATATGTCAATGATGCTCTTATCTTTTGAAAGAACAATAGTAGATAAATTTTGTCCAACCGAATTAAATATTGTAACAGAAATATTATTTAAATTATTCCATTTCAAATTTAATTCGTCTTTGGCTGGGTTTGGAAAAAGTGAAATTTCATTTTCAAAAATTGGGTCGTTAATTCCTAAAGGGTTTGATACTTCTCTTACCGGACGACCAGACCAAGGGCAAAATTGACCAACAGTTCCGACCCAATAAGCTGTATCAGCGTCAACATCTGTGTAAGGACAACCATCGCAAAGTTCTATTGCCATTTCTACAAGGTTCCATTGATTAGGAAGAAAATACCATAAAAACCAATGATTTGCATTGTGGTTGTGACCTCCATTGCCATAGTCAATTGGTCCGTTAATAAAGTTTCGCTGGTTCAATGGTCTAACCAAGTTAGCAAGAACAGAGTCTATTATTATCTGATTGGAGGTAGAAGCTATAAACGTGGTGTCCTGCCAGTTTTCATGTCCACAGGTTGTCGAAAATTCAAAATATCTAGTTGTCTGCGATTTTCCATTGAAACCCAATGTTAAAAGCAATATAAATGTCAATCCTGTTTTTTTCATTTATTGTCTGTTTAAATACGATTATTCTGTTTGTTCAAATTTACTTTGGTCTTTTTACAATGATCGTTAACGTTTGGCCGCTTGCTGCAGTGGAGGATTTCGGATCGCTTCTATTACAAAAAAATCACAGACTTTGATAGATGCACTGCCTAGTTTAAGCATTTTAACTTCCATTGCTGCAAGCGGCTGTGGGATGGGCTATTTTTTAATTATTTTGAAAGTTTGATTAACACCTTCAATCCTAAGAAAATATAAACCTTGAGGAAATCCGTCCAATTGAATAATTGTATTTTTAGATACAACTCCAGTTTTAATTTCGCTACCTTTAATATCTATCAACTTGAAAGTTCTTCCAAAGAATTTATCGTTAACATCTAGCACAAAATAAGAAGATACCGGATTTGGATAAACACTCGCAAAAACATCATTTATTTCATAAATTCCGGTTTTCATAGTTGGTTTGTAAGCTCTGATTTTATTACTTCCGGAAACAACAGCAAGACCATTTTTCGCAAAGCAAACACCGGAAGTATTTGTGAAATTTAAAACATCAGACCACAACAAGTTTAAAGAGAGGTCAAAAGCATACACGCCATTTTCTCCATTTGTTGCATAGATAATATTGTTGTTAGTTGATGAAAGCCTAGGTGAATAAAACCCTCCTTGGGAAATGGAAACAGATGAATCACTAATTATACCTGTCAGTGGATTTAAACGGACGATTTTTCCATTTGAGGGAGCATAGACTGAGCCGTCCGATCCAACACACATCGTACTGAAGGAACCATTACCATAGATTTCTGTTTCCCACAATAAATTTAATTGGGTGCCATCATCTGACAGCGCTGCGATATGATCTTCAGTCAGCTGAACATAAATTACACCGTTTCTCCCGACCATTAGAGCTGATTGTGGAAAATTCCCTTGCCTAAACCGAATTAAGGGCTGGGAATACTTTTTATTGCCATTGATCAGATCAATGGCCCATACATACGCAATATTGTTGGTGTTCTCCAATGTATATCCTGTATTAAGACCCTGATTGATGGCCATTTCTTGGCTACCTACGGCCCAAGGTACTGTTGGAGTTTGCCAAATCATTTGACCATTTGTAGGGTCTATTTTGTAGGTTTCCAAATTCCCATTAATATAAAAGTTGCCAATTGAATCAAAAACTCCTGATTCGGTTATAAAAGTGCCGACTTTCACATTTGATGTCCAAATACGCGAACCGTCAAATAAATTGAGGGCATAAAGTGAATCGTGATGTTTTTCCGATGAACTCATGACAAAAACCCTGTTATCGCGAAGACCCACAGGAAGTGACCGTGCTTTAGAATTAGTAACGTCAACACTCCATAACAAATTCCCCGTGGTTAAATCGAAACATTCTACAGGGGCATTGGTGGTACTTTGAAACCTCATGGTTACCAGATAGTTTTCTTCAATATACATAGGGGCACCAAAAACTCCAGAGGATGTAGTTTCCCATAATACGCTGTCTGTTGTTGGTCCGGCAACATCAATATAACCGTTTTTCCCCCAATTTCCACCAATATTATTCCAACCAGTACTTTGTCCCTTCACTAAAGCAGAAATACTCAGAAGGACAAATAAAATTCCAAGTTTAATTTTAATAAGATTCATTTTAATTCTTTTATTTTTAGCCTTGCTTATAACGTTTCGCGTGTAGGCGATGTTGCCTTGTGTTGCGCCTGCGGCAAGGCAATATTGCTTACACGCTGTTATAAGCTGCCTTGTTATCGTTCTCGCCATTTGCTTTCCAATCCCATAAAATCCTCCAAATGATAAACAGAGTCGGAATAAGCGAAAAGAACAGTTCGGTCATCAACGATTGTGTATTTTTTTCTTTTTTCAACCGGCAACTTTTGTATGTCTGGAAAATATTTTAATGGAACAATAATTACACGACCATCTTCAAGTTTCAGTGATATTTTCCCCACGCTATCGAAATTTAATTTTTCGATACAAATTTTGGTATTTTTAAGTGTAGTTGTCATTTATTTTAATTTTATAGTAGTTATTTTTTGACCATTTTTCACCTTGTTAAATGAGTCAATCAGTATTATTTGATTCTTTTTAATCAAACTAATTGCTTGATTTAATTCCTTCTCGTTTAGTGTACCTTTTTCAGCAACTTTAAAAGTCTCCAACCAAATTTTTGCAGAACGTTGTCGATTTCCTTTTTCTTTAACAATATGCAAATGCGGTGGCTCATTAAGCGCATCGTAGGCGAAAATAAAAAAAGTCAGAAATTTATAAATAGCAATTTTAGGCATAATCAAATATAGATTTTAATTTTCAACTTGTCAAGTTCTATTTTAAGGTTGCTTATAACGTTTTGCACATTTGCGATGGGCGTGCGTTTTGACTCAAATGTAGCTTAGGGAAACGAATTAATCAACTACTAAAATCCCGTCAAACGGAGACGAATTGCACGCCTATTGCAAATGTGCTGTTGAACGAAACCTGAGGTAGCATTTGATAAAGTTAATTATATTAGAGATGTAAATTAAAAACAAAATGGTAACAA
>JBIMKP010000079.1:0-6102 GCA_051861545.1 Bacteroidia bacterium | reverse complement strand
CAATACTTAACAAGCTTTGCAAATGATACCAATTTATTAAACAATATTGGTCCTTATCCATTTTTAATTGCTGAAAATTATATTTATCTAGATACATTAGTCAACAGGTTAACCGATGAACAATTTATAGAATTTGCATTTACAAATTGGAAATTTAATTGGGAGGAGTTTTGTAGATGTTTTCAATCAAGGTCTGAAAATAATAGTGAATTTGAACCATTGTTACTATCGTTTGTTCAAGATGAACAAAGTTTAGAATTGTTTTTAGGTTCATTTATAGAAACTGGACAAGCAGATAAGGTTGTGGCTTTGGCGCAGAGGCTTGATAGGGGTGATTTAAGTTATGAAGATGCGATTACAGAGATTAAGAATTTTGTTTTGATTAATGAGTTTAATCTTGGAAAGCAAAGAATATTTTCAGAATTAAGGGCTTTGGGTAGTTTTGATGATTGTGGCCAAGATGCATCAGATTTTTTAAGAAATTTGTATTCAAATAATCCTGAGAGATTCAAAGCACTATTAGTAAAAGTACCAGGTTTTAGAGCTATTTTATATAATCAGAACCAAGTTAATGAGTTTAGTTGTTCAATATCATTTGATGCTGCTAATTTATCTCAACACTTCAACCAACAAACTCCTGCAAACTTATGGCGCCCATTAGTAGAAGCCTATGGCACTGAGTTTTTACTTAATTACCATGCTCAAAATATGAGTTCTTATTTTGTAAACACAGCTGTAAACTTTGCCCCAAATTTATTGGCAACAGTACAAAGTGCGAATAACCTTTATGGAGGAAATTATGGTGGATTAGAGAACTATTTTTCTTATATTCGAAATTACTTTGGTCAAGGATTATACGACCAAATAACAGCCGGGTTTATGCAACAAAGCAGTGTGTATACAGACAGTTTAAGATTGGAGGAGTGGCACCTTTATGGCAGCTCACGTATTGGCATTTACCAAACCAATAAAGCCATGGCCCAACGCACAGTACGTATTGAAAACGGAGTTACTACACAACTAAGTAATACCCATATAGAACAATTAAGCCTAAGCCGTTTTTACACAGAACGCGGTGCTAAACGTTATGAGCTAACAAACCATTTAGGAAATGTGTTGACTGTTGTGACAGATAAGAAGTTACCTGTTTGTTCAGGAACAAGTGTAAGTTACTTCATAGCAGATATTGTAAGCGCTACCGATTATTCTCCAGGCGGGGCTCCACTAGTTGGGCGTTCTTATACAGCACCAAACAATTATTACAGGTTTGGATTTAATAAAGGTTCAGAAAAAGACGATGAAATAAGTGGAAACGGAAACTACTTTACTACTTTATATAGAGAAGGAGATACAAGGCTTTTAGTTTGGTGGGGTGTTGATCCAGAAACTGAAAAACAACCATATCAAAGTCCATATGCCTATATGGACGGAAATTCAATTAAAAATAATGACCCTGACGGTGATATTGTACCTCAATTAATTGGAGCCGGGTGGGCAATATTTCAAGAAGTGGGAATTCAAGTAACTGTTAATGTTTTAAGTGGTAAAAGAGGTAGTGAAATTTTGGATTTAGATTATGGTGATATTGCCATAGAAGCAGGGGTTGGATTTGCAACAGCTGGAATTGGAAATATTGCTAAATTAGGTAAAACTGCTATTAGAATAACAAATGCAATTAAAACAACTGAGAAAGTTGTTGAAACTAATAAAATTTTAAAAGTAGTTTCTAAAGCTGGAACCAAAAATATTGTTAAAGCAGCTGTTGATGTTAAATATGATAGTAAAAAGGGAATAATTGATAAAAAAATTATTGGAGGAGATAAAAAAATTACAGAAGCTGCTGTTGATTTGGTTGGTTCAGTTGCAGGTGATGCAGGTACGAAAGTTTTAGGAAGTTTAGTTAACAGAGGTTATACAAAAGTGATAGCAAACGCATCAAAAAAAACTGCTAAAGTCGTAAAAGAACAAGTTAAAGGAAATGTCAAAGCAACTGAAGTGTATTCAAGCATTGGTTCTGGTGTTGTGGCTGAAAAAAATAAATAAAAATGAAAGTATCTAGCACAAGTAAACAAAAAATACAAGTTGTTATTATGTTTAGTATAATATCAATTGTAATTTATTTGTCTTTTAAGCTAAGAAATAATGACAGGGATAATATACTAAAAAACAATATTATAGTAGTTGGAACTGTTTATAATGTTGGCTGGAAGACAATAGATATATCATATGAAATTAATGGGAAACACTATACTTTCACTGAAAACATACCATTTAAAAGTGTTGTTGTGGGCGAACAATTTCATACTCTAGTAAATAGAGAAAACTTAGAAAGTGCATTAGTTTATGATAATAAGCCAATTTTAGATACAATTAAATATTCATTTGCAATTGTGAATGCAAATAATATATCTGAACCAATAACTGACAATGATTATTTAAATTATGATTATACCATCAATGGTATTACATATAATCGAATTCAAAAATATTATGGTGATGTACCACTTCCAAGTAATTTAAATATTCTTAAAGTGAAATACAGAATAGATAAACCAGAAATTGGATATTTAGTTTCTGAATAACATTAGTTGTTCAACCTTGCAAATAGTTTTGTGCGCAAAGTAAAGCTAATTACACTGGAGATTTAAAGGGAAATAATGAGTTTATTTATGCATTTGCTTAGTTTTTTGTACCTTGTTAATATTATATCTTAGGGCAGTGTTAGATAAATCACCTTTCTGAGAAAAGGTTTTCAAAGTTAGAGAATAAAAAATATTCATCTTTATTGAATGTAAAAGGGAGGCAATAATAGCTTCCCTTTTTTAGTTTAGTTTGTTGAAAGCCTATAGCTATTGAGTTTGTAAATGTTATTGCATTTTAAGTTCATTACAGCAACTAGAAATAATGCATTATGTAATAAGTACGAAACGCCTACATGAATCAATTGGGTTCTAATTTTGAGTTTTTATATACATTTAGTCCATATCAATTTTTAAAAGACGACCAAAACAATTTAGATACATTACTCAATAGGATTGAATTAGGAGAATTTTTGAATCTGCTATTTACAGCCAGTCCACCAGACTTTGATGTAATATGTAATTGTTTAAAAAACAGGCATCAGAAGAATAGCAATTATGCGCCATTAATGCGGGCATTTGTAGTAGATTCAGCAAGTTTAATGAATTTATTTCTGGCAATGGAAATGACAAATTATGGTGATTATATTCCAGCATTGGCAGCACGACTTGGCTTTGAGAACTTAAACATAGAAGATGCAAAAGAAGAATTAAATCGTTATGTATATGGCAACAATGGAAATGGTTCAAATTTAAAAATACTATTGGATGAATTATATAAAATAGATGAAGGTTTTAGAGATTGTGGTCCATCTGTTTCGAATTTTTTATTTAAATTACATACAGATCAACCTAATAAACTCATTGAATTATTAATGGTAATACCAGATTTAAGAGATATGTTTTATCGCACAGCAAGTTCAGATGGATTCGATTGTAGTTATTCTTTTAGTCATGATGATATGGCAAGTTTAATGAGTAATAACTATTCTGAATTTAGTTGGAATAAACTAATTGAAGCATTTGGCACAAATTCGATATTGAGTTATTTTGTTAACAACCAAAATTCGTATTTCATGAACCAAGCGGTGATGTATAACAAATCAATATTAACCAATACCCAACAAAATCAAAACCTTTATGGCGGCAATTATGGTGGATTAGAAAACTATTTTTCTTATATTCGAAATTACTTTGGTCAGGGATTATACGACCAAATTACAGCCGGGTTTATGCAACAAAGCAGTGTGTATACAGACAGTTTACGTTTAGAAGAATGGCATATTTACGGAAGTGCAAGAATTGGTATTTACCAAACCAACAAAGCCATGGCGCAAAGAACTGTACGCATTGAAAACGGAGTAACCACACAATTGAGTAATACACACATTGAACAATTAAGCCTAAGTCGTTTTTATACAGAACGTGGAGCTAAAAGGTATGAACTTACAAACCATTTGGGAGATGTGTTGACTGTTGTTACAGATAAGAAGTTACCTGTTTGTAGTTCGAATAACATTTCATGCTTCATTGCAGATGTAGTAAGTGCAACAGATTATTCACCGTTTGGAGCACCATTGGCAGAGAGAACTTGGCAGGGAAGTGAATATCGTTTTGGGTTTAACACCCAAGAACGCGATGATGAAATTGCAGGCCCAGGCAACATTATGACCGCGGAGTATTGGGAATACGATACGAGGTTGGGGAGAAGGTGGAATGTGGACCCATTGGCAAATGAGTTCCCTTTTCAGAGCCCTTATTCAACTTTAGATAACAACCCATTAAATGTAATTGATCCAACAGGTGAAAGTGGAAAAGAGCCCAAAAGTAAATTATATAAAGTTCAAAAAGGAAATACTTTATCAAATATAGCAAAAGCAAATAACACAACTGTAGGTGAGCTTTTAAAACTAAATCCATCTATTAAAGATAAGAATAAGATTTATGAAGGGCAAACAATATATTTGCCATTAAAATTAGAAGTTAATCAAAATCCACTTCCTCCTAATTTAAGAAATGAAATAGAAAAAATAAAAATTCAAGCTGCTGAACCTCAAAAAGCAGTTGAAGGATTAATAGTAGTTCCAATTTCAAATCAAGTAGGAATAGCAATATTAGTTTCAGTGGCTATTGTAAAAATAGGAAATGAATTAATTTCTAATCCCTCCTCAATTCCTGTTATTAAACTTCCTAATACTTCAAGAATTATATCCCAATTTACTACAGCTTTGCAGCTAAGTATGGGGATTCTTTTATCTAAAGGTGGGAAAAAGAATGTTTGGCCAGATGGTCAATATCCAAAACCTAATCCAAAAAATATTGATTGGAGAAAAGGCGATCAAGAATTAGCTGATGAAATTACAGGAAAAGACGTTCCACAAGGTGGAGGAACCCCAAATAACCTAATAAAAAAGTGGTTTAGAGATAAAAGACCAAGATAATTATGGAAAATTTTAAATCATCTGAAAAATATCATAAATATTTAATGCAAATAGATTATGCTAACATAAGTGTATATTCGGTTTGGGGAGCAAATGAATTTGAAGAAGATTGTTTTCTAATCGAAGGGAATAAAATTATTGCATTTAAAAATTTAGAAAATTTTAAATCAAAAATACTTATGTATGATCATTGTTTTTTTGATAAAAGTAGATTTGCTAATTGGCTAGGTTCAGAAAAATTCTACAAGCCATATACTAAATGTGATTATAACTTATTGAATAATTTTGATGATATATTTGCAAATGACAAAGAGTATCTTAGAAATTTACTCACAAATATTGGATTAATGGAAGACTTTGCTTTACAAATAAATAATTTGGAAATGTTAAAAATATTAAAAAGTAAAAGGGTGTTAACATTAAAAGAGTACCTATATAATATGTCAATTTGGAGGTTAGACGTAGCTGAATTCTCTAAACTAGAAGCTAATGATATTCAAAAAATAAAGTTGCAATTAAAAAAGTTATATCATTTATTTATTTGTAATATTAATATAGTTTATTAATGCATAAATAGCAAGGGCAGTGCTCCATTTATCACTCTTTAGATTGCAATTTTTCAAAAGGTTTGTTCCTGAAGAGATAAAAAGAAGAGGGGACAAAATACCCTCTCTTTTTGATTTAAGTTTATGTGAGGCTATTCTAATTGGATTGATAAAATCTATGTATTTAGTCTACTACGATGCAAACGGAAATATTTTAAAACAACTTCGTAATGGCGGACCATCACAAGTGGCTATGGACAGTTTGCATTATGAATATGAAATGGTGGCCGGATTACCAACCAATAAATTAAGAAGGGTAACTGATGCAGTTGCAGCAAGTAATTATGCTGATGATATTGATAAACAAGTTGATTATAGCAATTATACCTATGATGAAATTGGTAATTTAATACAAGACAAAGCAGAGCAAATATTAAGTATTGAATGGAATGTATATGGAAAAATACAAAAGATTATACGCACTGCTGGAAGTACCAAACCTGATTTAGAATTTGAGTACAGTCCTGATGGGCATAG
>JBIMKP010000078.1:0-6463 GCA_051861545.1 Bacteroidia bacterium | reverse complement strand
GGACCGAAGGTCCGCGGGAAGAAGACCGACGAGGCGGAGATTCAAACCATTTTTAATACTACCAATGTTAAACCACCTAACGGGGTTTTTACGTAGTATAAATACGATTTTCATTTGTTTGAGGTTCAATATAAATGAAAACATTAATTAGCATTAATTATCTATCAATTGAATTAATTTTTTTTATAAATCACAAGCAAGGTTTTTAAGAACAATTGCTTAAATTTCTTACATCTAGTAGAATTAGTTTTTAATCTACTTATTGACAAAAACAAAGCTAACTTTGCTGGTAATGCAAAATTGAAGTATTATAAATACATCTTAAACAAAAAAATTAAAACCGAGGCAATTTTGTAATGGACAATTTATTGGACTTTAACAAAATGTATTCGGTATAATTAAGCAGCGTTTAAAATCTGAAATGTTTATCTCTATTTTCAGTGAGCCCTAGTTTAAATCTATTATAATTCATGCATCTGCTAACAAAAAAAATTCCCTGGTAAACATTCAGATATTCGCTAAACTATTTTCAAAGGCCAATTTTGCAGGGAATTAAATAGGTTAAAATCGAAAAACCATTGGTTCAATTCAATAAATCAGGGTAAACCCTGATTTTTATTTCATACAGACTGTCTCATTTTTGAAACACCGAAAAAAATTATAATTAATAAAAAGCCATTGAACCACCAAATCAATCCTATAACTCAAATTAAGCAATTCATTAGCAATGAACTTGCTCAAATGAGTCTTTCATTTGAAGATTCTATTCATTCAAAAAACAAAAAATTAGACTTTGTTTATAACAATCTGGGTTCTATTAATAATAACTTGGTTTCTTATGCCATGCAGATAGATGGCTTAAAAATATCTATTGAAAATCTTCTTCATGAAAATCCGTTTAAAATTAGATTTCCTATTAATTACAAAATTAATTATGCTCCTAATACTTTAAGTTACCAAAACGAACTGCTGCTCTACCATATCATTAAGGAATCTCTTTCTAATATTTCAAAACATGCTAATGCAAGCTCTATTGAAATTTTAATTGATGAATCAAATGAAAATCTTTATGTTGAAATAATTGATAATGGCAAGGGCTTTCCTCTGAAACAAATTTTGCAAAGTGGAAATGCGTTTGGATTAAAAAAAATTATGGATAATTGTAATCTACTCAAAACATCAGCATTTATAAATTCAAGTGAAAAAGGAACTAAAATTTCTTTTCATATTCCTTTAAAAAATGGCATATAAAATTATAGTAGCAGACGATCATCCAATTACTTTATTAGGTACTGAAACCTATTTAAATACCTTAAACTATAAAGTTATTGGTTCATATGGAAATGGAGTAAGTTGTTTAAATGGTATCATGAACTTATTACCCGATTTAGTTATAACAGATGTGAGTATGCCTGGAATTTCGGGGCTTGAAATCCTTAAAACTGTTAAACAAAAGAAACTAAAAACTAAAGTAATTCTTTTAACCATGCACAAAGAAATGTCGGTATTTCTGAAGGCAAAAGAATATGCTTGTGATGGTTATGTATTAAAAGATTTTGCTCAAAATGAATTACACGAATGTATAAAACTAGTTATGACAGGTAATACATTTATAAGTCCAGAGATTAACTTAAACCAAACCATGGATGAAAACCCGGATTTGAATCTGAAATTATCAGCTTTAACTCCAACAGAAAGAAAAGTTTTAGATTTGGTTTCTGAGCAAAAATCAAACAAGGAAATTGGGATATATCTTTTTATTTCTGAGAAAACTGTCGAAACGCACAAACGTAATATTTCAGAAAAGCTTGAAGTTCCCAAAGTAAAAAATGCACTTTTACTTTGGGCTATGAAAAATTTAAAAAAGTAGGTTTAATATGCTTTATAATTCTATCTCAGAGGCTGCTGAAAATGAATTTTATCTGATAATGTAAAAATCAATAACCTTTAAAACCTTGCATTTAAATTATTAGATAAATGAATATCCGCATGTTTACCACCATTAATATTTTATAAATCTGGTGAATGTTTTGAGAAACATTTTCAAAAGTAGTTTGGTGTTAAATTGTTCTTTTTTATGAAATTTAAGACCCCGATAGGTGGTCTCATGTTTATAGAAAAAAGCTTGAAATAAATTCTCCAAACCTTTTCCACCGCGGACCAAAGGTCCGCGGTGGAAAAGGTTTGGAGATGGTTTTCTTTATTATTATTTTCTATAATCATGCCATCCCTTCAGGATTTTTAAGAATTTAGGTAAAGTAGCGGATATTCGTATTAGATAGGGCCTAATTGTTTAATAACAAGTTCTAATAAAGATTTTCAATAGACCCTACTTATTACTTAAAAGCATAGTAAATCACCCCAAGTCTTGCGCGAACCTTCGGTTCGCGTAAGACTTGGGGTGAGGCTTATTCATTCACCTTTGTTTACTACAATAATGCCATCCCTCTGGGATTTTAGGAAATTTCGTAATAAACAAGATTCAATTTCTTTTTTTATATTATCTTTTATTTATAGATATAAATCAACATTAGGCCTTATACTTTTCTATTGGCAAACTTCCTAATATTCGTTTAATCTAATTAATTAATAAAAAGCTTTAATAAAGATTTTCAGCAAGCCCTATCTTAAGATAATCCTTCTGTTCTCTATTGCATAACCTGTAAAGGAACCAATTGCACCTGTAACATTAGATTTTACACTAACGGGCGTAGCAAATGGACCTCCATTATTAGCTGCGTTACCAAACGATTCCCAAAACAAATATTCTGGTCTACCTACAGATGATAAAAAGATATTGATTGTATCGCCATAATCATATCCTCTTAAAGTTCTAAAAGGTCTTTTGGTATTGTTTAACAATTCATCATCAAAAGTATAAAACCTTTGCGCTGCACCCCAACCAAACAATATTGAATCAACATTATTATAGAGTGCCATTCTGTAATTGTTTTGTTCAGGACCATCAAACCATTGCATCCAAAAAAATGAATTGGTATCATTATTTTCAATTTCGTTCCAATGTACCAAACTATCTATAAATGGTGCCTTTCCTATAAACGTTTTACCATTCACTTTTCTACCATCTTGCATAGTAATATCAAGTGCATAAGGAGTATTTTCTTTCCCCATAAACAATGGATTTACATAAATACCCGGTAATAAACTATCAGAAATAGCAACAAACTGATAACGTGTTCCATTGTAAACTGTATCTGTTCCTACTACACTTCCTTCAGTAATAAAAACTTCTGCATTACTAAATCCGTTTAAACTCAAATCTGGTTTAAAATAGTCGATTGTTTTATTGATAAAAACATAATTCAAACTAGCAAACCTTTGATTGATGCTAGCTTCAACTACCAATTGCTCTTTTACACTTGGAATATTAATATCAATTTCTTTTTCACAAGAAATGAATCCAAATACTAAAACTATAATAAATAAAATATTACTTCTCATCTTCTTAAAACTTAAAACTCCATTGTACTGATGGAAGAATTGGGAATAAATAAACCATAAATGCCTTCACTTCATTTAATTCAACATCAGGATAAAAATAAATGAAATAAGGATTTGCTCTATTGTAAATATTATAGATAGAAAAATTCCATGAACTCTCCCATTTATCTGTCTTCTTTGCTAAATAAGTAAATGAAATATCTGCACGATGGTAAGCAGGTAATCTATAATCATTCACCTTATCATACACATCAACAATTGCAAATTCAGGTTTTTGTTCTTGTGTATTTACGCCAAATCTGTAAGTATATCTACCAACAGGAAGTGTTACAGCATTTCCTGTTCCATATACAAACACAAAATTAGCATTCCATTTTTTGTTGATTTGATAGGATAATAACAATGAAAAATCGTGGGTTCTATCGTACCTAAAAAAGTAAGGATTTCCATTGTTCAAGGCATCAAACTGACGTGTAGTTCTGCTCCATGTATAACCAAACCATCCTGTTAAATCGCCTGTTTTCTTTTTAAGGAAAAATTCGGCACCATAACTTAATCCTTGTCCGAAAACCATTTCGTTTTCTAAATTCTGATTAAAAAACAATTGAGCTCCTGGTTTAAATTCAATTTGATTCAACATAGGTTTATAGTAAACTTCAACTGATGATTCATAAGCATCTTGTTTAAAGTTTCTGAAATAACCCAAAGCGTATTGGTAAGCCAATTGAGGTTTTACTTTTTGTGAACTTGGTACCCATAAATCCAATGGAAATTGAGCACCACTAGTCGTTGCTAAATGCAAGAATTGATAGGTTTGAGTAAATGAAGCTTTTACTGAAGATTGTTCATTAATTAAATAAGTTCCACTAGCTCTTGGTTCTAATCTTGGATAGAAAGCAATCGATTCACCAGGTTTATATGTTTTTGAATCACCTGTAGGTAATTGTGTATCATTATCGAAGACTTGTTGAGTATAAGGTCCAACTAAATTAAATGCAACTGCTCTAAGTCCTAAGTTTAAAGTAATTCTTTGGTTTACTTGCCATTCATCCATTATATAAGCAGCATATTCATGTGCAAATTGTTTATTGATGGTTTGATTGATGGAAAGTGAACCAATTGCTCCAGCTAAAATACCTGGCTGGAAGGTATGGAATGTATAATTCATACCAAACTTAACCTGATGTTTTTCTGCAGCAAACCAAGTAAAATCAGATTTTAAATTCCAGTCTTGCACGCTGCTTTTAACATTAAACCCACTGGTACCAAAAGTAAAATCGTTGAATAAATCATATCGATTAAAAATCAAACTTGTATTTACAAATAGTTTAGAATTGAAGATATGGTTCCATCTTACAGTAGCTGTGCTATTTCCCCAACCAAAATTAAAGTAAACATCTCTATTGGTAGGACTGTTATAATCTAAAATATCTCTACCAAAATAACCCGATATGAAGAGCCTATCTTTTTCACCTAAAATTACATTTCCTTTTAGGTTCATATCGTAGAAATAATAGCTATTTCCAGCCAAACGTGCAGGAATAAAAGGCTTTGCCAATACATCAATATAAGTTCTTCGTGTAGAAACTAGGAAACTACTTTTACCCTTTTGGATTGGACCTTCGAAAGTTAAACGACTAGAAATTAAACCAATTCCACCACTTGTTTTATATTGTTGGTTATTGCCTTCACGCATGTTTACATTTAAAATAGAAGACAATCTACCACCATAATTTGCAGGCATTCCGCCTTTAATGATATCGATATTTTTTACAGCATCAGAATTAAAAACAGACAAAAAACCAAACAAATGTGAAGGATTGTAAACAACGGCTTCATCCATTAAAATTAGGTTTTGGTCGGGACCACCACCACGTACATAAAATCCGGTGCTAGCTTCTCCCCCGCTTTTAATGCCAGGTAAAAGAGTAATTGCTTTTAACACATCAGGTTCACCAAAAATAACAGGAAGTGATTTTATTTTTTCACCAGAAATTTCAATACGACTCATTTCGGTGCTTCTAACATTCTTATCACTTCTTTCACCCGTAATAACGAGTTCGCGAGCTTTAACACCAACAGGACTTAAAGCAATAGAAAGGTTTTTATTTTTGGTTGATTTTATGGAAATTAATTTTGAATCATATCCAATATAAGAAACCAATAAAGTTTGTTCACCTTCTTCAAGATTCAATGAAAAAAAGCCATATTGATTGGTAGCAGTACCCTTTCCGGTCTTAGTTATTTTGATAGTAGCACCAATTAAAGTTTCACCTGTGGTAGAATCTTTTACATAACCTGATATAGTTACCTTGTTTTGTGCCGATGAATTATTCAAACCAAACAGACCAAACAAAGCTAGTAAAAACACGAACTTTTTAAAAAATCTCATTCTTGCAAAATGTAATAAACTCTTCTAACAAACAAATAGTATGATTAGTTTGAAAAAATAGTGATAAAACATTTTGATTTATGTTATAATTCTTAAATATTTTCGATTATCCGCTTCTTTATCTAAAATTTGTTTTACAAACATTCATTGGCTTTAATGCAGATGATTGCTCGAAAAAATCAAAATCAACCTTAAAATATGAATTAGAATCATAGGCATATTTTTTCTTGAAATTCTTAATAATCCTGAAGGGATGACATGATTATAGAAAATAAAATGGAAAGAAAAACCACCCCAAAAACTCTGTCAACGCGGACCAAAGGTCCGCGTTGACAGAGTTTTTGGGAATTCATTTCAAGCATTTTTCTATAAACATGAGACCACCTATCAGGGTCTTAAATTTCATAAAACAGAGCAATTTAACTCAAAATTACATTTTGAAAATATTACTCAAACCATTCACCGTATTTATAAAAATTATATCAGGTAAATATGCGGATAATCAAATAAATTTTTAAACTAATATCCGCATGTTTATCAATAAAGAATTATACGAATATCCGCATGTTTACCAGTAAATTATATTAGTAAATTTCTAAATATTTTAAA
>JBIMKP010000077.1:0-6631 GCA_051861545.1 Bacteroidia bacterium | reverse complement strand
ATCTGGGAGAAAATATTTTTTCAAGATTAACTTTGGCAGTTGCAAAAAGTTACTGGTAAAGAAGCGGATATTCGTATATAATTATTAGTTAATTGTTAATTCAAAATTGAGTTATTTAAATTTTTTGTTTTGTTACAATTGTTACTTAACATTTAAAATGATGCTAAATTTTATTTAAAAAAAAGTTCTTTAGTAATAATGTAAATACCCATGATTAATACAAACCAGCCAAATCCTGTTTTTAATTTGGCTCCATCAATTTTCTTAGATAAATAAATACCCATAAAAATTCCTAATACTGCTGATCCAGTAAAAAATCCCAACATCACCCAATCTATCACCATACCCGATTGAATATCTCCAACAAATCCAAACAAAGATTTAATAGCTATAATAAATAAGGAAGTACCCACTGCTAATTTCATAGGCATTTTTGCCAATAAAACCAAAGCTGGAATAATTAAAAATCCGCCACCAGCGCCAACCAATCCTGTTAAAATACCCACTACGGCTCCTTCTAATAAAATCATTGGATAATTATAAACTCTTGGAGCATTTTCATCTGCAACGGCATTATTCTTGCTTGGTTTTATCATAGAATAAGAAGCCATTAACATTACAATAGCAAACAACAACATCAAAGCAATGGGTTTGGTTATTTCAAAACCCGATACCGAAAACAAACTATCTGGAATATGCGGAACCAACCACATTCTTGTTCCATAAACAGCCAAAATAGATGGAATGCCAAAAATCATGACTGTTTTAAAATCTACTCTTTTTTCTATGGCATTTTGCACACCACCAACCAATGCAGTGCTACCAACTATAAATAAAGAATAAGCTGTTGCGGCAACCGGACTAATTCCCATAATATAAACCAAAATAGGTACGGTTAAAATAGAACCACCACTACCAATTAAACCCAAAGAAACCCCAACTAGGGCTGCTAATAAATATCCAAGTATTTCCATATTGTTAAATCGTAAAATCAAAATTGAAGGATTAAGGTAGCTAATAGTGTAACAATTGTTACCTTATCAGCATTTTTAGCCAAAATGCTTGGTGTTTTTAACAAAAACAAACAAGGTTTTTAAGGCGGTTTTGAGGACAAAAACTTGACCTAAATCCTTGTTTTTATTGAGCTAAATCAATATTTATAGGTATAAAAAATAACAGAAGAACCTTTAAATAAAAAAATTAAAAAAAAATGAATGGAGAATGGAATGTGACCTTTTTCTATAACACAATTTATACAATATACTTTAATCTAATTATTGTTTCAATATTTTCTGTTGCTTATTTCCTATTCTCAGTAAGTATATACCATTAGGAAGCTCTTGTAATTGAATGTTGTATTCTAATTCATCAATAATACCTGATAATATCTTTTCACCAGTTAGGTTAGATAAACTAAATGGCTCATTCATACTGCCGCTTATTATTAAAATATCTTTAGTAGGATTTGGATAACATAAGATTAAATTTTCTTTTTCTGCTTCTTGAAGAGCAGTCATATTGCCACAAATTTTAGTTAAAGTATCAATTTGTTTAGCTATAAAATCAGTGGCTCTATCGCGGTCGCCATCTCTAAAGACTCTAATGCAATCAGGCGCACCATTGTGACAACCACTCGTAAATTCCAATCCGTTTTTTGTCCAAAGGCTATCAGGAATTGGAAAACTATAACTAGAAAAACCATCACCAGGTACGCCTATTAAATACCATTTAGAGTTATTACAGCGATGCAATTGAAAATAATGTGCAATCATACTATTCAACCACATTTCCCAAGTTTGGCCGCCATTAAAAGAACGAATTAGGCTCGACTCATAATAACCATCAAACAACATTATGGTAGTATCATCTAAAAACTGAACTTGGTTAATGCTTTTATGGAGAGATGCTTTGTAATAACTAGTATCTAATTCAAATGAAAGTCCACCATTATTAGTTATGTATAAAAAAGAGGGAACGCCAATATACATGCTCCCAAATAATACATATCCTTTTTGATCATTTATAAAATCTACATCTCGAATATAAAATGTAGAATCATTCGGAATTGAGAAGTCTTTTAATTGGGTGATAATACCGTTTTGGTTTTTATAAAGAATGCGCTTTCCAGCAATAAAGGAAAGGTTATTTTTTATTGGATAAATTGTTGAATCACGGAAATAATAATCGCGTTGAGCGAAAACACTTTGAGAAAAAAGAATAATTATTATGAAAGCTAAAAGGCTTTTCAAGGACAAAAAACGCTTAAACAATTTTATAAAAGTGCTCATAGGTAAAATGATTTTCGAATTTAACAAAATCAATTACTCCAGTCAAAAGTTATTTTAGCCCTTCTGAAAATCTTTAAGAGCAGTTTATATCAATTAAAAATAACACAGTTAATAATTCAAAAACTGAGCGGTATTTTATTATAAACTTTACTCATAACCTATAAAAAGAGAAAACCTCCTAAGTGTGCATCGTAGAGAGGCATAGGAGGTGTATTATTATTTGTAAAATTACTTCAGAAATTGAGGGGCCTGTTTTCAAGACCAATGATATAAATGCAATAAATTCAATTGCAAATGAAATACTTTTTTGAATTATTTAACAAGTATAAAAGTAAAATTACAATCCAACTGGCTTTCTGCACTTTAAAAGATGGGAAACTCCTTGTATAAAACCAAAATGTTATACTTAAATTAGTACTAAGAGCTCGTTTATTGCTCAAATTCGCTCAAACACTTTTGATTAGAACTTATAACATGCTTAGTAGTTATCAAAAATATAAGGGCAAACTTCATTCAAAAGAAAAAAAGAAAATTGTAACATTTTGAACTTCTTCGTATCTAATAGTAAATCAATAAAAAAGATACCATGAAATCACTTTTTACTTTAGCTACAATTATTCTTACGGCATTTGCGGTAAACGCTCAAAGTCTTTATATCAAAACATTTGGCAACCCTAAAGACAAACCCTTGTTGTTTTTACATGGTGGTCCGGGATACAATTCTGTAAACTTTGAGCAAACTACTGCAGATAGATTATCTAAAAGTGGATTTTATGTAATTGTTTATGATAGACGTGGTGAAGGTCGTTCGCTTGATAACAATGCCAAATTTACTTTTGAGCAAACCTTTGATGATATCAATACAATTTTAGCTGAAAAGAAAATAGAAAAAGTAAGTTTATTAGGCCATAGTTTTGGCGGAATTATTGCTACATTGTATGCAGAAAAATATCCTAAAAAAGTTAATCAAATTATTTTGATTGGAGCTCCAATAGTGATGCAAGAAACTTTCAATTCAATCATTAAATCAAGTAAAGAATTGTATGAAAGTAAAGGCGATAAAAACAATTTGAACTATATAAAAATGCTTGAAAATATGGATAAAAGTTCATTAGAATACAGCTCCTATTGCTTTGGACATGCTATGCAAAATGGCTTTTATTTCCCTAAACAAATGACTGATGAAGCGAAAAGTATTTATAGCAATTTTGTAAAAGATACTTTGGCTCAAAAATATGCATCAAAAATGACCTTTGAAGCTCCGAAAGGATTTTGGGAAAACGAAAAATATACCAGTATAGATTTAAGCAATTCAATTAAGAACATCATGAAATTAAACATTCCTATTTTTGGTATTTATGGAAAAAATGATGGTCTTTACTCTAATGAACAAATCGAAAATTTGAAAAGTTTAATTGGAGCTCAACAAGTAAAATACCTTGAAAACTGTTCTCATAATGTTTTTAGCGACCAACAAACTATGTTTATTGAAGCAATAAATTTATGGGTAAAATAAGATAAGCTATAAGAATGAAGTTTGAGGATATTTATAAGGAGTTTTGGCAAAAAGTATATCGCATTTGTTTGGGATATGTTAATGACCCTGATTGGGCAAAAGACATTGCTCAAGAAACTTTTATATCTGTATTTCAACAGCTATCAAACTTTAGAAATCAGTCATCAATTGGCACCTGGATTTATAGAATTGCAGCGAATCATTGTTTAAGACAAATTGAAAAGAACAATAAACTCACAAAAACTACTTTCCCCATTGAATTAGCAGCAGAAGAGCAGCCTGATTTGGAAGGAAAAATTGCCTACTTATACAAATCAATATCAGAATTAGCAGAACTAGAAAGGATTATTATTTCGTTGGAACTTGAAAATGTAAAACAAGCCGAAATTGCATTAATTGTTGGACTATCTGAAGCCAATATAAGGGTGAAAATCCATAGAATTAAAGAGAAATTAACCCAAAAATTTAATCGATATGAGCAATAATATAGATTTTAAAGATTTGTGGCAAAAGAAAATCTCTGAACCACCTGCTCTAAGTGAGCTATATAGTTTAGCTTCTAAATTAAAAAGGCAACTTCTTATAAAAACTGTTTTACTCAATATGGTTTTAATCTTAACTGCTGCAATTATTATTGGCATTTGGATTTATTACCAACCTCAATTAATCACCACTAAAATTGGTATTTGCTTAGTCATTTTTGCTATTTTTTCATTTGTATTTGTTCAAAGCAGAATACTTCCTTATTTAAAAAACGAAAAAGAAATTTTAAATCTAAATGAGTATTTGATTCAACTAAAAAAATTACGTCAAAAAGAAATGTTCATCCAAACAACAATGATGAATATCTATTTCATTTTATTGGCTTTAGGTGTTTTTTTATACATGTATGAATATGTTCCTAAAACGGTATTAAGTATTAGCTTAACTTATGGCATTACTTTGGCTTGGTTTTCCTTAAATTGGTTTTATATAAGACCCAAAGGCATAAAAAAACAACAAGAGAAAACGAATTCACTTATTGCAAAATTTGAAATCCTACAAAAGCAGATTACCGAACAATAAAAAATAAGGAGTTTGATTTTGCGGTAAAAAACTAAAACAATCGCCGCAAATTTGCGGCGATTGTTTTGTATATTTGCCGCATCATTGTTTTTAATTATGCCGAAATACATTTACGAGCACCATGATTGGACAAACTTTACTTGGGACGATAAAGCCATACACCTGCTATTTGGAGAAGTAAAATTGTTACAAGGCAAGATAATTGGTCAAATGAACACCTTGGGCTTTTCGACAAAAGAAGAGGTTAATTTAAATGCGCTTACTTTAGATGTAGTAAAGTCGAGTGAAATTGAAGGTGAATTATTAAATTATGAGCAAGTACGCTCATCAATAGCCAGACGATTAGGAATAAATGCAGCATCCCTTATTCCAAGCAATAGTAACATAGATGGTGTGGTTGAAATGATGTTAAATGCTACACAAGGTTTCCATTTACCATTAACAGAAAATCGTTTACTGGGATGGCATGCAGCACTTTTTCCTACAGGATTTAGTGGACCCTACGCAATAGAAGTTGGAAAATATCGCAGTGGGGAAATGCAAATTGTATCGGGACCAATAGGTAAAGAGAAAATTCATTATGAAGCCATAAAGCCCGAGTTTATTAAAGCAGAAATGGACAAATTTCTAAATTGGTTCAATAATGACCATCAACTTGACCCAGTTTTAAAAGCTGCAATAGCACATTTTTGGTTTATTGTCATTCATCCTTTTGATGATGGAAATGGTAGAATAAGCCGAGCTCTAACAGATATGCTTCTTGCAAAAGCTGAGAGCAGTTCAGAGCGTTTTTATAGCATGTCGAACCAAATATTAGAAGAACGCAAAGTTTATTACCAAGTATTACAAAAAGTACAACACAGCTCTGGAGATATTACAGAATGGCTAGAATGGTTTTTACATTGTTTAAATAAAGCAATGCTTTCAACAGAAAAAACTACTCAAGGAATATTGCAAAAAGCAGAATTCTGGAAAACACATGAAAACACAAAAATTAACGAACGACAACGCACCATTTTAAACATGCTGTTTGATGGATTTGAGGGGAAATTAAAATCATCAAAATGGGCAAAGATTACTAAAGTTTCAAGTGATACCGCATTACGTGACATAAAAGATTTAATTGAAAAAGGCATTTTGCAAGAAACAAATGAAGGCGGGAGAAACGCTAATTATGAATTGAAAAATCATTCTACCAAAAATGAAATATAAACATACAAAAGGGAACGAAATACAAGGAGAATTAGACATATTTATTTCTCAAAATGAAGACGAAAATGATGGAGAAAAAATTTGTTGGGATGAAATATTAATTCATGGAAATCCAGAAGGTCTAAGATCTTTTGCAAAATTACTTTTAGAAATTGCTGAACTCAATCAAGAAGAGGTGAACGATAAATACTTGCCAATTGGAGCAAGAGAGCACTACCATTTAAGACCAGGAATTGAACTATCAAAAAGTTCAATTGAAGTTATAGTAGGGAGACTTGATGCAAAGGGAACTGGTCAATTTTATGACAGATACATTCCTAAAAATAAAAAATAAATTTTAATTGATTGCCTTTTATTAATGAGTAAACTAATTAAATGCTTGAAGCTTAAAAACTAAAATTCGCCAATTAAAACTCTTGGTTATTTAAAAAAGAATTAAGCTCAATAACTTGATGTTTTGTATCCATCAATATAAAACGGGTCACAATTAAAAATTGGGGAGTAATTGAAAAAACATAATTTTGGAATAAAAAATTATCGAAACGATTAA
>JBIMKP010000076.1:0-7797 GCA_051861545.1 Bacteroidia bacterium | reverse complement strand
ATTAATATTGAACTGCATTTGTGATTTCAATTTAAAGTTGGATAAATTTTAATTCCTCAATATCCATGGGCTAAAGCCAACATGGCAATTGAGGATTCAGCAAAATTTTATTTTGATTACTAATTTTACATTCTTCAATAGCTCCGCGATTTAGCCCAGAGATCTGTTGAGAATTTTGAATTCATATTAAAACATCTTCATTGGCTTTCAAAAGATGAATTAGTTCAAAAGATGAAGATTATTGATTATCAGATACATGTTTATAATATTTTTCATTTGTTATCTTAATGTTAAGGCAGGTTTAAATCTTCAACTCAAACTAAATTTAATGCCGCTACTATAGTTATTGAAACTTATTTTAAGTTTAAATTGCAAAATCTCTTAAAAAATTCTTTATTCGTAATATGCGTACAGCAATGGTAGTTGGAATGTCGGGACATACCGGCAAGAAATTAATTGAAAAACTTTTGGTGAGTAGGACCTATAGAAGGGTTATTACGCTATCTAGAAGAGATGATAGAAAGCAAAAAAATATTCACTTAATTAAACATATTGTTGATTTTACCAATCTAGAACCCCATAGAAACGTTTTTGAATCTTGTGATGAGGTGTTTTGTTTACTTGGTAAGGATTATGTAAACGCAAAAGTTCAAACTGAAATTGATAATCTGGTATATGTATATCCAATTTCTGTAGCTAAAATGGCTAAAGATGTTGGTATTAAAAGGTTTTTATTATTAAATCCTACACTTGATAGATTAAATTCTAATGATCCTGAAATGATTCAGAGGAAGCAATTGGAAAAAGAAATTTCAACTTTAGGTTTTGAAGATTTTCATATTATAAGGGTTGGGAAAATAAAAAAACCTAAACATTGGATTACTCCTAGAAGAAAATTGTTAGGTTTTATGAAGCTCCTTAGAGGTCTTTTAGGAAAAAGTACCGAAGGTTATCATTCAATACCTGCAAACATTTTGGCTGATGAAATTTTTAATTGGGCGAATTCTCAACCAGATTTAATGAAAGTGCACTAATATTGTTGCATGAAAACAGCATTGGTAATTGGTTCAAACGGACTTATTGGAAGACATTTAATTTATGAGCTAATTAAGAATGATAGGTACTCCAAAATTATTGCCTTAACTAGAAAAGACTTAATTATATCTCATCCAAAATTGCAGCAAGAAATTGTTTCATTTGATGATTTAGATAAAAATGCATCCTATTTTAATGCTGATGATGTATTTTGTTGCATTGGAACAACTAAATCAAAAACTCCAAATCAAAATGATTACCGTAAAATCGATCATGATATTCCTGTAAATATTGGAAAAATTTGTCTTGAAAAAGGTGCCAAACAATATTTAATGGTTTCATCTATGGGTGCTGATATCAACTCTTCAATCTTTTATTCAAAACTAAAAGGTGAAACAGAAAGAGATTTGGCGAGCCTAGGTTATTCAACCTTTCATGCCATTAGACCATCTTTATTATTAGGTGAAAGAAAGGAACAAAGAATAGGTGAGAGTATATTTAAGTTATTAGCTAAGCCAATCAATTTATTTTTAATGGGTCCATTAAAAGTCTATAAAGCAATTGAAGGAATTCAAGTTGCAAAAGCTCTAGTTGCAATTGCTTCTTTAGAAAAACAAGGCAATCATATATGGATGAATAACCAGCTTTTTGATCAGGCTGAAACTTTGAAGAAGTAAATCACCAATCCTATTCCAATCAAACCAATTCCTATCCATTCTCTTTTTGATAATTTCTCTTTAAATATAAAAAATCCTGCTAGTAGAGAATAGGGAAAAAATGCCAATTGCATAAATCCCATCAGGTTTAAGTTAAACTTGGTATAACTAATATTCAATAATACAGAACCACTGATAGTGAAAATGGCTACTAGAGCGAGTTTCCATGTGTTTTTTAATTCAGATATTAGTTTACTTTCTTCCTTTAAAATGAAAGGAAAACTGCATACTAATAATGTTAATTCTGAAATAAATGTGCTCATTGATGCTGATGTATGTTGTAATGGAAACGATAACAATGCATAACCAAATCCCCATGCAATAGCACTACTAACAGCCCACATCAATCCATCTTTATTTTGCATTCCTTTCCACTGAATGATTATTCCCAAAACACAAATGATGGATGCCAAGTAAAACCAAATTCCGGGTAATTTCTGTTCAATTATTCCTGCTATTAAATAGTGAATCATTGCTCCTGCAACACCTATGATAGCAACATTTACAAAATGAATTTTCTGCAATGCTTTAATATAAGCATATAAACCAAAGGCATTTAAAACAGAACAACCTATTAGTTCTAATAAGGTTAATTGATTTGGAAACAGGAAACTATTATCAAAAACCGGAATCAATATCAGAGCAAACAAAACTGAAAAGATGCTTCTGATAAAAATGAGTCTTGCAGCTGAGTATTGCAGACTTCCCAGTTTAATAAAAACATCAGCAAGGAAATACAATGTATTTACAATTAATGAATAGTAAAAAGCTTCCATTTTAGTTATAAAGTTTTTCTAATTCTTTGTTGTAATCATATTGCAAATCTTCATGTAATGTATTAATGCTTTGTTCGATTCTTTTAATTTGTCGTTGATACAAATTGGCTAATACATGGTTTCCATTTAGGTTGAATCCTAAGTCTTTTAATTCAATACAAAAATGCGTTAATAATTCAATGGAAGTGCTTGTTAATCCTGAATATTTAATATGGTTATTACAAATCTTTAATGCTTTGCGAATGGTTTTTTTTGCTAAGTATTGAGAACTAGTATTGGTATCTGAAAATACCTGTGAGATTTCAATTTTTACATCTTTGATATAATTCTCTTCATCAGCTCTTTCGTATAACAAATAATTTAATAGAGCTTTATTATCTACTTTAAATTTAGCCAACCTCAGAATAATTTCTTCCATTTCTGCAGGATCTAAATTTTTCATCGATTTCCTAATATCACTTAAGCTTGCTACTTTCAATTTTAGTTTTATTTGATACGCAATTACTTTATAAATCCTTGAAAACAAAAGTAAAACATACATTCTTATTGAAAGTACCTTGAAAACAAAGTTTAAAAGTTTTTGGTCTTTTGTTTTTTTTGTACCTTCCTTTTTTATGAATTTTATTTTATCTAAATCAACCTATTTATATGGATGTCAGTGCCCGAAACGTCTGTATTTTCATAAGTATAAAAGTGAATTAAGGAATCCCTTAGATGAGGGACAAGAATTTATATTTCAACAAGGAACAGATATTGGAATTATTGCCAGAACATTATTTTCTGGTGGTATTGATTTAAGTCCTGAAAATGCTTATTCATACCCTAAATCAGCTATTAAAACAGAAATGGTTTTGGATACGCATTTTGTATTATACGAACCCACTTTTATAGCAAATGGCGTCATGTGTGCTTTAGATATAATGGTGAAGAAAAACAATAAATGGTTTGTTTATGAGGTAAAATCTAGTACTTCAGTTAAATCACAACATATTGATGATGCTGCTTTGCAATATTGGGTTTTAAAACAAAAAGGACTTGAAATAGCTGATTTTTCAATTGTTTATGTTGATAATACTTATGTAAAAAATGGTGCATTTGAGGTGGGGAAATTTTTTGCAAACCAAAGTGTTTTAAAAGAAATCAAAAAGCAACAACATCAAGTTGAAACATCAATAGAATCATTAAAAAAGATGTTAGAGAAAAAAGTTGAACCAATAAAAGGAATTGGTCAACATTGTTTTTCTCCTTATGAATGCGATTTTACCAATCATTGTTGGAAGGATTTTCCAACTCAGAATTCTGTTTTAGATTTGAGCAATGGCGCTGGTTGGGCCTTTTTTGATGAAGGAATTTATTCAATGAAAGATATTCCAAAATCTGCTGTATTAGCTCCACGAGCGAAGTTTCAATTAGAAGCATTTAAAAAGAAACAAACATATTTAGATAAAACTTCTTTGATTGGATTTTTTAAATCATTGCAATATCCATTGTCTTTTTTCGATTTTGAAACCTACCAACCTGCCATTCCTGAATATGATGGCATGAAACCTTATCAACGAATTCCGTTTCAATATTCCCTTCATCAACAAAAAAATAAAAAATCTGACTTATTACATTTTGAGTTTTTGGGTGATGGAGATTCCGACCCAAGAG
This sequence comes from Bacteroidia bacterium, assembly GCA_051861545.1. Taxonomy (GTDB): domain Bacteria; phylum Bacteroidota; class Bacteroidia; order UKL13-3; family UKL13-3; genus CAISCU01. The sequence continues at coordinate 3,617 of JBIMKP010000076.1, read as the reverse complement.
AGGCTTTGGTTCAACAAATGCTAAGTGATTTGGGTAAAAAAGGTAGCATCATTACCTACAATATGTCGTTTGAAAAAAGCGTGATTTTAGAACTTAGTAGATTATTTCCTGCTTATGAAACCGAATTATTGGCTTTGGTTGATAGAATGAAAGATTTGATGTTACCATTTCAGCAACGTTGGTATTATCATCCTGCTTTAAAAGGTTCGCATAGTATTAAAACCATTTTGCCACATTTAATTCCAGACTTAAGTTATTCATCATTGCAAATACAAGAAGGTGGAACTGCAAGTTTGGTTTATGGACAATTGAAATCTCAAAGTCCTGTTACTTATGAAACACAAAGAAAAGCACTCTTAGAATACTGTAAATTGGATACTTACGCAATGGTAAGAATATTGGAAAAATTGAAGGAATTGGAATAATTATGAAATGGCCTACATTATAACCATTCTACTAATATGTTTATATGCTTTTGGGTTATTTTTTTGGAAGAAGAAAGTAGCTTGGAGTTTTAATCAAATCAATTCGAAGCGGATAAAAGCAATCCATTATTGGGCATTTTTACTTACTGCTATTCTTACTTTTATTTATTTTAATTTCAACTATTGTTTTCCAGGTTTTTGGATTGGGAGAATACTGTTTTTATTTGTAATTATTACAGGTTTAATAATTTATCCTTTAGCAGAAAATTCAATTTCGAATAAAATTGAAACCTTATACTTTAAATTTTTTTCAATGTTTCCAATTTTGTTTTTAATGGTTTTACTAGTTCCTTTTTTAGGAGTCATTTTAGCAATATCTGCAATTGGAACTTTAATAGCTCCTTTTGAGAAAATTTATTATGAAGATGATAAAATTAGAATTCAATCTACTTTTACAAGTCCGATGGTAGCTCCTGAAATCAATATTTATTCTAAAAAATCCTTATACGAAAAGCATTTAACGGAGTTTGATTTTAGGTACTATGAAGCAGATTCTGTTGAAGTTGAATATAAAAACGATTCCACTTTTATCTATTTTATACAAATCAAAGAAGATATGAGCAAGAAAATTGGACAAACAATTCAGTTCAAGAATTAAAAGCTATACTTTATTAGAATTAAATAATGTATTTTTTATTTCTTACTCAAATAAAGAATTCTTTCATTCAAAACTCCATCAATGGTTGCTGTTCCAACTAATTTTACTTTGGTACCGCTGATAAGTGATGTGCTGTATTTTTGTGAAAGCCAATCGGGCTCGCTAATTGTAATTGTGCCTGTAGCTCCCGACCAAGTAATTGCGTAATCGTCGCCATCAATGCTCAAAAGGCCGCTTGATTTATCAGAATTGAATAAATAAGTGCCATTGTTTACCAATGATTCTACCCTTGTTCTATTTCCAGTTGAACTCACTTCATTTAATAAAACACTATCTCTTTTCCAGGTGCCTATAAAATCTGTTGCTGTTAATGATTGGTCTTCAGGAATTAAATCGGTGTCTTTCTGACAAGAAACAACAAATAAACTTAGGAAACTTAGTATAATGAGTGTAGTTTTTTTCATGCTTATCGATTTGCAAATTAAATGCCAAAATAAAATATTTTCTTTGTGACAATGAACAAAGGTATCTATTTGCTTTTAGGTTCCAATATGGGTGATGCATTTGCTCATTTAAATAAAGCCGTTGAAGCACTTAAAAAATTACCCATTGAGGTAATTAAAATTTCATCTGTATACAAAACTGCTGCTTGGGGAAAGACCAATCAAAATCCTTTTTTAAACCAATGTTTAGAGATTGAAACCGAGTTAAATCCACAAGATTTATTGAATAAAATCCTTCAAACAGAACTGGAATTAGGTCGCATTCGTTTAGAAAAATGGGCTGAAAGAATTATTGATATCGATATCTTGTATTTTGGTTCAGAAATTATTCAATCTCAAAATCTTCAAGTACCTCATCCTTATCTGCACAATAGAAGGTTTACATTGGTTCCGTTATGTGAAATAAGTTCAGATTTTGAACATCCATTATTAAAGTTGTCTAATGCTGAATTACTCAAAAACTGCGAAGATTTACTCGACGTGGAAAAATTGTAAGTAGCATATCATCTTTCCTTTACAAATTGCGCCCTTGAATCTCACCGAAATTCCATATTCGTTTATTGCCATTGAAGGTAATATTGGCTCAGGCAAAACCAGTTTGGCCAGTAAACTTGCAAGCGAATTGCAAGCCAGACTTGTATTGGAAGAGTTCGAGGATAATTCATTTTTACCAAAGTTTTATAAAGATGCTAGGCGTTATGCTTTTCCTTTGGAAATGAGCTTTTTAGCAGCAAGGTTTAATCAGTTAAAAGGACAATTAAACGAGCAAGATTTATTCACTAAACACACTGTTTCCGATTATCTGTTTGCTAAATGTTTGCTGTTTTCAAAAGTAAATTTGGATGAGGATGAATACGAATTGTATTCAAAAGTTTTTAGCATTATTCAATTACAATTAAGAAAACCTGATTTGTTGGTTTACTTGCATAATCCTGTTGAAAAGCTACTTTGGCAAATTAAAAATAGGGGTAGGGCATACGAACAGGAAATATCTCCTGAATACTTGGAAAGCCTTCAAACAGCTTATTTTGAATACCTGAATCAACAAAACGACCAACGAATTTTGATTTTAGATTGTAGTGCTTTGGATTATGTGAACAGAGAAACTGATTATTTACTCATCAAAAATGCCATTTCAAAAGAATATGAAATCGGCATCCATACCATTGTATTAAAATGAAACCTGTTTTTACTTTGCATTATTTACCTTGTATAGCTTGGTTTCAGCATGCATTAAGGTTTGAAGAAATTCAGATTGAAGCTTTTGAAAATTACCAGAAACAATCGTATAGAAGTCGTTGCAGAGTTTTATCTGCAAATGGAGTTCAGGTTTTAAATATTCCTATTAAACAAATTTCAGGTGAGAAAACTCTAATCAGTAAAATTCAAATTGATGAAGAAATTGATTGGAGAAAGCAACATTGGCAAACCATGATTTCTGCTTATGGAAAATCAGCTTATTTTCTATATTACAGAGATGCTTTTGAAGCTTATTTTGAAAAAGAAGAAAGTACTTTATTCGAATTTAATTTGGGTCTAATTCAATTGGTTTTAAAGTGTTTGAAGCTGAATTTGAGTATTAAAAATACAAGTGAATACAATAAAAATCTTACTGAAGATTTAGATTTTAGAAACAAGTTTTCTGCGAAGAATTCTACACCTGAAAACGAACTGTTAATTGACAAAAAGTACTGGCAGGTATTTGAAGAAAAGTTCGGATTTACTCCTAATTTATCAATCCTTGATTTGTTATTCAATTTAGGTCCTGATTCAAAATCAATTTTAGTTTAATAAGTTACAAGAATTTCTGATTAATTACGAGTTGCTCTGGGTTAAAGCCTTTAATCCTTAATAGCTCTGTGGCTTTAGCCCTGAGTTATTAAGGATTAAGAATTCAAATAAAATCTCCCTAGCCCGGCGGCTTCAGCCTTTGGATAAATTATTCCATTGAAATACAAAAGTTATTGTTGTTGTAATGGGGGGTCCAGGGGGGTGTTAATATCTAAGTTTTTTGTGGATAATTGTGGATGA
>JBIMKP010000075.1:0-7818 GCA_051861545.1 Bacteroidia bacterium | reverse complement strand
TGTTACCATTTTGTTTTTAATTTACATCTCTAATATAATTAACTTTATCAAATGCTACCTCAGGTTTCGTTCAACACCAGCTTGTTGAACACCGGGAAGCAATTGAATGGCTTTGATGATATCAACTTCACCTAAAAGAATTGGGATTTTTTTTACCTGTTTGATATCGAGTTTAACAACACTCATTTTGTTCGACTCGACATTGCTTTTGTCAACCTTATCAGCTTTTACCAAAATTTCTTTGAGGTCTTTTTTATCCTCTTTCAGTTCGAAATTTTGTTTAAGGTTTTGGTTCAGATTAATCGATTTCTTTTCGGTAACATAACCAAGGTAACTTATTTCGATTTCATAAGTACCTGCGGGAAGACTCAATGAATAGAATCCATAAGCATTGGTTGTAACACCAAGTTTAAGGGAAGGAACAGCAACGGAAGCGCCAATAAGCTCTTCTCCGTTTTTTGCATCTTTAATTTCACCTGAGATGCTGAATTTTTTTTCCTGGGCCGATATTTGGCTGAGCCAAGAAATCAGAACTAAGGATAGTAAGAGTATTTTTTTCATAAAAGTGATGGAAATCAAAATATTCAGGTTAGGGAATACTTTAAAATTTGCAGCGAATTTGAACTAATAAAGCCCAAACCACACAAAAAGTTTGACGAAATGGAATTTTCTTGCTTTGAACGGGACAGAAAAGCGATTGAATTTCAATCAAATTAAAAACCAGTTCAAGTTGTTTTTTTAAAATCTACCCTTTTCAGCTGAGGGTTCTGATTCAAAAATCCGGATGAAATTTTAGCAAATGGTTTGATTTTATGAAAAGGCTTAAAATAAATAAATCGACAAGGGATTTAATTAGGGCCTGCTGAAAATCTAAACTAGCACTAATTATCAATCAATTGAATTAGTTTTTACAAATCACGTGAAAGGTTTTCAGGACTATTGCTTAAAAATCCTTGCATCAAGTAAAATTAATTTTCGAATTACCTAAAGACAGAAACAAGGCCATCTTTGTCGTTGCTGCCAAACTGAGGTATTATTTATACATCTATTTTGGCAGCGTCTAAAATCTGACCTGTTTCTGTCTTTTTCAGCGGGCCCTAACTATTTTGTTTTTTGTTTCGAAAACAATTGGTCCTCAGCCCATTTTGAAGGATTTTTTTTGATATAATTAGAAATTCTATCATAGGCACCTTCATTACGGATGATATGCTCCCAATAATTTCGCTGCCACAATCTTCGATCAAACGATTGCCAATTCAAATTTTTAACGCCACGAATGTATTCGTTTGTCGTCATAGTCTTGAACCATTGGATGGCGGAAGATAATTTAGAACCCAATTCTCGTTGAGGCAGACCTTCGTGGGGTTGAGGCAAACCTCCGTGTCTGCCCTCATTTGGGCAGACACGGAAGTCTGCCCCGACAGTGATTATTTCAAGAATACAATGAAAATGATTTGGCATAACAATCATTTCATGACATTTGATATATGGAAATTTGTTTTCCAATTCATAATACCATCTTTCAATCATTTTTCCTGCGTCGTTTAGAATCATTTCTCCGAAATTCCCCGGTCGAGGCGACCCCGGTTGAGGCAGACCTCCGTGTCTGCCTCCCGGTTGAGAAGACCCCGGTTGAGGCAGACCTTCGTGTCTGCCTAATTCCGGTTCTGGCAGACCTTCGTGTCTGCCTTCATTTGGGCAGACACTTAGGTCTGCCCCGACATTTAGATCTGCCCCGACGGTAATTATTTCACCGAATAAATTTGCTCGATTTTGACAACAGAATGTAATAAAGTACAAACCTTCCTTCGAATAATCATATCCTTTTAAACGAATAGACCTTCTATTATGAATCCGTGGATTGTATTGAGATTTCTTATTCATGACTATCGTATTCGTTCCAATAAAATGCTGCGCCTTCTTCATCGATGGTTTTATAATAATCCAATAAGCGCAAAAACAGATTTTCAGCAAATCCCATATTAACCAATGACAATAAAGTATCTAGAGTTTGTTCAATGCTATTTCGCTCTTTGTAACCAGATTTAATTAAATCATTCACCTCTGCTTCTAATGCCGGCAAGAGGGTTTCTATTGATTTGTTAAAATTCGTTATGATTTGAAAAATATCTTCATAAGGGTCATTTTCCATTATTATAAATTTTATAGGTTAAAAGGGATATCTGAATTAGGTAAGCAAATTCAGACTACTTTTTAAAAAGGTAAAATTCAGAGCTAATTTTTATGGATTGCCATAAACTGATTTAGGCAAATTGCAAAAGTACCTTTAGAGAAGATTGGACAAAGAATTATGTTAGGTTTTCACCAGTTTTTTCAAGGAAATACTGGTTTTTTGCAGGAGTAAAAAGGGACATAATTTCCCATTTTAAACTCCAATTTTTAATTCTAGTAATTCGTTTGAAAAGAAGCGATTAAGGAATGCCTTAGATTTTTAGGAAAGTTGATATTTGCATTAATGCATAAAAACAACACATCTATTAACTCAAAACCATTTCTGGGAAAAACGTACTTAAATGGATGATTAAATTGCATTTTTTAGAGTAAAGTATCCTAAACAACCAAACTTAAGCTAATTTCATCCTAGCCTTACTATGCTTATTTCCGTAAAGTATATAAATGATTAGACCAAAAATCAGCCAAATAGAAAAGCCCATCCAGTTTGATACTCCGAGTTCTGTCATGAGGTAAAAATTACCAAATAAACCCAATACCGGAATCAATGAATAGTTGTTTTTAAAAGTGAAATAATTCATCACCACAACCAAAATTAGGAAGGCATAAAAAGGTAATTTATGAAAGAGATTTTCGCTTGTAAAAAAGCCCAGAAAATCATCGGTTCTAAAAAGGAACAAAGCCAGTGTAGCAATGATTGTTAAAACCGGAACTATCCATTTTCCATTGTAATATGGAACCCTGAAACCCGCATGGTACTCGTTTTTGTGACTTTCCATTCTCAAAACACCAGCACAAACTACCACAAAGGCAAATAAGGTTCCTATGCTGCTTAAATCAGTTACTTCCTTTAAGTTCATAAACAGGGCAGGAACAGCAACCAAAATTCCGGTGATGATGGTTGAAAAAGCAGGGGTTTTAAATTTCGGGTGGATGCGACTAAATCTTTCAGGCAGCAAACCATCTCTGCTCATGGTCATCCAGATTCTTGGCTGACCATTCTGGAAAACCAATAATACACTTGCCATGGCAATCACAGCGCTAACAGCAACAATTCCACTCATCCAGCCAAGGTTTACTTTTTCGAAAACAAAAGCCAATGGATCACCTACAGCCAATTCGGTATACGAAACCATTCCGGTTAAAACCAAAGCAATCAGGATATACAAAACCGTACAAATCAGCAAAGAGTTAATCATACTTTTTGGAAGGTCTTTTTGAGGGTCTTTACATTCTTCTGCAGTAGTCGCCAAAGCATCAAAACCGATATACGCAAAGAACACAGAACTTACGCCCTTTAAAACTCCACTCATGCCGTTGGGTGCAAACGGACTCCAGTTTTCGGGATTGACATAAAAGGCACCAACAACAATCACCATTGCTATCACAAGCAGTTTTATTCCCACCATGATATTCGATGCGTTTTTGGTTTCCTTCACTCCACGATAAATAAGTGCAGTAATGGCGATGACAATACCCAAAGCAGGTAAATCTAGAACCATTTTCATATTGCCTAAAACAGGCGCGTTTGTCCAGGCTAAATAAGCTTCTTTCTGAACAGCAGTTAAAGTATCAAAGCCCACACCATTTGCCATCAGTGCCTGAACCTCATCAAAACCTCTGGCAGCGCTAAGGTAATCCATGGTAAAGTATTCGGGAATCATCCAACCTAAACCAGCCATTAAACCCGTAAAATAATCGCTCCAACTAATGGCAACCACAATATTTCCAATGGCATATTCAACAATTAGAGCCCAACCAATAATCCAGGCTACCAATTCTCCGAAAGAGGTATAAGCGTACGTATAAGCACTACCACTTACAGGAACCACCGAAGCAAATTCTGCATAACACATGGCTGAAAATCCGCATGCAACTGCTGTAAACATAAAAAGTGTAATAACAGCAGGACCACCATTAAAACTAGCATTTCCAATGGTTGAGAATATTCCCGCACCAATAATAGCGGCAATACCCATGGCAGTAAGATCTCTTAAGCCAAGTGTTTTATGTAATTGATGTCCGGATGCATTTCTAATTTCCTGATCGGAAAGAATGTCCTTGATGCTTTTTTTTCTGAAGAATGAATTAAGTGCCATTTGATTTGATGAACAAATAACGAAAATAACTGCAGAAAAGAAAGGGCTTTTTTAAGAGGACTTTGGCACTATAAGCGGAAGAATAAATCGGTTTTAGAAAGGTTGATTTACTTTAGCTTAATAATTCCATCTTAAACATTTATTTTATGTCTGAAATGAATAATGCTTTCAGCGAGAAAGTAAAGAATTTCTCTTCTCATTGATTTTATTGAGAAGTTCTGAATACTCTGAGCTTTCAGGATCCAATTCAACTGCTTTAAGAATTTGGATTTTAGAATCATCAAGAAGATTAATTTGAATATTTTTATTGTTTTCAATCAAACAGGCTTTTTGAAATACTAATTTTGCAAGAGAATAATGCAATTGGTTTTGAAGGTAATTTGACATTGGCTTAAAAGAGGTAGCTCTTTTATAATAAAAAATCGCTGAATCAAAATTCTTTTCAAACTCAAAAATCATTCCTTTAATCCACCAAGTATGGGTTGATGAAGAATCTAAAGTAAATGAAAGTGATAAATATTTATTTGCATCCTTGAATTCTGCAATATCAATATATGTCAAAGCAAGATTATTGTATAAAGTTATTTTTTTATCATTAGTTAATGATAATTCAATCGCTTTTTTGTAATTTTTAATTGCTAATTCAGTATTCATTTCAGAGGCATAAATACCTGCTAGTAGGTTATAGTTTGAGTCATCTTGTGGATTTATTTCAATTGCCCTTTCAATATTAGTTTTTGCAAAATAATTATCGTCTTCATAGTGTTGAACCAATGCAATTTGGCTATATATTTTACCATTTAGTGGGTCCCACTTGCGAATATTATTATAAACTTTAAGTGCATCCTTATAATTTTGATTATTTAAAAGGTTTTCTGCAGCATCAAGTAAATTTTTAGACCAATTAATTTTCCATTTATTGTCCTCTTTGATAACCGTTTCATAGTCAATACACTTAATGCTATCAATATTTTCATTTTTCTTTACTATGAAATAATGGATTTCAAAAACTCGGTATTTTATATAAAGTGGATTTATTGGCAACTGCTTAATTTCAGAAATATAAATTTCGCTTTTGCCATTTGAGTCTTGAAGTAAATAATAATCCTTATATTCTTGAAGAGTTATTAGCTCCTTTGAACTTTCTGATAATAACAAGTATTGCTTTTCAAAAATTCTCTTCACTTTCAGTTCAAAATAATTAGTAATTACAGATTTTGGGTCCGAAAAATCGGGTTCCCTTGAACATCCAATACACAAAAATGAAAAGGCAATTATGGTAATTATTCTATTCATGAAATCCTATATTAATGTTCAAGCTAATCCTTTCTTTTTATAATAACTTAGCTTTTTAGACATTTCACCAAAAGTTGATAGGTTTTCATATTTTACAAAAAGTGACATTGCAAACCCTTCAAGACCAGGAAAAAGTGAAGCCCGAGTAATATTCATTTTAATTAAATCTCTGATGGCTATTTTACTTTCACTATTTGGGATAGTGATTTTCATAAATGTATCTTCTTTTAAATTACCAATAAAATCTAATTGATTTATGAATTTACCATAAGGATTACCTTGGCAAACAAATATAGATTGTTGAAGGTGATACCTTTGGTTTACCTGCTTAGGTTCTAATGGAAATACACAATTAAATCCGTCTTTTAATGATTCATTGTAAACTTTCTCAAAGGTATCATCATCGAAAGCATGATGTTTAAAATCAGGATGTTCAATTTTATTCTTAAAATAGTAAAGTGCTTTTTGAAATAAATATATTTTATTAACTACCCATATGGCAATTTTTTCGGCATTTGGAGATGCTTGTTCAAAAGCAAAATATGCGGCTATATAAGGAGATTTTGTAAAATCCATAAGTCTAGATGGTGCCCCAAAATGTTGCATCATGGAGAACCATTGTAATCTGGTAATCGGTAGATTTTCATTCCCCAAATAAAAAGGAGCCCCTTTTCTAAATTCATCATACAATTCCTTTTCAAATTCGGAAAAAGTATCAATAATATTTGACCTTTCAAGGCTTGTCTCCAATTCCCATTCGGAGTTTGATTGTCCTCTATAAATCCATTCTAGTCTAGGCTCCTCAACTAGTTCTTTGAACTCAGACCAGGTTTTTAAATCTATTTGTTTGTAATAACCCATATTGGTTTTTCAATAACAAGCAATAATCCAAAATTGGATTTTGAATATTAATTTCAGAGCGGTAAGATATGAATTTTTTGGGAATGGGGGGAGGGGTTTTGAAATGGTCAGCAAATTTTAAAATTGAATTTGTTGCTTTGTACAAAGTATTATTTACCAATGAAAGTTCAATTTAGTTTAAGCACCTTTAACAGCTGTTTTTTCTTTCATTTTTGTTTAAGTCAACAAGGGCATAGATTTATTCTCTAAGGATAATGAACTGCTGGATATGTATAGGAGCGGAAGCGCATCTCGTCAGTTAGTGCTGGTGAGGCCGTCTACTATACTAACAGCTGGTGTTTTGGGCTAAGATTAGAATGATTTCTCGATTATGTGGGAAATTAACGGCAGAATAGTTCGCTTTGATTTAATTATGTCTTTTGCGTCAGAGTAATTTTTTGAATGAGAGCTTTTTTGCCATATTCATAATTTTTATTTCTAATTCGAGGCTCAAATTCTAAACGCAAGTAAAGTAGCTGTCTCAAATTGTTATGAAACTGTTTATGTTTCTCATTTTATGAATTAAGTGACAGAAATACAAAAGGAAGTCTTCTATTAAAATTGTCTTTTAAATCTTTTATCGGGACTTGCACAACTTCAATGTGTCATACAACTTCAGTGATTTGAGTTTTAATATCGCTTACCCATTGTTCAAAACGATTTAGGCTGTGCAGAAGGATAGTTGAAACTAAAGACCCTCAGGCAAAAATAACAAGAATATATCATTAATATAAGTTACTATTTATTCCAAGTTAATTCTTTAATATCAGCACAAATCAACGGATTAAATTCTTTGAAAAACATATTCCCATTCGTAGTCTCCGATGACAGCAGATTTATGTTTTCCAAATATTAAATTTGTTTCATTAGCCATACGAACGTAATAAGGGCCATAGAAACAAAGGTGGTTGTCCCCAAACCAATGGCCTCCACTGTCAAATTCTTCTATGACACCATCTATGTTTAAAGTCACTATTTTAGAAAAATCTTGTATAGTTAATTTGATCGTCGTATAGGGGCCTTCATATTCCCAATTGCCATACATAAATCTAATTGTAGATGATTGTCTTTCAGATGTTTTCATAGTTTTATTTCAAACATAGGAATTAATTTGTCATTTTCCGCATGCTTGTAACAATTTTGGGAAAAGTGATGGTGGTGTGTTTTAGCACTAAACTTTGTTTGGAGAACTGAACTACCACCTTGAACAAATGTGTCTGCGAACCACCGAACCCCCGCTATAGCAAACCCCATGTTGAACGAAACCTGAGGTAGCATTTGATAAAGTTAATTATATTAGAGATGTAAATTAAAAACAAAATGGTAACAA
>JBIMKP010000074.1:0-7843 GCA_051861545.1 Bacteroidia bacterium | reverse complement strand
AAGACAGAAACAAGGCCATCTTTGTCGTTGCTGCCAAATTGAAGTATTACATATACGTCTAATTTGGCAGCGCCTAAAATCTGACCTGTTTCTGTCTTTTTCAGCAGGCCCTAAATATCATAAAGCAAAACATAAATATCATAAAGCAGAACATAAATATCATAAAGCAGAACAATTTAACACCAAAATAATTTTGAAAATGTTTCTCAAAACATTCACAAGATTTGTAAAAAATTATTGTTGGTGAACATGCTAATATTCGTATTATATTAAAAAGTGATTTGATAAAACAATGAAGTATAACAAAAAAACGGAGAACCAATTTGATTGATTCTCCGTTTTTAAGTTTTGTAATAGAAATTACATTCTATATCTAAAAGTAAATTACGACTTCGACATTACCCACTGAGCTACTTTTGGAGCCAGTTCTTTTTGAGATTTAGCACCAACAAATACACCAATATGTCCGCCTGGGAATGCATATAATTCTTTGTCTTTTGAACCAATTGCATCATTAACCGGAATGGTTGATGTATTTGGAATGATATTATCCTCGGTTGCATAAACATTTAGGAAAGGCATTGTTAAGTTTTTCAAATCAACTTTTTTTCCACCCAATGTCATTTCACCTTTGATTAATTTATTGTCTCTAAATAAATCTTTGATGTATTTACGGAACATTTCACCAGCCAAATCAGGGGTATCTGCTTTCCATTTTTCCATTCTTAAGAAATTGGTCATTTTAGCTTCATCACCCATCATATCCATTACACCAAAGTATTTGCTGATATCCATGCTAGGTTTTAATGCACCAAAACCTGCACTTAACATATCAGCAGGAATGATTCCTAAACTATCTACCATTGCATCTACATCAATGTCTTTGGTCCAACGGTATAACATACACTCATTTCCTTTGAAATCGAATGGCGCCACATATACTGTTAGTGATTGTAATTTTTCAGGGAACAAAGAAGCATAAATAGTGCTAAAAGTACCACCTTGACAAATTCCCATTTTATGAATCTTAGAACTACCAGTAGATTTTCTAACAAAATCAACAGCACCACCCATAAAATCAAGGATATAATCTTCCATGGTTAAATACCTGTGCTGACGTTTTGGATAACCCCAATCCATGATATAAATATCCAAGCCTTCTTCCATTAACTTTTTCACAAGACTTCTATCTGGTTGAAGATCTAAAACATCATGACGGTTCATGATAGCAAAAGAAATCAATACAGGAATTTTGCAAGTTGCAGGAGTTTCTCTTTTATAGTGGTATAATTTTACCAGGTCTTTTTGCCAAACTAATTCTTTAGGAGTAGTAGCTATTTCTACCTCATCCATTTTGGAAAGTAATTCATAACCTTTCACAAGTTTTTCACTTGTTTTGGTCATTTCTTCCATCATTCCAGAAATATTCAAATTCATCATATATTGGTTATTGGTTTTTTTATTAATTGGGAAATAATGAAAAAAGATTCATTTTTTTCAAAAAATCCTCTAATTCATATTAAAAAAAAGCCACAGGTCCCTCAACCCATGGCCTTAAACACTATAAACAAACAAAATTACGCGTTCGCTTTTGTACCTTTACGAGTTTTGGTTTCTTTCACTTCTACTTCAGTTTCATTAGAAGTTTCAGCATCAATTTGGTTTTCCAACATGCTGATACGTGATTTTAAACCTTGGATTGTTAAGTATAACTCATCCATTTCGCTACGGTTAATCAAAGGAAGATTGCTGAATGCTTTTTCCATTTGATTTTCAATTTTTTTCTTCAATCCTAATTGTAAAGCACTTACTTCACTCATTAATTTTGAATACTCTTCTGATTCAAATAATGTTACAAAATGTTTATCATTTGTATTTAACCACTCTTGGTAAACATTGATAAAGCTATTGAAATCTTCACCATTACGCATTCTGCTGTAAAGATTTTCAGAAACTTCATCCATTGCTTGCATACCTGTTGCATACATCATGTATTGCATTTGGGTATTTTTCAAGTTGTAAACATTCATATGGTTAGTCAACTCTTTCATCATTTCCATTTGTTGTTTTTGATTACCATTAGGCATCAATTTAGCAAGTGGAGCAGTAGCATTGTTCATTTGAGTAAACATGCTATTGTAGTTATTTAACATTGAAGAAAACATATCAGCAGGCATCATGGTACTCATGTTTTGTGACATCATGTTTTTCATGTTATCAAACATGTTTTTATTCATGTCCATCATGTTACCCATTTGGTCTTTCATTCCACCCATGTTTGAATTAAACATAGTTTTCATGAAATCAGGTTGCATATTGAACATTTTATCCATCATGTCTTTATACATAGGAGCATTAAACATCTGACGGAATGATTCAGTTGTGAAAGATTTATCTTGAAGAGACTTCATCATAGGCATCCAGAACTGGAACATTTTCATGTACATGTCAGCATTGTTGAACATACCTGAAAAAGTTTCTTTGTTTGTACCATTATTGAAATTAGTCATCATCTCATTATAAGAAGATGTCATTGTTTCTTTCCAAGAATTAAACATGTTCATCATGTTGTTATAATTAGCATTCCAATTGGTATTGTTCATATCCATAGCTGGCATATTGCTCATTAAACCTTGGCTCGCTTCAAACCATTTTTTTGCAATATCAGTTTGGCTATTCATCCAGTTTTGAAAAAATTCAAATGCTTGGTTATTGTTATCACCTTTATGCTGATTGAACCATGCCATTTGGCTATCGTACCATTTTTTGAAGAAATCTGAGTTAAAATCAACGTTCGCTGGATTACCCATTGCATTTTTCATTGATTCAGCTGCTTGATTAAAAGTTTCAACAGCTTGTTTCTGCATATTTGCAAAAGTGTTGAACATGTTTTGATTTTCCATTTATTTGGTTATTATTGTTATTTCTTAGCTGTTCAGAGTGCCTCCCTGAAATCGGGCGCAAAATTAGTATAATTTATTAATTTTCAATAATCTAAATGTTAATTTTATTAGAATTCGTCAAACTACTAGTATTTTCAAGCAACTTGACGATTCATTTTTTTTCATTTTAATTTTTTAATCAAACTTTGTTTTAAAAATTTGCACAATTGGATATTTTATTCCTATTATTCGCAATTAAATTTTAAACAAAATATGAGCGCACCAAAACAAGGGGATGTTTTTACCCACGACATTATGTACACACAAGAGCAAGTTGATTTATATGCACAAATTAGTGGTGATACAAATCCATTACATATCAATCAAGAAGTAGGAAAAGCAGGAATGTTTGGAAGATGTATTATTCATGGTCATTTTAGTGCAAGTGTTTTTACAAAAATATTTGGCACTTTGTTATATGCTGATGGGCATATATACATGAAGCAAAACAATACATTTTTGAAACCGATGTTTGTTGATACTCCTTACCAAGCGGTAATTACTGTAAAAGAGATTTTCCCTGAGAAAAATAGAGTATTATACGAAACCAAAGTAATAGATGTAGCAACAGGAGCAGAAACCATTACTGGTGAAGCTTTGTTGATGAATAAAAAACAATATGTTTGGTAAGCTGTAGATTTAAATCTAAAAAAAGAGGCTGTAACAATTAAGTTAACAGCCTCTTTTTTTATATAATTCTTTGATTATTTCTTACACATTCTAAGTAAATCATCATAATCACCTTTGAACACATTAAAGTCGACATCGCCTTTAATTCCTTTTACTCTTCCGCTTTCATTGTGTTGCCAGAAATTCCATTTTTCTGTTAGTCTATTTAAGTCTTCGGTTGCATAATGAGCAATCCATAAGTTGTATTCCTTAAATTCTTTACCAGAGAAATAATGCTTATAAAAAGAATAAGAAGTATACAAAATTGGTTTTACTCCGTATTGTTTTTCGGCCATAACAAGCCATCTTTTTACATTTTTCTTTAAACGTTCAGGGGGACAATTTCCTCTTAATTCAACATCAAGCACAGGAGGTAAATCTTCTTTTTCAAGTTTAACCTGTGATTTAAACAATGAAAATTGCTCTTCAGGAGTTAAATGCGGACGAAAGAAATGGTATGCACCTCTTAGAATATTATTGTCTTTAGCAGCTTTCCAGTTTTCACTGAAATAATTATCTCTGATTGTTCTTCCTTCAGAAGCCTTAATAAAAGCGAAATTGATACCAACATTATTATGTGTATGCTCACTAACAGATTCCCAGTCAATTTTTCTTTGATGCCTAGAAACATCTATCCCATGAACCTCATAATCAGGCGGTAACCAAATACCAAAGCCAGGATACATCAGGGCTTTTGCGTTTTTGGCAACTTTGCTAATTGCACGATGAGGAGGAAAAGTAAGCAGTAAAAATCCGGCAACAACCAGTGCTGAGGCTGAGATTAAACCAAATACAATTCTTTTTCTTTTCATGCTATACTATTTATGCAAAGGTAGTTGAATTCAAAAAAAATCCGATTAATTTAAACTCCTTAATGTGAATTTAATCGTTGATTGTTTATTTTAGTGAACATTTAAGAAGGCGACTGGCAACTAGCCGCTGGCATCTGGCTTGCAATTTTTTTTAGATGAACATTTCTTCTTCAATCAAATTTAAATTAGAATTTTTTAAAAACCGGATTACTTTAATGAAATTTTTAATCTGCTGATGTAAATTAATTTTGCATCAGAATATTTGATAAACGCCAACTGCTTTGCGAGAGTGTATTTTATTCATTATTAAACAAAATAAAATTTCTATTAGCGCAAAAAATCAAAAAATAATTTGTGAATCATTATCAAAATTTTCAAATTTAAATCAAGTCAACCATGAGCCCGATATGGTCGCTTAGTTTTTTATCGAGATTCCAAACCTGACAATTAGCTTCTGAAACATTAAGCAATCCTTGGGAAATTGCGATGTGGTCGATATTATTCTGAACCTTATCAGTCAAATTGACTAAACCTAATTCATTAAAACTTTTATTCAATTTATCCCTAGCCTCTTTTGTATAATAATAGTTATCACAGAATGACATATTAAAATCACCTACTATACAAATTGGATACTGAGTTCCGATACTTTTGAAATCCAGTAATTGCAATTCAAGGTCAGTTTTAAAGTTAGGATGTCTATTGCCATAAATTCCGATTATTGTTGCATATACTGCAATGTTTCCAATTGGAGTATCAAGTACTTCACAAATAGATGTTTCTTCATTAAAAGTACTGATTTTAGCTAAAGATGGGTATTTTGAATAGATGCTTGACCTTATCTCTCCTTCTTTATACATCTGATTTGATAAACTGGATGAATGAAAAGAATAATAACTAGAACCTAAATCAATAAACCTATTGGTTTCAGTAAGGATAAGAATGTCTGCATCCAAAGTTATTAGAATATCTTGGATTTTGGTTAATCTTGATGATTGCTTAGTAGGCCGTTCTAAATTCCATGTGGCTATTTTCATTCTACTTTAATGATAGTCAATTTTGGTTGATAAATGAAAATTTTCGGTAAAGCCTAAGTGCTCTGAACAAGATGCTTCAAGCAATGTTTGGTATTTGTGGCTTAAACAATCTTTAAAAAAATGAATGACATGAATAACATTTACGAAGTCAATAATCATTAAACTAAACTATAAACCAGAAGCACTTATTGCCTCAATCTAACATTCAATTAAGATGAATACTTTTTGATTATCAAACTTTGGAAAATGTTCTTTTAAGAAATGTGATAAATTGAATTCTAACTACAATTGCCATATATAAACTCCTATTAACATTCTTTAAAGGCATATATTTTCTGACTAATGGTAACTTGAAAATCATTTCTCTGAAAAGTGAAATATCGAACACTGACTTATTACCTATTTTCATATTTTTGATAAAAATACTATCTAATATGCTTTATTTTCTGGCAACAAATGCAAAATTCTTTTATTCGTTTTGGCTCTTCATATTAATTGTAAGATTCTTTTTAAACATGCACATTTTTTGGCAAATAGAAAAAGAAACAGCTTCGTCATTGTATTCACCAAGTGGTACAAATTTTGAAGGAACAATCCTTTATCTATTTACATTCAGATTCGACATATTAGAAGAACATTCTCATACAATTCAATTGACCATAAATTTTGCTAATTATCTTCATTTATTTTTTATTATTTATTCAGTATTCACATTTGTACTTCTTTTAATTACATATGGTCAGTAATTTTAAAATAAAATGCCCAAACGCTCGATAGCACTCTTGATCTGTTTCATCATAATCTAGCAAAACCTTTTTATTCATAAGTAAACATTAAAGTTTAAAATAAAATAGGAAATCATAATTTGTGTGTGGTAATTAAACAAGAATTCGGTAACAAAGACATCAATATAATGGGAGTTATTTTGGAGTTTTGCTATCTTTCGAATTTTTAAAATACAAAGGAATTACAATCTCTAGGACAATAGGCTTTCAACAAACTAAATCAAAAAAGAGAAGCCAACACAGCAGCTGCATTACAGCTATCATTTCTAATAATATTCCTCTTCCATTAAAGTGAGTATTGAGTTATTTAACAATTCATCATAAGCAGACACCTCATTTAATCGCTCATTTTTATAATAATAAAATCTACATTTAACTAATTTTTTGTCAAGAAGTTCCATATCAAATATTATCCTGTTAATCGTATCATAATGATTCATAGTAAATGAATTAGTTTCCTGTTCAATATTGCGAATTAATGTGTTAATTTCATTCCAACTTTTATCAAATATGGAAATTTCGGTTTCAGCTAATTGAAATATTGAATCTTTTGGAATGTAGGTTTTAGAAATTGAACGGAAGTTCGAAGAATCAATTGTAAAATCAATCAGCCTTACAATCTCATTGGTATTGATATGAGTGATTTTGCATAAATGCCCGTTGTTTTTATCAAAATATTGATACTTTAATTCAAAGCTATCTTGAATACCATCATTATTGTATTTAAGCCCCCTTTGACTAAGCAATTTATCATTTTCATAAATATACAAACTCCTAGTCCAAATGTCATGATCTAAGTATTCAGATTCTTCTATGATATTTTGATTCTTATCGAATACTGTTAATCTATAAAAATCAGAATTGTTTAACTTAGAAAAATTTGCAGAACTTTGTATTATATCGCTGATTGTTGAATCAATTCTAACAATATCTCCTGCCCCATTTCTAAACAAAATCCTCTTTTTCCCGGTGGAATTCTGAGTACATCCAAAAATCAAAACGAATGAAATCACAATCAATTCAAAATAATATATTCTCATAAATCAATGCATTAATTCCTGTTTCTTTTTCAAAATTATGTTAACGAATATCCGCATTTTTACCACTAATAATTTTTTATAAATTTGGTAAATGTTTAGAGAAACATTTTCAAAAAATAGTTTGGAGTTAAATCGTTCTGCTTTATGATATTTAAGACCCCGACAAGTGGTCACATGTTTATAGAAAAATGCTTGAAATGAATTCCCCCGAACTCTCCACCACGCGGACCTTCGGTCCGGGTGGTAGAGAGTTCGGGGGTGGGTATTCATCAATTGTTATTTTCTATAATCATGTCATCCATTCTGGATTTAAAAAAATTCAAGAAAAATTATATTTCTTATTCTAATCAATTTTTTAAGGTTGATTCTGATAATTTCTAGCAATCATCTCCATTATAGCCTTTGAATATTGGTAAAACTAGTTATAGGTAAAGAAGCGGGTATTCGAAAAAGATTAAGCTAAATTGAAAAAAAGAAAATCCGTTAGCTTCACCCTTTATTGCAAATAATCTCACTCTAAATTCTTATTAATACTCAATAACGAATATCCTTTTCTTT
>JBIMKP010000073.1:0-7905 GCA_051861545.1 Bacteroidia bacterium | reverse complement strand
CTTTTTCATTTTAGTCCTTGTGAAAGTTATTGTTTTTTATACTTTCATTTTGAACTAATTTTAGGGGTGAGGACAATATGGCTTATAACTCATTTATTCCCACTACCTAAATTCTAATTTTTGCCTAGGGTAGAAGAGTAAACCAAATATATAAAAAAGGATTTAAACATGTGGATTCATATTCTTTTGAATGGATGTTTTAAAATAGCAAAAATTTAGATGTTCTTGTTTAGGGATTTTTTCGATTAGAAGACTTGTTGGCCAATTGCAAAGATGTTATTTGCAGATTGTGTTATATAATTCTGCTATCTATTTTCTTATACCGATTATGAGTCTGCGTTTTTCTGAAATGCTAATTTTTTGTAAGTGTTATTTGCTACAGTATTTTTATCCGAATGTATTGACATTTGTCGTTTAAGTTTCCATCTTGTTTCCAAAATGAGTTTGTATGATTTACTGTCAAATATAAATAATTGTCATTGCTCCAAAACATTTCTCCAGGATCAACTGTAGGCATCCAATTTTTGAAACTTGTATTCATTTTTTGTTTAATCAGTTTTCCGCTAATTGTATATAATTCTAAGTCTGCTGTAGTTTCATAAGGATTTGTATTTATACAAATGATATTCTTTTTATCTGGTGAGAAATACGGGTAATCAACTAAAGTATTAGTTTCTTCTCCGCTTATTTTATCTATAAATTTATAATCTCTGCCTTCCCAGTAGGAGCCACGAATGAGATACTTGTTTAAAAAATCAAATTGTCCTAAATAGTTAAATATTTGCATTTCTGTTTCTGCATCAGGTTTGTCAATAAATTTGACAGCTTTGTTTTGGCATTTTAATTCTATAATGCCATTTTTCTTTCTCACTACAGTTGTATCTGCCAATAAAAAATCCACAGAACTACTTCGCTTGCTTTCAAATAGTTGTTTATCTATAAGTTCAATTTTTAAAAAATCATTAAGTTCTTTGTCTGTTTCAAAGTATTCGGTTTTTTGATTTAAAGTCAATGATGAAATGATATTTAAGTCTGAAGGCACTAATTTGATTTCGTCAATTGAACCAGTTTGGCTTTTTAAAACATAAACTTTCTCCCAACCAGAAACTTCAATCTTACTGCCATTTCTTAAGAATTCTCTTGTTATTCTGTCCCTAACCCCAAGCCATTCTTCTGTTTCTTCAATTACCTCCAATTTTGTCCCAAACACATAATTTCCTAAAGTTTCTGAGTTGTTGTTGGCTTGTTGTTTTATTTCAGTTCCTTTTCTATTAATTACATAAATGCTTTTAAGAATAATTGTTTTGTTGAAATCAATTTTGTTTCCTGTATTTTGATCTTCAGTTAATAAGGATTTACTATCTGAGTTTTGATTGGCCTTTTCATTGGTTTGATCGTTAACTCCACAACTGAAAAGTATCAGAAGCAAAGTCGAAAATGTGATGTTTAGCAGTGTCTTCATAATTCTTTTAGCAATAGTTTGATAGCTGCAAGTAGTTGATTGAATTCAGCACGAATATACTTGCGGAGGACCAAATTTCCTTAACCACAAATGTTTCAGTGAAACACTAAAACTCCAATTTATTACAGGTGCGGTTATGGCCAGTTATTTATGCGTTAATTGGTATCTGAGTCCAAGAGATACAGCAACTCCATAATTGGTGATATCGCTGGCTGGGAAATAATTCTGATTACTTACATAAGTTAAACTATTTGCATACGAAATCGAGGTGTAAATAAAGTATGAATCTTTTATTTTATATCCGCAGCCTAATTCGATTTGTCCTGCAAAGTCAAATTTGCTCGCCCTATCAGTCTGATCAATGGACGTTTTTTCCTGAAATTTAGTCTTGGCATTTACAAGATAAGAAGGAATCATCCCCAAGTTCCCAAACCCGTAAAAGGTTTGTCCTATAGAATAACCTATTTTGAGTGGGATAGATAAATAGTCATAATGAAAATAAATTAAATCACGTCCAGCAGAAGTTTGCCCATTCGAACCTATTTGGTCTCCCAAAATAAAATAATTGCCAAACCCTTTTTGACTATAGATTATGTCAGCACCTAATGAAATATTATTTCTTAATAAATAGTCTAATGTTATACCAGTAGAAAGTCCTGTTTTAAAAACCTTATCATTAAAAAACTTGTCGTTTACGTTTGTAAAATTGGCACCAGCTTTCAATCCGATGAATAAGTTCTGTCCTTGTGCGGAAAGAGACAGAAAGAATAAAATTGAAAAGAAGGCTTTAGTTGTTTTCATGTTTTTATAATTGACAGCAAACGTTTTCACATTTGCGATGGACCTGCTTTTAAACTCAAATTTAATTTTGGGAAAGGAATTTACAAATCAATAAAATCCCGCAAACGGAGACGAATTGCGCTCCTATTTGAATTGTGCTGCTACTGGATGCACTCCTCTTGTTGTATTGGGACATATTCTTTTGGATTTAACCCATATTGATTTTCTCCTTTATCACTGTCAGAAAAGAGCAATGCAAAAACGTAAAATGGAATAACTTGAAACCAACCGGCCCTGTTTATGTCGTGGCATCTTTTTACACCTTGTGCTATAAAAAACCAATATAATGGAATAAATAGAAGTTGAAGAAAAGCTGCTTCTTCACTACTATCTATAATACTGTCAATGGTATCGAAGCAAACAAAAAAAATGATAAATGAAATACCATATTCTCTTCTTCTAATTCGTCCTTCAAAATTAAATGGTGCGTTAAACATTGTTGTTAGGGTTTTATGATGGTCCAATCTGAATTTATGTTTTTATTGAGTAGAATGGTTATGTCTTTAAATTTGTTGTTTCCCTTAACAATAAAACTTAATTGAGCTTGTCCTTTTGTACCTTCTGATGTTGTTGAAATTGAAATATTACCAACAGGAACTAATACAATACTATTTACTTCGCCTACTTCATTTGAAATTTCTTTGTCTGTGATTAAATATTCTTTTGCGATTTTATAACTGTCTGTTTGCGGAACTAAAACAAACCAAATAGAAACAACCAGCAAAATAAAACTCACTAAGCCAATGGCAATTTTTTCTGAAAGCGTTTTCTTCTCCTGTGTTTTTTTAGTCTGAATGCGTTGTAGTAATAAACTTATAATACATACTAGTAATAATGACCAACCTAAAATCTTGCTTTCCCAAAAAAAGTTAAGTCCTATAAGTCTGCATAAATAACTGTAAATAAGTAACACAAAAGTTATGATGATAAGTGTCTTTATGGTCTGTGGTAGTTTGTTGAATTTATCCATATCTATTAGTTTAATTTTTATCAATTCGTTTTAGCAAGCTGTTTGTTGAGAGTAATCAATAAGGGTTTTGAAATTTAGTGAATCAGTTTAACTCTAAACACAAATATTCAGTTTTATCAAAAGTTTAATTGAAGAACAGCCCTTGGTTTTATTACTAATCCCGACATTTTACCAAACTGCAAAAAGTGGTTTATACATTGTCTATTATCCATTTTGAAAGCCCCATAAATTTGTTCCATGTGTAATTGTTGAAGGAAGAATTGATTTCGTTCTTTGAGTCATATAACCCCAAATAAACCCAATTGGAATTATTTGAATGCAATAAAAACTTACGCTTATAACATCAGCATTTTTATAATACGTTACAGGAAAATGCATAAAAGCCCATATAGTTGTTGCAAATAGAATATTTATTCCGTTGGTTTTAAAAACTCTCTCAAATCTAGTTTGAATAATAAAACGACTAAATTCTTCAAACAAGGCTGCACCAATTATACCTTGAGTTATTATGGTAATTATTCCACCAATTATACCATCATCGTTATATAATTTTTCCCAAAACATACCTTCTCTATTAAATAAGTAGGCAAAAACACCTGTTATCCCCCAAATTGTTGCACCTAGAAGCAGACTTGATAATGGTTTTGTTCTTAAGCCAAGGTCCAATAACTTATATCGTTTAATTAATAAGTAAATAAATATCCCAAACGGAATTGCGAATAATAAGTTACCTATGCCTATAGGAATTTTTGTAAACAATGTGTCGGGTAGTGTTTTCGATTTCAACATATGGCTTAATGTCAAAAAAACTAAGCCTAAAACTGCAAAAACAATAGATATACTTAACTCCTTTTTGGGTTCTTTTACTTCTATTTCGTTCGTAGGTGTTACTTTTTTTGTAAAATAGTGAACTGTCAAAATTGAAACATAAAAGAAAACAAAATAACCTATACCATGTAAAATCTTATCATTTGAAATATAATTCCATAGTACTATAAAATTAATTATGGTCATTATAACTATTATTTGAATGTTGGCTTTTAGTTCTTTCATTTCTGTTCGCATAATTTTTCAAAAACTTTGTCCACTACCTCATCATTCATATTGTTGTTCATTACGATAATGCTTTCCATCGTCTTTGGGTCAACAAATGAAAGGGTAATATAGCTGAGTTGCCTTCCCGTATGACCATACATTATTCTGTTTCCGTAATTTGCTTCTTCCAATCCCAAACCCCATTTTGTTGTTTTATAGGTATAAAATGAAGTCATTAAATCGAGACTGTTTTTGCTTATTAGCGTTTTTTCTACTAATAAAGCTCGTATGAATGTATTCAGGTCAAAAATGTCGCTCACAATAACTCCAGAACCAATTGAGATAGTATGAATTCCTATTTTGGGCGTACTATGATAATCTTGGCCATCTGCTATAGGATGTGCTAAATTGTCAATTGAATTAGAAAAATAGGGAAATGTGTTTTTAAGTTGTAAAGGGTTGATAATGAGTTCTTGTATGTTCATTTCCCAAGACTTATCTGTTACCTTTTCAATTATTTTAGTTAATAAGAAATAATTAGTATTGCAATATTCCCAACGGGTTCCTTTTTCAAAATTTACCCCAACAATGTTGTTATAAAGCACCTTGTCAGAAAAATCACCATACGGATTGAGAATAGATTCATTCATTAATCCTCCACTTAAAAAATCAGCAATTCCACTGGTATGGTTAAGGAGTTGTTTAATAGTAATTGTGCTATCAATAAAAGGATGTTTTGGCAAATAAGAAAAAAGGCTATCATTAACATTCAAAAGTCCTTTTTCTTGTAATTTAAGAATTGTTACAGCCGTAAACATTTTTGTGCAACTACCAATACAAAACCTGTTTTTTAATGAAATTGGATTTTTGTCAAATGAGTACCCAATTGAAGCTGTATCCAAAAACTTTCCATTGTCAATTAAAGCTACGATACCAAAGTCTGCCACTGAATCTTTGTATTCATTCAGTATCGTTTGAACCTTTAATTTCCTTTGCTCGCTTTGATGCTGATTGCAACTAGATAAAATCAAGCAGATGATTGTAAATATTAGTGCTTTTTTCATTGTTATTGTATTTCGATAGCTTTAAAATGCCTAATATTAGTTTGCAGATTTCCTTCAGGCGTGCGCTTAAACTCAAATATAGCTTGGGAAGATGAATTTACCAACCAATAAAATCCTGTTAAATGGAGACGAATTGCATGATTTAATATCTTCGGGTTTTTCTGCTAAAAAATATTTACTTGGTGTATAGTTAAATGCCAGGTCCAATTGCTCTAATATTTCGGTCTCGGTAAATGTTATTTGTTTTTCTTTATTAAAGTTGTTCTTCATTGTTCCTTAGCAAGAAAGAAGAGAGAGTATTGTTATTTTTGGTAATAGACTTATATAATCAAAGTTAAGGTTTTGCAGCTACAAGAGTGACCGGAGTTTGAAAATGAAATAAACTTTAAAAATCGAAGTTTGAATCAAAATGTAAGTATCATTTTAGGAGGAAAATTCGCTTTTGAGGAGTCAATGTAAGCAGTTGTTTTTAATTGGTGTACTTGAATATTAAATTAGCTTTTTTACCGTGAATTCTGATATCTAAGTTTTCGCTAATTTTTTCATAATGATAAATCTGATCGTTCATTAAAGAAATACCTATCTCTTGTATTGGGAATTTTGGCATATTTCGGACTTCTATATATTCAATAGTAGTCTCGCCATTTGTAAATGTATTTTTAACTTTTCGACAATTATTTAGTTTCGCAAATTTTTGTAATCTATCAAAAAGTTTTTTGTCTGCATATAACTTAATGTATGTTACCATTGAGAATTGTCTAGGATATTTTTTTCCATTTGATAAAATTCTATTGAATTGTTTGTATGTCATAGACTGGTTGATTTGGCTGTTCGTAAACCCCAGATTCTTTAAATAATCAGCTTGATACTCTAAGATTGAAAGTTCATTGTTTGAATTCTTTAAGCTTACTGATTTATACCAATTGATTTGTAAACTGTCTAGAGTAGCTGTAGTAGTAAAAGTATCAATAGAAAATTTTAACAAGTTTGATTTCTTTATTAGTTGGTCGAGAATATTGATTTTTCTAGTTTTAAATTCAATACCCCAGTCGCCAAAATTGTCTCCTAGCTGGTGAGTATTTTTGGGTTGAAAAAATTCTAAGGTAGCTGATTCGCCAATTAAGTACTTTCCTGTATATGAGCCAGCATTTGTTTCTTCTTGTTGT
Organism: Bacteroidia bacterium; assembly: GCA_051861545.1. Lineage (GTDB taxonomy): Bacteria > Bacteroidota > Bacteroidia > UKL13-3 > UKL13-3 > CAISCU01. Next base: position 1,368 of record JBIMKP010000073.1, on the reverse strand, counting down.
TCTCTGCAAAGAAACAAGGTGTCTTTTAGATATTTACTTTGATATAATTGATTATAAGTAATACTGTCAATACATACATAGAATGTATTGAAATCTGTTGTGACAACTGGCCTCTGCCCAAAGCTATTAGCATGTATAAATAGGAAAATCAAAAGAAAGTATTGTTTCATATAAAATTTCTGCTAAGGTTTTGCATGTTTGCCATAGTCTTGCCTTTAAGTTCAAATCTAATTTAGGGAAACGAATGAAACAATCACCAGAATTCAATACTATGGACAGGAATTGTTGGCTAATTGAAAATCTAATGAACGCCTTAGCCTTCTCCTTTAGTGTAATTCTTCCCTGATAAGCTTTTTTATTTCTACCATATTTTTTGCTTGCCAGAATTTGTCCTGAAAATTGTGTGGACAGTGATAATTGTAAAAACGATATTCATTCTTTGTTGCCAACTCAATACTATAAGTGAATTCGTCTGACCAAGTATCTACTAATCCAGGAATATCATTCATGTTAGGAAGTGTCATTATCTTTAAAGCAAATAACTTTGAAAGAAATTTGTCCCAGCTACCTATGGGCTTTAAATTCTTAATCTTAATAATTTCAACGGTGTCTGTATTGTCTATAGGATCTAACTTCTTTATTCTCATAATCTTTATAGAGTCATTTGTGTTGGGGCGTTCCCAGTCTGACATAATATAATTGGTTGCTGTCCAAATAGAATTTGCTTTTTTGATTACAATAAGATTAGAATACACTGGTTCTGAACTATTAGTCCAAATTCTAATTTCCAATGAATCGTATCCGTTTTGTAAAGAATCAAGTGAAAGTAGTCTTGCCTTTTTTTGAATTAATTTGTAAAAAATACTAGTATCTCCATTTTTAGGTATTTCCTTTTTGAATTTTGTTTGGTCTTTTTCAGCAAATTCTGAACATGATGTCAATAGTATTGCTAGTATTAAAATTAGTATATTTAGTTTCATATGCGTTTGTTAAAATAAAGGTAGCGTTTATTAAAACTTTTGAAAGGAGTGTGTTTTAACTCAAATCTAAATAGAGCAAACGAATTAATTAACCCATAAAATCCCTTCAAACGGAGAAGTATTTTACTTCCATTGCAAATGTGCTGTTATGGGTTTCCAAATCTTATTCCTTATAAATTTCAATTACTATTCTCTCTTTTGAGTTTTCTATCATTTTACTTGTAGTTTTATAATAGAAATTTGTTAGTCGCATGGTATGCACCCGCTAAAGTACACCTTATATATTAGGATTCCAGTTTTGAGGGAGGAGTTCGTCGACGTTGTTTGCTTTGCGAGTAGGTAGTTTGTTTAAGACATCAAGAAGCCATTCTTGTGGGTTTATATTGTT
>JBIMKP010000072.1:0-8288 GCA_051861545.1 Bacteroidia bacterium | reverse complement strand
ATTTTAATTTAAAATCAAATTTGAAAATCAAACATTAACTATACTTTTGAATTGAACTAAAGAAGGGGTAAACACAAAGGGATTTAAGAGAATGTTAAGTCGATTGATTGAATTATACTTATATATTTGATTGAATCTGTATAAGGTCCATGTTAGCGTGTATAATTGAATCAAGGGGATTGGCTCAAGATTCGATAAACTTAATTCTGACTAAGACAATAAGAATTTCAAACATCAAATGAAACAAATTCAACTCTATTGGTTTATAATTTTAGTATCCGTTTTCATTTCATGTAATGGACAAGAGAAAACAAACACCAAAGCAGAAATTCCGATTGTTGTAGTTAATTCAATTCAACCAAGAGCAAGCCAATCAATCATTCAAGACCAAAAAGGCAATATTTGGTTTCAAGACTCAATTGGTGTAACAGTTTATAATCCATCAACAAATAAATTCAAGCATTACACAGAAAAAGACGGCTTAAGCAGCAATAGAATTCTTTCAATTTTAGAAGATAACAAAGGGAAAATTTGGTTGGCTACTGATGATGGAATTACAACCTATGAGAATGGGAAATTTTCAATTATAAATATTGAAACAATTACAGGAAGTTTAGAATACGTCAAAAAAGCTAGCAAAGGAAATACCTATATTAAAAATAATATCAATTGCATTCTACAGGACAGCAAGGGAATTCTTTGGTTTGGAAATCAAAAAGGTATATACAAATTTGATGGTTTAAATTATTCTCATTTCACCGTGAATGATGGTGTACAAAACAATACCGGTTATGCCATTTCAGATGGACAAATTTTTGGCCCGGAATCAATTTTCGAAGATAAATCGGGTAAAATTTGGTTTGGAGGTAGAGGCACTGATGGATTGTTTTGTTATGATGGCAAAACTTTAATCCACCATAATATTGACGGCATTGAATGGGTTCGACCTTTGATGCAATCGAGCAATGGAGATGTTTGGTTTAATGCAAGAAACAAACCTTTTTTGTATGTGTATGATGGCAAATCATTCAAATCATTTTCATCAATTGAACTAAAAGATTGGGTTTTTACAATGCTTGAAGACAATAACAAAAATCTTTGGTTTAATAACGGAAAACAGGATGGCATTACATTTTATGATGGCAAAACATTTACCAATTACACAACTCAAATTGGAATAATTCAAAATGTCTCTAACTTTTTCTGTACCGGAATTATAAAAGACAAAAATGGAAATATCTGGTTTAAAAGTTTAAGCACCGAACTATGTAAATACGATGGCAAAACCTTTAAAATTTATTATGAATAGAAAACAAATAGAAATGGACAGAGTGGAATAAATCAAATATCATCAGCTTGTTTAAACAATAGCTAAATCGCATTAAAGAAACAATTGGTCAATTGCAATATTAAAAAGACAATTAAAATGAAAAGAAGTTTCAAAATACTAAGTCTATTATTTGCATTAATATTCCTTAGTAATTTATTAAATGCTCAGACCACAAATGCTAAAGAATTTGTTGGATATTGGACAACTGAAGGGAGTACAGTCCGTTTAGTTTTTTTCATCGACAAAAACGAAAAGCTACAACTTATTGAATGGTCAAGTGAAGGATGCGAAGAAATGGAAATTATGGAAATGAATGTAATCGGCAACACCATAAAAACAAAGGAAAGATTTAAATCAGCAAATCACATTACTTATAATGAATATGTTTTAATTGATGAATTCACCATTAAAAACATAATAAAAGGTGATGCTGACACTACAATTTATTATAAACGATTAAAATGAGAGAATATAAAAGACTACTTACTTTATTGTATAAAATTGGCTTTTCAGTGCTTAAATAGGGTCCTCTGTAAAAGACAGAAACAAAGTCTATTTGATTGAAGATAAGTCAAAATAAAGATTTTCAGCAGGCACTAAATAATCTCGTAAGCTTCAGAATTGGTTTTCGATTCAAGTTTAGGGCAAACATTTAAATTAGTTCTTCGAAATCCTTCAATCAGGAGCCCGAATACTATTTGTTGTTTACTCTTCAACGATGATTCTGTTAATTCAAAATAATCTGTTTAAAAATTGAACTTGATGAAACCAATTTGATTATATGATTTGATACATTACTCTTTAAATTTTTATCAATATTCTTTTATATTTGATTAGCTCCTCTATCATTGAAAACTGATTTCATTTCTCTTATAAGGAGTTAAATACTTTGTGATAAAACCATGAACGATAGTCCTTACAATCTGCTACCCGGCCACATTAAGAGAAAATTTGAAATCGTTTATAGTGAATTGATTTACGACAATATCACCATGTTTAAGAATAAACATGAAAAATGGGGAGTAATCATTAATCGTTTAAAATTTGGCCTGGTTTCTTCATACGAATATTTAGTTGAGCCAATTTATAATGGTGTAAGTTTTAATAAAATATTGAATTTAATAGCGGCTCATCTATATGAGAACAATGTCTTTCATCAGGATAAAAACATAGTCTTTTATTTTGATTTAAATGGAGTTATTGTTTGGCAATCTAAAAAAGGTGAAAGCATATTAAGAATTGATGAATACGGCAACATTTTTCTTAAAAGAGATAATAAAATCGGGCTACTCAACCAAACTTTTAGCCAAATCATAGCCCCTAAATATGAGCTATTGGATGCGATTAAAAGCAATTTACTCAAGGCATTTTTAAATGAAAAATATGGTATCATTAATTTTTCTGATGAAACGATTCTTGATTTTAGTTTCGATGAAATCTTTGATACCATAAAAGACAATAAGGTAATTGTAAGAAAAGATGAAACTTACTTTACTTTTAACATAGAAACTTATGTGCTTACAAAATTGCCATATGCCAAAATTTTAAGAGCATCGAGTAATACTTATAAAGCTCCTTCACAAGAAAGTTTCAACTACTACAAGAGTATTAGCAATATCATAGAAAATCAAGATTATGATGATTACAATTTTGAAATATTCAAATACAAAGGAAATTGGGGAATAATTGATGCAGCGGGCGAAATCATTATTCCGAATGACTATACTTATATTGACTTTTTAAGAAATCCAAAATACTTCAAAGTCGGTTTGGGAGAAATTGAAATATTCGAATTTGAGGATGAAAATGAATACAACAGAACTGCAATTAAAAATATAAAATGGGGAATTGTTGATATTAATAACCAGGTGATTGTACCTATAGAATATGATTGGATTGATGAAGTAGAGTCAACAGTTTGGGTGGTTTACAAAGGCGGCACCGTTTATTATAATGACGATTACCAAGAAGATTATTGGACCATAAAAAACGGAAAACTTGGTGTTTATAATTTCAACAAACTCATCACTCCCATTGAATATGATGTTATTAAAAAGAATTGGTTTAGAATCAAAGAATACATTTTTGTGCAAAACGGAAAAGAGTATTTTGATGACAATTCAAAAGATTATGATGTATACACCTTAGAAGGAAACCAAATAAAATTCAACAAACCCAAACCAAGGGATTATACTTATTATGAATGATTAACAAACATCATTTACAAAGGAGGAATTGATTCTTATTTAAGCTCAGTTTGAAAGGCATTATGATTGATCAATTAAATTCCAAACCTTATTAGAATCTAAAAAGCTTAATATAAATCGTCCAACTTTCAAACAAAATTTACATGTCAGAAACAACAGAATTTAATGGTTTATTTGAGGTAGAAAATGATAAGTTATCCCAAAAACAAATTGAGGAACAACTGACTAATTCGCTATTAGATTTTGTTTCTGTTCAAACAAATCTGAGTGAGCAAAATTGGGCTTTAATCAATGAGCTTATTGGAAGACATCAAAACCCAATAACACTTTGCTTAACTTTTAATGATGAAAGTTTGCTTGCTGAAAAACCAAGTTTTGGCAATTTGGATTTTCTAAGCGGCTTAACGAATTTAAAACGATTGGAAATTAATGACCCTTATATAACAAATATTTCATCTGTTTTTGATTGTTTGAATTTTGAACAATTTAAGCTGAGTGAAGTATTTAAAGAGATAACAATATCAATAAAAGGAATAGAGAAATTAAAACAATTAAAATCGCTTTCACTTCAAACTTCGGTTACTGATTTTGAACTAATTAATGAGCTTGTTCAACTAGAGAAATTAGAATCCTGGAAACAGAAAAAAGACTTTACTATTTCAGGCTTGACGAATTTAACCTGGCTCTACTTAAACTCATCAAAATCACAGAAAACAGATGAATTTCTTCTTAATTTTCCGAAACTTAAAACACTTCATTTATATGGTGACTTTTTAAGCAATTTCAAATTCATCAAAGAATTGAACTTCCTCACTGAATTAAGCATTTCAAAAAACAAAGTAATCAATAACATCGACTTTATAAAAGACCTTAAACAATTAGAAATACTAGAGCTCTGGCAAGTATCACAAATCATGAGCTTACCCAATTTATCTAACTTACAGTTAAAGGTTATAAAACTGAGTCAAATGAAACGTTTGAATGATATCTCAAATATTCTGTTATTAAAATCTCTACAAGAAATTGAAATTGATCATATACCTGATGTGGAATATTCCTTTTGGATAAAGCTTCTTGATGAATTACCTCATTTGAAAAAATTCCGGGCTGAATTTGAACCTTTTCAAGAATGGCAATCAATAGTGAAGGAAACACAGAAAAGAGGAATTGATACTTTCACAATTTATAACCCCTAACAAAAATTAGAAATAATTAAAAATGATTCTTTTTATTCCTCCTTTGAGTTGGTTTGATTAATTAAGTGAATTGACCAATTAAATTGATTGATTATAATTTGGGTAAAATGATCAGAGGTAGTAGAAATCCCTAAAATGAAGATGTTTTAGTGTCAATTGGGCAGCTACAAGCAATAAATTTAGCAGACTACTCATAATCAAAAAAAAGTCTGAACTGTGATTAAGCTGATTAAAAGATTAGCAGGATTAATTGAATCAAAAAATCATAATAATCAGGTCAATCCGTGGCAAAAGTATGTATTGTGATTAAGCTGATTAAATGATTAAACAAATTTTCTTGCAGGTTTAAGAATTTAGGAATTCCTTAAATGAGGGTGTTTTTTAGTATCAAAATGGGAAATCTACAAGCTTAGTATTAGAAAGAAACTAAGAAATCAAAGGATTCTCAATAACCTCTAAAATCTTGTCATTAAGACGAATACAATCAAAAAAATCACAGAAATCAACTTAATCCGTGGTCCAGAGGGTGTTTTAGTACAATTGCTCATACCATGAACAATTGCATTCATTTAAATTAGCTGTAAAACCATGGTATGAAATCAAATGCATCACTCGCGATAACACTAGCCCTGAAGGGGCGTGATATTTTAACGATGGGTGCAGCCCATCGAAGCATGATGGGCGAAGCCATCGAAGCATGATGGGCGAAGCCATCGAAGTATGATGGGTGCAGCCCATCGAAGTATGATGGGTGTAGCCATCGAAGTATGATGGGTGCAGCCCATCGAAGTATGATGATATAAATGGGACAATCACTAGTAAAAAACTACATACACATCGTGTTTAGCACGAAATACCGTCAACCACTGATAGATGATTCAGTGGAAGCAGAACTTCATGCCTACCTGGGAGGTATCTGTAATAGATTAGAATACATGGTAATTAAAGTCGGTGGCTATACCGACCACATTCATATACTTTGTTTGTTATCAAAAAAGATAACACTCATGAAATTGCTTGATGAAGTAAAATCGCATTCATCAAAATGGATAAAAACAAAAGGTGCCTCTTACCAAAACTTTTATTGGCAAGATGGGTATGGAGCATTTTCTGTTAATCCAAGAGAAGTTGATAAAGTGATAGATTATATCTCCAATCAGCATGAACACCATGATAAAAAGAAAACCTTTCAGGATGAATACCGTGCTTTTTTAGAGTGGTACCAGGTAGAATACGATGAGAGGTATGTTTGGGATTAGGTGATATGGATAGCGCCCTTTCATAAGGTATGACGCCCTTTCAGGGCTAGGGGTATATGATAGGGCTGCGCCCTATCTTAAGGCATGACGCCCTTTCAGGGCTAGGGGCATTGTCGGTTCTATTTAGGATAGGGCGATGCCCTATCCTAGAGGATGTCGCCCCTTCAGGGCTGGGGAGAAAGCATCGCCATATGCTCATAAAGGAGGGCCTCATACCTTTTCGGGGCCATAGTGCTTAATTATTAAAAAGCTATAAATTCATAAGTTAAGCCGCGACCACACAAAAAACAAATTCTTATGATTAAAGAAGAAACCCGAGAAGAACTCATGGTCATAAAACGTTTTGATGAATTGAATAAACGTTTACAGGCTAAGCATTTCGAGAAGAGTTAAGAAGCACTGAAAGGGCCAGATTTGCTAAAACGTCGTGATATTACCCTGCGACATTTATCCCTGAAGGAGCGACATCCATTAACGATGGGTGCAGCCCATCGAGTAAAAGCACATCGTTAAGCACCCGCTCGTACTCTAGCCCTAAAGGGGCGACATCCATGAACGATGGGTGCAGCCCATCGAGTAAAAGCACATCGATAAACACCCACTCGTACTCTAGCCCTAAAGGGGCGACATCCATGAACCATGGGTGCTGCCCATCGAGTAAAAGCACATCGATAAACACCCACTCGTCCTCTAGCCCTGAAGGTGCGACATATACCTCCGTTGGGTGTAACCCATCGATTACCAATGAAGGGGCGGCATACATTAACAATGGAAACTAATTATTTAGCCAACAAATACACTTCTATTAAATTTGATTCAGGTAACTAATTATTCTGTTTAATTAAATTTAAAATAGCATTTTTGATTTTCGACATTTCTATAAACTTAGTGCAATTTAAAACTAAGTATACTATAATGCGGTATAATCAAAATGACAACAGCCTATTTAATAAAAGGATTAATTATTGGATTTTCTATTGCAGCACCAGTTGGTCCAATTGGTGTTCTGACTATAAAACGAACATTGACAGAAGGACGCAGTGCAGGGTTTGCTACCGGATTGGGAGCAGCTTTGGCTGATTCAGTTTATGGCATGATTGCAGGTTTCGGATTAACAGCAATTTCTTCATTTCTATTAACACAAGAATTTTGGATTAAGTTAATTGGTGGATCATTTTTACTTTATTTAGGTGTAAAATCCTTTTTCTCTAAGCCAGCATCAAAAGCTGCAAATGTTGATAGCAAAGGACTACTAAGTAACTTTATTTCAACGTTCTTCTTAACAATTACTAGTCCAGCAACCATAATTTCATTCCTAGCCATATTTGCAAGTCTGGGCTTGGGAACAACAAAAACAGATTATGTATCATCAATGACACTTGTACTGGGTATATTTTTGGGTTCAGCATTGTGGTGGTTAATTCTAAGCACTGTAGTGAGTTATTTTCAGGCTAAAATTACTCCGGATAAACTCATTTGGATTCATCGATTTTCAGGCTTAATCATCATTTCATTTGGACTCCTAGCCTTGTATTCTTGTTTTATTCCGAAAAATTAAAGTGAATTTTTCTAAACAACATATAGGCAAAGGACCTATAATTCTTCAATACTTATTAGACTTAAGTACTTATATAACGATATTTCTAAGTTATTTTCGAGTTAAATATCTTACCAATTAAGCATCTAAAAACAGCTAATATACTGTATTAAAAATCATACAATAAAGCATTTTTACTTTATTGATGAGTTCCATTATGACCGCTTGTAAACATTTGAAAAAAAACCAAGTTGTGGTGCAGGATAGTAATAAGCAATTTGTATGTTTGATATTAATACTGAATACCTTAAGTGAGTAATAACTACTATTCAATTTTTGTTGATTGACAACTAAATGGAAGAATTAGAAGAATATAAAAAAATGCTTGTTGGAAAAACATTGACCAATTTGTTTTTCACCAAGCAAGATGGCCCTTATGATTATATGCCTGGCGTTTTTCCTGCTTATTACTTTTCTACAATTATGGAATTAGACAATGAAAAAAAGTTTCGTTTTTCTAATGACTATATCACAGAATGGGAAAACGATGAACTGATTATTACACTAGACAACCAAAATTGGGATTTACCAAAGAACCTAGTGTTTAAAGGACAAAAGATAGTAGAGCTTACAAAAGACGATTATCAGCAAATAACTATTCATTTGGAGAATGCTACTACAATGTAAGTCTCCGCTAAAGTACATGTTTTAGGAAATAAAATCAGTTTAGATCTTTGGCACATGAAAAACTCGAAAGAA
>JBIMKP010000071.1:0-8478 GCA_051861545.1 Bacteroidia bacterium | reverse complement strand
GTTGGCAGAGGTTTGGGCTTGGTTTTCTTTACTTATTATTTTCTATAATCATGTCATCCCTTCAGGATTTAAAAAATTTCAAGAAAAATTATATTTCTTATTCTAATCAATTTTTTAAGGTTGATTCTGATTATTTCTAGCAATCATCTGCATTATAGCCTTTGAATATTGGTAAAACTAGTTATAGGTAAAGAAGCGGATATTCGAAAAATTTATTCATGAAATAAATTATGGATATTTTTAACTCATTTTATTCTCATCATATTCTTCATGAACGCCGCTATTTAGGCCAATGATTTTCACCTCTTCAAATAATTCAGAATTAAACTTCCAAATGTGACAATCATGTAATTAAAAACCAATATAGTGTATGAATAAAGCTTTGGAAGTGTTTGAAATTTGAGCCTCATTAAAAATGACAAAAATGAAAAGCAACGAAGAATTACAAAAAGATGTGATGGATGCCATAAAATGGGAACCATTGCTAAAAGCTGCAGAAATTGGTGTAACAGCAAAAGATGGTGTAGTAACATTAAGCGGAATTGTAAACAACTATTCCAAAAAAGCAGAGGCAGAACATGCCGCTAAAAATGTTTCTGGAGTTAATGCTGTTGTAGAAAAAATTGAAATTAAATTCGATAGCAATGAAACAAAAAACGACAATATTCTAGCAGAAGAAATTGTTACAAGTTTGAAATCGAAGTGGGATATCCCTGATAATAAAGTTAAGATTAAAGTAGAAAACGGCTGGATTACCCTTGACGGTGAATTACATTGGAATTATCAGAAACAATCAGCAGTCAGGTCTATCAATTCTATTTCAGGAATAACAGGCATTACTAATAACATCATAATTAAATCAGAAATACATGATGGAATTGAAAAGAAGGACATCGAATTGGCTTTATTAAGAAATTGGGCAATTGATGATAGCGATATAAAAGTTAGTGTAGAAGATAATGTTGTGAACTTAAGTGGCAAGGTTGATTCTTGGTATCAAAAAGATGAAGCAGGAAGAATTGCTTGGAATGCACCTGGCGTATCAAAAGTAAGAAATGAAATAATAGTTGACTTCGATTTTTAAATAAACAATATGAAACCATCAATAGGCATCTCAGAAAAACATATCGAAAAAAGCATTCAGATATTAAGCAAAATAATTTCAAATGAAATGGTTTTGTATGTAAAAACAAGAAAATCTCATTGGAATGTTTCAGGAGAAAGTTTTATGGAACTACATCAATTATTTGGAAAACAATATGAACTTAGTGAAAAAAGCATAGATATTCTAGCAGAAAGAATTAGTAAAATAGGCGGAAAAACTATTGGAACCATGAATGAGTTTCTTGAAAATTCAGAAATAAAAGAACACCCTGGAAAATACCCTGATAAGGATGAATTGTTAATGGAACTCATCAATGATCACGAAACAATAATCAAACAAATAAGAAAAGAAATTCAGGAATTTGATGAAAAAGCAAAAGATGTAGTTAGTATAGATTTACTCATAAAACTGTTAGATGAACATGAAACTACTGCATGGACAATGAGAAGGTATTTTAAATAAACAAAGTGTCAAAAAGTAAAGTTTCAATTTACAGTTCTTATCAAAAATTAACTGAAGGTATCATACATAGAAGTCGGTCGATCTTAATAGGATTAGCCGATTTCTCTTTGTTTTTTATTAGGTACTTTAAAGAACTAATTAAACCACCTTATGAATTAAATGAGTTCTTAAAACAATCATTTTTAATAGGAAATCAATCATTAGGCTTAGTTGGTATTACTGGATTTATTATGGGCTTGGTATTAACCATTCAAACAAGACCAACATTAGCAGAATTTGGCGCTGAATCATGGCTTCCAGCAATGATATCGGTTTCAATAGTAAGAGAAATTGGGCCGGTAATAACTGCACTTATATGCGCTGGAAAAGTAGGTTCAGGAATTGGAGCAGAACTTGCATCAATGCGAGTAACTGAACAAATTGATGCAATGGAGGTTTCTGGTTCAAATCCATTTAAATTTATTGTTGTAAGCAGAACTACTGCTGCAATGCTTATGTTACCTATTCTAACAATATATAATGATGCCATTTCTATGTTTGGCTCTTTTGTAGGTGTGAATATAAAAAGTGATGTGAATTTTCGACTATTTTTTTCTCAAGCATTTGCACAATTAAGCTTTACTGATTTAATACCTGCACTTATAAAAACAACCCTATTTGGATTGGTTATAGGAATGATTTCTTGTTTTAAAGGTTATTATTCAGACAAAGGAACAGAGGGTGTTGGGCAAGCAGCAAATGCGGCCGTTGTAATCAGCTCTTTGCTTATTTTTATTATTGATATTCTGGCCGTACAAGTATCCAATTTCATTATAGAATAAAGTAATGGATAAAGAAAAAAGTACTAAACCAGAAATTAGCATTAAGGATTTAAGTATTGCTTTTGGACCTAAAAAAGTGCTAATCGACTTGAATTTGGAAATAAAAAAAGGTGAAAACTTAGTAATACTTGGCAAATCAGGTTGTGGTAAATCTGTAATCATAAAATGTATCATCGGATTATTAATTCCAGATAAAGGAAGAATTGAAGTTTTTGGTGAAAATATTTTAGAATCAAGTATTGAAGAGTTAAATAATTTCAGAAAAAGAATTGGATTTCTATTTCAAAGTGGCGCACTGTATGACTCGATGAATGTTGAGCAAAATCTTTTGTTTCCATTAAGAATGAATAAAGAAATGGAACTTAATGAGAAGCAAAAGTTGGTAAAAGAAGTATTAGAAAAAGTTGGTTTATCTGATGCCATAAATAAAATGCCAACAGAACTATCTGGAGGTATGAGAAAAAGATTAGGACTGGCTAGAAGTTTAATGTTAAAACCTGAAATAATGTTATACGATGAACCTACAACAGGTTTAGACCCAATAACTGCAAAAGAAATTAGCAATTTAATTTTAAGCATTCAAAAAGACCAAGGAACAAGTTCAATAATTATAACTCATGATATGAATTGCGCAAAAATAACTAGCAATAGGATTGTAATTCTAGAACAAGGAAAAGTAAAAACAGAAGGTAATTTTCAAGAATTAGAAAAATCAAAACAAGAGGAAGTTAAAGGCTTTTTCGAATAAAAAATCATGGAAAAAGAATCAATCAATAAAATCAAACTAGGAATTTTCCTTGTAATTGGATTGACAATATTAAGCTTAGGAACCTATTTTATTGGTGAATCTAAGCAAATGTTTAGTAGAACATTTAGGATTCACTCTGTATTTAAAGATATAAATGGACTTCAAGTTGGAAACAGTATTCGGTTTGCGGGAATGACAATAGGAAGTATTGAAAGCATCAATATGATATCAGATACCAGTGTTCAGGTAGATATGGTAATTGATTCAGATAAAATGCAATTCATAAAAAAAGATGCAAGCGCAATTATAGGCTCCGACGGGCTTATGGGAAATAAAATACTTAATATCAATCCAGGAAGTATAAATGGAAAAATCATTGAAAATGAAGATTTTATTCAAACCATTATACCAGTAAGTTTCGATAAAATTGTTCAGCAACTTAGTATAACTTCAGAAAATGCCGCAATGATAACTGGAGATTTAGCAATGATTTCAGGTAATATAAAAAATGGAAAAGGCACAATAGGCAAACTGTTTATGGATTCAGTTTTTGCAGAAAATATTAATGGAACAATTGTTAATGTAAAAGATGGCGCTGAAAGCTTTACTCAGAATATGAATGCTGCTAAAAAGAGTATCTTTTTAAGGGGCTTATTTAAAAAGAAGCCTAAAGTTGAAGATAAAAAGAAAAAATAGTTTGATACAATGCTGAATTTTTCAATAAAAAAAATCAAACCAATTTTATTGCATTTGATTAAACAAAAATTCTGAGAAACATGTAACATTATCAATCATTGTTGTAATAAAAAACAGTCGGAATAGAATGAGATTTGAGGGTAACAAAATAGTTACAATTAAAACTTAAAATGGTGAAAACTATACAAACAAAAGGAGGCATATTTGCCTTGAAACTGATGTTCATAATGTTTACGCTCTCTCTATTTATAGAAGGAACAAATGCACAATCAAGAGACAGAAAATGGAATGTAGGACTAATGGGCGGAATTAGTGTTTATGCAGGAGATTTAGGCAACAGCATGACTAATTTCACCAGCGAAGTATTTACCCAAAATTTAGATGGTGGTATCACATTTTCAAGATACATTAATAAGTCGTTCGACGTATCATTATTTGGGGCTTATGGCTCATGGGGATATTACAAAGATAATGTTACCATATTCAAAGGAACAATCATGCATGGAAACTTGAATTTAAAATACAAGTTTAACAATGGTTATTTAATTGCAGAAAATGCCAAATTAGCTCCTTACTTTTTTGCTGGATATGGTTACTCACAATTTACTGGTGGAACTATTAATAATGGAGAAGATTATCCAATAATTGGAGGACTAGGATTAAGATTTAGAATGAATGATGTTTTAAGTTTAAACTACCAAGCAACCTATGGTTATATGCAAACAGCACATAATAATCCTGATGCAATTCCTTATGTTAAGCCAAGTGGTTATGATCAAATCATGTTTCATATGGTTGGATTAGGTTTTAACTTAGGTTCAGGAAAAGATGAAGATAAAGATGGAGTTAATGATTCAAGAGATAAATGTCCAAACACACCTAAAGGAATTAAAGTTGATGGCAATGGTTGTCCCTTTGATAAAGATTTAGATGGTGTTTTAGATTTTGAAGATGATTGTCCAAACATGGCAGGAACCCTTGCTACCAAAGGTTGCCCTGATACTGATAAAGATGGTGTTGCTGATAAAGACGACCAATGTATTAATGAATTTGGATTAATTAGTTTAAATGGATGTCCGGATTCTGATGGCGATGGAATTGTAAATAGTAAAGATAAATGTCCTAATGTTTTTGGTGTTCTAGCATTTGAAGGTTGCCCCGATACAGATGGTGATGGCATAAAAGATGATGAAGATAATTGTCCAAAAGTAAAAGGAACTTTAGCACTTAAAGGATGTCCGGATTCAGATGGCGATGGAATTGAAGATTCAAAAGATGCTTGTCCAACTACAAAAGGTTTGCTTATAATGAATGGTTGTCCAGATACAGATAATGATGGAACACATGATGGAATTGATAAATGTCCGAATTTAGCTGGCGACAAAACACATAGTGGTTGTCCGGATACAGATGGCGATGGCGTATATGATGATATTGACAGATGTATTAACATTGCAGGAAAATCGAGCAATATGGGCTGTCCTGAATTGAAAAAAGAAACCCAGGTATTGTTTCAAAAAGCTTTACAAGGAATACAATTTGAAACTGGGAAAGCCATAATTAAACCAGTATCGTTTCCAATTTTGAATTCAATTGCAAAAGTAATGAGTGACAATCCTGAATATAAACTAAATATTGGAGGTCATACAGATGATGTTGGAGAAGATGCAATGAACTTAACATTATCAGAAGATAGAGCAAGTGCAGTAGCAAAATACTTAATTGGAAAAGGAACTGACCCTATGAGAATAAGCTCACAAGGATTTGGAGAAACTGTTCCTGTAGATACAAATAGTTCAGTTAAAGGAAGAACAAGAAACAGAAGAGTTGAATTCAATGTTGAATTTTTAGACATTGCGAAATAGCAAACTATTCATATAAATTTAAACTAATTAGTTTATAAAATTCGAAAAGAGGTTGCCAAAAACTTGGCAACCTTTTTTTATATGACATATGCCATATAATTAATAACAAATAACCGATTTAAGTGCTTATATTCCCTTATTGAGATAAACATTTAATTATCTCAGACACCATGAAAATTTTCATAAAAAATATGGTTTGTCCTTGCTGCAAGCATGTAGTACAAGACGAACTAGAACGATTAGATATTCCATTCAAGACGATTGGAATGGGCGAAATTGAAACAATGAATGAGGTACACCCACAAGTATTAAAGAAAATGGGCATAAACTTAGAAGTATTTGGTTTGGAAATTATGGAAGATAAAAGGGTGATTTTGGTAGAGAAAATTAAATTGGCCATCATTGAAATGATTTATTATACGGAAGAAATTCCAAAACTAAATTTTTCAGACTTCCTTAGTAAAAAACTTAAATACGACTATACCTACTTGGCAAATGTTTTTTCGGAATTAGAAGGAAAGACAATTGAACAAAACATTATTTTACATAAAGTAGAGCGAGTAAAAGAGTTACTAACTATTAAGGAAATGAACTTAACAGAAATTGCATTCAATATGCATTACAGCAGTGTAGCACATTTATCAAATCAGTTTAAAAAAACAACAGGCATTACTGCTAGTAATTTTAAAATAATTTCTAGGCATAGGCGTTTAAACAACAACATTAATTAATTGATTTTAATAGTATAGAGTCATTTTTTACCATCTTTTTAAAGGGCAAGTCAAAGCTTGTCCCCATTTTTAGCTTCCTATTGAATCTGTAATGGTATTCATTTAGATAACCCTGCATCCTTTCTACCGTGTAATAATGATGCATTCCTTTTAGCTAACTCTTAATACTCATGATATGAATATGTATGTCTTAGAAGTTCTTACCATCATCATAAGCAATTTGTTCAAGCTTTTTAAATTCAGATTTCACAGGAATATTTCCTCTCCATTCGTATGAAATTATTTTTGCTTTTTTTGATACATATTTTTGTAAAAAGCTGACTAATTCTTTTGCCAATGCATTCTCTATCACTTTAAAATAAGCCCTTCCAACACCAGTCTCTAAAATGTCTGACACAAGTACTATTTGTTTTTTGCACCATTAATTCTTCCTCGCTTTTCTATTTCAGGACCACCAATCATAAACTCGTTTATATGAACTGTACCTGTTAGAAGATATTGGAGACTACTAACCATTGCCTGTTGAATTTTCAACTTGAATTCCCAACATGTTTTTTGTCGTAATTCAAATTCATTACTTCACTCCAAACTCGTAATTAATCATTTAAGATAAAAAATTATAAGAAATACCTCAAGCTTTAAAAGTTTTTAACTAGTGTGAATAATACAATTGATAATCATATTTATGTAAGTATACTCACCTTAATTTAAAGAACCTTTGTATTGTAATAATTTATTACATTAAAAACAAAGACATGAATACAACTAGCAATGTTAAAACACATGATCAAACCGGAAACTGGTCTGAGCAAAAAACACAATTAAAGGCAAAATTTCCAATATTAAAAGATGCAGATCTTCACTATGAAAATGGAAAAAAGGAAGAGATGATGGGTAAACTGGAAAAGAAATTAGGTAAAACCAAAGAAGAATTAACACAGATTTTATCGAAAATGCATTAGGTCTGACTCCTAACAAACAAATGCCGTTTAACACTTGTTGAGCGGCATTAGTTTTTAAATCAAAATCATGAAAACAAAAACAATAATACTAAGCATATGCTGTTTAATAGGTTTAAACGCACATGCACAATCATCTTCAAATAAAAAGATGAATTCGGCTAGAAAGAATTTATCTGAAGCCAAATCTGATTTAAAGAAAGCAAAATTAGATTCTATCGCTGAATATAAAGAATTCAGAAAAGAATCGATGGCAAAAATTACAGATAATGAAAAGAAAATTGCTGAATTAAAACTAAAACAAAAAGTTGAAAATAAAGAACGCCAAAACAAGTACGATGAAAGAATTAATCTAATTGAAAGAAAAAACCTTTCGATGCAAAGAAGAGTTGATGAGTACCGAGCAGATGGCAATACCAATTGGGCAATTTTTAAAAGAGAGTTTAACGAAGAGATGTCATATCTACAAAAAACTTTTAACAAGGTTTACGATAAACTTTAATTAGTAAACGAATCTATATTTATAACAAAATGAAGTCGGAAACCGACACAAAAAATGGAAACAAATGGAATTTACAAAGGTGGTGGCCCTAACAAAAAACAGGAAGTAGTTACAATTATTACCGAAATTAATATTGATACTGATGCAAAGAATGAATTAATGATAAAAACCTATCCAGCATTGGATATACTTTTTGACAAAGGCATGTATATTGAACGCTTTAATCAAACTTACATTAATAATGGAAAGTATATTATCACGTTTATATTTAGGCATTATAATTCAGCTTAAATCAAGTATTGCTTGAAACGAATAAGAGTCTACTGAATAACTTCAATAACATTTTAATCAATCAATTGAAATAGTTCTAAAGGATTTAGAGGAAAGGTTTTAAGAACAAATGCTTTTACAATTAAAACTTCTTTTCAATTAGTATAAAGACAGAAACAAGTCATTTTTGTTGTTGCATTCAAATTGAAGTATCATACCACATGTTTGACAGTAATTTATATTAGGGCCTGCTGAAAATCATTTATAGTATTTATTATCAGTCAATTGAATTGATTTTTTATAATTTAAATG
Organism: Bacteroidia bacterium; assembly: GCA_051861545.1. Lineage (GTDB taxonomy): Bacteria > Bacteroidota > Bacteroidia > UKL13-3 > UKL13-3 > CAISCU01. The sequence continues at coordinate 7 of JBIMKP010000071.1, read as the reverse complement.
CAAGCTT
>JBIMKP010000070.1:0-10461 GCA_051861545.1 Bacteroidia bacterium | reverse complement strand
AAACAGGATTCTATTTTTAATTTATTTTACCTAAATACAATTCATAAATCAATTTTAAAATATTTAGAAATTTACTAGTATAATTTACTGGTAAACATGCGGTTATTCGTTTAATTTATAATAACAATGAAACTAAAAAAATAATATTACCAACTACTTTTCCTTGTTAAGCTTTTAGAAACATTTATATCTTTCCTAAACAATGAAATTTCTGATACTCATATTTGCAACTTTTATTTTATTCCTAGCTATAAAGCCGGGAATTGATTTAATTTCATTGCTGGAAGATATTGAACAATCATCTTGTAATGACAAATGTACTTCTAATTGCAACTATGATAAATCAAAAGACCAAAATCAAGACGACGATTGTGATGGAAAAACCTGTAACCCTTTTCAGGTTTGCAGTTCTTGTGTTTTGGCTTGTCTTAATTTACCATTTTACTTTATTCCTAAATCAATAGTTTTCCCAGTCAAAGGATTTACTTATCATTTCGTTTTTACTTCTCAATTTGTTTCTGACTTTTGGCAACCACCCAAAATTGTTTAACATTTTATTTGACTCTGCAATAAAAACAGCGGAGCCTAATTTCTCTCTTTAAACAAATTAAAAACAGAACAAATGAAATTTTTCAAACCATTCATTTTGGCTTTCATCATAATGTTAGCCATATCAAACTATGCATTTTCTAATGCGACATCAACTCATCAAACAATAGACAGTTTGAAAACTGCCATCATTAAAGTTAAAGGAATAACATGTTCTATGGACTTAAAAATGATTTCCATTAATGTGGAAAAAATAAAAGGAGTGAATAGTTGCAAACCAAAAAAACAAGGCACAACCACAACCTTTGAAGTAATATATAATACTGAATTAATAACCGAAAAGGAAATTTATAAAGCCATAGAAAATACAGGAAGTTGTGAAAACCCAGACGAAAGACCTTACAAAATAAAACAGTAAATCAATTGTAGTGCTTTGAAAACACAATGCACTACTTTAAAAACTCTAAACAATGATTAAATACATCATTATGGGTGGTTTACTGTTTCCGTTTGGTATTTCAGCTCAAAATATTTCAGGAAAAGTAAGCAACGACAAAGATAAACCACTAATGGGAGCTAGAGTATATTGGCTTGGCACCAACATTGGAACAACCACAGACAACAAAGGAGAATTTGAGATTTCACTTAAGGATATTTCAAATAAAAAACTTATTGCAGATTTATTGGAACATTCATCAGACACATTTGAAATTAGTAATCAAACCTTTGTTGAGTTTAAATTAAAAAAAACAAAGGCGCTAAATGAAGTGCTTGTTAAAGGAGATAGAGATGGTATCATAATTTCAGATATCAAGCCAATAAAATCTGAACAAATAACACAAACAGAGCTTGGAAAATCTGTTTGTTGTGACCTTGCAGGTTGTTTTGAAACACAAACTACTGTTCAACCACAAACAACCAATGTGATTACCAACTCAAAAGAACTTCGCATTTTAGGTTTATCAGGCGTTTACAATCAAGTATTGATTGATGGATTCCCTCTTATACAAGGATTGTCATATACCTACGGAATTAGCAACATTCCAGGCACATTGGTTGAAAATATATATATTACAAAAGGAGCAAATAGTGTATTGCAAGGATATGAAAGTATTAGTGGTCAAATAAATGTAGAAACAAAAGAACCAGACAAAACAGATCGCTTGTTGCTGAATGTTTATATGAACAATTTTATAGAGAAGCATTATAATGCCAACTACGCTTCAAAACTAGGTAAATGGAGTAATTTAACAGCGTTTCATTTGGTGCAAGAAGCAAACAAGATTGACCGAGACAAAGACAATTTTCTTGATTTGCCTTTACTTAAACGACAAATGATTTCCACTAAATGGAAATATGGAAATGAAAAAGACTGGGGTTGGAATAGCAGAATTGGTTTACGATATATAAATGAACAACGTATTGGTGGACAAACATTTTTCAATCCAGAAAACGATAAAGGAAGTAATAGTATTTATGGACAAAGTGTCAACATAAACCAACCCGAAATATGGATGAAAACAGGTTATCGAATAAATGATGAACATAACTTCGTTTTGTTTGCTTCTGCATTTCATCAAAATCAAAATTCATTTTTTGGAACGGTAAAATACAAAGCCATACAATCAAATTTTTACGGAAATATGCAGTATGAATTGTCCTATGACAAACACGATTTAAAAACTGGAATCAGTTACCGTCATTTAAACTTGAATGAGGCTATTGCATTTACTGATTCTTTTTTACTAAGAACTTATGCAGGAGAGTATAATCGGTTAGAAAATATTCCTGGAATTTTTATTGAAAATACAATGCGTTTTTTTGACAATAAACTCACTTGGATTGCAGGTGTTCGAAGCGACCATCACAACCAATTTGGTTATCAGTTTACACCAAGAACTTTATTGAAGTATGATATTGCACCACAAACCATTGTTCGGGCAAATATAGGAACAGGCTGGAGAACGATAAACTTATTTAGTGAAAATATTGGACTGCTTGTTAGTTCTAGAGACATCATTTTTACCGAAAAACTTCAACCCGAAAAGGCAATAAACTTTGGAGTTAATCTAACTCAAAAATTTGAAACAAAAAACAATAATCTTTCTGGATATTTCAGTACCGATTTTTACCGAACAGATTTTCAAAATCAGATTTTTCCTGACTACGATAGCGATCCAACTAAAGCAATTATTCAAAACTTTACAGAAACGAGTGTGAGCAATGGTTTTCAAGCTGAATTATTCTTAAAATTTTATAGGCGCTTTGAATTAAAAACAGGTTATAACTTCTTGGATGTTTATAGAAAAATTGGAGAAACAAAACACCTATTACCTTTCAATCCAAGACATAAATTCATAACAACTTTCAGTTATAAACCATTGATAAATAAATTCCACTTTGATATGAATTCCCATTGGTATGGAGAACAACGATTGCCTGACACAAAATCAAATCCTTTAGAATTTAGAAGAGCCAGCTTTTCACAACCTTATATTATTATAAATGCACAATTCACATACAATTTAAAAAAGTTTGAAGTTTATATAGGTTGTGAAAACATTTTTGATTTCCGACAAAAACAACCTATAATAAGTTGGCAAAACCCATTCAGTCCTTACTTTGATACCTCTTCTGTATGGGGTCCGACACGTGGTCGAGAAATATATGCTGGTTTAAGATTTAAGTTAAAAAAAGAATAAACTAGTTTAAATGCAAGGACCTACTGCGGCTAAAAAATGCCAGCTAAAACCATAGCTTTAGTTAGGGCTTGCATTTGTAAACAAAGAAATTTTTTATACAATTATCCGCATCTTAATCACCAATTCAATGAATAGAAGCTTGTAAAATTAATACTGATTTATAATCATATCTACCATAACAAACTATTTTATCTAGAGTAGGCAGAAAATCTTTAATAGGCTAAATAATGAATTAATTGAGTAAGGGTTTAAAATTTAAAATGTGTATTTTTAAGAACAATTGCTTTAAATAAATTGTATCAATTATAATATGTTTTCAATTGCATAAAGACCAAAATAAATCATAGTTATTGCTACTTTCAAATTGTGGTATTTTTCTAATATTTAAATTGGAATCGTCCAAAAATTGACCTGCATCAATCTTTTCAAGAAAACCTTTTGTAATGGAATTATCATAATTGGTAACTATTGGTAAAAATGTAGATATTCATAATCTTATGTATTAAATTTGACTTTGATACTTTATAAACCCCCACCAGTCTAAAGAATTAAAACAACAAAGCCAATGGAAATAAAAGAAAATATTCATAAACTCTAACACCTAGAGACAAGCGTTGTTCAATTTTTTTATATAGATAAACAATTGACTTATCTGCATAGTTCAAAGCCGATTAAAATTCGAATTTAAAAAAGAGAGAACCCCAAATGGCTACTGCTCTTAAAAAACTAAATTTGGTTATTTAGCCACTTGAGAATAAAGACTAAAAGTTCAATTTGAAATCTAAAACGAAAACTAATTGATCTGAAATGCTTAATCATACATAAATTGGTCATGCAAAAAGAAAGTATTGCTAAAAGAATTAAATTAAGATTCTTAAAATTAGCTAAGGAAAAATCGAGTGTAAATGAAATTGCAGCCGGGGCAGCACTGGGAGCATTTACCGGTGTTTTTCCAACATTTGGTTTTGGTTTTTTAAGCGTACTATTATTATACAGATTTTTTAAATTCAATATTTTTGCAGCAGCCAGTGGAAGTTTGATTTCTAATCCAATAACAAGTCCACTATTTATGTTACTAAGTTTTAAAATTGGAGAATTAATACTTGACACCAACGTAAATTTCGACATGCAAAACTGGTCCGGAAATTTAAAAGAAGCAGGATATTCAATTTTCATTGGATCAATAGCCGTGAGCGGGTTTTGTAGTTTTGTAACATATTTTATTACAAAATATTTTGTAATTCAACTTAGAAAAAGGCAGGGTAATAGTTTAAAAAATACTGAGCAATAAAAATTATTAAAGAGTAAAAACACCAATTAAAAACATAAATATGAAACTACTAGTAACAACTGATTTTTCAGCAAATTCGAAAGGAGCAATTAGATTTGCTCAAACCCTATCAAGACAAACGGAAAATATTGAAGTTATATTCTATCATGCCATTCACATAATGAAGCCTACAGTTTGGAGTGATGTTTTATACAAGACTTATAGAGGTGAGGAAATAGAACGTCTTACTGAAAAACTTGAAAAGCTTGTTTATGATAGTATAGGTAAAGACAAAGAAAATTTTGCTTCTATTAAAATAGTTGTAGACAATTGTATTTCAACAGAGAAAGACATAATTAGATTTGCAGAAAAAAACAAAGTTGACTTTATTTGTATAGCAACTCAGGGCGCGGGCTTATTAAGAAAAGTGATGGGAACTCATACCTCTTATATAGTAAATAATTCTAAGGTTCCTGTAATGGTAATACCAAGTCATTATAAAGCAAAAACTTTAAAAAAGGCAACCTATTTATCAGACTTTGAAAATCTAAAAACAGAAGTGCTTAAAATAACAAAACTTTCAGCACCTATTGCTTTGGAAGTTGAAGTTTTGCATTATTCATCAACCATACTTGACAAGAAAAAGTTTGAAAAAAACAAAGAATTATTCAATACTGAAGAATTTAGGAATCTTACTTTAAATATTCAAAAAAGCAACCTTGAAGTTTCACTCATAGAAAGAATTACAAATTACGTTAAAAAATCAAAACCCGAATTGTTAATCATGTTCACAAGGAGAGAAAAAGGTTTCTTTGAAAGTATATTCTTACCAAGTAAATCGGCAGAACTAACATATACCACAAAAGTACCTGTTTTAGTTTATTCAAAATAAAGTCTGCAATTGTAACAAAATCTATAGCTAATAAACTTAAAATAAAGAAAGAATGAAGTACAAAAGCAAGAATACTATTCTCACAATCTTTGCAACAATTTTACTTGCTTCTTGTGGAAACTTAAGCAATGAAGTTGAAAATAAACTTAACGAATTAACAAACAAAACAGAGGCTTTAGATTCTCTTATAAATAAAGAAGTTGACAAAGTTTTAACGCTTGATTCAATAATAAACACTGAAAAGGAAAAGCTAAAAAAACTTGACACTTTAATTAATAAATCATCTTCTAAACTTGACTCAATTACAAAAAAAGGAAGTAAATTATTAGAAAAAATCACCAATTAATTTTTATTGTATGAAGTGTCCAAATTGTAATGTAACTTTAGTAATGACAGACCGCAGTGGTATTGAAATTGATTACTGTCCGGATTGCCGTGGAGTTTGGCTTGACCGAGGAGAGCTTGATAAAATTATCGAACGTAATTCTCCAAATCTTAAAAATGTTTCTAATGAAAATTATTCTGACAAACGAAGATATCCATCAGATAAGGAACATCAATACAAGAAGAATAAAGGCTTATTAGGGGAATTGTTCGATTTCTAAATGATAAATGTTGATCGAAATAAGAATATCAAAACTAAAGCAAATTGTAAGTATACATAGCATAAAACAGTCAGCTATTAGTATTGAATGAGGTTCAATCCAAAAATTGAAAATAAATACCTAAAAACCAATTTCTTCAATGAGACAAAACTTATTAGAATGGAACGAGAAATGGGTTGATTATTCTCAGTCTATTGGTAAATACACGTTTATTCGTAATCTTTTGTATTAAATTTGAACTTCTCTAACTTCTAATTCCCCAACATCGAAAAGCCAAAAAATTAATACGATATACCTATAGTTTAATTAATTATACATGAAAGAAATAATTGAACAAAAAATCAAAGAGCACTACCCTACTGCCGAAACCGGCTCTTATGTAACGGAGAAATACCTAGCATACCTTTCGGAACAATATCAAGAAGACCTAAAAAAAATGCTTTTTGCTACATCAGTTTGTGCAGATGATATAAATGTTTCTACAGACTTCAGAAGGGTATTAACACGTCCTTTTACTTTAGGTGGATTAGGCGGCATACCCTTTGCCGGTTTTACCGGGATGGTAGCTTTTAGTCATCATATTCCTGATAATGGTAGTGCTTTTATTTTTTATGGCCCCCATATTGGTATTACAGATGAAGGTGAACTTGGTAAAATGCGCAGACCCGGCCAGGCCGGATTAAGTAATAGTTGTGGGGCATTAATGCTTGCCCTAAACCGATTAGAAATTGAGGACGATACTTATATACCAATGAATGTTGAATATGATTACCAACAAATATTACTTGAGCGTACAATTATGCCATTCAAACACGAAATTTTAATATCAGAAAATAGAAAAAAAGCAATTACAGAGGTAACTTACAGGAACATTGACAAACAGTTACACTTCCTTATTAGAAAGGCAAAAGATGAGTTCCGCTGCAAAAGAATTTTTCTTTTAGGAGCAATCATTATCAATACAAGTCCCGAATATCACGATTATGTTGAAGTAAGAAACTTTGAAGTTATAGAGCTTCATCACCTTGAGCCTTTAACCTCGGAATCCATCATGAAACAAGAAGCATTTAAAGCGCTTTAATCCCTTTTAAAAAAGGCATAGAAAACCAAATTTTACACTTTATCAAACAAATGAATTTATTTATGAGTAATGCAGATTCCCCATTAAAAAAAATTTCTGATGATAGAATATTTATAATCAGTTGTTATTCAGAAATGCTCTCTCGAATTAACGAACATGAAGTGGTTGCGTTAATTAACAGCAATTTACAAGGTGTTAAATTAGAAGAATATAAAGTTCCAAGCGAAAAAACTATTCAATCATTAAGTATTTATTTTCAATTAATGACATTGGTTGAAGAAAATGCTGCTACACAATTCCGAAGAAAATTAGAAGATCAGGAAAATATCTCAGCACTAAGAGGGTCGTGGGCAGAAGCTTTGAATATTTGGAAAAATGACAACATTAGCGAAGATGAGATGTTGAATGCTATTTCACAAACTAATGTAATACCTGTACTTACCGCACACCCCACAGAAGCTAAAAGAATTACTGTTATTGAAATTCATCGTGAGTTGTATTTACTATTAGTGAAAAAAGAAAACACCTCATTAAGTAAAATTGAACAAAGTTTAATTCGTGAAAATATCATAAATGTTTTGGAAAGATGGTGGAGGACTGGCGAAATATATCTTGAAAAACCTGATATTACAGATGAAAGAAGTAATACAATGCACTACCTGAGTAAGGTGTTTCCTGGTGTGCTAAAAAATGTTGATAACGAATTAAAAAGCTCATGGATTGCGCTTGGTTTAAATCGAGATAAAATTAAAAATCCGGACTTGTTTCCCAAAATTAATTTTGGAAGTTGGGTTGGTGGCGACAGAGATGGTCATCCATTTGTGACGGCTTCTACAACTAAAGAAACATTACTGCTTCATAGAAATACTTCTCTAGCTCTCATCAGAGAAGAGCTGCTTACATTGGTAAAAAAAGTATCAGTTTCTGCCATTACAAACCCTGTCCCTTTTGAACTTTCAGAAGCAATTAACCAAAAGGTTAAAACATTAGGCAAATCTGGTCAAAAAGCCATTGAACGCAATCATTATGAACCTTGGAGACAGTTTATCAATTTAATGATTTGTCAACTCGATAATACTATTGCTGAAAACTTTGCAGATACCAATACCTATTATAAATCAAGTAAAGACTTGGAAGTTGATTTAAAAATTTTGAGAGATGTTTTACAGAAAAATGGTATAAAAAGTTTAGCTGAAGACGTCTTGTTTTCTGTTGAAAGATGTGTTAAAACATTTGGGTTTCATTTAGCCAAACTAGACATCAGACAAAATAGTGCCTTCCACGATAAAGCTATTACTCAAATTTTGAAAGCAAATGGAGAAAAAGATTTTGACTTTGAAAATTGGAATGAGGAAAAACGTGTTCAATTTTTAAATCTACTACTAGAAAACAATTCGCCCATTACAGATATTGCAGTTTCCTACGGAATAGAGGCGGATGCTGTATTAGATTGTTATAGAGTTGTTAGGCAACATATTAATCAATATGGTACTGATGGCATCGGATCATTCATTATTAGCATGACAAGAAATGTAAGTGACTTGTTGGTTGTTTACTTACTAATGCGTGAAACCCAATTATTAAATACCAATATCCGAGTTGTTCCGCTGTTAGAGACCATTGAAGATTTACACAACGGACCAAAAATATTGGATGCATTTTTAAAACACTCGATTACTCAATTAAGGGCTAAAAAAAATGTTCATAACCAAGAGGTAATGTTAGGTTATAGCGACAGCAATAAAGATGGAGGCACTATTGCAAGCAAATGGAATTTATACAAAGCAGAAATTGCCTTGAGTGAAGTAGGAAGAAAAAATAATACAGAAATATACTTTTTTCATGGAACAGGGGGAACTATTAGCAGAGGTGGTGGAAAATACCACCGCTTCCTAGAAAGTATGCCAGAAAATACTGTTTGCGGCACTTTTAAAATTACGGTTCAAGGTGAGTCTGTTGCTCAACTTTTTGGAAATCCAATGACAGCTAAATACAACTTGAATGCTCTAACTTCAGGAATAGCAAGGCATGTAGTTAAAAATAAAAGCAAATTTGAAAGCCCAAAATTTCCAGTTGCAGCTTTAGAGTTTTTAGCTCAAAAATCATTTGAACATTATAAAGATTTAATAGAAACAAAGGGATTCATCAATTTTTATAGCAGAGCCACTTGCATTGATGTTTTAGAAAAAAGTAAAATTGGATCAAGACCAGCAAGAAGAACAGGTACAAGAACACTTAAAGACCTAAGAGCAATTCCTTGGGTATTTAGTTGGAATTTATCAAGAATTGCTTTAACCGGTTGGTACGGACTAGGAGAAGCATTAAAAACATTAAAGGATGAAAAACCGGAAGACTACAAACTTTTAAAGTTAGCCATAAACCAATGGGATTTCTTTAAATTTTTGATGATTCAAACTGAAACAAATCTTATCCTATCTAATCTGGAAATAATGAAGCAATATGCTGGTCTAGATGAGGATATAACTGAACGAGATTTGTTTATAAACAAACTCCTAACTGACCATAAAAATGGCTTCCAGTTAATCGAAGAGCTATTTGACCAACCTGCTTCTATTAGAAGAAATGGACAGTATGATAATTTGAATTGGCGGAATGATAAACTTCTAGAACTGCATCAATTGCACATCAACTATTTAAAAATATGGCGAAAATTAGAGGATGATAATGTTGTAGAAAAAGATAATCTTTTGAAAAAATTGTTAAGTATTATTAATGCTATTTCTAGTGGTTTAAAAAATACTGGATGATTTATAAGCTGTATATAATACCAAACTTATTTATGTTCTTCAAAATAAATGTACAAATTTTAATTGATAACTTGGAATAGTTATGATATGATTATAGAAAACGAAATGTGATGAACAAGCACCCTTAAAACTCAACAAGGTGGACCTTTGGTCCACCTTGTTGAGTTTTAAGGGTGTCCTTACTGATAATTATTCTAGAACTGAGACTACCTATCTGGGTATTAAAATAGGGCAATTTAGAATCAAGCTAATTTTTGAAAATATTTCTCAAAACAAGCAACGGATTTATCTAAACTACTACTGTTAAATATTCAGATATTCGGAAAGAAATTTTAAAATTGAATAAAATTATTAACGAATATCCGCTTGTTTACTTAAAAACATATCTTTATCTGATAACAAAAGAAATTTGGAATTCTTTCTTTGGAAACTTGGTCATTCATTTTGTTAAAATCTGATGTGCCGATAGGTACATAATATCGGTAGAAAATAATAGGTGAGAATAAATCCCCCGCAGCGCTCCAAATTGCAATGACCTTCGGTCATTGCAATTTGGAGCGCTGCGGGGGTGTCGTTGTGTTTTATTAATAGTCT
>JBIMKP010000069.1:0-10857 GCA_051861545.1 Bacteroidia bacterium | reverse complement strand
GTAGCCAGTAGCCAGTAGCCAGTAGCCAGTAGCCAGTAGCCAGTAGCCAGTAGCCAGTAGCCAGTAGCCAGTAGCCAGTAGCCAGTAGCCAGTAGCCAGTAGCTATTTAGACCAATACCATTCCTTCTCTTCTCTTTGCTTCCAATAATCCATGCTTAAAACTTTACCATCTTTGGTTTTTAATTCGCGGTTGATGATAGTTTTTACTGGACTAAAACTTGTATCTGTTACACCAACGGTAAAGGTTTCAGGCAATACAACAGGTACTTCATCTGGACTAGCAGTTTTTGAAGCCTTTGGTGGTGGAGAATTGACGATGATAACCGTATAATTATTGAATTCTAAAATATCTTTCAAAAAAGCTACCCTTTCAGCACTGCAATTTTTCTCTACAATTGCACATTTTACTTCATTCAAATCTTCGAATAAATGAGTTCCGTTTAATGCCATAATCCTTATAATAATTGATGAATAAAATTGTACAACCAGTTGCTTACTCCAAAGCTAATCACCCCAAACATACTTATTATTAAAGTAATTTTTAATGGAAGCGGAATTGGCTTCACCTCAATTACCTCTAATGGAGCATCCATGAAAATATATTTTACAATTTTTAGGTAATAGTAAAGTGATACCACCATGTTAAGCACAACAAATAAAATCAAGTAAAAATTGCTAATATTTATTCCAGAACCAATTAAAAAGAATTTACCAAAAAATCCTGCTGTGGGCGGAATTCCAGCTAATGAAAACAATGAAATTGCCATAACCCAACTCATGAATTTATGTTCGTGGTAAAAGCCTTTAAATACTGAAAGATTTGATTTAGCGCCGCTACTTTCAAGCCAAGTTGCAACACCAAAAATCCCAAAACTCGAAAACAAATAAATGATAACAAAGTAAATTATAGATACCACAGATTGTTCAGATGGCATAATTAATGCTAGAAGTATAAATCCGACTTGAGCAATAGAACTAAAAGCCAAAAATCGTTTAATTGAACTTTGTCTAAGAGCGAATAAATTACCTATGAAAATAGTTAGTGCAACTGTAATACTTACTAAAGCAATCCAAATTTGTGGTACTTGAATAAATAATGGCGTTAATATTGATATAAACACAAAAGCCATTGCAGCTTTTGATACCATTGCTAAATATCCTGTAATACTTAATGGTGCACCTTGGTAAACATCGGCTGTCCAGAAGTGAAATGGTACTGCCGAAATCTTAAATGCAAATCCACTAAAAACTAAAATCAATCCCCAGATTTCTGCCATCGAAGAAAATTTAGAATCAGCCATTCCAATCGAAATTGTCTGAATATCTAATGAACCTGTACTTCCATACAACCAGCTAATTCCAAATAACATCATTCCAGAAGCAAATGCTGATGATAAAATTAATTTAACTCCTGCTTCACCCGATTCTTGTTTTTGTAAATCGAATGTTGCTAATGCAGCAACTGGTATGGAAGCCATTTCTAATCCAAGATAAAATATTAGCATATTACCCGCCGATAACATCAAACACATTCCTATTAATGAAACGATAATTAGTATAGCAAATTCAGCCGCATGATTTTGCTTGCTTAACCAATCATTTGCTTGAATTGAAATTAAAGCAGTGGCAAAAACCAGTATCATTTTTTCGAAAAAATTAATGGAATTTACCTGAACCATATTTCCGAAAAGATTACCATTCGCGCCAAACATAAAGGCTAATGGTAGAATGATAATTAAACCTAAAGCCAGAATATATCCATAAGAATTATTATGGGTTTTATCGTTAATTTTTAAGCCAAGTATTAGCAAAACCAATAAAAACAATAGTGATTCAATTGGTAAGTATTGAAATAATTGTACAAACATACTATGGTAAAATAATTTGGTGAGTAAATTGATCCATAATGATTTGAGCATCTTTGCTTACCAAACCGATAAACCAAAAAGGCGCTAATCCCATGAACAAAACAGTAAAAGTTAATAAACCAGTAGCTAATTTATCTGTAAGATTTGCATCCTCTAACTTTAAATAATCTACATTTTTTATTGGACCCATAATAACTTTTCCAACTGCTCTTAATATGTAAACAGCTGTTACAACAATTGAAGAAATTGCCAATACGCTTGAAAACCTATGGAAGAAATCTGCATGTTGCCAAGAACCTACAAAAATGGTCATCTCAGCAGCAAATCCGCTTAATCCAGGTAAGCCCAAAGAACATAATCCTGCTATAATAAAGATGCTGGAGATAAATGGCATTGATTTTAATAATCCACCCATTTCTTCTACTTTTCGGGTATGTGTTCTCGAATAAATAATGCCTATTGCTCCGAAAAATAAGGCTGTCATTAATCCATGTGATACCATTTGCATGATTGCGCCTGTAATGGAGGTTTTGGTTAACATGCCAATTCCTAATAATATAAAACCACAATGACTAATTGAAGAATATGCATTGATATACTTTAAATCGGTTTGCATTAAGGTAGCAAATGCGCCATAAATGATAGCAATACTTGCTAATGTAACTATTATCCAAGAATATGATTGAGCAGCTTCTGGCAATAAATAAGTTGCAACTCTTAAACATCCGAAAGCACCGAGTTTCATTGAAATACCTGCTAAAAACATTGAACCTGCTGTTGGTGCAGAAGAGTGTCCGTCTGGAACCCAAGTATGAAATGGAAACAAGGCCGTGAAAACGCCAAATCCAACAAACAACAAAGGAAACACCAACATTTGTATTTCTTTGCTTGGTGGATTAGCTGCCATTTCAACAATAGAGAATGTATGTCCGTTTTGTAAATACAACCAAAACATCCCTACTAAAATTAAAGCAGAACCTGCCATCAACATCAATACCAATTTGAAAGCACTTTTTTCTTTTTCACCACTGCCCCAAATACCAATCAGTAAAAACTTTGGAACAACTGCTAATTCTAAAAAGAAGAACATGGTGAATAAGTCAAGAGAACTAAAAAATCCATAAGCTCCAGCACTTAATAAATTCAATAAGATGAAGAATTCCTTTGGCAGTTTTTCCATATTCCATGAAATCAAAGAGCCTGCTAAAACAACGAAAGCCGTCATTAATAACATGGTCATTGCCATTCCATCAATTCCTAAACTTATATGAATATTCCAATTGGCAAACCAAGAATAATCGTATAAAAATAAAAACTGCTCATTTACTCCTGATGCTCTCAGCGACATAAAATCACGTAGTAAAAATAAAACCAAAGCCAATTGAATAACTGCACCAATTGTAGAAACAATTTTGCTGTTTTTATCTCCAGGCATTAATAATAATCCCAGTGCTATAAAAAAGGGAAAAACACTAATTAATATAAGTGGACTTGACATAAAATTTTAATTAGAGAACAAAAAGAAAAAATAACAACAACAAAGCGGCAAAGAAGTACATCATATAATCCTGCAGTTTTCCTGATTGCAAGAACCTTAATCGTCCTGCCAAAGAATTAGTTTGTTCGGCCGATTGAACCATGGTGGCATCTATAATATTCTTATCAAACCAAGCCGCGGGTTTTCCAATTAGGTTAAAAATCACAGATTTTGTAATCCACAAATACACTTCATCCATATAAAATTTATGTAATGCTGATTGATATAATCTTCCAAATAAAGCAGACATTTTATCAGCCAATTCATTTTCTTTTTTATACATCATAATTGCCACAACAATTCCAGTTAAAGCAAATAAAACTGGTGCAATAGAAAACATTAAATGCAAGTGACTTTCTAATGGAATTCCATCAGAACTAATATAAGTTCCAAAAGGAATAAACCCTGATAAAACAGCTGGAATTGCTAATAACAAAAGTGGTATTTTCATACTCCAAGTACCTTCTGCATGATGTGAATCGTGCACTTCTGATTCTTTATTCCAGAAAATCATTAAATACAACCTGAACATATAAAAAGCTGTTAAACCTGATGTTAGCAAGGCAATTCCATATACAAGAAGACTTTTATTATAAGCAGCTAATAATATTTCTTCTTTACTAAAAAATCCTGAAAATGGCGGAATTCCTGAAATTGCCAAACAAGCCAATAAAAAAACGGCATTTGTTATTGGCATGTATTTTCTTAATCCACCCATATCAAGCATTTCATTGCTATGAACAAAATGAATAATTGTACCTGCAGATAAGAATAAAAGTGATTTAAAAAATGCATGTGTAAACAAATGAAAGAATGAAGCAGAGAATCCTAATCCTGCTTCTCCACCATATCCAGAAACACCCAATGCAAACATCATAAATCCAATTTGCGACATGGTTGAATAGGCAAGTACTCTTTTAATATCGGTTTGGGTACAAGCAATAATTGCAGCAAACAGGGCAGAAAATACACCAGTGAAAGTAATGATATTCATCGTCCATTCATTCAAAACAAATATTGGAAACAATCTTCCCACTAAAAACACACCAGCAACAACCATTGTGGCAGCATGAATTAAAGCCGATACAGGAGTTGGTCCTTCCATGGCATCGGGTAACCAGATGTGTAATGGAAACATGGCTGATTTACCTGCTCCACCCATGAATACTAAAATCAAACCCCAGTTTAATGAGCTTAAACCAAGAAATGCAGGTGAAGAAGCATTTAAGAAATAAGTTGAATTCACATCAGATAATCTTGAAATAATTACAGCAAAATCTAATGTTTCTGTTTCAAACGATAAGATGAGTATACCTATCAAAAAGCCTAAATCTGCAAATCTTGTTACGATAAATGCTTTTTTAGAAGCTGCAACTGCTGAATCTTTATTGAAATAATATCCGATTAATAAAAATGAAGAAACACCAACCAATTCCCAGAACATATAAATCTGAAAAATATTGGATGATAAAACCAATCCTAACATGGAGAAAGTAAACAATGAAAGAAAAGCATAATAAGTAGCAAATCTCTCCTCACCTTTCATATAACCTAAGCTGTACAATTGCACCATAGAAGAGACAAAAGTGACAACCAGCAACATCATAATACTTAAAGGATCAAGAAGAAATCCCATATTGATATGCATGGTTTCTGTAAAACTTAACCATTCAAATGAAAAGGCAAGAACACCTCCAGAACCTTGAACCAAACTTTTGAAAGACAATGCCAAATCTAAACTAAGAAAGAGCGAACATAAAATGCCCAATAGTGAAAGATAACCTGAAATTGATTGGAGGTATTTTCTTCCAAAAAGACCTAAAATAAAAAACAAGGCTAAAGGAATACCAGGAATTAAAATTACTTCTGTCATTAAATTCATTTTTAATTCCTCCTATTTTAAAGTGTTTGCATCATTTACATCTATCGATTTTAACTGACGATACAAATGAATAATAATAGCAATGGCCACAGCAGCTTCGGCAGCAGCAATTGTTATAATAAAAATACTGAAGAAAATACCATCTGCATTTTCTGGATGCAGGTATTTATTAAAAGCTACAAAATTGATATTAGCACTATTTAACATCAATTCTGCCGACATCAACATAGTAATCATATTTCTTCTGGTGAGGAATCCATAAATCCCTAAAAAGAAAACCAGACTGCTTATAATGAGGATATGATACAAACCGGGTTCAGTACTCATAATGTTGCCTCCTTATTTAATTGTGAATCATTTTTAATTTTAACTGCAATTACAATACAGCCAATCATTGCGGCTAATAGTAAAAGTCCAATCATTTCGAATGGCAAAATATATCCACCTGCTTCTGTGCTTAGTAATTTCTGACCCAACTCTCTTGTTGAACCTAAATTACCCGAAGGTTTAGTTGAATCTAAAGCAAATTCGTTGATGCATAACCAAGTAAACAGAAAGCCAAATATAACGGCCCCACCCGATGCAATTGAGCGCCACAATTGAGGCTTTTGCATATCTGAACCAGAATCTTGTGTTAAAAAAATTGAGAAAATCAAAAGAACTATAATTCCACCTACATAAACAATAATTTGAACTGCTGCTATAAATTCTTGATCCATATAAAAATATAAACCAGCAATACCAATCAGTGAAAACAATAAATAAATTGCGGCTCTAAATATTTTTGTTGATGTAACAGCTAAAAAAGCTGATGAACCAATCATCAAACAAAGAATATAAAATACAATACTAGAACTACTCATATTACTCTACTCCCTCCATAATTTTAGAATCAGGATTATTCAAAATTTTCTTCAATAATTTCTTATCGTAAACTGCATGTTCAAATGTTTGAGCCATAACAATTGCATCAGACGGACAAGCTACAATACATAAATTACACAAAGTGCATAAATCATGGTGATAGATGAAACTGTCAATACGTTTTTTCTTTTTACCATCTGCAAGAATTTCCTGTTTGGTAATAATTTTGATGGTTCCATTAGGACAAGCTATTTCACAAGCCTGACAGCCAGTGCAGCGGTGTTCGTTGTTTTCGTTATGAGGCATTACAACCTCACCCCTAAAACGATCAGCCATTTTTAAAGTCGCTCTATTATCTGGATATTCTTCTGTTTCAATTTTGTTCAGATGAGTAAAATAATATCCAGTCAATTTCATCCCTGTTAACAAGGATTTTATCGAGCGATAAATAGTTGAAAAATATTCTTTTATAAACATATTTATCTGTGTTAAAAATGCCAGCCATAAATGGCAATAATGGTAATGAAAATAGTATTAATCATACTTATTGGTAATAAGTATTTCCATTCGAGGTTCAGAAGTTGGTCAACACGTAAACGTGGAAATGTCCACCTAAACCACATAATGATAAAAATAATAAACATGGTTTTACCCATAAACCAAACAAATCCCGGTATAAAATCCATTACATGATTAAAGGCTTCAAAATTTCCTAAATGTAAAGGCATCCATCCACCTAAAAAGATTGTAGCAGCAATAGCAGATGCTATAAATAAATTGATGTATTCTGACAATAAAAACATTGCGAATTTCATACCTGAATATTCTGTATGGAAACCTGCAGTTAATTCTTGTTCAGCTTCTGCTAAATCGAAAGGAGCTCTATTAATTTCGGCAGTTGAAGCAATGATGAAAATAACAAATGAAATGATAACTGGAATATGTCCTTTAAACAACCACCAACCATTCGATTGACTATTGATAATATCAGACATTTGAAGACTACCTGTTAAAATAACAATTGATATCAATGACAATCCAATAGACAACTCATAACTCACCAATTGTGCTCCACTTCTCATAGCACCTAAAAGAGAGTATTTATTATTACTAGACCAACCAGCCATTAAAATCCCAATAACCGAGATTGATGAAACTGCTGACACATATAAAATACCAATATTGATATCCCATAATTGAAAATCTTTTGAAAAAGCCAATGGAGCAACAACTAAAAAAGAAGTAACAACCATTATCATTGGAGCTAAATTGAAAAGAAATTTATCGGAACTATTTGGAGTTAAACCTTCTTTTAAAAGCAATTTTATCGTATCGGCAATGATCTGTAAAGTACCTTGAGGGCCAACTCTATTTGGACCTAAACGGATTTGCATGAAAGCTGCAACTCTTCTTTCCATCCAACCCAAGTAGAAACATAAAATAACAAGAAAAACTATCAGGCTTAGGCCTTGTATGAGCATTTCTGTGGCAGTTAAAGCAAATCCATCCCCCAACATAGCCTGTAAGCTTTGATGCATTGAATTTGCTATAGATGATAATGAAATTGCAAGTAATGTATGATTCATGATGTTATCTATCTATATCAGGAATAATTAAATCTAATGTCGACATAATGGCTACCAAATCACCAATTTTAGAACCTAAAGCCATTTGTGGTAAAGCAAATAAATTAGAGAAATTGGGTGAGCGATATTTAATTCTATAAGGACTAGCAGCGCCATCACTTACTAAATACACTCCTAATTCACCTCTTGCAGTTTCTACTTTTTGGTAGAATTCACCTTTGGGTAATTTAATAACATTTTTGGTTTTGGCTTGAATATCTCCCTCAGGAATATTATCTATTAATTGTTCGATAATTGAAACAGATTGTAGCATCTCTCTCATACGAACCATATATCGGCCGTAACAATCGCCAGAGGTTTCAAGAATTTCTTCAAACTGAACCTTTTCATAACCTGAATAAGGGAACCATTTTCTTATATCACAACTAACACCAGAAGCTCTTGCACATGGTCCGCTCATTCCATATGAAATGGCATCTTCCTTTGAAATGATTCCAACACCTTTTGTTCTTTCTTCAAATATGACATTACCCGTAAGTAAATCATCATACTCTTTGATATTGGTTTTAATCTGACTTAAAATTGCTTTGGTTTTTCTTTGGAAATCAGGGTGAATATCAGCCATAATTCCTCCTGGAACCATAAAATTCATGGTTAAACGAGCTCCGCAGGTTTCTTCCATAATTTCCATAATTCCTTCCCTTTCACGCATTCCATAAAAGAAAGGAGATACAGCACCTAAGTCTAAGCCGGTACTTCCCCACCATAATTGGTGTGAAGCTAATCTTGTTAGTTCAGATAAAATTATTCTAATAACCTGCGCTCTTTCCGGAATTTCAACTTCTAAACCTTGTTCAACAGTTAAAGCACAAGCTAAATTATTGATATGGGCAGAAAGGTAATCCATTCTGCTTGTAGCAAAAATGAAGTTTCTGTAACTTAAGCTCTCACTCATTTTTTCAATAGAGCGATGAATATATCCTAAGTTAGGTTGAACTCTTTTTATTGTTTCACCATTCAGCCAAATTTTTAGATGCAGAACACCATGTGTTGAAGGATGTTGAGGACCCATATTGATGATGAATTCACCATCTTCACTGATTTCATCGTCGCCGAGTAATTTCATTTTAGTTTAAATCAGTTTTGAAATTTATAATTCAATCATATTTTCGTCGGTATAGTCCTTTCTTAAAGGATAACCCGGCCAGTTTTCATCAAGAAACAATCTTCTTAAATCAGGATGATTTTCGAATTTTACTCCAAACAAATCGTAAACCTCTCTTTCATGAAATTCTGCTGTTTTCCAAATATCAGAAACAGTTTCAATAACAGCATTTTCTCTATCAGGGAGTTTTACTTTTAACTGTAATTCATGTTTAAAATTTCTTGATAAAAGATAATAAACCATAGTAAAATGGTCTTTCCAATCAACACAAGTTAAACAAGTTAAATAATCAAAATTTAGTTCGATGTTTGACCTTAATTCATGCATCAACGATTTAAATTGAAGCACATCAACTTGAACAAATAGTATTTTTTGGTTTTCATCAAATACTAAATCAGGAAACTGATTTGCTAAAAAAACCTTTAGTTCTTCTTTGTTCATGGTTGTTTTGGTTTTCTGAAATAAGGTTCATGTTTAATTTTTTCTTGCAATGAAATCATTGCATGCAGCAATGCTTCTGGTCGTGGTGGACATCCAGGCACATAAACATCTACAGGAATTATATGGTCAACACCTTTTACAACTGAATAGGTATTATAAAAAAATGGTCCTCCTGAAATGGTACAAGCACCCATGGCAATTACATACTTTGGATCAGCCATTTGGTCGTATAACCTTTTAAGTACAGGAGCCATTTTCATGACAATAGTACCAGCAACAATTATTAAGTCGGCTTGACGTGGAGTAGCTCTAGCTACTTCAAAACCAAATCTCGACCAATCATATTTGGCATCAGCAGCCGACATCATTTCGATAGCACAACAACTTGTACCAAATACCAATGGCCAAAGAGAATTTGCTCTGGCCCAATTAACTGCATCGTCTAAAGTAGTTAATAATATTCCACCATCGGCAGTTTCTGTAACTGAACCGGGAAATTCCAAAGGTTTTACATCCATTTTAATGCTCCTTTCCTCCAAGCGTATAAAAGTCCCATGAACAATACAATCATAAAAATAAGAATCTCAATTAAAGCAGGTAAACCGGTTTCTTTAACCACAGTAGCCCATGGATAGAGGAAAACCAATTCTACATCAAACACCAAAAAAATGAGGGCAAATAAATAATATCCTACATTAAATTGAATCCATGAAGTTCCCGTTGTAGGAATTCCACACTCATAAGTTTCTCCCTTTTGAGCATTTTTAGAATTTTTGGCTAATGCCTTCGATAAAAGAATACCACCTCCGGAGAAGATTACTCCGCATAAGGTTAAAAGAATAATTGCTGAAGAGCCCATAATATTGTGACCAAAAGTATTGCTGACAATGAAATTAAAATATGAAAAAAATCAGAAAAGAATCTGATTTCAATCGGTGCAAGACTTACTCTTTTAAGTAAATCAAAAACTACTTAGCTCTTCTAAACAAGTATCTAGTGATAAAAATTCCACCACTTGTACTTCCATTCGATTGATTAGTAGATGATCCAGTAGAAACATTGGTTAATTCCCAACCTTCTTCTGTGTATTCATTGATTTTACTTACAATTAATGCATCATTATTTGAAATATTTCCAAAATTGATACCTACTAAACTGTAAAAGTTCAATAAATCTTTTTCAACCATTTGACCGCCTTTATCGGTTGAAATAATTCTTGAGCGACCTAATCCACCTGGAATAATTGATTCGATAGTGGAAAACTGTTTGTACTCATAAGCACCTGGGGCTGGGGCTGGTTTGAAGGCTAAAATAGCTACTAATCCTAAAGTAAAAAAGGCTCCTAATGCAAGGAATGCGAAGTTGTTTTTCATATTGGTTTAAAATTTGAGTTAAATCAATAATAGTAATTGTAAATGAGTTTTTCTTCACAAATTATCACTAGCGTTGCGTTGTTTTTAGTTTGAGTTCTCTGAAACCCTTGACAGTCCATTGATACAGCCATTTTGTGGGTG
>JBIMKP010000068.1:0-11025 GCA_051861545.1 Bacteroidia bacterium | reverse complement strand
AACGCGGACCTTTGGTCCGCGTTTCTGAGTTGCGGGGATTTGGTTTTGCTCTGTATTTTATTTTCTAAAATCATGTCATCCATTCTGGATTTTGGGATTTTTATAAAAACCGGATTCCATTTTTAATTCATCTTGCCTTTATTTAAAGTCAAAAATAAATTTTAAATTGTCTAGATTCTTTTAAAATAAATTATTGGTAAACATGCGGATATTCGTAAAATTATTTTACACTTACATTCAAATGTTTTAAATTAGAGTCCATTAAATTCCGACAATTTAATCCAATTAACAATGATTTTATATTCAACAAAATTGATTTTTACTTTTAGGGTAAAATGGTTTACAAATGACAAACTTTAAATGATTCGTATAAAAGTCATATTAATTATAATTGCATTGCTAATAATAGTAAGTAGTTACTCTCAAACCATTACCAATCCTATTGAAACTCTGAAAAAAAAAAGAGAAATAGTTTATGGTTTTGATAATAGAAGAACTGATATTCATAGACACCATACCGTCATTTATGGAATATTTGCAGGAATTAGTTATGGCAAAAAACTAAAATTCAAAATTGGAATTAATGGAACTCCATTTGAAGTAGGAAAACTTGTTGATGAAAATGGAATTTTGAAAAAAAACAGATTGCTTTTTGCCACTATTGGCGAGGAGTTTGATTTTTATCAATATAAAAAAATTGTTTTAACAACTTATCTTCAATCAGGTATTGGAAACAACTTTTACAGAAATATAAACCAAAGTGGAACAGAAGTTTACAAAGGTAAAGAACTCATAATCCCGATTGAAACCGGTTTACATTTAAGTTATGACCTTCGAACATATCTTAAATTTAAGACTGGATTTGGATGGCGTTTTGTTTCCCCTGACAAATCAAGAGAATTAAGTGGATACTATATAAAACTTGGACTAAGTTTTAATCTTAAAAAATACAATGAAATAAGATCCGAAAATAAAATAATCAACCCTTAGCAGCTGCAGTTATTAAACAAAATCGTTTAAAGTTTAGACCAAAAAAAAGTAAAAGAACTATGATTTTAGACTTAATCTTGCTGAACAACTTTATAATTCCTGAAAAGTAAAAAGCAAATGGTGAATTATAAAAAAATTTTAGACATAGAAATATTTGAAGGTGAAATTTCAAAGCATGAATATCCTTGGCATTTTCATGATAGCTATACATTTATTATTATTGAAAAGGGATCTATCTTGTATGAGTTAAAAGATAAAAGTATACAAATTGGTGAGGCAGAAATCCTAATCATAGAACCCTTTAAGGTTCATAGAAATATCATTTCACAAACTACTATTTACAAAGCCTTTTTTATACCAAATGAATATTTTTTGAGAGAAGAAAAAAACTTAGTTGTAACTCAAAAAGTGAATAATCCTAATACAGCTTATCAGATTAAAAATTTACTTTATAAAATAAATCAAAATTATAGTAGAAGTCAATTAGAAGATTTGATGATTGAAATTGGTGAATCAATTAACCAGCCCCAAACAACATATTTAAGCGAAAATCCAGATAATTTGAATTCTATCCCAGAATTAAACCATGATTTAACTATTGAAGAACTTGCTAAAGAAGCCAATTTAAGCAAGTTTCATTTCCAAAGAAAATTTAAAAAAGAATTTGGATTAACAATTGGTCAATTAAAACAGCAAGAGAAAACAATTATGGCAAAGAACCTATTAGAAAAAGGAAAGTTGTCAGCTGATGTTGCTAATGAATTAGGCTTTTTTGATCAAAGTCATTTTATAAAATATTTTAAAAAAATGTGGGCTACCACACCAAAGAATTTTAAATAGAGCATTTTTTTACTATCCCCTACTTATACCTTTGAATATATTTGTTCAACGAATAACAAATTATTTTCGACCGATACAATCAAAAGCTGTTTTATGAAGAATGACATCCAACCAATAAATATCATGGAGAAATTTTCCATGTTTGACAAGCAATGGACACCTCACATAATTGGTGAACTTAACGATCAATATGTGAAACTTTGTAAACTTAAAAATGAATTTGTTTGGCATAGTCATGAGAACGAAGATGAACTTTTTATGGTGTTTAAAGGAACACTATTAATGGACTTCAGAGATGGTAAAACAGTTGAAGTAAAGGAAGGTGAAATTCTAATAGTTCCTAAAGGTGTTGAACATCGAACGCATACAAATGGTGAAATTGTATTCAACCTCCTTTTCGAACCAAAAGCAACTTTGCATACTGGTAATGTAATTGACAAAATGACTGTCAAGGATTTAGATTGGATTTAAATCATTATAGTCATCAAACAATCATGATATTCGTAAAAATGTTTCTATCTAAATTTATTTGCTTTTTAAGCTGAATTAAAAATGAAGGAATTGATAAACTATAACAACAAAAAATTCAGACCAATTAGTAATACTGAAAACGGAGAAACATCAAACGAAACACTTTTTCATTACAAGCAAGTAGGAAATATTCTTTCTTCTAAATATTCAGGTGGAAAGATTAAATATGGACATCTACTTGGTTTGGTAGACCATCTAGGAAACATAGAAATGCGTTATCATCAAGTAAATGACAAAGACGAATTGATGACAGGAATTTGCATTTCAAAACCAGAAATTCTTGAAAATGGAAAAATTCGTCTTCATGAAAATTGGGAATGGACTTCGGGTAATAAATCAAAAGGAAAATCAATTATTGAAGAACAATAAACTAAAATTCAATGGCACACGAACATAACTATAAACTAACTGCAGTTTGGACAGGAAACAATGGTGATGGAACTAAGAATATACGAACCTACGACCGAAGCCACACAGTTTCTATTGAAGGCAAACCTGAATTATTTCTAACAACAGACAATCCTGCTGTAGGCGACAAATCAAAATTGAATCCAGAAGATTTATTGGTTTCAGCCATTTCATCCTGCCACATGCTTTCATACTTATACGTTTGTTCGCTGGAAGGAATAGTCATTACAAGTTACACCGACAATGCTACAGGCATTATGATTGAAAAGCCAAGTGGTGGTGGAAGTTTCAAAGAAGTAACATTGAATCCAATATTTAATGTTTCAGACGAAAGTATGGTAGAAAAAGCCATTGAGTTACATCACAAAGCGCACGAAATATGTTACATAGCAAATTCTGTGAATTTTGAAGTGAAATGTAATCCAACCTGCAAAGTAGAATAAATACTTAAATGAAAATTTGCATCGCACAGACAAAACCAATTAAGGGAAATGTTTCGGCAAACATTGAAGCACATATAAGGTTCATTGAACTTGCATTGACATTAAATGCCAATGCAATTTTTTTTCCAGAACTTTCATTAACAGGTTACGAACCTGAACTAGCAAAAAATTTAGCGACCAATCAAAATGATAATCGATTGGACATATTTCAGCAAATCTGTAATAACAAGCAAATTACTATCGGACTTGGCTTACCTACATCTAATGATACGCAAATACGAATAAGTATGGTAATTTTTGAACCAAACAAACCAAGACAAACCTATTCAAAACAACAACTTCATTCAGACGAATTTCCATATTTTGAAAATGGTATTGGCCAGATAATAATCAAATCGAACAATAAAAATATCGCTCCAGCAATTTGTTATGAAAGTTTACAATCGTCGCATATTGAAAACGCCTTTAAACACGGTGCTGACGTATATTTAGCAAGCGTAGCAAAACCAGAAATTGGCATTAAAAAAGCCTATGAATATTTTCCAACAATTGCAAAACAATATGTCATGCCTGTATTAATGGCTAACTGTATAGGTTATTGTGATAACTTTTTAAGTGTTGGTAAAAGTGCTGTTTGGTCAAAAGAGGGTGAATTAGTTGGGCAACTTGACGACAAATCAGAAGGAATATTGATTTTTGATACAGAGACAGAAGGAATAGTTAAAAGGAATTTGATTTAGGACTAATGCTATTATAAATGTTAGAAATTAGGCAATGTTGTGAAAACTGTGGTAAAAGTTTGCCAAACGACTCAAATGAGGCAATGATTTGCACTTTTGAATGTACATTTTGTGCTCAATGTGTGGCAAATATTTTAGAAAATGTTTGTCCAAATTGTGGCGGCGGTTTTGAGAAAAGACCAACACGTCCAAATTCACTATTAGGCAAATATCCAATGAGAAATGATAAAGTATTTAAACCAATTGAACTCAATAAATTTTTAGAGTCGAATAAGAACATAAACCCACGAAAAAGATAGTATATATATTTAGGTAGAGGTTGTATAATACTTTTTCAAAAGTTACATTTGAGTATAAACACACCTCCAACAAGAATGTGCTAAATGATAGCACTCACTATATGAAGACATTAATTTTAACATCATTTTCTTTCTTATTGACAAGTTATTTATATGGACAAAATTTTTCAAAAGACTATTTTGAACATTGCAGACCTAAATGGGAAAAACAAGCCACTGAGGAAGAGAAAAAATCAGTAAATCATTTTACAGATAGCTTAATGTTTGCAATGACAGGTAAACACGTTTGGGAGCTTAATATTGAAGAAGAGAAAGAAAATGCATTAAAAAATTTATTGCGTTTTAAAAATATTATGCAATTAAAAGGAGTTGAAATTGATACCTTAAACAACTTTATTCTGATAGAAGAAAGTAATTTAGAAGGAAACGGAGAATTGGTAACAATTAAAAATGGAATTGTAGTATTGAAAGATAAGTATTTCTCATATAGCTATGACCTAGCTGACTCAAACTCATTAATGTTGACAAATGACTTTCTGGAAAAATATGACTCCATAAATAAAAAAAATCCTAGAAGCATTTTATTCCATTTAGCAAAACAAAATAAGACGGACCAAATTTCAATTCTTGCTGTTAAAGAAATGAATTTAATTATACCTTCGGAATTTCAACCTAAAATACAATTTGAGGTTCTTATTTATAATGGCAAGTCTGAAAAAAAAATAAGCTTTTGTTATTTGCACGAAAAGGTAATAGACATTTATGAAAAATAACTAGTGCTCACAGAACATTTCCATTATGAATGAAATTCATCTTAATTAGAAGAGATTTTATTTGTTGATAAATTCATCTCCCCTATTTACATTTGAGTTGAAACGCACAACATTGCGATTGAGCAAAACCTTATAGCCTTAATACAACTCCAATAAATGAATAAGTTTATAGAACATATTTCTAGTATTTCAAAACTTAGTAATTCTGCTATTCAAGATATAATGGAATGTGCTACGGTTGTTTGCTTCCCCAAAAAACAAATTTTAATTCCAGAACTTTCAAAGTCAAAATATTTGTATTTTATTTCTAAAGGTGTAACAAGAGCTTTTTTTTATCATAATGGAAAAGAAGTAACCGATTGGTTTGGAACTGAAAATATGGTAATAGGACCTACAATTCGAAATTTTCCTATTAAAGAAACCATACACTCCGTTGAAACTATAGAAGACTGTGAATTCATTCGTATATCCTTTTCTGATTTGGATAGACTTTATCAAAAGCATCACGATATTGAACGATTGGGGCGTATAATCGCTATTCAAAGTATGTTACATTTACAATACAAAATTGATAGTTTGCAATTACTTACGGCAAAAGAACGATATATTGAATTTATAAAACGGTATCCCAATTTAATGAATCGCGTTTCATTAGGATACATTTCATCTTTTTTAGGAATGAATCAAGTTACTTTAAGCAGAATTAGAAAAGTAAATTGATTTTTTAACCTATGCTAAAATTAAAAATATTCAATTTGTTTTCCTTTGCGGCATGAACATAGGAATATTTACATACGGAACAAGGGGTGACTTACAACCATACATTGCTTTGGCACTTGGACTTATAGCCAAAGGACACATAGTAACAATTTCTGCAACAGAAGATTTTAAAGAAATGGTAGAAGGTTTTGGGCTTTCGTTTCAACCACTTTGGGGAAATGCCGAAACTATGATGAACTCTAATGAAGGTCAAAGTATTTTGCAAACAGAGAATTCAATAAAATTAATGAAGTATTATTTTAAAGTGCTTCATGACAACAGAGAACCTTTACGCAAAAGTTATTATGAAGCAATTTCAAAGGTTGATTTCATCATTGCAAACTCAATGACATTGTCAATAGTAAGTTCCATTGCAGAAAAGCAAAATAAAAAAGTTGCATTAACCTATTTTATGCCGCCTGTTGTACCAACAACTGAATTTCCTTTAGGCGATTATGACTTTTTCAATTTCCCATTGTACAACAAAATCACTTATAAAATTGCCCAATATTTCTTTTGGCTATTTGTAAAGAAAGACACAAACGAATACCGAAGATTATTAGGTTTACCAGTTTTGAAAGAAAATTTAATTGCACACATTGATAAACAAAAAGTATTGGATTTATATTGCATTAGCCAATCTTTAATCCAACAACCAAAGGATTGGGAAAACCACCATAAAATCACAGGATTTATCAATATTCCAAAACAAAATAGAGAAAATCATTTTTTAGATCAAACAAAAAGAGAACTTTCAGAATGGTTAGCTAATGGCAACAAACCAATTTATATCGGTTTCGGAAGTAATGGAATTGGAAACACCAGTAAATTTGTAAATATTATAACTGAACTTTTAGAAAAATCAAATGAACGAATTTTATTTTGTACAGGTTGGTCTCAGTTTGACAATCTACCTATACATAAGAAACTTTTTGTAACTAAATATGTAAATCACGAAACAATTTTACCACAATGTAAATTAGGTGTTTTTCATGGTGGAGCAGGAACTTTAGCCACCATGTTAAGATACAATTTACCTGTAATCATTGTTTCGTTTTATACAGATCAACCAATTTGGGGCAAAATAGTTGAGAATAAAAAATTAGGAGTTCATATACCTGTTAAAACCTTATCAAACGACAAGCTTATTTCAGCAATACAAAAAGTTCAAACCGAAGAAATACAAAACAATGTTTCACTAATTGGACAAAAAATAAGTGAAGAAAAGGGACTAGACAATGTTATAAATGAAATAGAAAAATACTTTGATAATAATTAAAAATACTTTTATAATAATTAAAAATACTCTTCTTTAACACAAAAGCTTTATTATTATATCATTCAAAACTAAATATGAATTCAATTTTTAACAACAAACATTACTTCTACTTATTGCTAACAATACTTGGTGGTGGACTAACATTTTATTTTGCTTTACTTGGCATTATTGAACACAATGGCAACTTTGACAGTATTGAGTTTATTACTAGTACCTGGATAGATAATTATTATGCAAAAAGTTTGAGTTTCGATTTTTGGACGGGAACTATTGCTGGGACCTTCTTTATACTGGTTGAAGGGCTTCGATTAAAAATGAAGAGAATTTGGATCTATCTTTTACTAACAGTTTGCATTGCTTATGCATTCGGTTTTCCATTATTCTTGTTTATGAGAGAGCTCCATTTAAGAAGACAGGAATAAAAAATTCAGCTCATGATAGCACATTTTCAATTGGTGAGTAATACAACCATATTTAACGGGGTTTTAGTGGATGTTAAATCGTTTCTCCTATTACATTTGAGACTAAACTCACTCCCATTGACAATCTAAAAAACCTTAGCATTAATGGTTCCTGTCGATTTCTTCGATAAAACATTTCTATAGACAAAAGACAATATTTTAGTTATATTTATGTTATACTTAAAATAAAATTATGAAACACAAAAATATTTTATCGTTTATATTGGTAATTTCAATATGTCTTTCTTTGTTAGGCCTTTTCGTGGACAGCGACCCTAGTAATCCAAATGTTATCACAACAGTATTTGAAATAGCAATGATGACACTATTGTTATTTGTAATATTAACCACAGTATATTTCGCTACAATATATTTATTCAAAAAATTTAAGCAATTAACATCCTTATAAATTGTCTTATATTGACAGAACTTAAACTTTTTTAAATTTAATAAATCCTATTTGTGGCAATAATTGGTGCCACGGTGATTATCACGAAGACATTTTATAGTCTGTTTCGTAAACATCTATTTTATTTTGTATTTGCTAAAAAAGATTTGTAATTTTAATTAAATCTTGAGGATATAAACAGTTGTACACTCCAAACGCCAACTACAATTTTTTTTTAATAATTTAACAGATACTCAAGAAAAAATTTAAGTCTAACTATCTACCATGAAGCAATCTGTATTTTACATTTTAACAGTAATTTTATTTACAAATTGTGCAAATTCTCAAAATCTTTCACCCATTTCAAAAGGCTATATTGACGAAGTAATTGCGGTATTGCAGAACAATTCTATAAATAAAAACAAGATAAATTGGGAAGATTTTAGAAATGATGTTTATAGACACGCAATAGGTTCAAAAACAATAGAAAACACCTACCCTTCAATTACTTATGCAATAGGCAAATTAGGCGACAAGCATAGTTATTTTGCCGCAAATATTGTTTCGCAAGATACAAGCGATTTAAATCCTCCACCTATTTTGTTGGATGAAATTGTACCAGAAAACATTGGTTATATTAGAATTGGTTTTTGTATGGGTGACGACCAATATAAAAAAAACTATATCAATTCTGTTATAAACAAAATAACTAAACAAGATAAACAAAATCTAAAAGGCTGGATTGTAGATTTGAGAGGAAATTTTGGAGGAGATATGGTGCCAATGTTAGTTGCTATAAGTCCAATTTTGGGTGATGGAGTAATAGGATATTCTTTCTATCCCGACAGTTCATTCAATACTTGGAACAATAAAAATGGATATCTATATGATGAAACTGGCATCTGGTGGGAGCAATCCACTAATACCTATCATTTAAAATCCCCTAATCCTTATGTTGCGATTCTTACAGATAATATCACAGCAAGTTCTGGAGAAGCAGTTACCATAGCATTTAAAGGGCGTAGCAAAACTAAATCGTTTGGATTACCGACATTTGGAGTTTCAACTAGTAATCGTGTATATACTTTATCTGATGGTTCAAGAATTAACTTAACTGTAAGTGTATTTGCCGACAGAAATAAAACGAAATATGGTAATAGTGTTTACCCCGATGTGAAGTGTGATGAAGATAAAATATTAGAAGAGTCTATAAATTGGATATCAAGCCTACATTAAAAATTAACGCTTACTGCACATTTGCATTAAGCGTGCAATTTGTATTAATTTGATTGAATTTTAGTAATTGGTAAATTCATCTCCCCTATTTACATTTAAGTTTAAACGCCCAGCCATCAAATATGCGTCATACATTATCGTCTATTCTATAAATGACTGTGCTAATAAACTACCAATTCTCTTGTTTTTTTAGTATTTTAACCCTATTAACTTCGTGCACTGGGCAGATATCTAATTCAAATAAAAGCACAAATCATTTTATTGAATTAATTGTAAATGGCAACCTATAGCTAATGACTCAAAAAAACACTTCCTATAGAAAGACATTTGAAAAGTTCAAACCATATTAATAAGCGAAAAACTAAGGCTAATAACGATGCAGTAGGAATATTCTCTTCAAATAAGAATTTTTCTAATACTTTTTTCTAAAAAGGATGTTGTTTAGATGGGATTTACGAAGATTAACAAGCATCATCAATAACATCTTTTTTAAACTTGCTTATCATTTTTTTCATAGCTTTAAGTTGATTTATTCTTTCATCAATAGACAAAAGCTTTTCATCTAAAACAGCTAATTTCTCAGAAATAGTAATTTTGTTATTATACCAAGCATCCATTAATTGGCTAATTTCAGAAATAGTAAAACCTACAGATTTTGCATCTCTAATTAATTCTAATTTTTCGATAGTTTCATCATCATAATGAAAATAATTATTTGATTTAACATTCTCATCACGTTTACCTTTTATTAAACCCGATTTTTCATAAAATCGAATTGTGTGTGCACTAATACCCGTTCTTTTTGATAATTCATTTATTAACATGGCTCAAAAATAGCTTGTTGAAAAATAAATTACAAGCATAGACTATACTCTAAGCTTGTAGGTTTAAAGAATTCAAATTAGTTTTGTCAAAAATTATTTAAAAAATCAAAAAAATGGCAACAGCATTAATTACAGGAGCTTCTAATGGAATTGGATTAGAATTAGCTAGAATTCACGCCTCAAAAGGTGACAACTTAGTTTTAGTGGCTAGAAACAAAGCTAAACTAGATGAGTTAAAAGCAGAATTAGAAAACCAATTTAAAGTATCTGTATATACAATTGGAAAAGACCTATCAGCAACAAATTCAGCTTTAGAAGTTTATCAAGAAACTACTAAACAAAAGATTAAGATTGACTATTTAATTAATAATGCAGGTTTTGGTGATTTCGGAATGTTTGTAGAAACAGACTGGAATAAAGAATTACAAATGATTAATTTAAATATTACCACCTTAACACAGTTTACCAAATTGTATTTACAAGATATGGTTAAGCGAAGAAGTGGAAGAATTATGAATGTGGCTTCTACTGCTGCTTTTCAGTCTGGACCAACTATGGCGGTTTATTATGCAAGCAAAGCTTATGTTTTAAGCTTCTCTGAAGCCATCGATAATGAAGCAAGCGACAAAGGTGTAACAGTTACAGCATTATGTCCAGGTGCAACAGAAAGTGGATTTCAAGCAGCTGCAGCAATGGAAGAAAGTAATTTAGTAAAAGGAAGAAAACTACCTACTTCAAAAGAAGTTGCAGAATATGGCTATAAAGCTATGATGAAAGGTAAAACAGTTGCCATACATGGATTTATGAATTGGATAATGGCTAATT
The DNA here is from genome assembly GCA_051861545.1 of Bacteroidia bacterium. Classification (GTDB taxonomy): domain Bacteria; phylum Bacteroidota; class Bacteroidia; order UKL13-3; family UKL13-3; genus CAISCU01. The sequence goes on along the minus strand of JBIMKP010000068.1, from coordinate 229 downwards.
CTGTGCGTTTTACACCAAGAGCTATAGTTGTAAAAATCACTCGTAAAATTCAAGATAAAGCAAAGTAATAATGAGATAAGCAATTTTAATAAACTTTTATCATTTAGGAAGGTTTGATATTTAGCATGAAAATAATAAAGCTTGTCTGCTTCTGAGTATTTCGGATGAACTGGGCCAGTGATTCCGGATTCAACTGAGCCACTCAAATTGGATAAAAAATGCAATGCAA
>JBIMKP010000067.1:0-11414 GCA_051861545.1 Bacteroidia bacterium | reverse complement strand
TGCGCGAACCGAAGGTTCGCGCACGTTTGGGGAGCAGGGTGCTGTTATTAAAATTACTGGTAAAGAAACGGATATTCGTATAGGTGAAATTAGCAATTGGAGTCTACTAAAAATCCTTACATTCATTAAAACTCGTTTTGTATTTATTAATTGAATAGCAAAATTTTGAATGGTATATCATTCATTAAGTGCTTAAAATACTTATTTTGCATGGTATTCCATTCATAATTACAAAAAAAAAACACGATAAAGATTGAATTTTTCAAATTATTCTTATATTTTGCATGATAAATCATTCGTTAATAGATAATAATTAAGATAATGACTGACCTATCATACGTTAAAATGATTTCAATGAGTGATGATGCGCTTGCTAAACAAGTGGGTTTATTCATCAAACACAAACGTTTAGAGCAGAATAAAACACAGGAAATGGTTTCATCAGCTGCCGGTATTAGTCGTTCTACACTTAGCTTACTTGAAAGAGGAGAGGCTGTTACATTGCCAACTCTCATTCAGGTACTTCGTGTATTAGACCAATTACATGTATTGGAGGTGTTTGAAATAAAGCAAAGTATAAGTCCATTGGCAATTGCCAAGGCCGAAAAAGAAAAGCGTAAAAGAGCTAGCGGTAATGTAAAAAGTGTAGAACATAATTCAGATTGGTAAGCATGAATGCAGCATACGTAAAAATATGGGGAGAATTAGTTGGAGCTGTTGCCTGGAATGAAACTGATGGAACTGCTACATTTGAATACGATTCAAAATTTAAAAATAAATCTTGGGATTTGTCACCATTGCAAATGCCCTTAAGTGATGTAAATAGCAGATTCAATTTCCCTGCATTACGAAAAAAAAAGGATTCGACATTAGACACATTCAAAGGTTTGCCAGGTTTATTGGCTGATGTATTACCTGATAGATATGGAAATGAACTCATCAATCTTTGGCTTGCACAACAGGGTAGGGCTATAGATAGCATGAATCCAGTTGAGATGTTATGCTTTATTGGAACAAGAGGTATGGGAGCTTTGGAGTTTGAGCCTACAACTTTAAGTGAAAGCAAACGAACTTTTTCTGTTGAGATAGATCATCTAGTAGGTATTGCAAAAAAGATGTTATCGCGAAAAGAAGCATTTATTACCAATTTGAAAGCAGATGAAGAAAAGTCGATTATGGAGATTCTGCGAATTGGTACATCTGCCGGTGGTGCGAGACCCAAAGCCGTTATAGCTTACAACGAAAAAACAGGAGAAGTAAAGTCTGGACAAACCAATGCTCCAAAAGGCTTTGAACACTGGTTAATCAAACTTGATGGAGTGAGTGATGTTCAATTAGGTAATAGTAAAGGATATGGTCGGGTTGAAATGGCTTATTATAATATGGCAATTGCTTGTGGAATAAAAATGATGCCTTCTAAATTATTAGAAGAAAATGGGAGAGCACATTTTATGACCAAGCGTTTTGACCGTGAAGGCGGTTCTACCAAACACCATATACAAAGCTTTTGTGCCATGAAGCATTTTGATTTTAATCTAGTAAATAGTTATAGTTATGAGCAACTTTTTCAAACTATGAGAGAGTTGAAATTATCTTATTCTGATGCAGAACAATTATTTCGTAGAATGGTATTTAATGTAATTGCTAGAAATTGTGATGATCATACCAAGAATTTTGCATTTCGATTACAGAAAGATAAAAATTGGGAATTAGCACCTGCCTATGATATCTGTCATTCATATCAGCCCAATCACCAATGGGTGAGTCAGCATGCATTGAGCATCAATAATAAAAGGTCAAATATTACTAGAGATGATTTGTTGTTAATCGGAAAATCAATCAGAAATAAAAAAGCCGCAGAAACTATTGATGAAATAAGTGCAATAGTAAGCAAATGGAAAAGTTTTGCTGATGAGGTAAAGGTATTGCCCAAAATAAGGGATGAAATACACCAAACATTAATCAGTTTGTAAATAGGTTATCTAACCTTTGCCTTATATACAAATTTTTTTAGGTTCAAAAATGTTTATCTTTTATTTAAGTTATTCCTTCTCATTTTATTGTATTCAGCCATAGTGTTAACAGGCAGTTTACTCCCTTTTGCCTTTACATCAATAATAAATTTATTACATTCAATCTCACTCATTATTCCTTTTTCTAGGGCTTCGAGCAGTATGTCCATAGTTGTCATATATACAATTGAGTTTACTTCACAATAAGCTTTTATATCTTTAAGATTACTACTAGCTATATATTCCTTTTGAAATTTTGCAACTGCCATACATGCGCTCTCTCCATCTCCAAAACTCTTTTTTAATAAAGCATATTCTTTTATAATATTTAGCTCTTTAGGAAAAGGCATTAAAGGCAAAGAGGTCATTTATATAAAATTATTAACCACAGTTTCTAGACTTTTACTTCTGCATAATTCATCCTTTACTTTTTCTAGCATCACAAATCTTTTAGGGTAGATTTTTTGCAAATCAAAAATCCTACTGCCGTTTATAAAATGTCTTACCACATCAGCATCTAGCAATATTAAAGGTTCAGATAACTGCTTGCTCATTATTCTCCTTTTCTTTTTCTAAATCTATCCATATATCACTCATAAGTGTTACATAATGAGCTTCGGAAATTATTTCTTTTTCAAAAAGTTTTTTTGCTTTGCCACCATAATCTCCAATCACTAGATTTTCATTACCTTTTTCGTATAGCGATTTATCGTAACCGTATTCTAAAGCACTGTTTTTAACACCAACAGTATATTGCTCATATTTTTCAAAATCTATTAATCCCATACCGACTAATCTGAACAATAAGGCTATTCTTGAACAAGCAAAATATTGTTCTATTTTTACTATTGTTTCGAGGCTAATTTTATTTTTTCCAATTTCCTCAGAAGGCATTAATCCCAATACACAATCTTCAGGCAGAAGCAGGTATGATGCGAAACAATCAGCTTCAAATTCAACCTTATCCTTTTTATTAAATTTGCCAGTGCTGCAAACCATATTTGTGAAATTTTCTTGCTGAAAAAGATGATACAATTCATGTCCAATAGTAAAATGTTGTTTACCTAAGGAGTGATTTGAATTAACTAGAATGAATCGGCTTTCGCCATGCTTTAAAGCCATTCCGCAGAAACTTTCTGACATTGGTCTAAAAACAGTAAGTACTTTTAGTTTTAGTAACCAACTTCTTAATCTTATTGGCTCACAAGTACCAATTCCGTTTTTTAAACGAAACTCCATAGCTTGTTTTTGCAAATGGTAATTTCCAATCATATTTTTTTCTCTAAATCAAGTAGTTTGAAATAATTTTTTACAACTTTTCGGAAATCGGCTATCGCATTTAAATCTTCAGGAAGTATTTCATTTGCTCTAAATGCAAATGCAACATTTGCTTTTATTTGGTTTTCATCCTCCTCAAAAAACTCATCTAATCCTATCCCAAATAAGTCTGATAGTTTTTCAAATACTTCAAGCGGTGTTTCTCGGCTTTCAGTTTCATAATAGCTTAAAACTTCCCTTTTAATATTAAGAAATTCTGCTACCGCTTCTTGTGAGAGTTGCATTTTCTCTCTATATGCCTTAATTATTTGTCCACTTTTCATTATGATTTTTATTTTAATCCTGTTTATTAGCATTAAAGCTGTTACAAAAATACAATATTTTATTGTTTTGTAGATAAATGTAACAAGTTTTTCTACTACAAATAATTTTTAACATCCTGTTGTTTTTGCTTTTCTTACAGCAATGAATACCTTCGTTTATATGAGATTAAACACTTTTAAAGGAAGCAAAACACTCTTGCATTTATTTATTTTGATGTTGATGAGTTTGACAACCTTAAACAGCTATGCACAAGATAAAATTCTGGTGCCTTATCGCGTAGGTAATTTGTTTGGCTTATCAGATGTTTCTGGTAAATTGGTATTGAGTCCGCGTTATACTTCCATTTCGCCCATAGGCAAAAATGTGTTTGAGTTTGCTAGTTTAAGTAATTCTAAATCGGGTTTGAACCAAGAACCGAAAATACTAAAAGGAGTACTATTTGGTAACAAAGAAATTATTACTCAAAGTGAACACAATCATTTTACTTATTTATATGAAGGAATAATTGTAGGAACCGAAAGTGCTTATACGAGTAATAATAGCAATTTTTATAACCTTAAAGGAGAAAGATTGACAAAAGAAAATGTCCGCGGTTTTAGAATGGTGGTTTCACCAGCAGCCAAAGCACATAAAGGAAATATAGCCATTTTAGCAAAGCTTCAAGATGGAAAAGTTAGTATCCTGTTATATGATGCTCGTAAGCAAGTAATGCTAACTCCTTTATTGGATCATGTGTCGGATTTTAATATGGAAAGGAACTATTCCAATCAAGAAAGTGTTATGATTTGCACCTACACAGACAAAAAGGGAAACTATGCACATGATGTAATTTATTACGATGCTAAAAGTGGAGAACATAAACGCAAACCCTATATAAATGAACAAAGCGCTCAAATTACTGAACCTGATGAGGTAGGTTCAATTGATGTTAGTGGAGACGAATTTGTCCCTTCAGTTGATGGAGATAATAGTTCAATAGAACAAATGCCTTCAGCTGAAGAGGTGAAGATAAATTCTATACCAGCTAATTTTAGACCTGTTAATGAAAAGGCCTTTTTGTATGGAGATAATATGGTAGAATTGGCAGTAGGTGAACGTGTATTTTTTGCTGAACCTTATACCCATCAATCGCAAAAGGAGCCCTTGATTTTTTTAAAGGATAAGAAATATGGCCTGTATTTATCAGAGTATAAGCGTTCAAATGAAATCTATGATTCATTGATTTATTTACGCAACCAATACATAGATTTTGATAATCCAATTGCCAGTATGTATATGGCTGGAATTAAAGATGCTTCGACAGGAAAATGGTGTTTTGGCTTATTAAATGAAAGGGACATACAAATCGTTCCAATTATGTTTGATTATATTGGATTTGACTTTGATGAGTTGGGTTATGAAAGCAATGATGAAGGAAAAGGAAGGAAATTTACTTTTAAGAAACAAATGATTTATAAGGTAGATCAAAACCTTTGTTTAAAGACCTATCACCAAGGAATTTTTGTGGTGAAAAAGGAAGGAAAATTTGGCTTGATCAATAAGCAAAACATCATATTACTTCAAATAGAGTACGATCAGATTTGGAAGAACGAAATAAACTTCATGGAAAAGTATTCCTTAAATGATAAACTTTATGGTTATCGCAAAGGGAATAGTTATGGAGTATTTTTTCTGGATAGGAAAATGGGTATTGTGAAAAATACAGGACTTGTATTTCCAATGCTTGCGGTTTCTGTTTATGAAGATTATATGGAACAAAAAGGATTAGACATATACAATTTGGCCGATCCAAGTGACATCAACTTTTGTAGTGCCTCCAATAAAGGAGTGATTTATTACAAAGAGAAATAGAATGCATTGACAATCTTGATTCTTCTTTTTGCCTGTTTTTTTGTAATGTAACTAATACATTTTCTAAAATCATTTTCTAGTTCAAATCATATACCTATGATGACATTGGTTGATTTTATTCATTAATGTTCTACCAATTTTATGTACCTGAGGGCACATAAAATTTTAGTAAAATGAATGATTAATTTTCACTGAAAGAATTAAAATTTCCAGTAATTATAAGATGAAATACTATTTTTAGGTAAAGAAATGGATAATCGACTATTTTAATTTTTAAAAGCAGTAAATTACTCGAATTAACATTAGTAAATTAATTCAGATGGAATTTAAATCAATGAAAATACTGCTTATAGTACTGCTTACTTTTGCGTTAAAATCCAGTGCTCAAAATTTACAAGTAGAAACCACTTGGTGGCAACCTAATGGTAAAATTAATTCTGTAATAAGCGATACCATCAATAACCTATTATATATAGGTGGTAAATTTGATTACGTTGGTCCAAGTAGCCCATTTGCTAATATAATTAATCACAATCCGGATTTAACCAATTCAAATTTTCCAAAACCCAATGGAAAAGTTAAAGCCGTAGTTTCTGATGGAAAAGGCGGTTGGTTTATTGGTGGTGAATTTACAAAAGTGGGTGAATTTAATCGTAATAGAATTGCTCATATAAATGGTCAAGGAAACGTATCTGATTTTTTTGATAAAAAGGGATTTAACAAAATAGTCAATTCCATTTCTCTTTTAAACAATGTTTTATATGTGGGAGGCAATTTTAATACTTTTGGCGAAACAAAGAATTATGGGTCTATTTTTGACTTAAATTCTCGAAAATTAAAAATTACGGCTCCAATGCCCAATGCTACTGTAAAAACATCAGTTCCCGATGGTAAAGGTGGTTGGTATATTGGTGGCGATTTTACCATGATTGGAGATAGTGTTAGAAATAAAATTGCGCATATTGATAGCTTAGGAAATGTGAATGCAACTTTTAGTAATAATGGATTTAATGCGAGTGTAAATTCACTCATTTTTAAAGATAATACATTATACGTTGGTGGTAATTTTACGGGTTATGGACTTGTAAAAAAGAATGGAGCCTTGATAAATTTAATTAACAATTCAGTAGTCGATAAATTTGAAGAACCGAATGGGAAAGTTAGCGCAGCAATTGCTGATGGTAAAGGAGGCTGGTATATTGCTGGTGAATTTACTAAGGTAGGAAATATTGATAGAAATTATTTGGCGCAATTGGATTCAAATGGAAAAGTTACCAATTGGAATCCAAGTCCTAATCTTCCTGCATTAAGTCTTTTGCTTGATGGCAATTTATTATATGTTGGTGGTTTATTTACCAATATTGACGGACAAAACAGAAATCGTTTGGTAGCATTTAATATAACTAATGGAAGCATCACAAGCTGGAATCCTAATGTAAATTCTGTGGGTATAACTTGCATGGCATCAAATGCCAATACACTTTTTATAGGAGGAAAATTTACAACAATTGGTAGCAATTTTCGTGATAATTTAGGTGCTATTGATAAGGTTACAGGTATTGCAACTGCTTTAAATATTTCAACCAATAATACCATTAACGATATGGTTTTAGATGGAAATAGCCTATACATAGGAGGCGATTTTACAGCAGTGAATAGCATTACTAGAAATTACCTAGCCGAAATAAATATCAACTCAAATATGATGACTAGTTGGAATCCATCAGCAAATGCTAGTATCAAATCAATAGCTGTAAAAGATAGCATAGTTTATGTAGGTGGCTCGTTTGCATCAATTGGTTCACTTTCGCGTAAAATATTTGCAGGCATTAATAAAATTTCAGGCTTAGCCAATAGTTTAAATATTTCCGATTTTACATTTTTTGATGACCTTTCTATTCAAAACAATGATTTGTATTTGGCAGGAAGAACAATAGCTGGTGGTACTATTTATAAAATTAATTTAGCAAATGGAATAATTGATAAGGATAGAATTCCCTATTTAGGTTCAATCAATGTTTTGTTATCAAATAATAACCTATTGTATGTGGGTGGAAGTGCTTTAACTATTGGAGGTATTGTCAGAAATAGGCTTGCCGCTATTGATGTTTTAAGCCAAGAAATTTCTAATTGGAATCCAAATGTAAATGGCATTATCAATACCATGACACTTTTAGGAAATACCTTATACATTGGTGGGAATTTTTCTGCAGTAAACAATTTAGGAAGAGGGAGATTGGCTAGTTTTAATTTAGAGTCAGGTACTTTAAATTCATGGAATCCAATTGCAGACAATACAATTAATGCCATATCAGCTACAAATAATTCAATTATAATTGGTGGTCCATTTTTAATGGTTAACAATACTACAAAACGATATTTAGCCAGTTTAGATACCATAAATGGAAGTTTAACCAATTGGAGTCCCACTTATTTCTCAAATGTAAGATCATTATTGGTTCACCAGAATACAGTATTTGTTGGAGGTGTTGAAGGGTTATCTGCTTTTAATACAAGCACAGGACAGCAAACATCATGGAGCCCCAAAGCAACTACATTAAATGTTTTGTCCATGTCTATCGTTGGCAATACCATTTACGCTGGAGGTATAAATACAGATGCAGGTTCCTCAGGAACCATTGTTTTAGGTCGTGTTGAAGCATATAATTTAACTACTGGTGCCAAACTTAACTTTACAACAGAAACCGATGCTGAAGTATTTACTGTGTCTGCCAACTCAAATTCAATTTATGTAGGTGGTAATTTTTTAATTGCAGCTGGAAAATTATGTAATAAAGTAGCTTCCATTAATTTGCTAACTGGTGAATTAAATAGTTTACCTATTGCGATAAACAATGAAGTTTACACCATTGCAGTTAATGCAAATATCTTATACGTAGGAGGAAATTTTAATATAGCCAATAACGAAAATAGGCGTTATGCAGCTGCATTTTCATTGTTCGATGGCAGCTTACAGGCTTGGAACCCCGATGCAACTGATAAGGTTTTTACCATTGTTATTAATGGTAACTTAGCATATGTTGGTGGAAGTTTTAATAGAATTGGTACACAAGCCCGAAATAATATTGCAGCATTAAATTTAACAGATGGAAAAGCTACTACATGGAATGCAGACGCAAATAACTCTGTTTTTTGTTTAGCAATTAACAATGGTGTAATGTATGTAGGTGGGCAGTTTAGTTATATTGGAGGACAATCATGTAATAATTTAGCTGCAATTAATTTATCTAACAGTAGGGCTTTAAGTTGGAACCCAATGCCCGATGGTAAAGTTTATGCCTTGGCATTAACCAATAGTATGGTATATGTTGGTGGATCATTTAATAATATTGCTGGTGTAAATCGAAAATCAATTGCTTCATTTGATTTAACAAATAATGGATCATTAATTTATGACTATAGTGCAGATGATACTGTTTTTTGCTTAGCCGTTTCCACAAAAAGTTTGTTTGCTGGTGGTACATTTACAAGTGTTGGAGGAAAGTCAAGAGAGCATTTAGCTGTTTATAATACCAATAATGGGCAATTAACCAATTGGAAATTAAATAGTATAGGTGGGTCGTCAAGTGCTGAAATTAAAACACTTATTTTAAAAAACGCGCAACTTTTTATAGGGGGTAATTTTTCAGGCATTAATTCAACTTCGGCCGAAGATTTTTGTGCTATTAATATTTCAACTAATGAAGTTACTGTATGGCCTTATAGGTTTAATAATACAATTAATACCATGGCAATTTTTAACGATACCATTTATTTAGGGGGTGAATTTACACAAATAAATAGTATCACTCAAAATAGGTTGGCAGCATTTACTATTTCTACTTTATCCAAACTAGCATGGAATCCCAATGTTAATAATACAGTAAACAATATGCTTATTTATAATAACAATTTATATATAGCAGGACAGTTTACAACTATTGGTTCTCAAAGCAGGAATAACTTAGCATCTTTCAATTTATTAACTCATAATATTAATACTTGGAACCCCAATGCTAATGGGTCAGTTAGAACAATAGCTCAAAAAAATAATATGCTTTTTGTTGGTGGCGATTTCACCTCCATTGGTTCTGATGATAGGTTTAAATTAGCTGCAATATCACCCATAACAAGTTTAGTAAATAGTTGGAATCCTACAGCTAATGGCAGTGTAAACAGCATTGTGTTTATAGATAGCTTAGCTTATATTGGTGGAGTATTTAATGAATTAGGAGGGCAAACCAGAAATAAATTAGGTGCGGTAAATTTGTATTCTGGAGTATTAGATAATTGGAATCCTGATTTAGATATTAATGTGAATGATTTAGCTTTTTCATCAAAATCGTTGTTTGTGGGTAGCGAATTTAATGAGCGTAAAATCATGGTATATTCATTTAATAAAATGTGTGCCAATACAATAAATACAACAATCACCACCCTCGATTCTTTCAATTTTTGTGAAGGAAAATCTGCTTTATTATTTCCCAATACAACTTCCAATTACAATTACCAATGGTATAAAAATGGAAGTTCCATTCTTAATGCAAATGATTCGGTTTTAAATGTAAATAGTAATGGAAAATATTCTTTGGTTTTAACAAATTATCCTGGTTGTAAAAACGAATCAAACAAAATAACATTTAATTTATCACCCAAGCCAATCATATATGATATTTTCTCAAATGTGGCACCAATTAATAATTCTACTGTAAATTATAATGTTATCCAAAATGCAGGTTCAACTTACCAATGGTTTGTAAATAATGTTAATCAAGATTCATTAAGTACTAATTATTTATTACCAGTTTTATGGAAAAATATAGGACCCAATAAAATTGAAGTGATTGAAAAAAATGTATTAGGATGTGTTAGCGATACAGCTAGTAAAATAGTTCAAGTAATACCAGAAACACTTCAATTTTCGCTAGATACCGTAAGATTTAATTTAACATCTTTTTTTAAAACTATAGTTGTAAACACGAATACAAGTTGGGTAGGTAGTCCAGCCGAATCTTGGTTATCATTAAATCCTGCATTTGGTAAAGGTACTACCGCTACTGTTATCAATGTGCAAAATAACAACGTAGGTAAACAACGCTTATCCTATATCAATTTTGTAGCTGGTTCATTAAACAAACAATTGGTTGTTATTCAAGAAGGTCCTGTGGGTTTATTCGAACAAAATAGTTTGGATGCAATTACTGTTTCACCAAATCCAACGAATGGTTTGATTCAAATAAATAACCAATCAAAACAAAATGTTGAGATTGAAATAATAAATATTTCCGGACATACCGTGTTTAAAAATCAAGTTTTATTTGCAGAAAACATTGTTGACATAAATTTAGAACTTGAACAAGGAATTTATTTTGTAAAGATTATTTCACAACATGCTCAAAAAGTAGTTAAGCTGGTAGTTAATTAGTTTTGTATATGGTTTGATATTTCTCTAACAAGAATTACCCAATTAGCCCAAATGAAAATAGCCACATATTAAATTGATATGTGCGCAAAAGTTTTGCAAAAATATGGCATGAATGCAAATAGAAATTGTCTGCCTAATTAAAGTCATGCTGGCAGGGTAGGTCTATTAATGGCCATTATCAATATTTGTTCTCTGTTTTTCCAAAGTTATTTTTAACTGAAAAACAAAAAGTGCAAGTTGGAAAATCTCCTGAAGAATAAAAGTATCTAGGATCTAATGGAAATTGTTATTTTGAAACATTAATGTTCATAAGTAAAGGTATAAACATAAGTTTTACCTGGTATTCCTCCTACTTTTGATCCATCTTCTGGATAGCTATATTTCAATACTGTTTCAGTGGGAGTCTTGGTCTGTTGCTCAAAACTCAAACTCAATACTGTTTCAGTGGGAATCTTGGCCTGTTGCTCAAAACTCAAACTCAAACTCAATACTGTTTCGGTGGTGCTCTTGGTCGGTAGATACAA
>JBIMKP010000066.1:0-11541 GCA_051861545.1 Bacteroidia bacterium | reverse complement strand
GCGTCGCTACAGCCATACATGTGCCATTCATCCACTTTAATTTCATCTACATAAAGGTTACTTTGTTGTGCAAACTCAGTTACTAGTTGGTCGAACATACTTTGTCCAAAGTGGTTCTTTATTTTGATAAAATAATTCTCCATTGATTGAGTAAATGTACTTCCATACAATAAGCCAGGACTAGTTTGATAAGAAGCAACAATACTTGGATTACGTAATGTTGCTAAATAAATAGAACCCATTGGGTCATTCGCAAAATACCAGTTAATCAGCCAAGTTTTCTTCTGCTGTTCTGTTGTAATGCCGCTGCCCTGAACCTGATTTATCATGGTACTACGCAAGTTAGTAGTATTTTGGGAATTTAGTAAACTGAATAATTAGTAAAGCTCATTTCATTATTAAAATCTGAATTCAGTCAAGATGAATATTTTTTGATTAACAAAATTTTGAAAATACTTTCTATGAAATGTGATGTATCGAACACAACGGACTTATTAACTTAATTGCAACAGGCCTACAGCAAATTCAACCAAAAAAGGGAAGCATTTATTGCTTCCCATTTAAAATCAATCAAGATGAATATTTTATAAAAACAGATTTTGGAAAATCTTTGTTATGAAAAGTGATGTATAGAACTCTGCCAAAACGGACGCTAACCTTCGGTTTATGTCTGTTTTGGGTTGAGGGTATTTCATTCATTTTTTTTTACTATTTTAATTTCATTGCTATGGGAATTTAGGAATTTTTATGAAAACTAGATTCTATTTAATTCATCTTTCATTAATTTAATGTCATAAATCAATTTTAACATTTCTAGAGTTTTTCTATATTAAAGGTAAACATGCGGATATTCCTTTTGCATATTCTAATAATCAATATATTGCCAAAGAAGTAAAATACAATTCAAAAGAATTTAAATTATATTTATTTATTTCAGGTAAAAAATTTACAATAGTAATAAACTCAATTATTCCAATTTCATACAAACCATAGTAATTATCGTCCATTTTGTGAGCCTTAAACATTTTTTTAATACGTTCTGAATCTTTCTTATTTAGTTCAATTTCATCAACTAATTCATCATTTGAAATGTTAAAAACTCGAATTACTCTTTTTACATTCATAATATACTCAACTTTTATTAATTAAGGTATTGAAACGGCTACCAGAATTGAACCTCCGCCGGTTTCAGGTGCAAGTATGACGGCTACCGTCCATTTTAAAACTTCATATGTAATTACAACAGATGCAGCTGTTACTATAACTGTTTTTGTATTTTCTAAAGTTGGCGCAGTAACTGCAGGTGTAATCCATCTTCCAGGTTTCTTATCCTTAATTTTCTCACCTGTATTTGGGTCTCTTACATCTTTATGTTTCCCGCGTGAATCATATCTTTCTAGTTCTCGATGTTGACCGTCCCATTCAATTATATCCCCATTAGGAAGACCCCATCTTGGTCGTTTAACTGGGCTTTTTGGTTTTAAATCTTTTGCATCGGGGTAGGCTGGAAGTTTTTCAGGTGGAGGTGTATACGTCGGTATAGGTTCTTTTTTCGGAGAATCAACTTTTGGAGCCTTTTTATTTGTACCTTTAGGTTTTTTATTACCATCTCCTTTTGGATTATCACCATCTATATCATTTAAACATATAGGATTGTTTGCTAAACATGAATAATCACTAAGGCCTATTGTTGAAATAGGATCCAAATTCCACCTTCTTCCCAACCTTGTATCATACTCCCAAAACTGAGCTGTCATGATATTTCCAACTCCTGCTATTTCATCATCGCGTTCTTGGGTATTAAACCCAAACCTATACTCACTTGCTTGCCAAGTGCGGCTTACCAAAGGCGCACCAAATGGAGAATAATCTGTTGCACTAATGCGTTCTGCGGCAAAGTAGTTGAATGTTGTGCCAGTAAAGACTGCTGTTTTCTTATCTGAAATGACTGTTAATACATTGCCTAAATGATTGGACAATTCATACCTTTTGGCTCCGCGTTCTAATTGGTATGAACTAAATAAATAGGTAACTTCTTCTGGTGTTTCAATGACGTATTCGTTACTCGTAATTTGGTTATCTAAGTTGAGGTCTCTTGCTACTCGTTTGCTAATTAATTTGTTGGCCTCATAAACACCTAATCTGCTGCTTCCGTAAATATGAAATTCGTCCACTTTAATTTCATCAACATATAAATTAGATTGTTGTGCAAATTCGGTTACTAGTTGGTCGAACTTCGATTGTCCAAAATGGGTTTTGATTTTGATAAAATAGGTTTCCATCCCGGTAGCTCCGTTCGCACCATATAACATTCCTGGACTAGTTTGATAAGAAGCAACAATACTTGGATTACGTAAAGTGGCTAAGTAAATAGAACCCATTGGATCATTCGCAAAATACCAATTAATCAGCCAGGTTTTCTTCTGCTGTTCTGTTGTAATTCCGCTACCCTGAACCTGGTTAATCATGGTACTACGCAATATACCAGTATTTTGGGAATTTAGTAAGCTGAATAAAAATGGTAGGCCCATTTCTTCGCAGTTAAATTCAAAATTGTCTAAGCTGGTGTTTTGGAAAATTTCGTTGAAGTCTTCTATTAGCGCGAGTTCTTCCTTAATTTCATTACTCCAAACAGTATATAAATAGTCTTGAAAGCCTGCCATGTGGTCGGGACATTCTTCATATCCGGGTGTTGAAACTATTAATGCGTTTAATTCATTTAATTCCAAAGTAGCTAAGTAATCTGTTAAACTAGTCATATCAGTCGAAAATTCTGATGGTGTTATGTTCATATTTGTTAGCAAACTTGAATAATAAGTTGGTTGAACATTGTAAATATATTCCATATATGCCATCAACAAATTATGATTCAAAAACACGTGCTCAATAAACGATTTATAATTCGGTGCTTCATTCTCCAGCTTTCTATTCTTCATGCATTTGCAAATTCTTTCAAAATCCAGAATCCCTGCATTCTTAAAGGTTTCTACTAATACTTCTCTATCATAATTAAACCATACTCTATTTGCCAAATCGCCATCAGCATTTAAAACCAATTCAGGGTTAAAACTGCTATGGTTCAAAAACCAATCTGTATTTGCACTCGACGATAAGATATCTGCTTTTAATGCTGCTACAAAACCCGGTGCGCCGGCAGAATGTGCATTCGCCATAAACCAAGCAAAACTCTCTGCACTGGTTTTATTAGTTAATGAGGTATTTACTTGTGCATACGTTAAGTTGGCATAATCAATGGTTTTTTGGAAGTTTCTTGAATAGGTTGCCATGATATTACCTTGCGCATCCCTCACATAATAAGTATAGGTGCGCATATTACTTCCTTTTGGTATCACAATTTTTACCGCTCGGTGTCCATCTGGTGTATACTCAAATTCTAAATCTGGTTTGTTGCTTGTTGTTGTGCGAGTAATTCGTTTTATTTTTCCATATACCGTCCATTCTATCTTGTCTATTTCTTCACTCATGTCTTTTGTTAAATTACCTATTTCATCATATTGGTAATTCAGCACATTGTTTTGGTTGTCTATATCGTCGGTATAATTATTGGTATAGGTATTGTTATCTGTTACATAACTCAATTGGTTTGTTAACTCCAATTGTCCACTGGCATAAGCCAATCCCGAAGCATTTTCAATATCACCTGTTTGGTTATTCACGGTATAAACGACTTGGGCATTGGCATTACTTAAATCATAGGCCTTGTAATAGTATTTTAAGTCGTCCATGTTTACCTGAGTGGCTGCTCCATTTCGTTTCTGACTTAAAATATTCCCATTGGCATCGTAAGTAAAGGTATTCTTCCAAGCTTGTGTGCTGGTTAAAACTGCTGTACTGGCATTCATGTGGTAGTATTCTGCAGATGCCAAACGGTTTAACTGATCATATTTGTATGCTGATACCAATGGCACTCCATTGCTAGTAAATTGCGCTATACTGGTAATCATTCTAGAAATATTACCATTAAACAATTCTGGTGAAATTGCATTGCTACCATAAGCTATATTGGTAGATGCAGCATTAGAACTCACAAAAGCTCTTTGTAAGGCTATATCACCGCTTCCACCTGAACTTGCAATGGCTTGGTAATCTCCGTCGTAATATTGGAGGCTAAAGCCCATTTCATCTCTAGGGAAATCACTTGCATAATTGGTAGCTCCAAAGGTTCCTGAATAACCGTCCTTACCCATGTCGTTTGCAGGTAGTAGTTTATCTGAATTCACTGTTTTCAACCAACCCATCATGGTATAGGCATAATCTATTCCTTGTACTTTAATTTCTCCCAATTCGGTTCTAGCAAGTGGACCATGTAAGTAATAATTGTAATTCGCATCCAATCCAGGTCTTAATCCATCAATACTCGATTCGTGAATGGCTTCTAAGCGAGTTGATGAATAAGATTTAACCAATCTATTTTCTGCATCATATTCGTAATGGTGCACGTATTGGTCGGGTTTATTTTCTTGGAATAAAACCTCATTTACTTTACCACTTAATTGGTCGAAACGGTATTGTACAGCTTTGTATTGCTGATTCAATGGAATTAAACTTTTGGTATACCTCAACAACAAATCTACGTTTCCTCTTTCATCATAACCATACATCACCACATGGTCGGCATTCGACAAATTAGTAGAATAATTGGAATAAAACGCAGTAGCAGCCACACGGTTATTGTGGTTTTTTAAATCGTAAGGGTGTACAAGGCCCGTAGGCATTACATCATAATAAGTTCGTGTAATTTCATTTTTAGAACTCGGGTTCACCAATAACTGCTCAACCTGAGTTGAAGACTCAAGTACGGAATTGTTTTGGAAGGTGTTGGCAATTGTTACAAGTATTCTTCTATTTGAATGTCCAATTGCTTTTTGGGTAGGAATTAGAAAAATCATAGGTTTCTAATAATTTAAACGTCCAAATTAATTACTTAACCATTTCTTGAATTTTTCCATTACTTCTGCATGAGGCCGCCCTTCTCCTTGGTCGGCTTGCTGAATTCCCTGCTCAACTGATGCTTTCACATCATCAGGTAATTCTTCAAACCAATTATCAGTTTGGGTCTCAAATAAAGCTTGAATATAAGCAAGAATTTCAGGGTCTTTAGTATCAATGATTTTCTTAACCAAATCCAGTTTTATTGAATCAAGGTTCATCAGTTTCTTTTTAATTATTCGAATTTAAGGAAAAATCACAAAATAAAATCCATTGCGTTTTTTTATCAAATGAATTGCACCAAGCTTTTCCGAACTAAATCCCATTTCATCTTTAGGGAAATCACTTGCATAATTGGTAGCTCCAAAGGTTCCTGAATAACCGTCTTTACCCATGTCGTTTGCGGGTAGTAGTTTATCATCAAACTTGATTCTTCGTTTAGCAAGTTTATTACCTTCTTTAGGGCTAGGGACTAAAAGGACCATAAGGACTTGCAAATAGTATGTTGCTTTAAATATTGATTTGAAACTTTTTAAATTCACTCTGATTAATTGGCAAATAATATTACTTAATTTTTAGATTTTATCAAACAAGTAAAACCAATCTCATTATTAACAAAATACATTTAATTAACTAGGTTTTCTAATATTGTTCTGTTGTAATTCCACTTCCAGAAACGTGATAAATCACGTTACTACATTGATTAATCATGGTACTACGCAAGGTAGCAGGATTTTGGGAATTTAGTAAACTGAATAAATAGGAAGGCCTAGTTGTTGGCAGGTGAAATCAAAATTGTTTAAGCTGATGTTTTTTTTAATACACTCAGAATTTGATTCGTTGTATTTGAGTAATATATTCTTTTTATATACATATTATCAATCAAAATAACTTCCATAGAATTTACCTGAATAACTAAATTTTATGCAATAGTATCTACCCAACATTCCCATAGGCCATTGACCAAAATGCAAATCACTATTAAAAAAAATTGGAATCAATCTGCCATTTTCTAATTTACAATAACGATTTGTTCTTTCAACTATTGGTAATAAGCTTCGACGACTATTACCTTTTTCTATTTCTATTATTTTTAATATAACCGTATCTTGAATCTCGTCAAATCGCAATGCAATAACAAAATTTGTAGTATCGTGAAAAGCTGGTAAATCCTCTAATCCAATATTTAATGCTTTATGTACAAGTGGAGGGAATGTGTAAATAATTTTTGATTCCTGAGCCAAAATATTATTTAAAGAACAAAAATAAATTACTATTATAAAATATCTTTTCATTTTTCTTTGATTTTATTTGTTATTCAAATGAATTGCACCAAGCTTTTCTAAACTAAATCCCAATCATAAAAAAAGTATCTGTTTCAAACTTTAACTTCTTCCCGTAAAAACTTTATTTGCCAGTACCATCAATTGTCCAAATAGTTGAGAATCGAGTCCTGTTTCGATTTTGTTTTCTTCAAACCAAAACAACATTTTTTCTGTTGGCATATTGCCTGTTAAACTGTCGGCTGCCATTGGGCAACCTCCAAGACCTTTAATGGCTCCGTCGAATCTTCTACAACCATTGTCGTATGCCGCTTTCACTTTTTCTTCCCAGGCATCGGGTGTGGTATGTAAATGGGCTCCAAATTCTACTTCAGGTAAATCATTAATTAAGTTTTTAAACAAAAAAGAGATGCTTTCAGGATTTGCAATGCCAATGGTATCACTTAAAGAAATAATACCAATTCCCAATTCTTTCATTTTGTGCGACCAATTAGCTGTAATTTCTGCATCCCAAGCATCACCATAAGGATTTCCAAATCCCATTGAAATGTATAAAACCAATTCCTTTCCAGATTTCACACATAAATTTTGAATATTTTCAACCGTTTTCAACGATTCCAACATCGAACTATTGGTATTTCTTTGCTGAAATGTTTCTGAAATCGAAAAAGGGAAGCCCAAATAATTGATTTCGGGGAACTGAATGGCATCTTCTGCACCTCGAGAATTGGCAACAATGGCCAATAATTTCGATTTAGACTCAGAAATTTGCAAATTTTTCAACACCTCAGCAGTATCTTTCATCTGAGGAATTGCCTTTGGAGATACAAAACTTCCAAAATCAATGGTATCAAATCCTACCTGCAAAAGCCCGTTTATGTAGGCAATTTTAACTTCTGTAGGTATAAAATCGTGGAGGCCTTGCATGGCATCTCTAGGACATTCAATAATTTTTACTTCCATAAGTAATAAATTTCAATTTTTTGAAGGGCAAAAATATTCTTTTAATCCATACCTTTGACGTCCCTTAAGAAATCAAAGTAAACCAATGATGAATCAGGAGTTGGAAAACGTAAGTAACGAATTGCAAGAGCAAGGAGTTAATCCTATTTCAGAAACCGTAGTTTCTGAAACTGTACAAACCATTGAAAACAGTGCTACTGCGCCGGTTTTAGATGTTGAAGTAGAATCGCATGAAATGAGCGAGGAAGAGCATGAATTAGCCTCTGTTGAGGAATTTCCTGACTTTTCTAGCTTATCGAAAGTGGAATTGTTAAAAGCTGCTCTAAAAGCATCTGAAGAGAAAGAAGTGGATGAAGCCATTTCTGTCTTCAAAGCTATTAGACCATTCTTTGAACAACATTTGCAAGAAGAACAAGCGGCAGCGCTTGAAAAGTTTCTTGAAGATGGTGGCGAAAAAGACAATTTTGAATTCAAAGGCGATTCAAGCAAAGAAGAATTCAATGCTGCTTTTAAAGCCCTAAAAACTAAAAAAGAAGAGGCCAGACAAAGACAAGAAGCCGAAAAATTGGCAAATTTGAAACGCAAAGAGGCTATTCTTGATGAAATTAGAAAACTAAACGAGTCTGAAGAAACTGAAGGTAGCTTGAATAAATTAAAAGATTTAAGCGCTGAATGGAAAAAAATTAAACATGTTCCAAAAGAAAATGTTGAAGAACTTTGGGAAAAATACAGAGTTTTAATAGAGATTTTTTATGATAGACTTTCTATCAATAATGAGCTTAAAGACTTAGATCGTTCTAAAAATCTTGACCATAAAATTGAATTAATTGCTCATGTTAGCAAATTAATTATAGATGAAACCAGCATCAAAAAAATTCTGATGTCGGTAAAAAAATACCAAGAAGATTGGAGAAATATTGGTCCTGTTGCCAAAGAAGCTTCTGATGATATTTGGAACAGATTTAAAGTTGAGGTTGATAAAGTTTACGATTTCATTAAAGCCAAAAGTGCTGAAATTGAAGAAGAAAGAACTAAAAACCTAGAAGCTAAAAAAGAACTTTTAGTAAAAGCAAAAGAACTTGCCGATTTAAAAAGCGTTCGCATTAAAGATTGGATGGAAAAAACTACCGTTTCCAATGAATTAATGGAAGCTTGGAAGAAAATTGGTCATGTTCCAATGGCTGTTCGCGATCAAGTTTGGAACGAATTTCGTGAAGCAAGAAATACTTTCTACAACAATAAAAATCACTTCTTCAAAGCCATGCATGCCGAAAGAAATGCAAACTTAAAAGCAAAAGAAGTGCTTTGTGAAACTGCTGAAAGCATTGCTGGAACTCCAATTGATTGGAACAAACAAACCGAACAATTAAAGAAATTACAAGAAGACTGGAAAAAAATTGGTCCAGCTCCTGATAAAGTTAATGATGCAGTTTGGCGCAGATTTAGAACTGCTTGCGATTCTTTCTTCGAACAAAAAGCACAACGTTATGCTTCTGTAAAAGAAGAACAAGTTCAAAACTTAGAAGCTAAAAAAGCTATCATTACTAAACTTGAAGCGCTTGCATCTGCCGAAATGGATAATGCTTTTCAGGAATTGAAAAAGATTCAAGCTGAATGGAATGGAATTGGTTACGTACCTGCAAATGCAAAAGACGAAATCAATAAAAAATACAATGAATTGCTCGACAAATTGTATGGCAAGCACAAACAATTAAACAAAGACATGCGTCACGATAGAGAACGCGAAAACTTTGAATTGTTAGCAAGCTCTCCAAATGGTGCTCAAAAATTGTATAGAGAAGAAAAAATCTTACAAGAAAGAATCAAAGGAATGAAAAAAGATATTGAAACCTGGGATAATAATTTAGGGTTCTTCAAATCTTCAAGTGCAAAAAATCCAATGGCAGATCAAATCAATAGTAAAATTGAAATTGCCAAAAAGCATATCCTTGATTTAGAAGAAAAATTAAAGGTGCTAAAAGATTTAAAACAATCAGCACAATAATTAAATACTAAAAAAAGCCCCGGAAACGGGGCTTTTTAATGAAATATTCATCAATGAGCCTGTATTTCCATTATCATAAAAGTCTTATTAAACATTACCTGAATGCTACATTTATTGATGTATTACATTCACCTTATGTTTTTAAAATGTACAATGAATCTATAAAAAAACAGGCAGCTTCTAAAATCGAATTCAAAGAAATTGAAAAGCTAAGGAAAACCTTAAAGCAAGATAATTCAACAGTTACCTATACAGATTTTGGTGCATTAGCAAAATCAGAAGGAGAAATTAAACACCTGAAAGTTTCTGGCATTGCAAAAACAGATTTAAAACCATCAAGAATTGCCGAAATTCTACACTATTTAATTAAAAACTCAGATTTAAATCATTGCATAGAACTAGGGACTTCCTTAGGAATTACAACTTCTTATTTGTTAAAAGCATTAGAAAATAAACAAAATCCTGCCCTGTACACCATTGAGGCAAGTAAGGATGTTCATGAATTAGCGAAAAAAAATATAGAATCGCTTTCCCTGTTAAAAAACGCACATTTAATTCTTGGTTCTTTTGATGAACAATTACCTCTTTTATTAGAAAAATTAGAAGTAGTTGATTTTATTTTTATTGATGGAAACCACAGTTACGAAGCTACTTTAAGATATTTTGAATGGATTTTACCCAAAGTTCATGAAAACACCCTCATTATTTTTGATGATATTTACTGGAGTGAAGGCATGACTAAAGCTTGGGAAGAAATAAAAAATCATTCTTCAATCAGCATTTCTGTTGATTTATTCTTTTTCGGAATTATTTCTTTTAGAAAAGGTCAAGTGAAGGAACATTTTAAACTTAGAATTTTCTAAGAATTTACTCTACTCTATTTCATACCAAAATTCAAAGCCATTTTTCTAGTTTCAGCATCGGTATTGATATAATCTTCCAAAGTGGGATTTGAGATAAAAGGCATATTCATCATACATTTTTCATTGAGTTCGGCAATTCCTAAAAAGCTAATTTTATCTTCAAGGAATAACTGTACTGCAATTTCATTTGCTGCATTAAGAATACAAGGCATGTTTCCGCCCTTATCCATGGCATGATAAGCAAGTGCAAGGTTTCTAAAAGTTTCTGTATCCGGCTCTTCGAAATCAAGTCGATTGAAAGTTTTAAAACTAGTTCTTGGCCAATTATTTTGTTTACGCTGAGGGAAATAAAAAGCATATTGAATAGGCAATTTCATATCAGGCAAACCCATTTGAGCTTTGATACTTCCATCTTCAAATTCAACCATTGAATGAATAATACTTTGTGGATGAACTACTACTTTAATTTTATCACCTTTTACTCCAAACAGCCATTTAGCTTCAATTACCTCTAAACCTTTATTCATTAAACTAGCCGAGTCGATAGTAATTTTGGCACCCATGCTCCAATTCGGATGTTTTAAAGCCTGTGCTTTTGTAACATGAATCAATTCATCACGTTTTTTTCCTCTAAACGGACCACCAGAAGCAGTTAAAATGATGTTTTCAATGGAATCTAAATTTTCTCCAACCAAACATTGAAAAATGGCTGAATGTTCACTATCAACTGGTAATAAATCAACATGGTTTTCGGCACATAATTTCGTAATCATTTCACCAGCCACAACCAAAGTTTCTTTATTGGCTAAAGCAATTCTCTTTTTATTTTTGATTGCTGCTATAGTTGGTAACAATCCGCTATAACCTACCATGGCAGTTAAAACAGTATCAGCAGAAGTAATCGACATTAAATCGGAAATAGATTTTTGTCCTGCAAAAACCTTGATATCATGCGATTCTAAAGCATTTTTTACTTCAAGGTATTTAGATTCATCAGCAATTACAACATGATTTGGATTGAATTCAAGTGCTTGTTTAATCAGCAAATCTGAATTGCTATGAGCAGTTAAAACTTCTACTTCTAAATCATTTGGATTTTCACGAATAATATCTAAAGCTTGCGTACCAATAGAGCCTGTGCTTCCTAAAATTGCTATTTTTTTCTTTTCTTTTGCCTGATGCATAAGCGCAAAATAAGTGTTTTTTAAAGTATTTATTTGATTCAATTCATTGTTCATGATTTTTAGCTGGAGAATCACCTTGGTTTCAAGATAAAACTATTTACGATTATCCATCTATAAACATAAAAATAGGTTATCATGTTAGAATTAATGGAAATTTTGATTTTTAAAATTAATCCATCATTTTGATAAAATCTTATGTGCCGTCAGGTACATAACATTGGTAGAAAATAAATGAATAAAAACACCCTCGTCGGTCTTCTTCCCGCGGACCGAAGGTCCGCGGGAAGAAGACC
>JBIMKP010000065.1:0-11628 GCA_051861545.1 Bacteroidia bacterium | reverse complement strand
GAAAAACATTCATATTACTATAAGAATTTATCGTTTGTGATAAAATTAATCGACTTAATCCTTCTTTTGAAAACCAATTTTAATACTAGCAGAATTGCAAGCCAGTTGCCAGGAGCCAGATGCCAGAGGCCAAAATATAAGGATTAAAGCAAGGAATTTTTGTCGTATTAAAATCTTACTTGTAACAAGAAATCCATGATCCAAAACAAAAACTAATTTATATTCCCAAAAAAATAGATTATATGAAAAAAATATTACTACTCTTATGTATTCTACTCTCCCAATTCAATCATTTATCTGCCCTTTCTATTGGCGATGGCTTATGGACAGATTTTGAAGGCGTATTAAACGGAAAAAAGATAAAGCTTTCTCTTTTCCGCAATGGTGCCGACAGTGTAATAGGAAACTATTGTAATGGCGATAATGAAACCCGTGTTTATATTCATGGTACCTACAAAAACAATGTTTTATTTTTGCTTGAAGGAAATGTATTGGGATTCAAAGCCATTATTAAAGGCAAATTGTATGCATCAAAAAACGATGAAGTAATAAAAGGATTTAGAATAGATAGAAAAATTGGAAAAGCAGAACAATTTGAGCTTCGAATAGTATCGATGGTTGGAGGCAATATTGACAAACGTTATACCGACGCAGCTAACAATGATGAAGCTATTGAAGCCTACATGCAAAAAGTAAAATCAGCCTTTTTGTTATCCGACAGCAAATGGTTAGCCAAACAAATGATCTATCCTTGTCATGTAAGTATTGGCAATGGCAAAACAAAAGATTTAAAAAACGAACAAGAATTCATCCAATACTTCCCTCAAATTAACAACGACAATTTCAAAAAAGCCCTAAAAGAAACATGCACCTGCAACCTCTTCCACAACTATCAAGGCATCATGTTAGGCTCCGGCGAAATCTGGATTGAAAACGGCCCCGAACCCGAAAGGTTTATGGTTATAGCGGTGAATAATTAGGAGGAAGGTTTGCCCAACTTGTAGATTTGACTTGGAGGAAAAAGTAACGCTACTGCGTTAGGTTTAATTTTAAAGAGTGGACCCTTTTCAGAAACTTTTCCGCTTTGAACTCTTTTTATTAAATGGTCAAGAGTAATGATTCCTTGTTCAATTAAAATATCAAACTGAGAGACAATTGGTTTTTTAGTGTGTTCGACCTTTTTGTATTGGAAGTATTCTTTTCCATCTTCAATTATTGAATCGGCTGCAATCCAAAATGTTTCATTATGTTTTTCAAGAAGTCGCTTATGTAATGTTTCTAATGACCAAATTACAAAATCACCAATATTAGATTTATCAGAATTTTCAAAAAGCTGTCTAATTTCTGCATCAATCTTTAATTTCAATCCTTGAGAATTTCTTACAAGAGTTGAAACAGTGCAGTATAATTTAAAGTCTTCATCACGATTATATCCAAAGGCATTTAAAATTTCTTCAGAACTTTTAAATTTACTCAAATTCCAATTAGGTACTTGGGCAAATAGGTTTTTTCGATTTCCTCTTTTATCTCTATATGATTTTAATTCAATTCCTTTATAGTCTGGATTTTTTGAGGAATTACTCTTTATACCTAAAAGTGTTTCTAAGGTTCTTCCTACTGAAGTGTCTGCTTTAAGTAATGCAGGTACGGGACCATTTATAGCTATTTTATTTAAGAGAATTAATAATTCATTTGCAACTTCATTTGAAATTTGATTTATTTCATTTACAAGTTCTTGAAGCGGATTTGAAACTTCACTTTCTATTAAGCTATGCAAATCAATTTGAGTAATATTTAAAACATACAATTTCATTTCAAATGCAATGATACCAAGAATATCATTTGCGTTAGAATATGATCCTAATCCTTTAAACCAGATTCTTGGGTCGCCTTTTTTTGTATTTGGACGATACAAAGATGCCACAGAATTTACTAGTTCATTCGAGCCTATCAAAAATGATGCTATTTGAACCTTACTTTCTTGACCTTGTTTCTGAAATTCAAAATCGTGAATTTTATTAGCCTTCAAATAGCTTCTTACCGAACCAGTAGCATCCATAATTGACTTTTCTAGCCCAGTTGCAGTTGGTTCTATTAAACAAAGTTCAACGGACTTTTCAGTTAATAGCTTTATTCTATCAATTTCAATGGTTGTTAGTCGCCTCATTTTACTTTTTATAAAATTGAATTAGAACTTCCCTTAACAAAGGTTCTGCAAATTCGACTATAAATTCTTCCTTATCTCTCATCAAAATATATTCGCCAATTTTAAAATGAGCGATACTACATCTAATTCGATAAATCCAATATGCTGTGACTGAATAAATGAATTTATTATAGTCTGATGCTTGTACTTTAGCATAATTGTTAACTGATGTTGGATTTACAAATGAATCCAAATCACCTAATAGGGCATTATATTTCGTCAAATCATTTAGCAAAATATTAGTATCCTTTTTCTTGCCAAATTTTATAAATATTTCTTCCCCTAATGCTTGATAAGGTTTAATACCATTCAGTTTTAAAGCTAAACTCTGAATGTTAGAACAATTTGAAGAAATAAGCTCAAATAGTCTATCATTTTCAGTTTTATTACCGGTATAATCATTTAATAAGTTACCAATTAAATTACTATCAGTAGTTATGTTTAAGGATTGAATTTTTTTAATTAATGAGTAATCAAATTCTAACTCTAAAAGATGATACAATTTCAAGAATCTTTCAAAAGCATGTTTTTGATCCAGAGCTCTGAATATACTATCTTGCGCATATGAATCAAGCTCCCTCAATTCATCTGGTATTAGAATTACCGGAAAATGTTTTTTATAATAATTAATAACACTTGTGTTCTCTGATAATTTAAAACCACCCCAAACAGCAGAAGTTGAGCTAAATTTCATATGGAATTCATCGATATAATCTTTATGAATTAATAGATAATCATTTTTAAATGTATAATTTGGAAATGTTATATCGACTACATCACATTCAGTTAAATATGCATAAAACTGAGAATTGCTAAGAGATGCAGTTTCAAACTCCTTATTCTTTAGATAAAATATGTCCCCAACTGATACACCACCTAATTCAATAGTTGTGTTTAATATTTGGCTATCGTAAGAATTATTTAGCAACTCAATTTTATGAACTATATAATCATCTAATTGATGGAACTTTAAATTTGCCGAATATGAGTATTCGGCAAAATTTATCAAATTATTAATTTGATTTATTCCAATTATATTATTATGAATTTCTACAATAGTCATTTTAACTTGTTGCAACTTTAATGCTTTTAATAAA
Organism: Bacteroidia bacterium; assembly: GCA_051861545.1. Classification (GTDB taxonomy): domain Bacteria; phylum Bacteroidota; class Bacteroidia; order UKL13-3; family UKL13-3; genus CAISCU01. The sequence goes on along the minus strand of JBIMKP010000065.1, from coordinate 8,325 downwards.
TGACTCCTCTCCTTCATTCATAAAATACTCTCTAAAACCATCCATTATTGTTTTTCTTAATGCGACACCTACATTGCTTTTCTTTGAATCAATTCCACTTTTTATTTCATTAAATTGAGCAAATCCCAAACTGTCAACATTTTCCGAACTGTTTTTTAGCGTATACAAAAATTTATCAAGGGCCAAATCCATTCTTAATTCTCTTTTCTCGTCAATCTTAAATTTCGAAATTGCTGCGAAAAAAGCCTTCATTGTATTTTCCTCGCTTAACCAGTTTTTATAGCTTGATAAGTCATTAAAGTTATTATATATCCTAAAAATCTCTTCATCTATTTCACAGTATTTTGCTAAATATTTTTTAAAAGAAATATAGTTCTCATTCAATTCTGTTTCGGTAGAGGATAAAATATCATCTTCATTAAGTTTTTTCACTACTAAATTGTCTCTATCTGTTTCAGGACTTTTTGTGAGAAAACTATAATAGGCATTGACAATTCTATCAAATGCATATTTTTTAGGTCTACTTCTTATTGCATTATCTTTTTCAACATATAGCTCTAATTCATTTATATCATTACATAGGCTGTTCTTTAACGTCATAAATAATAGTTCTACCTGATGCCTCATTGACATAGGTTTTTGTCCAGAATTAAGGACTATTAATCTATATATTAAGTGATTAATTTGTTTTTCAAACCAAATTTCAAGAAGTAATTTTTGGGTATCTTTTAACTCTACACCTTCATTTGATAAGTCGTCAATTATATAAGTCCTCTGCAAACCATCTAGAATGTAAATCTGTTCACTTTTAATTAATAAATTCTGCACTGTGGTAAAATCCTCATTATCAATAAGTTTTAGATATTTATCTACTTGTGAAAATTCTATTGCCAAGGTTATTGCAGGTAATAAAGCACCCTTTTTGAAATCGTCTTTCAATCGTGAATATTTTTTTGGATCAACCCTTTTTCGTTGAATTTCAAATTTGTCAAAATTATTTCCAACGAGATTGATATAATCTTTAGCAAGAATTTCTGCATATAGAACATTTGTTTTTGTTCTAAGATCTTTTGTTTTCCCTATTATTTTAAGACTTGACATAATATAATTTTTATTCTATATTCTTTAATATTTCTAATGCTACAGCACGTGCCATTAAAGGCGGAACTGCATTGCCTACCAAAGTAAATTGAGGCACTTCAAATTTACGTTTATTTCCTCCTGTTGAACGCTTTCCTTGAAATACAAATGAATCGTCAAAAGATTGAAGTCGTGCCATTTCTCTTACAGTTAAAGCTCTTGGAGTTGAAAAATGAATATAATCATCTGCAATGGTCATAATTGTTGAACTCTGAGAATCCGGCTTTAAAACGTTGTAATTTCGTTTTTCCGAATCAAGTCCAATTTTTTTCAATTCATCTTTTGCAATATCATAATCTCCAAAGTTTAGAATTACCTCCAAACGCTTAACCACATCCTCATTTTGCTTACTTGTTTTATGGTTATGAAGTGGCGCGACTACATGTGCTAAAGTGTTTTCAAGTTCTTCAAAATTTCGAACATAAAATGGATTCTTTGCATTAACAAAACGTCCGCTTAATCGGCCATTTTTAGACCATTCAGCATATGTTAAACCTTTATTATTATCTGGTTTTCCATCTATATCTCTTTTCTTAATAAGAGCCTTCATTTTTTCACTTTTGCCATTGTACTTTGACTTTAAATTTATTGATTCATAATTAAATTTTTCATCATCATTACCTACAAAATCTAAATCATATAATGCTTCAAAGACTGTAACCTTTTCTTTTGGATTTACAGTAGGAGGAACCGTTTTAATTAACTTTTGGTCTTTCCTACAACCAATGAATAAAACTCTCTCACGATTTTGTGGAACTCCATAGTTTGAAGCTAAGGCAACAAATGGTTGATGTATATTATACAATCGAATATGAGAAAGTATTTCCTCAAACTCAGTTTCTGATTTTGACTTTTCAACGAAAGGTTTAAGCCCTTGAATACATTCTTCAAAAGTAAAATTGTAAATTTCCAATGCTGATATAATCTCAGCTATTTCTGCTTGATATTCATTTGATGGTTTTAATTTCTCAAAAGCATATTGAATTTCTTCAATTATAGAATCTGACTCAATGGAGGTTAAGAATGAATCAAACTTTTCTGCAAAAAAATCATTATCAAGATCGCTATGAGCCTTTTCTAAAATGACTTTTTTTCTCACATATGCTAGCTCTTTACTTCTTTTCAGTAAATTAAATCCATGACGAATGGTATTAATATTTATATCAGTTTTACTAGTTTTATAATCTGCAATTTTAGGTGTTAGAAGTCTAAATTTATTTTCAACAGTTTGAATATACGAATCACGATATTTTTCTAAATCCTTTTCACTTGCGGATTCAAACTGTAAGCGTAAATGAAAGCAATCAAGTGTAAATTGCTTTTCCCGTTCAGCCTTGCGGAGTTTTGCCAAGAAAAAAATTAATTGATGAAGTTCCTTTAAATCAATAATTGATTTTATTTCTTGAAGAATCATATCTTTAATTTTACCTCCTTCTTTCGTTAATATACCCTTAACATTTTCCATAACAAAATATTTAGGACGTAAGGCTCGAATTACATTCAAGTAGTGGGCAAACAAATCATCCTTCTTGTCAAATTTTTTTCTTTTACCAGCTAAGCTAAAGCTTTGACATGGGGGACCTCCACATACTACATCAACTTGCTTGTTGTTAAGTCGTTTTAATAAGTTATCCAAAAAATCCGGCTCGGTAATATCTTGTCGTAAAAATTCTGCGTCCATTCCAAGCTGGTAATTGTAACGTGCCAAATGAGTTAATTCGCAGTTTTCGTTAATATCACTTCCTAGTAAAAAATCGAAATATCTATCACCATATTCTGCTTGTAAAAAGCCCTCACTGAAACCTCCAGCACCAGCAAATAAATCCACAAATGTTATTTTTGTTTTTCCTTCAAATTCTAAAGGGTCTTCCAAAATCATTTTAACATCATTATTTACTTTCCTACTATTAACTAGAGATTGAATTTTTTCTTTAACCTTTATATCAGTAAATTGAGAGTGATGAGCTGATTCAAAATGTCTTTCAACTTCTTGTTTCAAAAATGCCAAGAATTTATTTATTGATTTATGAGAATATTCAGACTCTTTAACCATTTGATTTTTAATGTCCCAGTCCTTTTTAAATATTTTCTGACCAGTTGCTACTTTAACATTTACCTTCTTCTGCCTCAAGACAAGATGAATTGGATGTCTTTTACTTTTATCTGCTTTATCTAAATAAAATTTAACATTTATCATATTACGGACAAATTTACGGACAATTTACTCATATGCAAATTTTAAATGAAAACATGGTTATGATAACTAAGAATTATCAGTAAAATAAGGTTCGCGATAATTGTGATTCGCAAAAAGTATTAGTTATAAAATTTACGTTTAGGGAAATTTTCTTAGAACTATGCAAAAGATTTAACTTCTGATATTGATTTTCTTGTTAATAATCCGGTGATAAGAATAAACAATTTTTATTGTGATTCATTTTCATTTTCTGCAACTTAGTTTTATGTTATAATTATCGAAAACAAAAATGAAGAATTGTATTAAAATTACTGACAGAGATGATTTCATGGCATTTTTTAGAGATGATGAAAAGTTAAATCTATTGAGTGTTGATGATAGAATGGAAATATTTTCAACAATACTTTTAGGGAACTCTGATTTTAAATTAAACTTATTTAAAGATATTTTTAGCGATTATTCAGTTACTCATTTAGACATCATAGAAACTAAAAAATATGGCGAATAATCTATGGACAAAAGAGCAATCAATAGTTGCTCTAAGAACCTATTTTAGTATCCCATTTAATAAAGCCAGTAACACCAACAAAGAAATTATTGAAACAGCAGAAATTATTGGAAGAAGTGTTAATGCTGTTAAAATGAAAATTGGGAATTTTGGAAGTTTAGATCCAGAGTTAGCTAAAAGAGGAATTGTTGGCTTAAGTGGTACATCCAATTTGGACAAGGAAGTTTGGCATGAATATGCAAATAATCTTGAGAAACTTTCAGAAGATAGTACCTTATTAATATCTCAATTTTCTAAGAAGTCTATATTTGAAATTATTGGATTCGAGGAAAATGAAATTCCCGATGGAATTGAAAAGGAAAGAATTGTAAAAGTGAGAATCAATCAACAGTTTTTTAGAAATAATATTTTAGGTATTTATGACAATTGCTGTTGTGTTTCAGGTTTGAATATTCCAACATTACTTGTTGCTAGCCATATTGTTCCATGGGCTGTTGATACCGAAAATAGATTGAATCCTTCGAATGGTCTATGCTTAAATGCTTTATATGATAAGGCATTTGATTCGGGAAATATGACTATTACAACAGATTATAAAATAAAATTCTCAGATAACTTAAGACAAAATGGAATAGAAAATTCTGCAATATATTCTTTGTTAAAATATGAAGGAAATCGAATAAACCTTCCTGAGCGCTGTCATCCAGATAAGGATTTTTTGGAATATCACTATAACAATATTTTCATTCATTAATTTTGAGAAATTTATATACTATTTTCAGTTGTACGATTCCATCGTACAACTCCATCTTGTTTTAATAAGTATCTATTATTAGGTTTAAATATTACTTAATACTGTTAGTATTCAAATTACATTGTTGGTTTTAAAGTTACTAGGGATATTTTTATTTTTTTACCACTTATAATCATTCCTACCTGGGGACAATTTGTCCCTATCTAGGTTCCAAGTTCAACTGGTTACAATTTGTAACCGTACGATTTTTTCGTACACTTCTCTTCCTTCAACGGTAAGCTTCTTTTTAAAGTCGCACAAATAGCATTTAGGGATGCTGCTTCCATTAAGTATTTCAATTACTGTGATAATCTTAAATTATTAGGGTTCTTATACTTATTGCGGCTTCTAAGCATTTCTATATTCCTCCATTTTCAACTGTCGACAAATTGTCGACAGTTCCAGTCCATCATCAGTTTTTACTCGTTTTTTCATTTTGAACCAATAATCACGAGGATTGGTGGATTCGGTTAGTATTTCAATCACATCAATAATAGAAAAATACCAGGTTTCTGTTTTTTCATCCCAATGAGTACGTACCTTTTTGCTTTCGAATAATTTCACTGCTTTCATGTTAAATAGGCTTTTTAAATAAGCCAACAATTTACTTATTCCGGTTCTCTTTTTTTAAACAATAAGATTTTTCATTTCAACGAATAGTTAAGAAATTTATATTTTGAATGAAGCCAAACTTTAACAACGAAATTTTCCTCCGCCTTAGGGATAGAAGAGAGTCAGTGTGAGTTTGAGTGTGAGTGTGGAGAGGCAAGACAGTGTGAGTGAGGAAAGTCAGTGTGAGTTTGAGTGTGAGTGAGGAGAGGCAAGACAGTGTGAGTTTGGGTGTGAGTTAGGATAGCGAAAGTATGTGTAATTCAATCAATACAAGAGTGAGGTTTTTGCTCATGCTCAAAACTCAAACTCCAAACTGTTTCATAACAGAATACTGCCTCTGTGTTTGCTCAAAACTCAAACTCCAAACTGTTTGCAGACTCTGAGCTTGCTCAAAAATCAAACTCCAAACTGATTCATAACTCACACTCCAAACTGATTACTGCCTCGTTGGTCTAATTTTTGTTTTGTTGCTTTTGTTGTTATCACGTAATTTGGTTTTCTATTTCCATTTTTATACTATGAAAAATTCTTCTGCTGATGTAAGTTCTTATATCAAATCGTATCCGAAAGAAACACAGAAAATATTGAATGAGATAAGAAAGTTTATTTCGTCGATGTTACCTGATTTAGCCGAGGAGACCATGAATTACGGCATTCCTACTTTTAAGTTGGAGGGCAATTTGGTGCATTATGCTGCGTATAAACATCATATTGGTTTTTACCCTGGTGCGGCTGGAATTGCACATTTTGAAAAGGATTTTGTGAACTATAAATCATCGAAAGGTGCGGTGCAATTTCCCATCACCGAAAAGATGCCTTGGGACCTGATTAAAAAAATTGTAGAATACAGGATTCAACAAAATTTAGAAAAAGCCGATTTAAAAAAGAAACCTAAAAGCAAAAGTAAAACTTGCAAAAACGGACATCCTTTTACGAAAACAAGTGAATGTCCGGTTTGCCCCATTTGTGCCAAAGAGAGCAAACCTACAAGCGGCTTCATGAGCACTTTGGCTGCACCTGCTAGAAGGGCATTGGAGAATGCAGGAATTAAAACAATCAAACAATTGGCCAAATACAGTGAAGTAGATATTCTAACTTTACATGGCATGGGGAAAAGCAGTATCCCCAAATTAAAAGAAGCATTAACAGAAGTTGGACTTCAATTTAAAAACAAATGAGAAAACTATATACAGTGATTTTATTGGCTTTGTTAGCCGCATGTGCAGGTGAACCTAAACAAGTAGAAACGGCGGAAGCGGTAGATTCTACTTTTGTTGATGAAACGAAAACGGAAGAACAAATGGTTCAAGAATTTGATTATCCGGTTGACTCGAATTATGGTGCAGTTTTAGTGATGCCAAATACCCTCATTTACGAAGAGGACTTTAACAAAATAGATAAAGGAAATGTATTTGGTTTATTTAAAAATGCAAAGGGTTATTACCTAGATAAAATTAGCATTGAGGGCAAACGTGTGAAAGAAGAAAATTCGGATGATGAGTATATTCAGTTAGTTTGGCAACATGAAGATTCATGTATATTTTTAGTATCGGGTGCAGAGAATATGCAAAAACGTGAAGTACAAGCCTTATCGTTTGAAAACAGCGAGCTGCCTGTTGGTAGAACATTGGAATTATCATATAAAGGAAAAACACAAAAATTAGTTGCGAATGGCACATTTAGAGATGGAAAAGAAACAGATAATTTTAACGATATGCAGTCGTATAGATTGATGTTATTTGGGGACAAAAACGGGGAAAACATCATGGACATGTTAGTAGCGCATGATAGTTTTGATGATGCAGCCATCAGCATACTATTTGTAGGTGATTTGGATGGAGATGGGCAATTGGATTACCTAATGGAAACATCGAGAAAATATTCGAATTCTGCCCCTGCATTGTATCTATCGAAACCAGCAAGCAAAGATGCATTATTAAAATTGATTGACGTTGCCAGCAGCGCCGGCGGATGTTAATGTAGATGCGCGATTTATCGCGTATCCGGTGTAGATGCGCGATTCATCGCGTATCCGTGATTCATCGCGTATCCGTTGTAGATGCGCGATTCATCGCGTATCCGTAATTCATCGCGCATCCGTCATTCATCGCGTATCCGGGATTCATCGTGTATAACTACCAAACCTGATAAATCGTTCATTTAAGGAATTCCTTAAAAATATCAATTTCAGATGATAATTATGAATTTTATTTTGAATTTCTGCGCTAGATTTTATATTAACAGACTGATAACCTGCTACCAACTAACTTATGATTAAACACACAATTCTTTATTTGAAAAATTAAGGAATTAGATTTCAATTTAGTGTTTTGAAATTTTGTTTTTGATTAAAATAATATGTCTAACACTTACACACAAATTCATATTCAAGCAGTTTTTGCAGTTTCAAATCGTGAAAGTTTAATTCAGCAAGATTGGAAAAACGAACTTTATGGCTACATAACAGGAATTATTGAAAATCATACCCATAAGGTTTTAGCTATTAATGGTATGCCAGATCACATTCATCTATTTTTTGGTTTCAGGCCAACACAATCCTTATCTGAACTTATGCGAATTGTGAAAGGAGATAGTTCGGAATGGGTAAACATGAATAAATTAACAAAAAATAGGTTTAGTTGGCAAAATGGATATGGGGCATTTTCATATAGTAAATCACATGTAGAAAATGTAATCAGGTATATAAAAGACCAAGAGAAACATCACGCAGTAAAGAGTTTTAAAAAAGAATATAAAGAGCATTTAGATAAATTTGGGATTGAATATGATGATAGATTTTTATTCAAACCAATAGATTGATAAATTTAAAATTCGTTGAATAATCAGCGGATTTATTTAATAGAATTGCGTAAATGAAAACAATTTAATGTGCCCTTAGGTACATAACATCGGCAATACATATTTATAACACATTTTCATTTTTCATTTATGATTTACGTGTTAAAAATCATCATGTTGAATCGAATCGTGTGAATGAAAAACAATTTAATGTGCCCTTAGGTACATAACATCGGCAATACATATTTATAACACATTTTCATTTTTCATTTATGA
>JBIMKP010000064.1:0-13636 GCA_051861545.1 Bacteroidia bacterium | reverse complement strand
GAACCGAAGGTTCGCGGCCGTTTTGGGCTGAGGGGGATGTTATTAAATTTACTTGTAAAGAAACGGAAATTCGTTTAGATATTTGAGGATTATTACACTAATTACAATTATTAATAATCTTAAAATTACTTTCGGTTTGATTTTAGATTGATTTCTTTGGTTCTTAATTTTGGTAATCTAAGTTCTTAGGGTTTAAATTGCGCTTTCATGATAAATCAACAAATAAAGCAATTTGTAAAAAAGGAATTACAAACAGAATGGCGTCAACGATACGCTATAAATGGAGTAATTCTTCAGGTTTTTTCCTCAGTAATGATAGTTTATTTAGCTGTTAGAATGCTTGGTAACCCTGCTTGGAATGCAATATTTTGGGTAATTATGGTCTTTATTTCTATTAATTCCATAGCAAAAAGTTTTATAGGAGAGGGGAAGTCCAAAAACTTATATTATCACCAATTAATTAATCCCCAAAATCTACTCATATCAAAATTTTTTTATAATGCTGGTTTAAATGTAATTTTATCATTTTTATGTTTAGCTATTTATAGTTTACTCTTAGGTAACCCAATAGTTTTTCATGGATATTATTTAACTGCAACAGCCTTGGGGAGTATTGGATTTGCTGCAACATTCACTATGCTTTCTGCCATTTCCTCAAAAGCAGGTAACAGTAATTTATTAATGCCAGTTTTAAGTTTACCAATAATTATTCCTTTATTATTGATTTTAATAAAAGCTTGTAAACGAGCAATGGATGGAATTGATCCATCTCAAATACAAAAAGATTTATTGGTTTTGTTACTTTTAGATTTAATGGTTATAGGTTTGGCTTACTTATTGTTTCCTTCTGTTTGGAAGGAATAATTGATATTCTATGAAAAAAATTATTGTTTTAAGTATTTTCTGTTTTTCATTAAGTTTTATTGCTTTTTCGCAAGTAAATAATCCGAACTTAATTGTCGATAAAAGAGCACATTCAATTCAGTTAATGAAAAATGGAACTGAAGATAGGTATCCAATTATTGCTTTAGATGGAGAACAATTAAAATTAAGTTTTGATATGTTAGGTGCTGAAGCTGAGAATTATCAATACACAATTGTTCATTGCGATGCTGATTGGAAAACATCTAAATTCAATCAATTTGAGTACTTAAAAGGGATGCAATTTGATAATATTACTGATTTCAGATTTTCTACAAATACTTATGTAAAATATGTTCACTTCAACTTGGTTTTTCCAAATGAAAATATGAAACCAATTTGGGCCGGAAACTATATTTTAAAGGTGTTTCGTAATTTCGATGAGAACGATTTGGTTATGGTTAGGAGGTTTATGGTAATTAAACGTTCGGCCGAGGTTGAGGCTACAGCAAAACCTGCTACTTTAGCTGAATACCGTTATACTAAACAAGAAATTCAATTTTCTGTGGGATTTAATCCTTCACAAATAGTTAATCCTTTGCAAGATGTGAAAGTAGTTTTAATGCAAAACCACCGTTGGGAAAATGCGCTTTTTGGATTAACACCACTTTTTGCAAGTAACAATAAACTCGATTATTCTTATGTTGATAAAACCTTATTTAATGGAGGCAATGAATTTCGTTTTTTCGATACAAGAAATCTTAGGCAATTTAGCCAGAATGTTCGCAGTAAACGAACTGATACTGTTTGGCATGTACTTTTAAATATTGATGAAAGTAGGGCTGCAAATCAATATTTTCAGTATGCTGATTTTAATGGGAAACAAGTTATTTTTAATAAAGAAGGTAATAATTCTGAAATTGATGGTGATTATGCTTACACATCCTTTTATTTATCGGGCTTAATGGGTATTCCATCCGATAAAGATGTTTATGTAATTGGTGAATTTACAGATTGGAGATGTTTGCCAGAATACAAAATGTACTTCAACAAAAATAGACAAAGATATGATTTAGAAGTTCCTCTTAAACAAGGACGTTATGAGTACGCTTATGCAATTTTAGATGATAATTCCATTCCTGATGATTCAAGTATTGAAGGCAATCACTATCAAACAGAAAATGAATACTTGATTTTAGTTTATAGTAGAAATTTACAATTCAATTATGATGAATTAATTGGGGCAAGAAGAATCAATTCCATTACTCCTTAATTCAAGTAATAGCAGTCTGTAAATATTTCATTCCACTTTTGGCCGGTATTTTGGCAAAAAAATGCATTTTGGCTCATTGGAATTGTGTATTTTTGAAATTCTTTTTTAAAAATACATGACAGAAAAGGTAATTGATTACAGCAAATACGAGCCAGTAATAGGTTTAGAAGTTCATGCTCAGATGCTTACGAAAAGTAAAGCATACTGTAAAGACCCTTATGATTATGGTGCTGAACCTAATACAATGGTTAGTCCTGTTAGTTTAGGACATCCAGGAACTTTACCAAAGCACAATAAACAAGTAGTTAACAATGCAATTAAAATGGGATTGGCTTGTTCTTGTCAAATTGCAGGTTTTCAGTATTATGCGCGTAAAAATTACTTTTATGCTGATTTACCTAAAGGTTATCAGATAACACAAGATAAAACACCTATTTGTACTGGTGGTTTTGTTGAAATTAAAAGGAAAGACGGAACCGAAAAGAAAATTGGTTTAACTCGAATCCACATGGAGGAAGATGCCGGTAAAAGTATGCATGATCAGGATGTATATGATTCCTTAATTGACCTAAATCGAGCAGGAGTGCCTTTAATTGAAATAGTTACTGAACCTGAAATTGCCAGTGGAGAAGAGGCTTATTTATATTTAACCGAAATGAGAAAATTGGTTAGATATCTTGAAATTTGTGATGGAAATATGGAAGAAGGTAGTCTTCGTTGTGATGCGAATATTTCTGTTAGACTTAAAGGTACAACAGCGTTTGGTACAAAAGTGGAAGTGAAGAACATGAACTCTATGAGAAATGTTCAAAGGGCCATCGATTTTGAAATCAAACGTCAGGTTGATATGATTGAAAACGGCGAAAAGATTTACCAAGAAACGAGAGCCTTTGATGCTTTAAAAGGAATTACGATTCCTATGAGAAGCAAAGAAGGTGCTGCCGATTATCGTTATTTCCCAGAACCTGATTTGCCACCTTTGAATATTACTACTGATTACATCAATGGTGTAAAATCACAAATGCCAGCTTTGCCTAAAGAATTGTTTGAAAGGTTTACAAAAACATATCTTTTAAATGATTATGATGCAAACGTTTTAACTGAAAGTAGAGATGTTGCGGAGTATTTTGAAGGCATTTTGAAACATACTTCAAACATTAAATCAGCTGCAAACTGGGTAATGGTTGCTATTAAAGGTTATCTTAATGAGCAAGCATTAGATATTAAAGATTTCGTTTTACAACCTACAAAAATTGCAGAATTGATTGCTTTAATCGATGAAGGAAAAATAAGCAATAGTGTTGCTTCTCAAAAGGTTTTTCCTGCTATGATAAATGAACATCATAAAAGTCCACTTCAAATTGCTGAATCGTTAAATTTATTGCAAGAAAGTGATTCTGATGAATTACAAAATTGGATTAATCAGGCTATAGCTAAATATCCAGAAAAAGTAATTGAATACAAAGCCGGTAAACAGAGTCTGCTTGGATTATTTATGGGTGAAGTAATGAAATTTAGTAAAGGTAAAGCAGATCCAAAATTGAGTAGCAGACTATTAAAAGATACATTAGATAAACAATAATTTATGAGAAAAATATTACTTGGTTTAATAGCATTAAGCTTAATTATTGCTTGCAGTAGCAAAGAAAAAGAAACACAAAGAACTGGTTTTCGTATCAAAGGTAAAATCATAAACAATAGAGGAAATCAGGCTTTAAACCTACAAGAATTAACCAATACTGGTTTAATTACAATTGATACATCAATGGTTCAAAATGATGGAACATTTGAATTAACAGGAACTTTAAAAGAAAAAACCTTCTGTGTTTTGCGTTTAAATGCTGGTGATTTAGTAATGGTTATCGATACAAATAGTGATCTTGAATTGGAATTCCCTATTGATTCAATTCAGAATTATTTTGTTAAAAACTCAAAAGAAAATGAAGAGTTAAAAACCATGTTTGCTATCAATAATTCATTTATGAAATCGGTTCAAGCATTAGAAGCTAAATATGCTCAATATGGCGAAAGTGTTCCACCATTAAAAATACAAGAAAGAATTCGTTTTGAATACGATAGTTTAAGAGTTGCTAATCAGCTAAATATAAAAAATTATGCAGGTACTTTAACACATTCAATTGTCCCATATTTTGCAACTAATTTTTTAACACCAGAAGTTGATTTTCAATTTTTCGATCAAGTAGATCAGCAATTGTATAAAGAATTTTCTCAAAGTAAATATGCAGCTCAATTACATCAAAAAGTTGAAGAATTGAGAAGGACAGCCGATGGAAATATGGCTCCAGATATGAATTTGAATGACCCTTTTGGCAAAAAAATTACCTTGTCATCATTAAAAGGTAAAGTTGTTTTGGTTGATTTTTGGGCAAGCTGGTGTAAACCTTGTAGAGATGAAAATCCAAATGTTGTAAGATTATATAACAAATACAAATCAAAAGGATTTGATGTTTTTGGTGTAAGTTTAGATGACAACAGAGAATCGTGGTTGGCTGCAATAAATAAAGACCAGTTATTGTGGAACCATGGTTCAGATTTATTGAAGTGGAATAGCAGTGTTGTTAAGCTTTATAATATCGAATCAATTCCATTTACTGTACTTGTTGATAAAGATGGAAAGATTATTGCCAAAAGGTTACGTGGTCAAAGCCTTGAGAATAAGCTAAAAGAGATATTTGGATTTTAGTGAATTGGCTTTCATAACATTTTGTTAACCTTAAGTTAATTTTCAAATCACTTAACTCATCGAATCTTACATAAAATTTCTAACATGGAAAGTCAATATAAAATTTTAGTTGTAGACGATGAGTCTGATATCATTGAGTTTATCGATTATAACCTAAAAAAGGAAGGTTATTTGGTTGCAACTGCATTTAATGGTGCAAGTGCGATTGAAATTGCAAAATCCTTCAAGCCAGATTTAATCCTCTTAGATGTGATGATGCCAGTAATGGATGGTATAGAAACTTGCAAAATTTTAAAAGCAGATCCTGCTTTTTCAAAAACATTTGTAGTATTTCTTACTGCTCGTTCGGAAGAATATTCTGAAATTGCGGGTTTTAATGCTGGTGCCGATGATTATATCTCTAAACCAATTAAACCAAAGGTTCTTATTACTCGCTTAAATGCAATTTTAAGAAGAATTGTAAAAGAAACAGTTTCTACAAGATTAGTTGTTGGTGATATAATAATAGATAGAGAATCGTTTTTGGTTTATAGGGGAGATGAAAGAATTCAACTGGCAAGAAAAGAATTTGAATTGTTATTTCTTTTAGCGGGTAAACCAGGTAAGGTTTTTACAAGAGATTTTATTCTAGAAAAAGTTTGGGGTGATGAAGTGCTTGTTGTTGATAGAACAATTGATGTTCATATTAGAAAAATCAGGGAAAAATTAGGAAATGATTATATAGGAACTGTTAAAGGCGTAGGATATAAATTTGAAATATGACCCGAAACCCTAAGCCAATAACGGTAGCCACCCTTATTTCAGCTTTGCTTTCGGTAATCCTGGGGTCGGTGAATTTTTTTATAAGCGATTACAATTTGCTTAATACAGTTATCATTTTTACACTTTCTTTTGGATTGTCGTTTTTCCTATTCTTTTATACCTTAGAATATTTCATTTATAGAAAAATTAAACTCATTTATAAGACCATTCATAGTCTTAAAACACAAAAGTATGATGCTGTTTTAAGCAATTTTGATTGGGATAGAGATCCAATTACCGAAATGAGTAAAGAGGTAATTAAATGGGCTCGTGATAATAAAATGGAAATTGACCAACTTAAAAGATTGGCCGATTTTAGAAAAGAATTTCTTGGAAATGTTTCCCATGAACTAAAAACACCAATTTTTAACATACAGGGATATATTCATACTTTAATTGATGGCGCTATTGATGATCCTGAAGTTAATCTTCGTTTTCTAAATAGGGCTGCAAAAAGTGCAGATAGGTTGAGTGATTTGGTTGCCGATTTGCTTGCCATTTCTCAATTAGAAAGCGGTGAATTAGAAATGGAAATTGAAAGATTTGATATCAATTTGCTAGTTAAAGATGTGTATGAGCAAATGGAGGAAAAGGCAAAAAAGAGGTCTATTTCAGCTTTAATAAAAGATGGTTGTAATAAACCTTTTTATGTAGAAGCCGATAGGTATAGAATTAGACAGGTTTTAGTTAATTTAGTTACTAACGCTATTAAATACGGCAAAGAAGGTGGAACTATAACTGCGGCTTATTATGATATGGATGAGAATCTTTTAATTGAAATTGGTGATAATGGAGAAGGGATTGCTCAAGAACATTTGCCTCGCATTTTTGAACGTTTTTATCGTGTTGAAAAAAGTCGTACAAGAGAATCTGAATCTGGTGGAACTGGTCTTGGTTTAGCAATTGTAAAACATATTATTGAAGCACACCGACAAGCTGTAAATGTTAGAAGTACCATTGGACAAGGCACTACGTTTGGCTTTACTCTAAAAAAAGATACACATTCTTAATAGCATAGATTTTTTTACATTCTTAGAACTCAACATAAAAGAAAAAGAGCTTGATTTCAAAGTGAAATCAAGCTCTTTTTCTTTTATTAATATTGAAATTATTATCCTTCTTCCAAAACTTTTTGCTCAAACATTTTGTGCAATTCTTCAGAATAATAATTCAAAGCATCTAAACTTTGTTGCTTAACTTTATCGAAGTAGTTTTCTTGATTTTTGAATAAGTTCTTATAGTATTGAATGCCTTCTTCTAAGTTTGCTTTAAATGCGGTTAAACTTTTATTCATTGAAGGAATTTCTACTTCTTCCGATTTTTTCTTCAAATAATCAATGTATAAACTTAATTCTTTAATAAATACATTAGGTCTATCTTCTCTTTTGATAATATTCGTTTTTCCATAAATATGACTTATCATTTTGTCTAAAGAACAAACCTCAGAAAAATAAGCCATATTAGGTCCAGGACAAACACTCACGCCAGGTCCTTCCGATCTAGTTTCAATTCCATTTACTAATAAAGCAGGTGTTCCTAAACCAACACATAAACATGATTTAACAAGAATTTTATCTAATCCTTTCTGGTAAGCAGCTTGGTCTAATTCAGCCTCATTTAATTCTTTAATTTTTGCATCTTGAAATTTTCTAGAAGCAGTGCATAAATCTTCTCCATTTACTTCTTTATTTAAAGCTACATATTTTTTAGGACATGCACTTCCAGGTCTTCCTTTATCAATCCAAACTTGCTTTTCAGCATCTTTTGAGTTTCCGTAAACACTATTAAATGGAACTCCTAATGGCGAAGTATTGCTAAGGTATAAGTCTTTTTCTTTTGCATTTACTAATAAATCCAAAGTTTCAGGATCAACATTGGTAGCTTCTGGTACCAATAAAAATGGTGTTCCCCAGCCAATTCCATCTAATTCATAATGCTCCATTAAAAATTCATGCTCTTCTGCGGTTCCAACTCCACCTTGCGCTGTAATTCTTTGTTCAGGTATACTTTCAAAATGTGGATTTCCTTTTTCTTTCATAACCGGTGACCACATTTCAAACAAACTTTGTTTTAATTCAGCTCTTTGGTTTTTGAATTCTTCAAGTATTGGTCCCATTAAAAATCCATCTGTTGCAAATGCATGTCCACCGCAGTTTAAGCCAGATTCTATTCTAAATTCTGAAACCCATAAACCCTTTTTTGCAAGAAATTTTCCTTGTATTAAAGCTGAACGATAATCACTTGTTTTTAAAATGATTTTCTTCTTTAATGTACCATCTGGTCCTGGGAAAAAATCATTGAATTTATCCATGTAACTATATAAACGAGGATTCATTCCAGCAGAAAGAATAATAGAAGAATGTAGTTTACTTTCGGCAAATCCTCTTAAAGCAGCATGTGCATCATTAAACTCAACAGGTAGTTTTTCATCACCATTGTAATTTTCCTTGTCGAGTTTGGTCATAATGTTTACATCAATACTTCCTTTAACTAAATTATCATTTAACCAACTGATAATTTCACTTTTAGAAACTTTATTATCAATATAGTTTTGAAAATTTTTCTTTAATTGTGATGTATCTGGCAACATTTTAAAATATTGCTCTAACTCTTTAGAACCTTCATTAAAAGATTCTTTCATGTTAGTGATTTTTTCATCAATTAAATCTTCAAGGAGATTTAAATAGGCAGTGATTCTTTTTGCTCTAAAATCATCCATTTTATTTGTGATGGCTTGATAAGGCTTATCAAATTTCTCACAATAAAATTTTCTCATTTTTTCAATTAAAATATCATCAACCAAAGAAATTGAGGATGAAATTCCAAAAGGAGAAACTTTAAATGGTGTATCAATAGTAAAACCAATACCCATAATTGGTATATGAAAGGAATGTGCTAATGGTTTTGGATTCATGAATGTGGTTTTTTAGAATTCGCAAAATAGGAGCTATTTAAAAAGCATAAAATGATAAATTTCAGGAATTTCAATTTTAGATATTGTTGAATATCTGTTACTTGACTAAGTTGTGTTTGATTTATCTATTACATAAAGACTATATTCGCCCCATATGAAGAAAATAATACTATTATTCGCATTAAGCTTTTCGTGGATTTTATTTAGTTCTAATAAAACAGAACGATTAGATGAAGGAATGTTTCCATTATCTGAATTGAAACAAGTGGATTTGAAAAAGGCTGGATTAAAAATGGATCCGCTTTCTTTATACAATCCAAATGGAATTAGCCAAATTGATGCAATTGTTCGTGTTGGTGGTTGCACCGGTTCATTTGTTAGCGAGGATGGTTTGTTAGTTACCAATCACCATTGTGCTTTTAGTTTTGTGCATGCTATTAGTGATACCGTAAATAAATATGTTGATAAAGGATATCTAGCTAAATCTCGTGAAGATGAAGCTCCAGCAAAAGGATTAGTATGTAAAATTACAGTGAGTTATGAGGATGTTTCTTCAAAGGTTTTAATGAGAACCCAAGAAACAAATGATCCTGTAGTTCGTTTGCAAATAATTGCTGAAAATGTAAAGGCTATAACAACAGAAGAGAATAAGAAAAATCCAAAATTACAATGTGAGATTTCTGAAATGTTTACAGGTAGAACTTATGTTTTGTTTAGATATCAATTATTAAAAGATGTAAGATTGGTTTATGTTCCAGGTAGAAGTATTGGAGAATATGGTGGTGAAAAGGACAATTGGGTTTGGCCACGTCATAGCGGTGATTTTGCTTTTTTAAGAGCTTATGTTGCTAAAGATGGCTCTGCAGCTGAATATAGTAAAGACAATGTTCCTTTTAAGCCGGTTAAATATTTAAAGGTAAATCCTAAAGGAGTGAAAGAAAATGATTTTGTTTTCATTCTTGGATATCCTGGTAGAACTTTTAGAAATCAACCTGCTGCTTTTTACCAATACCACGAAAAATACATGTTAAAATATGTAAGTGATTTGTTTAACTGGGAAATCAATTACATGGAAAAGTTAGGTGAAAACAATGAATTTCTAGAATTGAAATATTCTGCTAAAATTAAAAGCTTAGCCAATACTGCCAAAAACTATGAAGGCAAATTACAAGGATTTAGAAGGGTAGGACTTACTGAAAAGAAAAAGTCTGAGGAAAAGGAAATGCAGAAATTCCTAGAATCGAATACTGAATTAAACAAAAAATATGGAGATGTAATTCCTAAAGTAAATAAACTGTATGATGAAATAATAAAATTTGCTCCTAGGAATTTATTCTATGATTATTTGTATAATTTGTCTCCAACTTTTCAGTTTGCTGCTGCAATTGATAATTATAAGACTTCATATAATCAGTTAAATAGTAAAGAAGAAAAAGCGGCTTTTTTATCAAAACAAATTCCTCGTTTAAAGGCTTTGTATCAACGATTGTTTGCTCAAATGGATCCTGCAATTGAAAAGCCATTGTTAACTAAAATGTTTGCTGATGCATTTCAAAATAATTCAGATAATGAAGTAAAAGCTGTTTTAACATTTTACAAGAAGAATAAAACTGATGAAGCTAGAGCTAAAGTAATTGGAAATTTCTTTGCTAAAACTAAAATTTTAGATTCAAAATTAATGATGGATTTATTAGCTGATAGTTCTGATGCTGCATTAAAGTTAAATGATGATATGATTCGTTTTGCTCATGAAATGAATAAGGAAGTTAATAAGTATGATGAAGAGGATAAAAAACGTGAGGGAGAATTGAATTTATTATTGGCTAAATATGTTGATGCAAAAAGCGAGTTTAAGAAGACTCAATTTATTCCAGATGCAAATGCTACCTTACGTTTTACTTATGGTTATATTAAAGGATATTACCCTAATGATGCAGAATGGAATAAGCCATTTACTACTTTAACGGGTGTAATTGAAAAGGAAGATGGGAAAGATTATGAATTGCTTCAAGCAATAAAAGATTTATATGCCTTGCATGATTTGGGTTCTTATATGCATCCAGATTTAAATGATTTACCAGTAAACTTCTTATATAATCTCGATACTACTGGAGGTAATAGTGGAAGCCCGGTGATGGATGCCGACGGTAATCTTGTTGGTGTAAATTTTGATAGAGCTTATACTGCTACTATTAACGATTATGCTTGGAATGAAGCTTACTCAAGAAGTGTTGCAGTTGATATCAGATATGTTTGCTGGATTTTAGAAAAGGTTGCTAAAGCCAATCATTTATTAACTGAAATGCATGTGTTAAACTAAATGGTTTTATTCATCAATTATTTAAAATAAAACAGGCTGCTTCATTAATTTGAAGCAGCCTGTTTTGTTATTAAATGGCTCTATTTGTTTTATTCTGATTTCTTATCCATCATTTTTAAAACATCATAACTAAATCCAGTATTACTAAATCCACCATCATGAAACAGGTTTTGCATAGTAACTTTTTTACTTAAATCGCTAAACATTAAAACAGTATAGTTTGCACAGTCTTCTGCTGATGCATTTCCAAGCGGTGATAAGGCTTCTGCATAGTCATAAAAATCTCCAAATCCTTTAACTCCTCCGCCGGCTGTGGTTTTTGTAGGACTTTGAGATATGGTATTAACACGAACATTTTTTTCTTTACCTAATCTATATCCAAAACCTCTAGCAAAACTCTCTAAAAGTGATTTTGCATCGCCCATTTCACTGTAATCTGGAAATACTTTTTGTGCACCTATATAAGTTAAAGCAACAATCGAACCCCATTCATTGATTGCATCCATTTTGTAAACAGTTTGCATTAATCTATGAAAACTCATTGCTGATATATCAAGAGTATCGTGCATGAATTTATAATCTAAATCTGTATAATCTTTACCTTTTCTTATGTTCAAACTCATGCCAACAGAGTGCAAAATAAAATCTACTTTTCCTCCTAAAATTTCCATTGATTTTGAAATGAGATTTTCCATATCCTCATTTTTACTCACATCACAAGGAATAATTTGAGCGTTTCCGCAAATTGTAGCTAAATTGTTTATTTCACCCAGTCTCATGGCAATAGGTGCATTTGTTAATACAAATTCTGCTCCTTGTTCATAACACTTCAAAGCTGTTTGCCAGGCTATACTTTTGTCGTTTAACGCCCCAAAGATGATGCCTTTTTTACCTTTTAACAGATTGTTCATACAATTTCTGATTAGTTTTTTTTAGAATTGGCAAGATTATAAAAATAGAACATAGATTTGAGTAAATTTTTCTAATAAATGGTGAATTTTATTTT
Organism: Bacteroidia bacterium; assembly: GCA_051861545.1. Lineage (GTDB taxonomy): Bacteria > Bacteroidota > Bacteroidia > UKL13-3 > UKL13-3 > CAISCU01. The sequence continues at coordinate 1,757 of JBIMKP010000064.1, read as the reverse complement.
CAAATTAGCTTTTTCCTTAGTGTTAACTATTGTTGTTAGTTTTAGTTCAAACGCCCAAATAGATAATGTTTTGGATGGAAGTTTATCGAAGTTTAGAACCAATTTTGATGTAAAAACGTATAAAATTCAGCTTCGGATAAATCCTAAATTAAAGTTCATTTCAGGTTTAAATGAGATTCATTTTAAAGCCTTAAAGACGAGTAAAATCATTCAATTAGATTTAGATTCTGGAATGAAAATTTTGAGTATTGTTTCTGAAAAGAATCCAATTACTTTTAATAGACTTGGAAGAACAATATTGTTAACTTTTGAAAATGAGTTGTTGATAAATTCTAATTACTCAATAAAGGTTTTATTTGAAGGATTTCCCAAGATAGCAAAAAATGCACCTTGGGATGGTGGATTTGTTTGGTCGAAAGATAGCCTAGGTAATGATTGGATAGGTATGGCCTGTGAAGGAGAAGGAGCTTCTATGTGGCTTCCTTGTAAGGATACTTGGGATGATGAACCGGAAAATTTGCAAATGGAAATTGAAGTTCCGCAAGGTTTAACTGCTGTTAGTAATGGCAGATTGGCCGGCTCCCAAAAATTAGATGATGGTTATGAAAAATTTAGGTGGATTGTTTCCTACCCAATTAATCATTATAATATAAGTATTAATATAGGAGATTATGTGCATTTAACTGATGTTCATACAAGACCTAATATTGAATCATTGAGTTTAGATTATTATGTGCTAAAATACAATGAACAAAGAGCAAAAAGACATTTCGAGCAAAGTAAATATATGCTGCGTTGTTTTGAAAAGTTTTTTGGTCCCTATCCTTTTCAAAATGATGGTTACAAACTCGTGGAAACTCCTTATTGGGGTATGGAGCACCAAAGCTGTGTGGCCTACGGAAATAATTATAAAAACAATGATTTTGGATTCGATTTTATTATAGTTCATGAAAGTGGTCATGAATGGTTTGCTAACTCTATAACCGCTAAGGATAAAGCTGATATGTGGATTCATGAAAGCTTTACTACTTATTCAGAAGCCTTGTATGTTGAATGTATGGCTGGTCCTGAAAGGGCTAAAGATTATTTAAAAATGCAAAAACCTAAGATAAATAATAAACAGCCAATGTTGGGTGAAAGAGGTGTATTTTATCACCATGCTGATAATGATATTTATTATAAGGGTACTTGGATATTACATACTTTAAGAAATATGGTTGACAATGATACATTGTGGCAAAATGCTTTGTATGAATTTCACCAAAATTTTAAATATAGAACAATTTTAACTGAAGATGTAGTAGCCTATTTTTCAAAACGTTTGAACATGAAACTCAAACCTTTTTTTAAGTGCTACCTGGAAAAAGCTGAAATACCTGTTTTTGAATATTATATCCTTCACAAGGATGGACTACATGAATTACATTATCGCCTTAAATCTGAAATTTCAAGTTTGGAAATGCCTTTGCTAGTAAACTTATCTAAAAGTAGGTATGATGTTATTACTGCAACTCAACAATGGCAAATAATAGATTTGCCTTATGAAGATGAGAATTTGTTTAATGTAAAACCCAATTCTTATTTGATTACTATTAAAAAGTTAAAAAAATAAGGTCCCGTTATATTAGTTATACGAATATCCGCATGTTTACCAGTAAATTATATTAGTAAATTTCTAAATAGGGCCTGCTGAAAAAGACAGAAACAGGTCAGATTTTAGGCGCTGCCAAATTATACCGAATGCATTTTGTTAAAGT
>JBIMKP010000063.1:0-14486 GCA_051861545.1 Bacteroidia bacterium | reverse complement strand
GCTAAGGGCAATTCAATCGTTTTTTTTACTACTATAATTTCATCCCTATGGGATTTTTGGGAAATTTCGTAAAAAACTAGATTCTATTTTTAATTCATATTGCCTTAATTCAATTAATAAATCAATTTTAAAATGTTTAGAGTTTTACTCATATAAATTATTGGTAAACATGCGGATATTCGATTTATGTTATATAAAATATAGTCATATATTTTTATGTATGTAAACTTACTTGCTTCTTATTTTTTTTATTTCATTTAACAATATCTGGTTCTTTGCCAGTAAATTTAACAAATCACCCTCCGCCCAAAACTGACGCGAACCTGCGGTTCGCGTCAGTTTTGGGCGGAGGGAAATTCATTCATTTTTGTTTACTACTATAATGTCATCCCTTTGGTATTAAAGGAAATTTCGTAATAAACAGGATTCTATTTTAATTCATATTGGATTAAACTCAATTTTAAAACATTTAGAGTTTTACTCATATAAATTTCATGGCAAACATGTGGATATTCGTATTTTATTTTTAAAAGACCTCAACTTTTGTATCAAAAAAATCAAGTAATAATTTTAAAAAATCAGATTGTGATTAGAAACAAATTTTTTATGCTTTAAAGATATATTCAAAGGTTAAGTTTTTCATTAGGCATTTAAAATAAATCAACTTAGCTTCAATTTTCTTTTCATATTCCAGTGTAATGGTTTCTATGGTATGATATTTCAAAATCTCGTTCTTGGATATTAAACTAATAGCATTAGACCCCAGGGAAATTTTACGCTTTCTGCGGCCTTTAAATTCAGGCATTTTTAAAGAACAATTATTTACTACAAAAGGCTATTTAATACGTAAAATTTCTTTACTCTACATAAGACATTCTTCTATCTAACATACATTCTCAAGGCACACAAAAATAGTACCCCAACCTTTATTTTACACTGTCATTTATGTAACACCTTCTTTACTATTCCATTTGAATTAAATTTGAATATATGTGCTTTTAAAGAGGTATAATCATTTATATAAATCGAAGATAACTTGTTCTTTTTATAGTTAAATTTAATATTCCAATCTTGATTGACACAAAATAATGATTTTATTTCAACCATTCTGCCAGAATGAAAAATAAGCAATACCCCCAAATTATAATTGTTTACATATTGAATTTCACTATTAAAAAAGTTAACTTCATTACCTATAATATTTAGTAGGCTATCACCTTCATAAATTCGACTGATAGCACCATTAGTATCGAATTCATATTTACTGATAATGTTGTTTTCAGAGAAAGTAACTTTTATAGGATTTTTTTTATAAAACGAAGTATCAATTTTATTTCCTTTCTCTGTTCTAATATCTATCAAACTTCCCAAATTATTAAAAAGATAATATTCGAAGTTTTGATGTTCCTTTTTTATTCTTTTAACTGATTCTAAGCTGTTATCCTTAAAGTAATAAATCATATTTCCATAAGGCAAATTTGTATCATCGGTAATAAAATTAATGAACCCAATACTGTCAAATACTACATAGCATTTATTTTTCTTTTCATTAAGAATTACTATTGAATCCAATTTGTTTTCCTTGTTAATTTTAACATTAACTTGTCCATATGATGGACTAATTAAAAGTAATAATGGTATCAATAATGCAAGTTTCATTTTTAAAGTCCGTAAAAGTATTGGATTATTATTAAATGTGATATAGTCAACAATGTTTGAATTTGAATGTATTAATAAATTCATATTCCATTTTTACCCAACGCAGGTGTAGGGCCATGGCAATATTGGTTTGGTAAATACTTGCCAGTGGGCGGACACGGCTATTATAAACGTAAACTGTCTTTGTACAAACTGCTTTGTTGCATAAACCCGGATGCTACCTGATATTTCCAGACCGAACTTAGCAAATATCACGTATCGACAAAATCGTTAAATTCGTGGTTGAGAACGTTTGATATTTTATGTACTTTTATATCAATTAAAAGCAATCAAAGATGAAGACAACAGATATAAATTTAAACTTGGTTGACAGCTACTACACCTTACTGAAAAGCCTAAGCCCAGACAATAAATTGGAGCTTATTACACGACTTTCAAAGTCAATGAAAACCACAAAAGTGAAAAAAGATTCTTCATGGGAAGCATTATTTGGATCTTGGGAACTTGACCAATCGGCTGACGAATTTATTGACGAGCTAAAAAAAGACAGAAAATTTGGCCGTATCGATTAGTTGAAACCAAATGATAATTAAGAATATAAATACTTATCAACCGTAACAAAATTTAATATTTTTCAACTTACATTTTTAAAGTACAATTTTTTTCATTTTAAGTCATTTGCTTGTTAGCAACTGATTTTATTAGAAATGAAATGAAAAGTGAGGGGCATAGTTTCTTTTATTGCTTGCTTCCTTTACCACTCGTAAGTTTCGAGGTAGCAAAGGGAGAGTACACCACCTTACCAACTAAGATTACTCCAATACAACGGATGCCAACCTCTTTTACGAAGTTCTTGGAGTCCTAACTCATTAAGATACTTTTGCCATAATATATACGATTTTTGAGCTTTATTAATTAAATTATAGTTCTTAAACATTTTCTTCATTGAATTCTCATATTCTTTAACGGTCTTATCATGTTGATGCTTTTCGATATATTCAGCATTATTCCAGTTAAATTCAAGTATTCTACCAGTACTTTTTGACCTTAAACAAATACTGTCTTTAAACTGAAAATTATTTTCATATAAAGCATATATATAGAATAATCTGATTACTTCAAAAGGAAGCTTTTTTTTCTCAAAGGTAAAAAAGAAAGATGGAGACCTTTCCGTTACTTTTTGTCGCAAGATATGCTTCTCGAAACTCTGTTTATCTAATGGTCTGGTTGAAATGCCAAGCTTCGTTTCAGTATATCCAAGATAGCGAAAACTCATTAAGCTATTTAATAGAACTAATGTGTCTGTTAAACACTCTTTAAAAATCAAGCTTTCACTGTCAAAGCCATAGTATATTGTAAATGGCAAGGTATCAATATAAAAGTCTGAAAAGATGCTCAATGAATTTCTTGCCAATGAATCACAAGGTTTAACTCCAATATTTTTCATTTGCGCATTGCCTTTTGAAAATATTAAAACTGTACAACAAATTAATGCTAGACTTTTTCTCATACTAATTTTTCTTAATTTTCTTAATAGTACTAATTAATGCTTTTCTATCCTTATTTGTTATTATTTCCCTAGACCCATTACTTCCACTTGCTGGTATTAAAACAGAGGCATCTATTTTACCATCTGCCCCTCCTCCAGATGCCGTTCTTCTGATTTTTCCATATTCAGAGCCTTCATCGAGTCCTTGGAGCGATTTCGGATCAATATTACGAACAAGCTCTTTGTCTCCATTTTTACTATTTGCAGTACCATCATCATTCATAATAACGGTATGTTGAGGATTCGGCCAAGTCTTATCAGGTTTTAAGTTTTCATAAAGTAATATGTCTCCCTTTTTTGTAACTCCAGTAATTGGATCAAATGATTCTACATTATAACCATCCGCTTTTAACAACGCATCAACATCATTACTTTGTATCCAAAACTCTCCTTTAGCCATAGAATAACCATGGCAGTTGTAAGATTGGTCGGCTGGCGTGTTACTTTCTGTAACCCACTTGTCTCCATACATTGGTTAACTATCGCTATCATACCCCAAAAACTCATCTTTCTTTAACACTTGTATAACTGGTTTATAAGCAGTATGCACAGATCCGTCATTTGCATAAATATTATACGCTGTTAAATACAACCTTTTATCTTTAATTTCAACTCCCTTTTCATCTCTAAGAGCATCTCCAACCATATCTTTATCTGTTGCTCTTGTACAAATAATATTTCCATTTTGATCGGTTATTAAACGACCATCACTATCGATTAAAACTGTTGGTGTATTACTTGCGAAATTATATGGTGAAAGATCTGGATACAAATTCCTCATTGGGTCAACAGCAAACCACCTACCTAATCTCACATCTAAAATCCTTGCTCCAAAATCATAAGCATTACCACCACCATAAGTTTCATCATCATTCTCCTTTCCATTAAACCCATACCTATACTCCCCACCCTGCCAAGTTCTCTCTGCCAACGGCGCACCAAATGGAGAATAATCTGTTGCACTTATTACATCTGCTATGAAGTAACTTACACTTGAACCTGAACAAACCGGCAGTTTTTTATCTGTTACCACAGTCAACACATTACCCAAATGGTTTGTTAACTCATAACGTTTAGCTCCACGTTCGGTGTAAAAACGGCTTAGGCTTAATTGTTCTATATGAGTATTGCTTAGTTGTGTAGTTACTCCATTTTCAATACGTACAGTTCGTTGGGCCATGGCTTTGTTGGTTTGGTAAATTCCTATTCTAGAACTACCATACAAATGCCATTCTTCCAATCTTAAACTGTCTGTATACACACTGCTTTGTTGCATAAACCCGGCTGTTATTTGGTCGTATAATCCTTGACCAAAGTAATTTCGAATATATGAAAATTATCAAATGATATTTTTATTAGGGAAACACAAAATAGCTCATACTAAAATACAAATTATGAAAACGAGATAACCCCAACCGAGCTAAACGAATTTATCTATTCATTTAAACTCTTTGCTCGCGTTGTGGGTAATTTTCTAATCCACCATAATTGCCGCCGTAAAGGTTTTGGTTCTGTTGGGTATTCGTTAATATTGATTTGTTGTACAATACCGCTTGGTTCATGAAATATGAATTTTGGTTGTTAACAAAATAAGTCAATATCGAATTTGTGCCAAATGCTTCAATTAGTTTATTCCAACTAAATTCAGAATAGTTATTACTCATTAAACTTGCCATATCATCATGACTAAAAGAATAACTACAATCGAATCCATCTGAACTTGCTGTGCGATAAAACATATCTCTTAAATCTGGTATTACCATTAATAATTCAATGAGTTTATTAGGTTGATCTGTATGTAATTTAAATAAAAAATTCGAAACAGATGGACCACAATCTCTAAAACCTTCATCTATTTTATATAATTCATCCAATAGTATTTTTAAATTTGAACCATTTCCATTGTTGCCATATACATAACGATTTAATTCTTCTTTTGCATCTTCTATGTTTAAGTTCTCAAAGCCAAGTCGTGCTGCCAATGCTGGAATATAATCACCATAATTTGTCATTTCCATTGCCAGAAATAAATTCATTAAACTTGCTGAATCTACTACAAATGCCCGCATTAATGGCGCATAATTGCTATTCTTCTGATGCCTGTTTTTTAAACAATTACATATTACATCAAAGTCTGGTGGACTAGCTGTAAATAACAGATTCAAAAATTCTCCTAATTCAATCCTATTGAGTAATGTATCTAAATTGTTTTGGTCGTCTTTTAAAAATTGATATGGACTAAATGTTTGTAAAAACTCAGCATTAGAACCCAATTCATTCAGGTAAGCATTTCGTAATTCTTAAATGATGCATAAATTCTAGTTGTTATTTTGAATCTTCAAATTCAATAGTATTTAAGACATCCTAAATACAAAAGAGAGGCCAATATAGCCTCTCTTTTTTTGTTGCAAATATGCTCATAAAAGTTGAATTCCAGCTTTTTGCAATTTGTGCTTTTAGAAAAGTGATGTATCGGACACTCCAAAAAAAGCGCGTATTGAGGTTAATAAAACTACATTTTGTAGCAAATTTTTATAATAAAAATTTGAACTTAGTTTAAATTACCAAGTTCTATTTTTTTTATTTCCTTTTTCAATATTCAACCATCCAGCTCTAGGTGCTGTATTTTGATTAAACTGCTTAGTAAGCGACGTAATTAACCAAAAAGAAAATGGAGTGTGCAGTGCAGAGGATTATGGTTTATTAAATGATTAGAAATCATTGTTTGTTGAATTCTTAATATAACACTCTAAAAGAAAAATTTCATTTGAATCTAGGCTTATTCCTTTGTGATTCTTGTTTAACCGATTATAAGTATGAATACTATCTTTATAATATGAAAAAGGTTTAGCAATCAAAAGAATTTGAATATCATGGCATGCGCGACATTTATCAATGTATAACATTTCACCCTGCTTTGTATCTGTTTCAGAGCAGTTAAAGATGGCTTTGTCCAAACTGTCCTTTTTACCCTTTTCATTTCCACATCCTATCATAAATGCTAATGGAATGACTATTGAAAGCAACAGTATTAGAGTCAATTTTTTACTTAACATGTTTTTTGGCCTCCTCCTTTGCATTTCCGCCTTTTATACCTGAATAGTCTGTCTTATTGTGTTTCATTGACTCATATTGCCTTATCAAGGTATATGCTAGTGTTTGTTTCTGTTCTGCATTAAGACTTCCTTTTGTAATATCATTAACAACTCCCATATAATTTCCTTTTGCAGAATAAGTTACATCACCCGCACTATTTGTTTTATATAGGTCTGACAACCCATATGAATGAAGCAATTCATGCAAACCAATATGTGCTGTATTATTTACGTTAGCAGTATAAACATCTTCCACCACTCCTTCCGAGATAATGCCAAAATTAAGTCCCATAGGTTCTTTTATTTTTCCCATTGTATTGTCTATATTATCTTTGAAAATAATTACATCATCATTTTTTTCAATTTTATTTATATCAGTAACAACTTCTACTTCTAATTTAACTTTTATGTTGTAGTTTATTTGAACTTTTTTTTGCCCCTCTTTAAATGTCCCCCCCTTTCCATCTAAGCTTAGGACCTCTGAACTGTACATTGTCCCAGAAAGAGATTGGCTACCATATTGTTCCATAAGATAAGCTACCGATGGCAAGTCAGCATATTTATTGGAAGAGTTGTTGTAAAGCTTAACCTTGATTGTTACTTCTGCTTCTATTGTAATAACTGTTTGACCTTTGACTGTTTTTGATGATGAAGAATACTTGCTAAATTCAGGCCCTTCTCCTGTGATATCCATAAACCGTATCGGTTGATTTAGGCAAAAGTTATATGTAGAGATATAAGCAAACTTTTTTTCCAAAGGATCACAACTTAGCCACCTACCCAACCTTGCATCATAAATCCTAGCCCCAAAATCATAAGCATTCCCACCACCATAAGTTTCATCATCCTTCTCCTTTCCATTGAATCCATAACGATATTCATTTCCTTGATAAGTTCTCTCTGCCAGCGGAGCACCAAAAGAAGAATAATCGGTAGCACTTACCACATCTGCTATGAAGTAGCTTACACTTGTTCCGGAGCAAACAGGTAACTTCTTATCTGTAACAACAGTCAACACATTACCCAAATGGTTTGTTAACTCATAACGCTTGGCACCCCTTTCTGTGTAAAAACGACTTAGGCTTAATTGTTCAATATGTGTATTACTCAATTGTGTAGTTACTCCGTTTTCAATACGTACTGTGCGTTGGGCCATGGCTTTATTGGTTTGGTAAATACCAATACGTGAGCTGCCATAAAGGTGCCACTCTTCTAAACGTAAACTGTCTGTATACACACTGCTTTGTTGCATAAACCCGGCTGTAATTTGGTCGTATAATCCCTGACCAAAGTAATTTCGAATATAGGTGAAATAGTTTTCTAATCCACCATAATTGCCACCGTAAAGGTTATGATTTTGTTGGGTATTGGTTAATATTGATTTGTTATACATCACCGCTTGGTTCATGAAATACGAATTTTGGTTGTTAACAAAATAACTCAATATCGAATTTGTGCCAAATGCTTCAATTAGTTTATTCCAACTAAATTCAGAATAGTTATTACTCATTAAACTTGCCATATCATCATGACTAAAAGAATAACTACAATCGAATCCATCTGAACTTGCTGTGCGATAAAACATATCTCTTAAATCTGGTATTACCATTAATAATTCAATGAGTTTATTAGGTTGATCTGTATGTAATTTAAATAAAAAATTCGAAACAGATGGACCACAATCTCTAAAACCTTCATCTATTTTATATAATTCATCCAATAGTATTTTTAAATTTGAACCATTTCCATTGTTGCCATATACATAACGATTTAATTCTTCTTTTGCATCTTCTATGTTTAAGTTCTCAAAGCCAAGTCGTGCTGCCAATGCTGGAATATAATCACCATAATTTGTCATTTCCATTGCCAGAAATAAATTCATTAAACTTGCTGAATCTACTACAAATGCCCGCATTAATGGCGCATAATTGCTATTCTTCTGATGCCTGTTTTTTAAACAATTACATATTACATCAAAGTCTGGTGGACTAGCTGTAAATAACAGATTCAAAAATTCTCCTAATTCAATCCTATTGAGTAATGTATCTAAATTGTTTTGGTCGTCTTTTAAAAATTGATATGGACTAAATGTATATAAAAACTCAAAATTAGAACCCAATTGATTCATGTAGGCATTTCTTACTGTTTCCAAATTAGAATACTGTGCCGAAAATTCTGCCAAGCCACTTAAGCCAGTATATTTAACCAAGGTATCGTTTATTTTGGCATAAGTAATGTTCTGGAAATCTAAAATCTTAGCAAAACTTCTTTCATAAGTTGCCAATACATTTCCCTGTGCATCGCGCACATAATAAGTATATAAATTCTGGTTGCCATTTTTTGGTTTTACAATTTTTACTACCAGAGTATTTAAGCCATAAAAATACAAAAGAGAGACTATACCAGCCTCTCTTTTTTTGTTGGAATTACGCGAATAATTGCAGCATTCCAGATTTTTGCAATTTGTGCTTTTCGAAAATTGACGTTTAGAACACTACCAAATAAAATGAATACTTTCTGATTATCAGACTTTTGAAAATTTTTATTCATAAAATTGATTTATAAAACACTGTAACTTGGTTGAATCCTTCTCGTCAAGTCAAAATTCTTTAAAAATTAAATCTAATTGTTTTAGTGTTTGTATCTTACTATAAGAGAATAATATATAAACGATTACTAAAAGCAATATACTAAGAAAAAGCGTCACAATTATTGGGGTTACCATCTTTTCTTCAATACTTAAATAAATTCCTACAAAAAGTGGCATTAAGCATGTAAATATTATTCTATAATCTAATCTTAAATAGCTATTGATTTCATTATTTTTCCAATTCAAAATAATGATAGGTCGAAAAGCATTCTTAAATGGAAATTGACCTAATTCAATTTTAGCAAAATTAGATTCTAAATGTCCTACAAAGTTTAAATTGCTTGTTAATTCAAATAATCGGTCTTTTATTATATGTCTTTTAAGGCAATTTTCAACTTCCTCATCGTTTAATTTAGTATTTATTTTTCTTCTATTAGTCTTAAATGGAAACATACTTAAACTGTTTTTATAATTGTAATTTTAAGATTAAATTTCTTTAATTTTCATCTTCTGTTTTCTTTTTCAAGAAAGTTTTTAGCTAGATAATTTTGATTTTATTTCGCATATTTCATTCCTTTCAGTAACATTATTATGATTTTCATTAGTTAGTTTTTTGTTTTCTTCCATGGCTTCTCCTACTTTACTTTTCATTTTTGCTTTATCAGCACTAGAGGAGTTTTTATACTTATTAATAATTTTATTATTGCGCTCTATTTTATTATTGTTTGTTTTAATATTTTTATTTAAGTCGGCTATACGATGATTCATGCTATTAATCAATTCCTTTTTTATTAATTGTCTTGAATTTATTGCAAAATCATTATTCATACCTTCCACATTTTCTCCATTTAAATAGTTATTCATTTGGTCCAAAGTAATTTTTTTCAAAACAGTTGTTGATTTATTAAAGGAAATGTGTGCCCCCATTCCACCTCCAAATGACCCAGATCCCCCATGATTTCCTGAACTATATTGATACCCAACTCCAAATTTCCCTAAATAAGCTCCTGAAGCATCAATACTAATGCCTTCTCCTCTTAAATCATCTACAGTTTTCATTGTTGGAAACACAGATACATTAATACTTGCCGAGCCTTCGAATCCAAGCCCAAAATTAGCTTGCGCATATGCTAAAGCCGCCGCTCCGTCATTACCTATAGCAAAACCTGTACCATAACTAACTCCAGCAAATAGAAAAAAACCATTTAAAGAACCTGTTACGGCAATAACAAATTTTCCATCTGGGTCAATATTTAAAATTGGGTTATTTAAACAAAAATTAAAAGGTGAGGAACTAGGGTATTTTTGCATCAGAGGGTCTAAACTCATCCATCTTCCCAATCTTCCATTATAAATTCTAGCACCGAAATCATAGGCGTTACCAAAACCATTTATTTCATTGTCTCTCTCCTTTGAATTATACCCATAACGATATTCACTTCCCTGCCAAGTTCTCTCTGCCAATGGCGCGCCAAAAGGAGAATAATCTGTGGCACTTACAATATCTGCTATGAAATAACTTACACTTGTTCCAGTACACACTGGTAATTTCTTATCTGTCACAACAGTTAGTACATTACCCAAATGGTTTGTTAACTCATAGCGTTTAGCACCACGTTCAGTATAAAAGCAGGTGAGGCTCAATTGCTCTATATGGGTATTACTTAATTGTGTGGTTATACCGTTTTCAATACGCACTGTTCGTTGAGCCATGGCTTTATTGGTTTGGTAAATTCCTATTCTGGAACTACCATACAAATGCCATTCCTCCAATCTTAAACTGTCTGTATACACACTGCTTTGTTGCATAAAACCGGCTGTTATTTGGTCGTATAAGCCTTGACCAAAGTAATTTCGAATATAGGTGAAATAGTTCTCTAATCCACCATAATTGCCACCGTAAAGGTTTTGGTTTTGTTGGGTATTGGTTAATAAAGTTTTGTTATACAACACCGCCTGGTTCATGAAATATGAATTTTGGTTGTTAACAAAATAAGTCAACAAGGTATTAGTACCAAATGCATCTATTAATTTATTCCAACTTATTTCAGAATAGTTATTACTCATTAAACTTGCCATATCATCATGACTAAAAGAATAACTACAATCGAATCCATCTGAACTTGCTGTGCGATAAAACATATCTCTTAAATCTGGTATTACCATTAATAATTCAATGAGTTTATTAGGTTGATCTGTATGTAATTTAAATAAAAAATTCGAAACAGATGGACCACAATCTCTAAAACCTTCATCTATTTTATATAATTCATCCAATAGTATTTTTAAATTTGAACCATTTCCATTGTTGCCATATACATAACGATTTAATTCTTCTTTTGCATCTTCTATGTTTAAGTTCTCAAAGCCAAGTCGTGCTGCCAATGCTGGAATATAATCACCATAATTTGTCATTTCCATTGCCAGAAATAAATTCATTAAACTTGCTGAATCTACTACAAATGCCCGCATTAATGGCGCATAATTGCTATTCTTCTGATGCCTGTTTTTTAAACAATTACATATTACATCAAAGTCTGGTGGACTAGCTGTAAATAACAGATTCAAAAATTCTCCTAATTCAATCCTATTGAGTAATGTATCTAAATTGTTTTGGTCGTCTTTTAAAAATTGATATGGACTAAATGTATATAAAAACTCAGAACTGTTGAGCAATTGATTTAGGTTAGCATTTCTAACTTCTTTCATGATACAAAAATTCTAGTTGCTGTAATGAATCTTAAAATGCATTAACATCTGCAAACTCAATAACTACAGTATTTAAGCCATCCAAAATACAATAGAGAGACTATAATAACCTCTCTTATTTTGTTGCAAATTTGTATATAAATGTTGAATTCCAGTTTTTGCAATTTTTGCCTTTCGAAAAGTGACATATAGAACACCATGAAACTGAACAATGAAATAGTTTAATTTACAGTCAAAAAAATTAACTTTTACTTTATTACTAATTTTTATATTTTCAGCGAAAATATCTTTTTATGTTTTCTTTTCTAGTAACAAATTCGAACTACTTTTATTGGTTATGGCTTTTTATCTTAATTGTAAGATTCTTTTTTAATATGTACATTTTTTGGCAATTAGAAAAAGAAACTGCTTCATCTTTATATTCTCCAATTGGAACTAATTTTGAAGGTACAATACTTTATCTATTTACATTTCAAATCGAAATATTAGAAAAAGAAGGTGTAGAAATTAAAACCTTAATAGTTTTTGTCAATTATCTTCATCTTTTTTTTATTTTTTATTCAGCATTTTCCTTTTTACTACTTCTAACTACTTATGGTCAATAATTTTTCTATAATAGTGCCTAAACGCCAGATATCATTGCGGGTCAGTATCATCAAAATAAAATAAAACTTGAATCCATTACAATTAAAATGTTATGATTAGTTATATAAAATTTAAAGTAATCTGAATGAAAATTATATTTGTTTTCTCTCTCTCAAATCTCGCTGTTTCAGCTTTTGCTCAAAACACGAAATAAGATAATACAATTCCTTTAAATTTTATCGAAAAGATTTATAATGCTCGAATTGGAAGGTATATAAGGTATTATTAATAATAAGTAATAACCCTTTCAAGTTTGCTGATTTTGTCAACCTTTAAAAAGTGTTTAAAAAGATGAAGAATGTAATTACACAAGAATATAGGAGTTTTAAAAATATATGAAAGTATTATATGCAAATTTCAGAACAAGGCTATTAGCAGCAATTGTTGATGAGATTATTCTGATTTCATTGGTTATTTTGTTTGGTTTTATCGAAGTAAATAATCTATTTGTCTTTATCACAGTTTCATTTTTGTACTCGCTTCTATATTCAAGTTATTTTATTTACTCCCATTGCAAGTCTGGTAAAACAATTGGCAAAAGAATATTTTCAATAAAAGTTGTTAGTGCTAATAATGAATATCGTCTTCTTAACTTGTTTCAATCCTTAAAAAGAGAAGGTGTTTTGTTACTTATTGAAATTATCTTGATTATTTACTTTTCAATGGAAGGGATCAAAAAAGATAGTATTCAAGAAATTTCTAGTAATTATTCCTCATCTGTTGGAATCTGCTCTCTTACTTGGATTTGTATAGAATTTTTTTCAATGCTTACAAATAAAAAACGGAGAGCATTACATGATTTTTTAGGAAATTCGGTTGTGATTAAAACAGTTTAGCAATACGCTTTAGAGCATCTCTTACAATTTCAAAATTTACAACACAATAAAAAAGAAATAATCCTAATGCTAAATAATTTAGTGAAGGGAAAGTTACTTTTAGACCACCCATTTTAATAAATGCTGAATAAGATACGATTTCAACACTCAAGGCAATTAGTGAAAAAGAAGCAATCACCAATAAAACTCCTGTTAAAATCAGTCCTTTTTTATAGTTCCAAAAGTAAGCCCCAAGATTAACCATAACTAATAAAAGGGCTAGGATGTGTTTTACAGTTGGAATATAATCATTTAGTAACAATTTACACCAAGAGTAGCTTATAATCGCAGAGAAAACGATATAAGGTAATATTTTAAATAACTTATGTTGCTTAACCACCAGTTTTAATTTTAATAAATTTTTCAGTAGAAACTTCAGTTTTACCCTCTTTGGTTTCTACACCTGCACTTAATTTTACTTCTGACTTCTTACCACTACTCGTGTAAGTAACAGAAGCTTTAGCTTTTGATGTAGTAGTTGTATTTGATTTTGAAACTTCTGTTTTAACTTGTGTGTTCCCATTTGTAGATTTTGAAGCTGATTGTTTTACAGTAAGTGGTACTTTTTTAACTTTAACATCTGTAGTAGTAGAAGTTTCGACTTCTGCTTCAGTTTCGCTAACAGTTGTTTTTGTTATAATTGTTGTTTTCCCTTTCTTCACGGAAACTTGATTATATCCAGAAACTGTTGTATTGGAATTAGTTTTTGTTGAAGCAGGTAAATTATCAGTAGAAACGGGCTTTCCTGCATCGCGAATACTTCGCAGAGTGCCTCCAATTTGAGGTGTAGTTTCCGTTGTAGTTTTTGTTTCTATACCATTTTCTATAGTTACTGGTCCTTTTGTTGTGGTGGATACTGGTGTTGTGGTAGTTCTTTCATTTCCCCAACTAAATGTATCATCAAACCAATCTGCAATACCTATGATCCCTTGACCAAATCCTACCCATAATGCTTGCATAGGGTTTGTATATGGCACACCCTCCAATCCCTCTAGTTCCTTCATCCAAACAGGGCTTAAGGAGGCTACTTGATATGGTGTTAATTCAGGGTACTCATCTGAAAGTGGATCAACACTAAAAAACCTGCCTAAACGAGTATTTTCAATTCTATACTTGAAATTTACTGAGTTCCCATCACCATTTATTTCATTATCTTTCTCTTGACCATTAAACCCATAACGATATTCACTCGCTTGCCAAGTTCTCCCCGCAAGCGGCGCGCCAAACGGAGAATAATCTGTAGCACTTACAACATCTGCTATGAAGTAAGAAATAGAATTGCCGTTGCATACAGGTAACTTCTTATCTGTAACAACTGTTAATACATTACCTAAATGGTTTGTTAACTCATAACGCTTGGCACC
>JBIMKP010000062.1:0-14716 GCA_051861545.1 Bacteroidia bacterium | reverse complement strand
GTTCGCGCCAGTTTTGGGCTCTGGGTTCTGTAATTAGAGCTGCCGGTAAAGAAACGGATATTCGTATTAACTTTCATTATTTCGAATATCCGCTTCTTTACCTAAAACTAGTTTTACCAAGCTTCAAAGGCTATAATGCAGATGATTGCTCGAAATCAAGCTTAAAAAATGAATTAAAATCAGAATCATAATTTTTTGTAAAATTTTTTAAAATCCTGAAGGGATGACATGATTATAGAAAATTTAAAGTAAAAAACACCGCCCCCCAAATCATCTAAC
The DNA here is from genome assembly GCA_051861545.1 of Bacteroidia bacterium. Classification (GTDB taxonomy): domain Bacteria; phylum Bacteroidota; class Bacteroidia; order UKL13-3; family UKL13-3; genus CAISCU01. The sequence continues at coordinate 14,437 of JBIMKP010000062.1, read as the reverse complement.
GCGGACCAAAGGTCCGCGTTGGATGAGGTTTGGGGAATTCGTTTCATGTGTTTTCTATAAACATTTGACCACCTATAGAAGTCTTAAATTTCATAAAGTAGAACAATTTTACACCAAATTAATTTTGAAAATGTTTCTCAAAACATTCACTAGATTTATAAAAAAATATTGGTGGTAAACATGCAGATATTCGTTAATTTAATAATGACTAAAAAATCATCAACCCAAAGGAATCACAAGCTGAATACTTGTGCCTTCTTTGCCAGAACTGATTTCAATTTTTCCATTTAAGGCAATGGTTCTTTGTTGCATACTTATTAAACCAAAAGCCTTTCCCGACTTAAGTGTTTCTTCAACCTCAAACCCAGTTCCATTGTCCATGTATTTAACCAATATTTGATTTCCCTCAGATTCAATAATAATTTTAGCCGATTGAGCATTTGCATATTTTATAGTGTTAGAAATGGCTTCCTGAATAATCCTATAAATGTTTAATTCCTGTTTTGAATTTAAAGTTCCAGCCTCATAATTAATTTCATGAGAAATATATAAACCAGAATTTTTTTCGCTTGAAAGCAACAATTGTTCAAGACTCAGTTTTAGCCCAATTTCTTCAAACATTACAGGAAATAAGTTCCTGCTAATTTTCCTTACTTCATCAATCACTTCATCAATTTTATCTTCATTGAATTGTAGTTTTTTATTGAAGGAGTTTTTTATGTTCAACAAATCATGTCCAATGCTATCATGTAAATCTTTGGCAATACGTTTTCTTTCTTCCTCAGTATTTTCCATCAATTGCTGAGTGAAAAGGGCTTCTATTTTTCTTTTTTCAACAATTATTCTTTCATTCTGTTTAATGATATAAATGAAGAATCCTAATGCCAAAATAATTATAAAGAGAACTAAAAGAATAATATCTCTTTGTTTGTTTTTTAGTTTTTCAGCCTGAATGTTAATTTCTTCATTTTTCTTCTCAGTTTGATATTTAATTTCTAAATCTAATAGTTGTCCTTTGTTATTTAATTTGGTTCTTTTTCTAACAATTTCATTCGATTTTCTTAAGTAATTTAGTGCTTTTTTATAATCCCCATTATTTTCAGTTAAATCTAAAAGCATGATATTTGTTCTCCAAGCTTCCCACCAGATTTCTTTTTTCTCATAGGTATTTGCCATTTCAATTAATTCCGCCTCATTCAAATAACTTTTATTTATTTTTTGATAATAAATTGAAGTAAGAAATTTGAATTTATGTGTTAATGAAGGACTATTTATAATATTGATTACTTTTTCAATTTTATCTAAGGTGATTTTCATACTATCAGCATCATTCTTCGAATTATAAAAATCAAAATTTATGTCTTCACATACCCAAATATTATAAGGACTTCTTTTAGAATATGCATTACAAATGGCGTTCATTTCTCTTAATAATGACTCATCTTTTGCACTGAAAACAAAGTTTTCTGAAGCATTTTTTTCGTAAATAAAATAATTGCTTAATAATGGAATTAATGTATTGGTATCATTTTTTTGCCTCGAATTTAATATAGCAAGATTGTTATACATTGCGGCATTTTGATAGGCCTGCACATTATTGTAAATACCTGAAATATTTGAATAGGTAACAGCAATATTAATTGTATCCTTTTCTTTTTGATAATAATCTAATCTTTCAAATTGAAGTTGAATGGCTTTATCTGTTTCATTTTTATCTTCATATATTTCAGATAACATACCCAAACATTTAATTCTGAACCTAGGTAAAATATCAGGGTGATTTATGCCATCATTAAACCATTTTTCAGCCTCTGGATATTCTGAATTGGTTTCATATTGACTTCCTATGTAATAATACAGTTTAATAAGTTCTCCATTAACCGTTGAAATGGGTTCAAACTTTTTTAAATGTTGTTTGGCTGTTTCTAAATAAAATGAATCATAGATATAGTTTTGATCTACCATTTCCCCATAAGCCAATAAGCAAAATAGGGCAGAATCTGAATGCTTATTATTTAGAAAATCTCGGTAGTATTTATTAAAAGTTTGGATATAATTTTTCTCATCATAATTATCTGAATTCAATAGCCATTTGTATTTTTCTCCAATTACATCTTTATGATGCCAAGGTTTTGTAGCTTGTTTTTCTTTGTTTGAATTGCAAGAAACGGTAAATAATACTAAGCAGATTAAAATTATAGAATTAGCGATTGTATAACAAAATTTATTCTTCATAAGATGGGTTGGTTCAATAATTAAATGAGTAATTAAAGAAAAACAAAAATGCGAAAAAATGACACTATTTGAAGAAAAAATAAATATCAGGGTTAACCCTGATATTTATTTTATTCATTAAGAATTAGAATTGTATACATAAACTATATGATGAATAGCTTAATTATTTCAAATCAAATGATGTTTCAAATTACAAGTATAGGTTTAGTATTTATGAGCAATTTTTACAGTGGGCTAGTCTTCACCCCGAGATTGGTTCAAAATGAAGGTGTAGAATTTTTTTTTATGAATAATATGAAGAGAAGTCAATTTCAAATAGGAATCAATGTTTAATAAAAGAAAAAAAATCATTTTAAATATAATCAACAAATAAATTTATATGGTAAAAATTACACAAAAAGTTTATACAAGGTTTAGCACAACTTTGTTATTTAAGCCGCTTGTTTTTCTGCAAACAGACAAACAGCAAAATGAGTTTATTAATTTTAGAAAATGGACTTTGTTTTTGGTATCATTTATATCAATAGCAATAGGAAATTTAAACGCTCAAACATGGAAAACTCCAACTCAAGTAGGTGGCAATTATGTTCCTGCAAATTATGGTGGTATTTATTTTTTAAGTTCCACTCAAGGTTGGGCTGTAGGTAATAATGGAACAATCTTAGTTACTAATAATGGTGGAACAACTTGGACAGCGCAAACATCTGGTACAACTTTTGGTTTAGCTAGTGTTTATTTTTCAAGTTCCACTCAAGGTTGGGCTGTTGGCCAAAATGGAATCATATTAGTTACTAATAATGGTGGAACAACCTGGACAGCACAAACATCTGGTACAACCCAACTTTTAACAAAGGTAAAATTTGTTAGCAACACCCAAGGTTGGGTTATTGGTTTTAATGGAACCATATTATTTACCAATAATGGAGGAACAACTTGGACAGCTCAAACATCGGGTACAACCGTTGGTTTACAAGATCTTAGTTTTATAAGTTCAACTCAAGGATGGGTGGCAGGTAATAATGGAACAATATTAGTTACTAGTAATGGAGGAACAACCTGGACAGCGCAAACATCTGGTACAAATTTAGGATTAGGAAGTGTTTATTTTGCAAGTTCAACTCATGGTTGGGCGGTAGGTAGTAATGGAACAATAAGAGTTACTAGTAATGGTGGTTTAACCTGGACAGCACAAACATCTGGTGTAAATCTAGGACTTGAAGGAGTTTATTTTACAAGTTCCACTCAAGGTTGGGTGGTAGGTAGTAATGGAACAATATTAGTTACAAGTAATGGAGGAACAACATGGACAGCTCAAACATCTGGTACATTAAATCCATTTTATGGAGTTCAATTTATCAGCGCTACCCAAGGTTGGGTTATAGGTGCTTCTGGAACCTTACTAGTTACCAATAATGGTGGAACAACTTGGACACCGCAAACATTTGGAACCTTACAAAACTTGAATAGCGTTTATTTTACAAGTGCCACACAAGGTTGGGCGGCTGGTAATGCTGGAAACATAATAGTTACCAATAATGGAGGACTTGCATGGTCAGCACAAACATCAGGCACTAACCAGCTTTTAAACAGTATTCATTTTGTAAGCGCTACACAAGGTTGGGCGGTAGGTAATAATGGGGTTATATTAACTACCAGTAATGGCGGAACCACTTGGACAGCACAAACTTCTGGTACATCATTAAGTTTACAAGAAGTATATTTTACAAGTGCAACACAAGGGTGGGTTGTTGGCACAAGTGGAATCATTCTAGTTACAAGTAATGGTGGAATAACTTGGACGACTCAAACTTCTGGTACCACAAATTCATTACAAAGTATTCATTTTATTAGCGCTACTCAAGGTTGGATTGTTGGTGCTTCAGGAATAATTCTAGTAACCAATAATGGCGGAACAACATGGACAACTCAAACCACTGGTATCATACAAAACTTAAATAGTGTTTATTTTACAAGTTCCACACAGGGCTGGGCTGTTGGTAATGTCGGAACCATTTTAGTTACCAATAATGGAGGAGCAACTTGGACAGTACAAGCAACCAGCACCACACTAAGCTTGAACAGTGTTTATTTTACAAGTTCCACACAAGGAAAGGTTATAGGAAATAGTGGTAGTATATTTACTACAAGTAATGGTGGTACAACTTGGACAACTGAAACTGTGGGTAATTCAAATACTTTACAAAGTGTAAAAATGATAGGTAGCACTAAAGGTTGGGCAGTTGGAAATGGTGGAACCATTTTATTATATGGTGCAACTGCTCCTTCAACTGTTGCGCCAAGTGTATCAACTAATGGTGCAACAATTGTTGGTTCTAACAATGCAACTTTAGGTGGCAATGTAACTGATAGCGGTTCTGCTTTAGTTAGCGAAAGAGGTATTGTTTATGCAACAACTCTTAACCCAACAACAGCAAATACAAAAGTTCAAATAGGAAGTGGAATTGGTGCTTACTCTCAAAATATTACAGGCTTAACCGCTTCAACTACTTACCATGTGCGTGCCTATGCTATAAATAGTGTAGGAACTAGTTATGGTGCAGATAGCACTTTTACAACATTAGCAAGCAGCCCAAATCCATTAGCTAACAATACCCTATCAGGTGATCAATCTTATTGCTCGGTAGCTCAAAGGGATTCAATTTTTGGTTCATTGCCTACAGGAGGAAGTGAACCCATCACATATCTGTGGCAGTACTCTTTATCATCGGCAATCTCAGGCTTTGGTGCACTTCCAAATAATACCGGAAGAAACCTTATGCCAGTTACTAATTTAGGCAATAGTTGGTATAGACGTATTGTTATAAGTGGTTCTTTAAGAGATACTTCCTTGGTTACAAAAATTACCATTAACCGTGTAAATAATGACAGTATTTATGGCCCGAATGAGGTTTGCGCTAGTACTACAAGTTTACCATTACGCACCGGAATTAATACCCTTATTGGAGTAAGTAGTTACAGTTGGCTTCGTAGCACTACAGATAGCTTAACTGGATTTAGTACTGCTCCAGGTACATCAAACCAAGTAAATTATTCGCCTGGCACAGTTAATCAAACTGCTTGGTACAGGGTAATTGCCACAAGCGGCAACTGCAAAGATACTACCAAGGCTTTTGCTCAGCGTCCAAGTAATTCTCCTAATAGCATAATTCCTGGTCCATCTGGACCTACCAGTGCTCAAGGCGGTCCGGTTGTTGCTTCTGCCTTTCAACGTGGAATCTCAATTTATCCTGCAAGTGAAATCCAAGATGTTTTGAATATAGGTGATTCTATTTCTAAAATTGGATGGGTTATTAGCAGTATTAGTGGTACGGCATTCAGTCAGCCAGTTAGTGGTCAATTGAAAATTTATTTGGTAAACACCAACGATGCCAGCATGTTAAGAGCAACAAGCAGCACCAATTGGTCAACCATAATTAGCACTCCATCAAACATGACCTTGTGTTACGATAGTGCCTTTAGTTTGCCTACAGTGGCAGGGCCATATTTTGTTCGACTGCAAAATAAACTGGCCTATGCTGGACAAGGAATTTACCTAGCATTTGAATGGGTACCCTCATCAACAACTTCAACCAGTACGATAAATTATGGACTTAATCTGAATGTAAGTAATGGCACATTCAATGGCACAAGCAATTCGGCATTACCAATTACTTTATCAGGTACAATTTTGAGACCACGCATTGTTATTGGAACAAATTGTTCTGTTGCTCCTCCTCCTGCCAGCCTTGCAACAGTATTAACTCTTGGTGCAAGTTTGGTAAGTTCAAGCTCTGCAACTTTAGGTGGCAATGTTACTGCTAATGGAGGTGCAAACGTAAATGAGAGAGGTGTTGTTTACGCCACTTCATCTAACCCAACAATTAGCACTGGTACAAAAGTAATCATAGGCGCTGGTAACGGCACTTACTCTCAAAATATAACAGGCTTAACAGCTTCAACTACTTACCATGTGCGTGCATATGCCATTAATAGTGTTGGAACTAGTTATGGTGCAGATAGTACTTTTATTACAACTTCAGTTCCTTCAATTGCTCCAACAGTTTCTACAACAAGTCCTTCTTTAATTGGAATAACTAATGCAACTTTAGGTGGCAATGTAAGTGATAGTGGTACTGCAACAGTTAGCGAAAGAGGTATAGTTTACGCTACAACTGCTAACCCAACAACATCAAACACAAAAGTTCAAATAGGAAGTGGAATTGGTTCTTTCTCTCAAAATATAACAGGCTTAACAGCTTCAACTACTTACCATGTGCGTGCTTATGCCATCAATAGTGTTGGAACTAGTTATGGTGCTGATAGTACTTTTACCACAACTTCAGTTCCATCTATTGCTCCAACAGTTTCTACAGCAAGTGCTTCTTTAATTGGAATAAATAATGCAACTTTAGGAGGCAATGTAAGTGATAGTGGTACTGCAACAGTTAGCGAAAGAGGTATAGTTTACGCTACAACTGCTAATCCAACAACATCAAATACAAAAGTTCAAATAGGAAGTGGAATTGGTTCTTTCTCTCAAAATATAACAGGCTTAACAGCTTCAACTACTTACCATGTGAGAGCTTATGCTATCAATAGTGTTGGAACTAGTTATGGTGCTGATAGTACGTTTACAACATCAGCATCCACACCGGTTGCTGGATTAAGCATTGCTTCCTATATGCCGCAAAGTGGAAACGTTGGAAGTACGGTAACTATTAAGGGAACAAGTTTTGTTAATGTTACTAAAGTATGGTTTGGAGCGGCTCCCGCTGCAAGTTTTACTGTTGTGAATGACAGCACCATCAATGCAGTGGTTCCTGATAATGCCTATATGGGTAATATCGCTGTAGCTACCAACGACGGATTTAAAATTGGTAAGGAATATTTCTATGTAAAGAATCCGCAGAACGTTATGTTTGGTAATTCTGCTCAAACAGGCGTTTACTTCTTAAAGGACGGAAAACTATACGGTCAGTATATTTACTATTTTGATGATGGTCAATCTTATCGCTATTGTCCTGTTGAAATGCCACCTAAAGGCTCTTTAAGAGGAAAAACGATTTCACAACTATCCACTTCGGGAACCTGGGGCCTTATTGCCCTTGCCAGCGACAATACCGTTCATACTCAGGGCAACAACAACTTCAGACAATTGGGAGATAGTTCTACTGTAAGTGTTAGTGCACTTCCAGTAAATATAACTAACAAAGGGGATCTAAATGGAAAAACAGTGATTCAGGTATTGGCAGGTTACAACAGGTTTTATGCACTTACCTCCGATGGAACTGTTTGCAGTTGGGGAAAAGATACGCTTGGCTCTTTGGGTAACGGTGCAAGTACCAATGGTATGGTTTGGACACCAACATCTATTGCTAGCAAAGGTAGTCTTGTAGGCAAAACGATTATTAAATTATGTAAAGGTACCGATGCAAATATCGAAAATAATGTTTTTGCTATTGCCTCAGACGGCACTGTGCATGGATGGGGGCCTAATAAAAATTCATCTATTGGTGTAACGCACAATAATGTGATTGAAGATCCAGTTCAGATTACTCAAAGTGGTGTATTAAACGGTAAAACCATCGTAGATATTGACTCAAAAAATACCTCCACCATTCTCTTGGATGAAGATGGAATATTGTATGGTATGGGAACTTCGATGAATCTTGGTTTATCAGGTGCTTCAACCCGCAACACACCAGACCTATTAAACATGGGAAGTACATCAAGCTTGAACAACAAGCGGGTTTTGAGCATGGTCATGAACAGAACTAGTGGCTCAGCAATTGTTGTGGATACAGCAGGAAAAGTACATGCAATAGGTAACAATGCATCGGCACACTTAGGAACTGGAAACAGCAACAATGCAATCCCTCCAGTATTAGTTGAGGCAACTAGCTCATCTATTGCTGGCAAAGTTGTAGTTGGTTTGGCACAAACTAATTATGCCTACTATGTAACAACTTCCGATAACCAAATGCATGTGTTTGGAAATGCAGGAAGTTATCAATTGTTAAATGGACTATCAACTCCAAATGCAGCGATTCCACAGCTTATTGGCAATCCTAAACCTCTTCCTTTATTAGACGCTACCAATCTGGTATTTTCAAACATTACCGGATCATCTGCTACAATAAAGTGTACTGCCGGTTCAGGTGTTGGTAGAATGATAGTGGTAAAAGCAAATACAATAATTGATACTATTGGTCCTGCACATGGAGTAAATTATTCTCCGTCAACCAATCTTTTTGGAAGCCAAATAGATACCACTGGTCGAGTTGTTTACAAAGGATTTGGAGACAGTGTTAACATCACTAATTTAGTCAATGGAACTTTATATCATGTATCTGTTTTTGAATTTGATACTTTTTCAAATCCATGTAAATATGATGTATTTAAGTTAGGAACACCACTAATGGGCAGCTTCATTGCTACAAGTGGTCCGCAACTAGCTACTGTAAGAACTTCTTCTGCCACTTCCATCACAGTAAACTCAGCAACACTTGGTGGTAATATTGCAGCTGATGGCGGCTCCGCTGTTACCGAAAGAGGTATTGTTTACGCTACAACTATCAACCCAACTACATCAAATACAAAAGTTCAAATAGGAAGTGGAATTGGTGCTTACTCTCAAAATATAACAGGATTAACTGCTGCAACTACTTACCATGTGCGTGCTTATGCTATAAATAGTGTAGGAACTAGTTATGGTGCTGATAGTACATTTACGACTGATTTTATTCCACCTCCAACACTTAGTTTAATAGCTTCATTTGATCCTTTTGTAACTTGTGTTGGTGCAGCTTCAAGTCCACAACAATTTACTGTAAGTGGAGTAAATTTAACTGGAAATATTACTGTTTCTGCACCAACTGGCTTTGAGATTTCTACTACTATGACTTCAGGATTTGCATCAAGTCTAATTTTAACTGCAACTTCTGGAACTGTAAGTGCTACAACTCTCTATATTCGTATAAGTGGTTCTGCAACAGGTACACCTTCGGGCAATTTAAGTGTTAGTTCAAATGGTGCAACAACTCAAAATCAAAATATTAATGCAACTTTAAATCCGGTTCCTGCAAGTCCTGTAATTAGTATTCAAGCTGCTTCTCCTGTATGTAAGGGTGCACAATACCTAAATTTTGGTGCATCAACAGCTCCTGCTTCTGGTGTTAGTTACCAATGGTCGGCTACCAATGCAAACCTATATGCACAAGGTAGTACCAAACAATATAGCCTTATAAGTTTCCCGAATGCTGGTGCTGCTGTAGTTACATTAACAGCATCACAAAATGGCTGTAGTTCTTCAACAAGTGTTGATATAAATGTGAATGCAGAGCAGGCTCCAACTGCTACTGTTCGTTATTTCAACAAAAACTTTGTTTGTGAAGCAAATAAGGTACAAAAATACCAATGGGGTTACGATGATTTACCTTCACTTAAAGGTAATATTATTCAAAATGAAATCAACCAAAATTATTACAATGCTTCTCCCGAAACTGCTACTAAAGCTTATTGGGTAATATCAAATACTGGAAATTGTTACCAAAAAACATATCATGCTGTTCCTTTAAGTACAACTGAATTACTTGCAAATGAGTTAGGACTTGAAGTATATCCTAATCCTTTTAGCAGTCAAATCAATATCCGCAGTAGCAGAAACTTGAAACAAGCATCAATTAAGGTTCTTGATTTAAATGGACGTAGTCTTAGCACTGAATTTATGAATGGCTCAGACTTTATCATGAATCTGGATGGACTTGCAGCAGGTATTTACTTGCTTCATGTTGAAGATGAAAACGGCCTTGTTTCAACAACTAAAATTATTAAACACTAATCGCTCAACTCATGAACTTGTTAAAAAAGATATCCATTGGTTTTGGTCTTGCTGTTACCACTTTTAACCTAGCAAACGCCCAGAACACAAATACCTTCGGAGCCGATGCGCAAATGCCCCGTTGGTTTATAGGAGGCGGAATTGCCGCTGGAACCCAAATTGGTAACATTGAACAAAATAACTGGAACCAAGCTTATACTAATGCACTCAATGCATCCATTTCAAACTTAGATCAAACAGGTGCTTCACACTTAGGCCTAAATTTGAGTTTAGGTTACTACTTCGACAAAAATCGTAATTTTGGCTTGGGTACCGGACTACAATATTTGTCAACTAAAACCCAATATTCTTTAGAAAAATTTGGTATCGAGTACCAATCAACCGACAATTTTGGTAGTACTTTCAGACAGGGTTTACGAGCAAATGCACCCATTGAAGAACAAATCAAACAAACCCTAATTGGCTTACCAGTGATGTTGATGTACAAAAAGCAACTAAACAATAAATGGGGATTGAATCTCGATGCAGGTGTAGTGTTTAACCTAAGTCAAAAAGCCACTTTTAGTGCAGAAGAAACCAAATTTGATTATGAAGCCATCTATAGTTTTGATGCAAACGGAAATCCAGTTTACGACAATTCACCAACACCAAATCCAAACGATTGGCTAATTACAAAAGCACATTATGAAAAAGTAAATAGTGATGGTAATGTGAATGTTTATTTTGAAGACTTGTATAATAAAGGTTACAATGTAGGATTGGGAGTAAAACCAAACAGTACTGAAGGCGATGTTAAAAATACGAGCATCAGTATGTCGTGGTTTATTCGTCCTAGTGTAAGTTACCGCATTAAACCTAATTTAGCTTTGCATGCCAATTTGGTTTACCAGCAAGTAAAAACCACATTTGAACAAGATGCAAGTTACCGCATCACCAACAAACGTGGTGAATACAATTCAATGAGTAATGGCTTAAAAAGTAATTCTCAAGGTTTATTGCAGTTTGGTTTGGGTATCAGATATTATTTTGGAAAAGAGAAAGCAGAAAAGCCATTACCACCTCCACCTCCTCCTGCAGCACCAGAAGTAAAAGAAGAACCTAAAAAGGCAGATCCTTACAAAGAAATGGTGAAAGTTACTATTAAACTTCAGGACGAGAAATATGGCAAGCCGGTACCAGGAAGCATTGTTATCAAACAGAAAAACAAAGAAGTATTTAATGGCAATGCAGATGCATCGGGATTGAGTAATTTCTATTTAGAGCCGGGTAATTACAATGTAAGTGTTAGTGCTAAAGGATATATTCCGGCTGAAGAAGAATTAAATTTGAAGGGAAGTGAAAAAGGTACTTCAAAAATCATTGAATTAAAACAACCAAAAATCGAAAAAGGATTGGTGTTTAAACTCAAGGCTATCAATTTTGAAACAGGTGCTGATAAAATGAAAGAATCATCGTTTGATATCTTAAATAAAATGGCATCTATTCTTAATGAAAATCCTAATATGGTTATTGAAGTTGCAGGACATACAGACAATGTTGGCGATGACCAAAAGAACTTAGTTTTATCAGAAAATCGTGCAAAAACTGTAATGAATTATTTGATAAGCAAAGGAGTTAATGCAAAACAAATGAAAGCTGTTGGTTACGGCGAAACCCAACCTATTGCAGATAACAATACAGAAGAGGGTCGTTTAGCAAATAGAAGAGTAATGTTTACAGTATTGGAGTATTAATAATAGTTTAAAACATTATAAAATAGAAAAGTGATGCTTCAATTTGAGGCATCCCTTTTCTGGATTTAAATGGCCATTATTATTAAATTTTTATATGTATTTCATTGAATGATTTATTTGATAAAGTAATGGTTGATAATGTTAATTTTTTGGTCTTACAATCACTTAAATCATTTTAAAATTTGTTAAATTATAAGCAGAGTGTTTTCGCAATTTACTTTTCATAATTAAAACATACATTTTCATTAATTTTAGTCATCTTTAATTTAAGCAGCCGTATTCTCTATGTGAGTTGTTGAGCCTTCTGTTTTTTTAATAAAGTTTAAATCAAATTATATAAAGTGAAAAATAATGCTATTTGGGATGAAGAAAAAATTACAAAATTAATCAATAGAAAGGAAGCTCTGAATGTTCAATATTGTATTTAATTACTAGGTAGTTAAGTGAAACCTAGTATGTGTTAGGTTTATAAGTTTACAAGGAATTAATTTGATTAAAAATTAATAAAGATTATGTTCCCTATCATTAAAAGTAAAAGGATTTAGCTTTAATTGAACAAAAAGAAATTTTAACTGAAAATCATAATAAAGAAAACATAAAATAAAATATATAAAAAAATCTACAATCTATTTTACTATTTCTGGCATTTATTGTTTTTAATAATTCAATCTCAACTTTAATTGGTAATTAAACCATTGATAAAATAGAGGCTTCAACAAGAAAAATTTGGAAATAAGTTAAATCGATATTATCCGAAATGTAATAGATAACGCTTAATATATTATTCCGTCATATAAATATTTTAAAATATAATTACTACTCATAACAAACTTCATAAATTTAACATTTACTGAATTCAACTAAATTATCAAAATCTAAAAACTATAATCAACTTATGATAAAACTATTACAGTTTTCCTATCTTAGAAGTGTAATGTTTGTGCTGCTTTTAGGCACAATTTTTAATACGGCAAAATCTCAAACTACACTCGCCGCAGGGGATATTGCGATTATTGGAGCAAATTATGATGCTCTTCCGTATGAAATGACCGTCGTAAATCTTGTTCCTATCTCAGCAAATACTGTAATCCGAATAACAGATTATGCTTATGATATAAATACTGGTACTTTCGGAACCACTTCGGTAGCGAATACAGCAGAAGGCTCGATTACTTGGACATTAACTTCGGCTATACCCGCTGGTACAGTTACTAAATTTTTAATTTCAGGGGGTACAACTCCTAGCGTTTCTATCTCACCAAACACAGGTACCGTAAGCCTTATAGGTTGGTCACTTACAAATCCGGCAGCCTGTCCTGTTCCTTCTGGAGGAGATAACTGGTTTATTTTTCAAGGAAGTTCCCCTACATCTGTAAGTCAGTTTATATTTGGTTGGGTAAATACATCTGCTACCCTTTTTAATAGTGTAAATCAACCTGCAGGACAATTTCTTGTACCACCATCAAGCGGAACTATACTTCAGCCCAACAATAACAATTCGTATTTACCTCCATCCCTTACTCTTGGAACAACTGCTGTTGCACTTAATAGAGATCCTGGTCAAGGAGGATATCATGGCGATAACAATGTTTATAATGGGATAAAAGTGGGTACTAAAGCTGCTATTCTTGCTGCAATTTGCAATAGAACCAATTGGTTAATAAATGAAGGTCCAGGGGCAATAGTAACTCCAGGTATTGTGTATGACATCAGTCCAGGGGGAACATACTTCCCAGGCACTAATCCAATTTTCACGGTAACAGCAGCCTGTGCCATCAATCTTACTGTTGGAGCTCAAACAAATGTATCTTGTAATGGAGGATCTAATGGTTCAGCTTCGGTGACTCCTTCGGGAGGTGCTGGTGGCTATACTTATTCTTGGTCTCCATCTGGTGGAACTGCAGCAACTGCAACTGGATTAAGTGCAGGAACATATACAGTAACGGTAACTGATGCAAACGCATGTACAGCTACTCGCGACTTTACCATTACACAACCAACGACTATCAGTACTGCAACTGCTGCACAAACCAATGTGTCTTGTAATGGCGGATCTAACGGTTCAGCTTCAGTTACTCCTTCGGGAGGTGCTGGTGGCTATACCTATTCTTGGTCTCCTTCTGGTGGAACGGCTGCAACAACAACAGGACGTACCGCAGGAACATATACAGTAACGGTAACTGATGCAAATGGATGTACAGCTACTCGCAACTTTACAATTACTCAGCCAACGACTATCAGCACGGCAACTGCTGCACAAACCAATGTGTCTTGTAATGGAGGATCTAACGGTTCAGCTTCGGTAACCCCTTCGGGAGGAGCTGGTGGCTATACTTACTCATGGTCTCCATCTGGTGGAACGGCTGCAACAACAACAGGACGTACAGCAGGAGCATATACAGTAACTGTAACTGATGCAAATGGATGCACAGCTACTCGCAACTTTACCATTACACAACCAACAACTATCAGCACAGCAACTGCTGCTCAAACCAATGTATCATGTAATGGAGGATCTAACGGTTCAGCTTCAGTTACTCCTTCGGGAGGAGCTGGTGGATATACCTATTCTTGGTCTCCATCTGGTGGAACGGCAGCAACAACAACAGGACGTACAGCAGGAGCATAT
>JBIMKP010000061.1:0-15706 GCA_051861545.1 Bacteroidia bacterium | reverse complement strand
AAAGCAAACAACGTCGACGACCTCCTGCCTCAAAACTGGAATCCTAATATATAAGGTGTACTTTAGCGGGTGCATACACTACAATTAAACATACAATAGATTACGGTGACCAGCTTTTTATTGAAAATGAAAATATTAAAATCATAGAAGAAGATATCGAAAAAAAATTAATTTGGTCTTATATCAAATTACCAAAAGTAGAAAAAAAATGGTGGCAGAAACTTTGGGGAATGAAATAAATATTTTTGATACAAAACAATACCTTAATCAAAATACAAAATCTCTATATCTAAATAATTTTATTAAATCAAATTCATCTTAATAAATGTAATTGTTAGAAAAAATTTATTTCAAAATCAAATTCACAATCCTACTAAAAAAACAGAAACCATACTATGTAAACTTTTTGGTTAAAATCAAAAACTGCTAAATATTATCGAAAATTTAATATTTTGCATTTTTAAATTAGCCATGAAAAAATATCTAACCCTAGCAATTCTTTTGTTGCTTACCATTGGATTTAAACAATCTAAAGCCCAAATCACCTATTTCCAATCTCTTGGAATTTCAACCTATTCAATTTCTAATTCTTACTTTTCTGGTCTTGGATATTGTGCTACAATATCGCCACGTTTTACTTTGTTAACTATATCTGATGAAGTGAATATTTCGACAGGAACTCACTTTTCTTTAGGACTTGCGAAAGGTCCAACTGGTTCTAATGTAGTATTAGATGTACCAGCTGTGGCAGAAGTTAATTTTGGACACGCAGCCGGTGAAGAATCTGCATTGGATTATGGAGGGTTTGTTGGCGCTGGATTGGGAAATAATATGATGTTCTATAATAGAGCTGATGGTTCATTTGATGAAAATAGTGTAGAAGGTCTTTATATAAATGGTGGTGTTAAATTTTACTATAAAGATAGAAGTTTTGGTGTGAGATTTTCATACCTACAAGGCTCTGATAGTAAAGATAAAATTTATGGTTTAGGATTGATGTATAATCTAGGAATATTCTAGTTAAAACATCCCCATTCATAGTAATACAAATCAAATTAAATTCTTAAAAGAATCATTAAAATCGAACAATAACTGTTGAAAGGTATAAATGCTTATTAACAATTTTAAAACTTATTATTATTTCTTGAAGAATTAAACCCAGAATATGAATTAGATTTTCTATTACCGGTCAAAATACCTTTGAAATTGGACGTAAACTCAGTTTCCCTCATGCACCATACTAGTTCAGTATGCTTTACTCTCGAAACTGCCAATTTCTTTGGTCTTTTGCCACTCATTACTAATTCCAATGCATAATCTGAATTAAAAAGATTCAGCATAAAACAGCTGTAATTTTAGCAAATAAATTTCCCTAAAATCAATTCATACAAAAACCCAAAAACAATTTTTTAAATTTAAATTAGCTATGAAAAAAACAATTAAACTAGCAATCGTTGTATTACTAACTGTATGTTTAAAACATACAAACGCCCAAGTAGAATTTATGCATTCAGTAGGATTAACAGCTTATTCATTTAGCAATACCTCGGAAGCTGGAAGCGGATACGGAATTAACTATTCGCCTAGATTAAATTTCCTTGAATTAGGTAACGACTTAAACTTATCAATTGGCTCTCATTTAGGTGGTGGATTTTCACTAAATTCAAGAACTGGAGGCACTGCCTTACTTGATATTCCACTTACTTGCGAACTAAATTTTGGTCATGCAGCCAATAGCGATGCTTCTTCAGATTTTGGAGGATTCATAGGTGGTGGCTTTGGTTATAATTATATGGCATATGAAAGTACTTGGGGTGGCGGAACTTCATCTACAGCTGGAATTTATGTTGATGGTGGAGTGAAATTTATATTTAAGGAGCAAAGTTATGGAGTAAAAGTTTCATACCTAAAAGGATTCAGCGGATCAAATGCTGTTTTTGGTTTAGGTCTCATGTATAATTTAGGAGATTTTTAAAAAACAAAAAAGCGGCCAAGGCCGCTTTTTTTTATATTCCTAATATCACTTTTAATTTCTGATATCCCGTTTTACTTATCGGAATTTTTTCTCCGTTTTTTAACAAGCAATAATCGTGTCCATCAAAGCCATTTAAGAAGCTTAGGTTCAACATGTGTGATCGATGAACTCTTATAAATTTATTTTCAGGAAGTAATTTCTCATAATGTGACAAAGTACTTTTTTTTACATAAGTATTTTCCTCTACCCTGATTTTTACATAATCATCATAAGCCTCCAAACGAATTACCTGTTCAATCGGAATAATTTTAACCTGTGTTCCTTGTTTTACTATAATTCTATCGTGATTCTCTTTTTGTGCCGATGCTTCTTCTAACAGTTCATCAAGTTTTATTTTAGGTGAATTGTCGGGTAACATGAGTTTGAATTTTTTAATTGCTGCATCAAACCTCTGCAAGCTTATTGGCTTTAATAAGTAATCTATTGCGTGGGACTCAAATGCCTTCAAAGCAAAAGAATCGTATGCAGTAGTAAAAATTATTGCAGGTTTTTCTTCAATCAATTCCAACATTTCAAATCCTGTTATTTTAGGCATTTGTATGTCTAAAAAAACTAAATCGGGTTTGTGTTCCAATATGGCTTTTACACCTGCAAAACCATCACCACATTCTGCAAGAACTTTTATTTCAGGATAGGCTTGTAAGTATTCCAAAACCATAGCTCTGGCTAAAGGTTCATCATCAATTATTAAACATTTAATCATGCTGCGGAATTAATATCGTTGAAATAAAAAAGCCTTCTTTTCTTTCTGTGTGAAGTAAATCATTACGTGAATATAATAAAAACAAACGCCTTTGAACCGAGCTTATTCCAAATCCTGTTCCTGCATTATGTTTGTTTAGCTCTATATCAAACGGATTTTTAATTTCAATCTTCAATTCATTATTTAAACAAGTTGTATTGATTTCTATACTTGTTGTTTCAAGCGATTCATACAAACCATATTTAATTGCATTTTCAACCAGTGGCTGTAATATTAAGGCAGGGAGTTTTTTATCTAAACACGAACCTTGGGTATTAACTAAAACATCTAATCTATTGCCAAATCTTACCTTTTCAATATCAAGGTAAAGTTGAATGCCCTGTAATTCTTCCTTTAAAAAAATTAATTGCTGATCGTTTTTTCTCAATGTATGCCTTAAAAAACCTGAAAGCTGCTCAATCATTTCTCTAGCTTCCTGAGGTTTAGAGCCTACCAATGTATGAATTGAGTTTAAACTATTAAATAAAAAATGTGGTTGCAATTGTTTTCTTAGGTTCAATAATTCAGCCTCTTTACTTAAGTTTTCTGCATCAATTTTACGTTGTTCCAATTCCTGTTTATTAAGAAAATAAGCTCCCATCCAATTAATCATTGTTATGGTAGCCAACATTAAAAACTGATAGGAAAATCTTAAATATAAACCATTATTTATTAAGGATAAATAATTTGCATCAGCAAAAGGATTAAAAGGTAAAACATAATAAAGAATTACCGAATTGATAATTGCGATTAATACAACCCAAAGTCTTAAATAAAAAAAGTTTTCATTTGTTGGCTGATAATATTTTAAGGTGATATAAATTACATATCCAGAAATAGCCAATAAAAAATTAGTTATCGCACTATCTGTAAACGCCAACTGCCAGTTTAAACCAAAATTGTTCTGAACAAATGCGATGATAAAAAACCATAATAACCACCATATTCCAAACAAATAAAATACTCTTTTAAAGGAAATATTTAACAGCATAAAATTAATCCATCATTAGTTTGTTTCCCTGGTACTTAAAATAATCGAGCTGACTGATTGAATCGATTTCCTTGATGCATGAGTAAATTTCGATTCCTGAATCCCAATTTTCAATCAAATCTAAGCTAACAACATACATAAATTTCCAAAATAGAGAGTTGCCATTGAATAGTCTTATTTGTTCTTGTTTTTCAATTCCAATCTCATGAGCTTTAGTTAAAGCATCAACCCTTGTTGATGCTTTAATTAAAACCAATTTTTCTTCAATTTCAGTGGCCTGCTTTTCGAAATTCTTTTCGATAATATAAACCAATTTTGCAGTATACCAGTTCATAAAATTAATTTAGTAACTTCTAATATCTACTCCACCAAAAACACAAGCTCCTTTTAAAACCAATATTTTGTTTGATGGAACTGAACCTGCAGCCATTATTGGTCTTTTATCCTCTACTCCACCTAAAATTGTAACTATATCAGATTGAACATTCCAATTAGCAGGAACCAATAATTTAGTTCCTCCGAAAATATTGTTCACTTCTAAAATCACTCTTCCATCAATATCAGCCTGTATTAAATTTACTTCAGAGCCACCAAATATTGCATTTATCTCACCGCCTTTAAACTCTTTGCTTAATACAACTCTTTTTGTTCCACCAAAAATAGCTACAACTTCTAAGTAATCTTCGCTTGAAGATTGTTCATTGTAACCTATATCAAAAGAACGGGTGCCATCATACTGTTTTCCTCTAAAATGTCTGTTTTTAAAATGTTGACTGCCAAATTCTGTTCTATTTCTTTTCGGTTTAAATACCATAAATAAACCGGCACCTATCAATAAAATTGGCCAGAAAAATCTTTGAAACTCCAATTCAGGAAATGTTTTTCCAACCAAAAATACAGACCCAATTAAAACTAATACCAACCATCCAGGCTTTCTAAAATTATGACGAGCGCCAGTGTACAATCCAATTCCAATTAATATCATTGGCCAAGTGAAAATAATAGAAGGAAGTTCAACTCCTAGTTCTCTTACTAAAAATAAACCTCCGAATGATGCTAGTAATAAACCTGCAAGAACTCTTCCATTCCAGCCATTTTTTCCGTTTTCCTGATTTGGAACTTTATTCTCTTCAAAAGTTCCGTTTTCATTTGTTTTTGTTTCTATGATTTCCATAATTTGTTTCGTTTTGATAGGTCAAAAGTAGAAAGCGGCCTCCTTCCCAATTCAATTATTCGGTCCGTTTGAACAAAAAATCGGTAATTGGTATAAAATGGTCGGTGAATAGCTCGACAAATATTTTAGATTTGCAGTCAATTCAAACTTAGAATGAAATTATTTAGGGTATTTCTTGGTATCTTTTTATTAGTAGCCTTGTTTTTAGGCATCGCTTTCTTTTTACCTCACACATATAGAATTGAGAGGTCAATTGTAGTAAACAGACCTGTTAATCAAACATTTCAGTACTTAAACACCATCAAAAATTGGAAAGATTGGAGTCCATGGAATACAGAACTCGATAGTTCTTTGGTTTTCTTTTATTCAAGAAATAATCAAGGAGCAGGAGCACGCCAGTACTTTAGAGGTGGATTATATGGTTGTGGAAGATTAAATATCAGCAATAGTGAGATAAATGAGCGTATTGATTATGATTTATGGATGAATGAAGGCACCATTACTACTAAAGCTACATTTTTGTTTGAATCTTTGGGAGGAAAAACAAAATTAACTTGGTTAGATTCAGGTGATGTTGGGAACAATCCGATTTTCAGGTATATGTTAAGTTCAAAAATTAGCTCTACAGAACAGGCTTTCGAACAAGGCTTAATCACAATAAAAAGAGCTGCAGAGGAACATACATTTAACGAGATTCCTGCTCTACCCTATTAATTTTCAGCTACAAGGAATTTTAATCAATTGATTTATCTTGGTAGTAATTTCTTTCTTTAATCAATTTTCGAACTGCTTCAGGAATTAAGTATCTGATTGATTTTCCAGCCTGAATACTTTCTCTTATATAGGTTGATGAGATGTTCAACAATGGAACTTCAAAGAGTTTAATCTGAGGATTATTGGATAGTAAAGGCTTTTCAACGATTCCAACTCGTGCATAAACAAAAACTTTATGGTGTTGCAGGATTTCTTTGTAATCTTTCCATTTGTGAAAATTTTGAAGATTATCTCCACCAATAATTAGTGTAAAATCATGCTCTGGATATAAATCCCTCAAATGTGATAATGTATCTACTGTATATGACGGGCGAGCTAAGTGAAACTCAATATCTATAGCCTTGAAACGAATATCATCTTGAATTGCCAAATTCAACAATTCAAAACGAGCCTTTTCATCTAATAATTCATCGTTAATTTTAAACGGATTTTGAGGACTAACAACCAGCCAAATTTCATCCAAACCTGTATAATCAGCCATATAATTGGCGATGATAAGATGTCCAGTATGAACAGGATTAAATGAACCAAAAAATAGACCGATGTTCATGATTACTTATTAAGAAATGAATTAACCAATGATTCAGCCTTTTCCAAAGCAATACTTAAATCATCATTCAATAAAACCTCTTCAAATTTTGATTGGAATTCCAATTCATGAACTGCCTTTTCAACTCTCATTTTTAAGGTTTCTTCGGTTTCAGTAGAACGATGTCTCAAACGTTTTTCTAAAGTTGCAACATCAGGAGGTTTCACAAAAACAGCTAATGCATTATCGCCATAGTAATTTTTGATATTCAATCCACCTACTACATCTACATCAAACAAAACCACTTTACCTAAAGCCCAAATTCTTTCGATTTCAGCTTTTAAAGTACCATAAAAATTACCACCATATACTTCTTCGTATTCAAGAAATTCATTGTTTTTAACCTTGTCTGCAAAATTTTCTTTAGTTAGAAAATAATAATCCTTTCCATCAACTTCTCCTTCTCTTCTGTTTCTGGTGCAAGCCGACACAGAAAACATGAGTTGATTGTTTTGTTGAAGCAAATGTTTAACAATGGTTGTTTTTCCGCTACCAGATGGAGCACAGAAGATGATGACTTTATTCATTCCTTAATTTGGGGATACGAATTAACACTTAGTTCATCAAAAATAAAATTGAAGAAGGCTGAAAATCCAATAAATACCGATTTTTAATCTTCAGATTGGTCTTCTATATGTAAAATATGTAAAACTCTATGGATTAAAGGAGCAAAGAAAACGGCAGTAATACTTAAAAATGCAACGCCACTATACAAAGCATAAAATGATGAAAACAATTTGGCGGTAGTTGTTTTCATTTCCACCACTGGCCCCATTCCTGTGAGGATTAAGCAGGCCATATGGAAACTATCTATCCATTCTAAGTCTGCAACCCAATGGTAACCAAATGTACCAATACTAACGGAAAATCCAATTAAAAAACCAGCAAAAAGAGTATACTTGAACATTCTTTTCAGAAAGGTAGATTGAGATGCCAATGCTTGTGTTTTTTGTTCCATTTAATTTTTTTTTCAACGGGATGAATCGCAGATTATATTTCACCGCGATGAATCGCGGTGCTACTGGCGGCGGATGTATTTATAAATTTCAATCCACATAACACCTATGAATGCAGCGGCGAAACAATGTGTTATGACCAATAAACTTGGAATTTCAAATTCGAAAATTTCTCTGATTGGTGTTACAAACAACGACAATACGGGAATGATTAATGACAAGGCCAATATCATTGGAATCAATCTGTTTTTGTATTTAATGGTAGTGAAGATGGAATACCTAAATGACCTGTTTTCTAATGTCAAAAACAAGTTAGAAAAGATGAGCGTCATGTATACTATTGTTCTTACTATGCCTTCAGAATAACCTAAATGGATATAATAATAACCTAAACTTAAACATGCTAATGTAATCACTAATCCCTGAACAATACTGATAGACAATTCCCTTAATGAAAAGAAACTTTCTTTGGGTATTCGTGGTGGTCGTGACATGGTATTGGGCTCTACTGGCTCATTTTCGTATATAATAGAACAAGTGGGACCCATAATTAATTCTAAGAAAATGACATGAATGGGTAAAAACAAATTGGTGTATTTCCAAAATAATACCAATGGCAATGTAACAATTAGAATAATTGGAATATGTATAGAAATGATATACCTAATGGCTTTTTTCAAGTTATCATAAATCCTTCTGCCTAATGAAATAGCTTCTGTCATGTGGCTGAAATCATCATCAGCTAAAACCAATGTGGCAATATTTCGCGCAACTTCACTTCCTCTTTTACCCATGGCAATTCCAATATGTGCAGCTTTCAATGCGGGTGCATCATTTACACCATCGCCTGTCATGGCAACAATTTCGCCATTAGCTATTAATGCTTCTACTATTTTCAGTTTCGCTTCTGGAAACATACGTGCATAAACATTTATCGACTTCACTTTTTCTCTTAACTCTTCATCACTCAGCTTCATTAAATCAACGCCAATTAATACCTCATCGGCATTCTTCATTTCTATTTGTGATGCAATTGATTTGGCTGTTTCAGGATGATCGCCTGTTATCATCAAGACCCTTATTCCAGCTTTGTAAAACTGACCTAATACATCAACCATATTGGCTTTTGGTGGATCATAAAATGAAATCAATCCCAACAAATGATAAGAGAATTTATCTTGTGATTCTGGTAAATCTACTAAGCTTGGTTCTACCATTCCTACAGCTAAAACTCTATGTCCTTTGCTAGCTAGTATATTGGCTTTTGATTGAACCTTTTCTTTTTCTTCTTTTGATAAATCACATTGTGCTAATACACCTTCAACACTTCCTTTAACGGCAATTATTTTTTCAGTTTGATTTGAAAATACATGCGTCATGATTGGATATTCACCTTCTAAAGGATATTCCTTTAACATGCTAAAGTCCTTTCGTTTATCTACTGAACTTACGCGTGAATACAATTCATGAATGGCTTTTTCCATGGGATCAAATGGCTCTGTTTCTGATGACCACATGGCGTATTCTAAGACTTCATTTAATTGAAATTCCTTAGCTTCCAATTGAAAAAATGAATCTGATTTCAACTCATAAATTTCGGCTGGAACCATTTTATTTTCGGTAATGGTTCCGGTTTTATCTGTACATATAACACTAGCAGCACCCAAACTTTCTAAGCGATGCGGATTACGTGCTATCACCATTTTTTTGTATAAATGATAAGCACCCAATGCCATGAAAGTACTATATGCAACTGGTATCTCCTCAGGTATTACAGACATCGCAAGTGTTAATCCCGATAATAAACTCTGAATGAAGTTACCTGTCTCTACATAATTCAATACACATACCACCACAAATGCAAGCAGTCCAAACATCAACATGCTTACAATAAACTTTTTGATTTGTATTTGTAGTGGTGTTTTTACTTCTTCAATTTCAATCAATGAATCACCAATCGTTCCTAATTTGGTTAACTTCCCAATAGCAGTTACTTCTGCTGTTGCCGAGCCTGACAATACCATGGTTCCTTTGTAAACCAAAGCATCATCTTTATCAGGACCTTTATAAAGTGGCAAAGATTCTCCGGTTAACATACTTTCATTGACCGAAAAGTCATTGGCTTTGAGTAGTACAGCATCTGCAGGAATGGTATCTCCATCTTCTACCACAATGATATCACCCAAAACAATTTCAGAAATTTGTATCTGAACCAATTCTGAATTTCTAATGACTTTGGCTCTTGGTCCGGTTAGATTTTTTAATGCTTCAACGGCACTTCTGCTTTTTGATTCCTGAAAAATAGAAATGCCCGAAACGATGATAATCGCAACGAGCATAATGATACCTTCTTGGTATTTTCCTAAAACGAAATACAACAATGAAGACAATAAAAGGATGATGAACATGGGTTCGAGAATCACATCCTTTAATACAGTAAAAAACCGACTTTTCTCCTTTACATCACTTTGATTGGAACCGTGCTTCTCCCTAGAAGAGAGCACCTCAGCGGATGATAGGCCGGTTTGTTGGGATACAGGGCTCTGCATCTTTACTGTTTTGTCGTTCATATGAATATGGGATGCAAGGTATAGGGATGAAAGCCTTTCATCCCTACAGAATGTTGTTGATCTGTTCTTTGATCTTCTCTAGTTCGTCTTTCATTTCTACAACCTTTCTTTGCATTTGGGGGTGATTGCTTTTAGAGCCAATGGTATTGATTTCTCTTCCCATTTCTTGTGCAATGAATCCCAATTTTTTTCCGCTGCTGGCTTCTTTCATGGTTGTTTGAAAGTAATCGCAATGTTGTTTCAATCTTGCTTTTTCTTCGCTGATATCCAATTTTTCGAAGTAGTAAATCAATTCTTGTTCGAAACGATTTTTATCTACCATATCGGCTGCCAACTTGCTCAATTCTTTGTTTAATCTTTCTTTGATGATTTCTATTCTTTCGTTTTCGAATGGTTCCAACTCATTCATTTTCTCCTCAATCTTTCTGCACATCTTCACCAATTCATTGCTCAACATATCGCCTTCTTGCTTGCGAAATTCATCGAACTTTAAAAAGGCAGATTGAACACATTTGAAAAGATTTTTGTAATCATCTTCATTGTTGTCATCTTCCTTCACTGCAAGAATATTCGGAAACTCGAAAATATTATTGAAGAAGCTTGTTTGCGAAAGTTCTGTTCTTACAGCCAACTTCTTCATTTCATTTAAATAGTATTCGGCTACATCTAAATTCAAGGGAGTCACTTTGTCTTCAGCATTTTTATAATTCATGGTGATAAAAACCGAAGCTGTTCCTCTTTCGAACAATTTTTGCAATTCTCTTCTCAATTCGGTTTCCTTGTGTTGCATATTTCTTGGCATGCGTAAATTGAGTTCAAAAAACTTACTGTTGAGCGATTTCATTTCAACCTTACATTGGAATCTTTCAACTTCTGATTCGGCTTGTCCGTAGCCCGTCATTGATCTTATCATAAAACGAAAATAGTATTTATAAACTTAGTAATAACTGATTTAAAAAAGCATCTAAACTGACTTTTTTACAAATGATGAATTAAAAAATTTGGTTTGTGAAGCGAGGTAAACTCCAAATGAAATGAGTAACATACTCAATAGCTTATCCATGGTTAAACTATCTTTACCCGTGCTAATGGCAATAATGGCGGCCATTACAGGTTGTAAATAAATATATGAACCAACCAGTCCAGAATCGGCATGACGCAAGGCATAAGCATTGAGCACATAAGTTAAGAAAGTAGAACCAATAGTTACAAATGCCAATACACCCCAAATATAATCGGGCAAAACAGCAAATTGAACTTCTCTGAACTCTGAAAATGCAAATGGTAGCACCATAAAAAATCCGAAGAAAAAGGAATAAAGGGTAACTGTTAATGGATGGTATTTTTTCATCAAACGTTTTGCATAAACCAAATAAAAGGCATAAATAATGGCATTCAGCGTCACATATATATCACCTAAAACTGTTTCAGAGCTAAAATTAAAACGGGTTCCCCCCATCAACATCAAAGCGCCAAATCCTGCTATGAGAATGCCTGTTATTTTAGCAATACTCAAACTTTCTTTGAGTACCAAAGCCGCGAAGATGATAACAAATACAGGTGTATTCAGCATCAATACCGCTCCATTAATGGGTGTGGTTATCGACAATCCCTTAAAGAATAACATCATATTGGCAGCTACTCCAAATACTGCAGAAACCAATAGTGGAAGTAAATCTTTTTTGTCTTTGATTCTTCCATTAACAAAAATAGAATGGAAGATAAAAATACAAACAATTGCCACCATGATTCTTAAAAGAATGAAAGCAAATGGTTTGATGTATAAAGGCATAGCCAATTTTGCCAAAGTGAAAGTGGCTCCATAAATAATAGAAACCAACAACAAGGCAAGATGTACTTTTAACTTAGTGCTCATTGATACTTGAATGGTAATTTAAATCGATGAGTCTGCTTCTTTTTTTAAACCTGAAGGTTAGCAATAATGCAGAAAAACTCAGTCCAATAGAGAGTGAAATCCAGATGCCATATAAACTCAGTCCTGTTTTAAAACCCAGATAATAACCTATAGGAATACCAATTACCCAATAGGCAATAATGGTAATAACTGTTGGAATTTTGGTATCACCAATTCCTCTTAGAATACCTAATCCTACACATTGTATGCCATCACTTAACTGAAAAAATGCTGCAATAATGAGCAAACCAGTCGCCATTTCAGCAACATGTGACTCGTTAATGTATAAAGCCACAATCCAGTTACTAAACAAACTAAAAACTATGGCACAAACACCCATAAATGCTGTGGCCATAATCATGGCTGAATAACCCGAACGTATGATATCTTGTCTGTTTCTTCTACCTAAAGCATCTCCCACTGCAATGGAACCACCAGCAGATAATCCGGTTGCAATCATGTATGTTACAGAAGCAATATTGATGGCAACCTGATGTGCGGCCAATTCATATTCACCAATCCAACCAATCATGATGGCTGCAAAAGCAAAAGCACCTACTTCAAAAAAATACTGAAATCCAGAAGGCAAACCAATTTGAAATATTTTCTTCAACCAAATGATATCGTGGTCGTGTTGTTTTAAGTGATGAAAATGCTGGTAAACTTGATGAAACCTAACATACAAATACATCATAATGGCCATCACCAATCGTGATAAAGAAGTAGCGACACCTGCGCCAAATAAACCTAATTCTGGCAAACCAAATTTGCCATAAATCAATACCCAGTTTAGAAAAACATTGAGTAAAAGAGCAATCATGGTAATAACAGCAGATGGTTTTGTGATACCTAAACCATCTGAAAATTGTTTAACAGCCATGAAAATCAACATGGGTAAAACACCTGCATTTAAAATGTGGAGGTAGTTTTTGGTTAGTATTGTAACTCTTTCACTTTGACCAAACCATTCCAAATTTTCTGCTAAAACAAATAATACAATTCCAATAAAAACAGAAAGAATCAAAGCAGACCACATAGATTGTCTGAAGAGAATTGCACATTCATTGTTATGTCCTTCTGCTTTTGATTTTGCAACCAAAGGAGAAACAGCAGTTAAAGTACCAATACCTAAAATGGCAATTAAAAAGAAAACTGAATTAGCCAAAGAAGCCGCTGCAAGATTTACTGCATCCAATTTTCCAATCATTACAATATCGGCCACACCCATTAGAACAATACCCAGCTGCCCAATTATAATGGGATAACTAAGTTGAAGTGTTTTAATAAAATAAGGCCTGTACGTATTGTAAAATTGGTTCATCATGGCCTGCGAAAGTAGGCATTATTCTTGAAATGACTTGGAGGAAAAATGTTGCATTTGATTGAACTAGTTTGCATGAGTTAATCTAAGAGACATTGTGATTTTGGATATGGGATTTTAGATTTGGGATTCATGGTATTTATTGACAAATCGAAATCAAAAAACATTGAGTTAAATACAATTACAAGTTATTAAATTAACTTATTTCTTTCAACTCGGATTCAGAATTGCATTGCATTCTTTCAACTCAATAAATAAAAAAATCCTCGTACATTTTATGATGACGAGGATTTTTAATTAAGTATTGATTGATTAAAATCTATTTCTGCAATTCAATAATTCTAATTGTATTAGGTTCAACAGATATATTCGATAAATTGGTAAGTACATCGCCATTGGCATGGTCTTCTCCACCTGTAAAGCCTTGCATACGTTCTGCAAATCTTTTGGTATCCAATTTAAGGGTTTCGGTTCCTCTGTTTAATATCACCATAAAGGTTGCAGTTTCATCGTATCTGAAATACACATAGTGGTTGCCTTCTGGTGTGAACTGCATTAATTTTCCTGTTGTTAATGCTGAAAATTCCTTTCTTAGTCCTGCTAACTTTTTAATATAATCAAAGGCTTCATTTTCTTGAGATGTTCTTCCGTTTGCAGTAAATTTATTCACCTTATCACCTGGCCATCCTCCCGGAAAATCTTGTCTGATTTGTCCATCATTGATTCTTGGCAATGGATTGGTAAACAATACTTCTGTTCCATAATAAATACTTGGAATTCCTCTAGTTGTCATCAACAATCCTAAACCCATTTTCCATTTAGCAAAATCTTGGTTGATGTCTGTAAAAAAGCGGTTCACATCATGGTTATCGATGAAAGTTAAATTCAATTCAGGTTTGTCGTACAATCCATCATTTGATAATACATAATAAATTCTGGCCAATCCCGAATCCCATTTAGGTTTTACATTCAATGCTTCTAAAATTCCCCAGTATAAATGAAAATCTTTTGCACTTGTTAAATAAGATCCTTCTGGCGATTTTTTAAAATTGTTGTTTTTAGTAAAAGCTGCCATGTGTAATATTCCACCTTGCTCCCAGACCTCTCCAGTGCTCCAAAAACCAGGGTATTCATTTTCAATATAAGCCATGCATTTACCCATGAATCCATAATCATCATAACTGTAAGTATCTATTCTAAAGCCATCGATACCTGCATAATTAATCCACCATAAATAACTTTGCATCAAGTAATCTGCCAATCTCGGATTGGTTTGGTTTAAGTCGGGCATGTGACCATCAAACCAACCATTCACCATTTTCTTTTTATCGTATTCACTAGCATAAGGGTCGAAATGTGTGGTGGCTCTGTAATTTGTTCTAGTGAATTCTGGCCATTGGTTTAACCAAGATTTTTCAGGCATATCTAATACCATCCAATGTTTGCTACCTACATGGTTTGGTACTAAATCCATAATCAATTTCATTTTTTTTGATGCCAAAACATCACCTAATTGTTTGTATTGTTCATTAGAACCCATGCGTGGGTCGGTGCGATAATGATCTGTTAATGCATAACCATGGTAACTGTATGCAGGTTGGTCGTTGATTAAAGTTGGATTCAACCAAAGAGCAGTCACACCTAAATCTTGTAAGTAATCTACATGATCTAAAACACCTTTTAAATCGCCACCATGACGAGCACCTAAGGTATCGCGATAACTAGTTTTTTCATTTAAAGTTGGAATGGCATCATTCTTCGGGTCACCATTTGCAAAACGATCTGGGAAAGCCAAGTAAACAAAATCTTTGGCATTGATATGGTCGATGTTTTTCTGTAAGGTTTGAAGTTTATACTTGGTAGTTTTTGCTTTTCCTTCAAAAATAAAATCGATTAAAATTTCATTACCCGAAAATTTTCCTAAGTCTAAATAAACAAATAGGTAATTAACATTTTCAACCTTTTCAATTCTGTTGATGCTGACATCTGAAGTTTTAAGTTTCACATCAAAAGCAGCCACATTGGTGCCATACACACATAGTTGCAGGTTGCGGGTATTGAGGTTATTCCACCAAAAAGGCGGATCGATACGTTTGATTTCAGGCTTCTGAGCAAAAGCCATCAAACTTGTTAAAAGAAATAAGAAGGTAAATAATTTAGCTTTCATAAAATGATTCTTATAATTGAAATAAGCATGAAAAGCGAAAATAAGAAAAACTTCCAGAAAAGAAGGAGTTGTTCCTCATTTGATAAAAAATGGAATGGATTTAATTCATTTCATCAACAGTAAAAAGAATGGATTCTTTAGAGCCTAATTTTGATTTGGGATGAAGATTGATTTATTGGGAGAAACATTCATTTCTCAAATGCACCGGGCTGAAGCCACGGTGCAATTGAGAAATCAGCAAGATTTTATTGGGATTTTTATTTTTCAGTTGCGTAGCTAAGAAGAATTTATTTAAGCTAAGAAACAACAGGATCAATTTCTTATTTGCAATGGAATGAAGAATTAAGTTTGCGAGAAACAATCAATATATATTTCTCACTAGCACCGGGCTGAAGCCATGGTGCAATTGAGAAATCAGCAAGATTTCGTTTGGATTTTTTCTATTTTAATTCATGAAATTCCAAATAGATTT
>JBIMKP010000060.1:0-15969 GCA_051861545.1 Bacteroidia bacterium | reverse complement strand
CCATTTGGAGCAGTAACAACAATAGTACCTGAAGGATTTTTAACAGGGATTTCAAAATCAGAAGAGTCAATCCAGAAGGTAGGTGGATTAGAGCCATATTGTTGGGTATTATAACGCGCGTTGATTCTAAGTTTAATGGTCCCATTAGCTACATCTGGCACAGTCCAGCTATAAGCACCCGAGTTCACAGAACAAGATAAATTAGTATTCCCGATATAATTCCATTCTCCTCCATTTATAGAATAATATAACTCGTAATTAGCACCATAACTAGCTCCATAAATAGAAGGTGAGTAACAAAATGAACCTGAAGTATAATTTTCAATAGAATTAGATTTACTGAATGAGATGTTGATAGTAGAGCAACCAGTTAAAGTATCAGAACTCAAATTAGGGTAATCAATAGTAACAGGCGATTTAATGGTGAAAACTGCATTAGAGGTATCAACAGCAGAAGTAAATGATGCACTTGAAATTCTAATTAAAGCTTGTGATGTTGTATGTATTTGAGGAACTGACCAAGCAAATGAACCCGTATTATTTGTGCTTGAAGTAATGATATTCCAAGAGCTTCCATTGTTGGTAGAATATTCAATTTTAACCGCACTCGTAATAGAAGAAGTATTCCATGTAATGTTTTGAGTATTTCCAGCTCTCCAAGTTTCAGCTCCGTTAGGAGAAGTTAATATGGGTTTAGGTAAAACAAAGTTCAAAGTGGCATTACTAATGTCAGCACTAGCAGCATTTCCCACATTACTTATTCTAATTAAAACTTGTGAGCTAATGGTATTAGGTACAACCCAACTAAATGAGCCTGTATTTGGTGCAGAAGAACTAATGATATTCCAATTAGAACCATTATCAGTTGAATATTCAAGAAATACATTATTGTATAAAGTATTTTGATTCCAAGTAATTTGTTGAGTTGTATTGATATTCCAAGTTTCACCACCATTAGGTGCAGTTAAAACAGGAGTAGCTGCAATGATTGTATTTGGAGCATTGCTAAAATCTTTTCTACAAGTATTGTTTTTATCCTGCACTCTAATAAATACTGCTGTTGATGGCGTATTGTTGACGTTCCAAGTAAATGAATTGGTAGTAATATTAGAAGCAATTGATGAATAAGAACCATTCAGTCCAGTACTAGAATACAATACATCAAAGAATCCAGAAGTGCCATTTGCTGTCCAAGTAGTATTGTAATTGGTTAAAGCATTTAAGTTTACACTACCATTTGGAGCAGTAACCAAAATAGTACCAGAAGGATTTTTTACAGGGATTTCAAAATCAGAAGAATCAATCCAGAATGTAGGTGGATTAGAACCATATTGTTGGGTATTGTAACGCGCGTTGATTCTAAGTTTAATTGTGCCAGTAGCCACATCTGGAACTGTCCAGCTAAACACCCCCGACTGAGTACCACAACCTAAATTGGTGGCAGAAATATAATTCCAAGAACCACCATTAATTGAATAAAAGAGTTCATAAGTAGCACCATAAGAAGCTCCATAAATAGAAGGCGAATAACAGAAAGAACCTGAAGTATAATTTTCTATAGAGTTAGATTTACTAAAACTTATGTTGATGGTTGAACAACCAGTTAAAGTATCAGAAACTAAATTAGGATAATCAATTGTAACTGGAGCTTTAATGGTGAAAATAGCATTAGAAGTATCAATTGCAGTAGGGAATGAACTATTAGTGATTCTGATTAATGCTTCATTTGTAGTATGCATTTGAGGGATAGTCCATGAATAAGTTCCTGTATTAGATGCATTATTAACAATAGTGCTCCAAGTAGAACCATTATTAACCGAATATTCAATATTAACAGAGCTGGCAACAGTTGTTGCATTCCAAGTAATAGCTTGAACATTTCCTGCTCTCCAAGTTTCACCACCATTTGGAGAGGTTAAAATAGGAGTAGGAAGTAGAATGCTAAATGAAGCATTACTTACATCAGCCAAACTGGTATTTCCAACATTGCTAATCCTGACAAAAACCTGTGTGCTAACAGTATTTGGCACTGTCCAGTTAAAAGTTCCTGTATTCGGAGCTGATGAACTGATGATATTCCAGTTAGAGCCGTTGTCTGTAGAATATTCAATCAAAACAGAAGTATAAAGTGAGTTAGCATTCCATGTGATTTGTCTCACTGCATTTACATTCCAGGTTTCCCCACCATTAGGAGCAGTTAAAACAGGTGTTGCCGCAATAATGGTATTTGGAGCATTGCTAAAATCTTTTCTACAAGTATTGTTTTTATCTTGAACACGAAGATAAACCGCCGTTGAAGGAGTATTATTAACATTCCAATTGAATGAATTATTAGTAATATTTGAAGCAATTGAAGAATAAGACCCATTTAAACCTGTACTTGAATACAATACATCAAAGAAACCTGAAGTGCCATTTGCTGTCCAAGTAGTATTATAATTTGTAAGTGCATTTAAACTCACACTACCATTAGGAGCGGTAACCACAATAGTACCAGAAGGATTTTTAACAGGGATTTCAAAATCAGAAGAATCAATCCAAAAAGTAGGAGGATTAAAGCCATATTGTTGAGTATTGTAACGAGCGTTGATTCTTAGTTTAATTGTGCCTGTAGCAACATCCGGCGCGGTCCAGCTAAAAGCGCCCGACTGAGTACCACAACCTAAATTGGTGGCAGAAATATAATTCCAAGAGCCACCATTAACTGAATAATAGAGTTCATAAGTAGCACCATAAGTGGCACCATAAACAGACGGAGAATAACAAGTAGAGCCAGAAACAAAATTTTCTAAAGAACTTGATTTACTAAAAGTAATGTTAATGGCGGAACAACCAGTTAAAGTATCAGAACTCAAATTAGGGTAATCAATTGTAACCGGAGCTTTAATGGTAAAAACTGCATTAGAAGTATCAATAATTGTATTTAGGGTATTATTTGTTAATCTGATTAGTGCTTGACTTGTTGAAAGCATCGAAGGTACTGTCCAATTGTACGAGCCAGTATTATTTGCAGAAGATGTTATTAGGTTCCAAGTGCTACCTGCATTTGTTGAATATTCAATTTTTAATGTTGAATTGAAAACTGAATTGTCCCAAGTTATTAATTGATTATTCATACTCCTAAAGACTTCACCACCATTAGGACTAGTTAAAAAATTACTTGGATTACTTATACTAAATGAAGCATTACTTTCATCAAAAATACTTGAACCTGATGCATTACTAGCCCTTACTTTAATTTGATTTCCTGGTGTATTGGGAATTGTCCAAGCATAAGTTCCGTTATTTGGAACCGAGGCACTTATGAGGTTATAATTAACTCCATTGTCTGTTGAATATTCTAATTTAACCGTTGAATGAAATGTAGCAGTATTCCATGTAATATTTCTTACAGAATTGATGGTCCAGGTTTCACCTCCGTTGGGTGCTAATAGTATTGGTTGAGCAGGTGAAATGGTGAAAACAGCATTTGATAAATCAAGCTGACAAGAAGTGCTGGCATCATTAACCCTTATTAAAGCCTGAGTTGAAGGGTTGTTTGGCACTGTCCAAGTAAAATTGTTTGCAGATACATTATTGGTGATAGAAGTGAAATTTGTACCATTATCAACCGAATAAGATAGATTAAATACGCCGGATGTTCCTGCAGGTGTCCACGTAATTAGTTTGGTTGAAAGTCCCTGCCAAGTTTCACCACCATTTGGAGATGTTATGTTTATTGGCAATTGTATAGTAAATCCAGAATTACTAATGTCTTGTTTGGTTGTGTCACTATAATCTCTTGCTCTTATTAGAACACTCGATGAGCTAACCATAGGAACGGTCCAATTAAAAGTAAAAACCCCAGCTACAGGTGTTATATTTAAATTGCTTGAAACAGAGGTCCATATAGCACCATTGTTTAAAGAATAATCAATATTCCAGTTATTAGAAACTCCGGTGGCTGTCCATTTAACTTGGTAGGTCTGACAACCATATAATAATTCGGAGCCATTTGGTTGAGTAATAGTAACTGATTGTGCATTTGATTCCGAAAATCCCAAAATCAAAAAGATAAAAAGTATAAGTCTATTCATAAATACATTTTTTAATTGGGAAATATTCTTCACAGAATTCCCCTATAAAATGCAATAAAATACAATAAATGGACTATTTTAATAATTTTTGACAGTTTTTTTAAAATTAAGAAAAATTGAAGGAGTTAATTTTAAGTATAGAATTCAAAATCATCTATAAATTACAGATTTATAGATTTTTATGGTGTTTTCTAGGCTTGAAAAAACCTATTTTTAGAAGCTTTATATGCTCCTTTTTTTTAAAAAATTGGAACTATTTTATTAAAGTTTTCATTCTTTTTTCTAATAAATTACCAAAATTCAAATGATTCTCTGACCTTTGCACGCTCAATTACATTTCAGTAATTGATAAAACAACAAATTATGGCTACTGGTACAGTAAAGTTTTTCAATGAAACAAAAGGTTTTGGATTTATTAAGGTTGATGGAAGCGGGGAGGAAATCTTTGTTCACGTATCCGGCCTTGTAGACAATATTCAACAAGATGACAAAGTTACATTTGATATTGGTCAAGGTAAAAAAGGCATGACTGCCACCAATGTAAAAAGAGACTAATCTCCTTTTTAAAATTTTCTTGAAATCCTATTTCAATAGATTAAAATCTAATGAGTAGGATTTTTTTTGTTTTTTCTGAATGGAAAACTATAAGAATATTGATAAAAAACTCAATGGAATATTTGCCCCCCACGTCTGAAAATAATAACTGATAAATTATTCATTGGTCCTGCTTAAAATCTTAATTTCTGCTAATTGTCAATTTATTAAGTAAGGGTTTAATGCAGAGGAGATTTTATTTAGTCAATTTAATGGCCTTTAACAAAATGCATTTTGTATAACTTAGAAGAGGCTAAATTCACCCCCATTTCTGACTTTTTCAATAGGTTCTACTTAGAAATTTATTCATATAAAAGGCCTCGACTGCTGTCTTTGACCCATAAAATGGTTTATTCTCAGGCTAATTGTGTGTTGAATTGAAAATTTACATAACACTTAATAAAAGTAAAAATAATATTGAAGAGGAATCTGAATCGGATTCATTATTGTTAAAAAACAATAGGTACGCTGCTCCTGCTGCACAATTCGAATATTTACCAACTAATATCCAATTTTCTTTTTTTCGCACTTTTTTATAGATAAAACCATTCTTGTACATCCCAATGCAAACCCATTTATTTCTCCACGGATCCTTTTTGTAAATACAACTGTCATTAAACATTCCAATAATTTTCCATTTGTTTTTACCCGGAAGCTTTTCATAAATTAGGCTATCAGTAAATTTTCCAACTATTATCGATTTAGTCTTTATGTTGAATAAAATATTATTGCTATCGCATATCCCAATTTGTTCAAATTTTTTACTCTTACTTTGATATTGATATATTTCGGATTGTGCTTGAGCTGAATAAATAAATATAATCTTAAAGAATAAGAATATCAGATACAAGTAATGTCTCATCTTAAGGATTTATTTATTATTTAACCCAATTCCTAATCCAAACATTACTGCGACCAAAGCAAGGTGAATAATTAAAACTGCCTTTTGCCAAAATGGTCTGTCATTCCATTTTTGTTCAGGATTAAATGGGTCAAATATCAAACCGATTCCCAGAGTTGAAGCTATTTCTTCATAATTTTTTGATGCAACAAAATAGTAAATTCCAATCAATATAAAGGCGATGTAAAAGACTTTGTTATAGGGTGTTTTCATGTTTTTTTTAACAAAATTACCATTCAAACATGCTCCTTAATTGTATTTTTACGACACTATAAAATTTCCCAAATGATGTTTTTTCCATCAATTTGATTGGTGACTTTAAAAAAGTCTTTTGGGTTGTGTTGCGTTAATTTTTTGAATTCTTTTATGAAGTAAGATTGGTCGAAAAAATTGTTTTCAAAAGTAATTTCAGTTAATGATTTTAGCTCATTTGAACTTATTTTGGAATCAATCGAATTCCGAAAACGGCATATTCTTCTATATTCCACTGGCGAACATCCAATATGATTTGTAAAATGCCTTTGAAAGGTTTTTAAATTGATTCCCAAATTATCAGCAATTTCTCCAATCAAAAAATCCTGTTCAGAATGATGGAAATAGCTTAAACAAGTTTCAAATTCTGAGATTTCTTTGGTTTCATTTAATTCAGAAAGTAAAAACTCCTCAAGAATATTTAAATCTATTTGATTGGATAAAAATGTTTCTCCGAACTTCGACCAATCTTTATTGTTATACGATTGAGAAAAAATGGGCGCTTCTAATAGGTAATGTTTTTTCAAAAAGCGATTGATGCCTAATGGTTTAAATATAATTGATACCTCTTTAATTTTTCCGTGGTAATTAATTCTAACAGGACTCAGGTATTTTCCTAATATTTCAATATGGTTATTTTGTTTTGCCGATTCTGAGAACTCTACTTGAAAATTACTTCTTCTTACTTCTATATCTTTTAAAAAAGAAACACAGGTTAAATAATGAGGGAAAGCTAGATAACTCAACTTTTGCTGCCAATCACCCTCAAATACATAAAAGTATTCAATATATTTTTTGAGAATTTCAGAATTTGGATGAATGATTTTTAGCACGAAACAATTTTAGAGAACCTCAATTTATTTATTGTGTAAGATTTTGTAAAAGGTCTCGAAAAATGATTTCAGGTATATTTTGGAATTCAGATTTAATATAATGATGACTTAACTATTGAATAGGTTCCTTAAATGAAATGGCTTTATGTACTTGTTGAATTTTCTGCTTTTCAAAACACTATTCTATCATATGGATAACAATTTTTTTATTTTAATAGATTGAAAAATTTCTGCGTGAAAGCTTAAATATCAATAGGAAATAAATCCGTCATCATTTTTTTAAAAAACTATAATTCGCCAAAACTCTTAAAAAAATGTAATTTTGGCGAATTATAAAATATTTAATATGTCGAAAATTGTAGGTAGATTAAGAGAACAAGCTATTCTTAAAGAAGTCTTTGAGAATAAAAATTCTGAACTAATCGCAATTTATGGACGCAGAAGAATTGGGAAAACATATTTGGTTCGTGAATTTTATAAACAGAGTATTGTTTTTGAAGTCACAGGTTTATTTGGAGCTTCTCTTCAAGATCAGATCGGCAATTTTACTAAGGAAATTAGAAAAAGATCAAGACGAACTCTTCGTGATTTGCCCAAAAATTGGCTTGAAGTCTTTACAATATTTGAGATGTATTTGGATACTTTACCAAAAGGAAAGAAGAAGGTTATTTTTATAGATGAGTTTCCTTGGATGGCTACAGCAAAATCAAAATTTTTGATGGCTTTTGAAAACTTTTGGAATACATACTGCACAAAAAGAAACGACTTGATTGTTGTTATTTGTGGTTCAGCAGCTTCTTATATGGTTCAGAAAATCATTAAAAATAAAGGAGGTCTTCATAATAGAATTTCTCGTAAAATTAGACTACTGCCATTTAATCTTTCAGAAACAGAGCAGTTTCTAGTTAAAAAAGGTTTAAAATTCACTCGATATGATGTGATTCAAATCTACATGGCATTAGGCGGAGTGCCTCATTATTTGGAGAAACTAAGTAAAGGTTTAAGTGTATCTCAGAATATCGATAAATTGTGTTTTAGCAAGGACGGTTTATTAAATGATGAGTTTAACCAATTGTTTATTTCATTGTTTGAAAATTCTGAACGACATATTAAAATTATAAAGACTTTAGCA
Source organism: Bacteroidia bacterium (assembly GCA_051861545.1). Taxonomy (GTDB): domain Bacteria; phylum Bacteroidota; class Bacteroidia; order UKL13-3; family UKL13-3; genus CAISCU01. The sequence continues at coordinate 8,181 of JBIMKP010000060.1, read as the reverse complement.
TCTTCAAATAAAGGTTTAACAAGAAGTGAATTGATTGTTAAAAGTAAATTACCATCTGGGGGAGATTTTTCATTGAAGCTCGAAGAGTTGGTAGAGTCGGGCTTTGTGACTGATTATCCATTTTATCAAAACAAAAAGCAATTAACAGTTTATCGCTTATCTGATGAATATTCCAAGTTCTATCTAAAGTTTATAGATATCAATAAGAATGGTGGCCAAGGAACCTGGCAAAATTTAAGCACATCTCAATCTTTCCAATCTTGGTCAGGTTTTGTTTTTGAAACCTTATGTATTAAACATATTTCACAAATAAAAAAAGCGCTTAGAATTGATATTATTTATACCCATGAAACTTGTTGGTTCAATGAGAATGCTCAAATAGATTTATTAATAGATAGGGCTGATAACGTGATGAATGTTTGTGAAATGAAGTTCCATAATTCTCCATTTGTTATTGATAAAAAGTATTACTTCAACCTAAAGAATAAAATTTCCGAATTGCAAAGAGCAACTAAAACAAGGAAAAATATTTTTATCACTATGCTTACAACTTATGGTATAAAGGAAAATGAGTACAGTAATGAATTGGTTCAAAGTAGCCTTGACATTGATATTTTGTTTGTAGATTAAAAGCTATACTTCGCCAAAACTCACTTTTTTAAGCAGTATTGGCGAGTTATGTTTCTGAAAAGAATCACAATTTCTACAATATCAAGCAGCTTTCAATGCAGGTTGGGCGGAGAGTGAGTGAAGAATCTACTTTTATTTTCTACTCCACAACTTTTGAGCTTGGTTCAAAGCTTTCGGGATCGAACCAGGTCTCCCAAAATCATCAAAAAAAGAGCATAAAAAAAGGCCGCGACTGCGGCCTTTTGCTCCCTCTCCTGTCCCGAAAGCTTTCGGGATCGAAGCAGGTCTCCCAAAATCATCAAAAAAAGAGCATAAAAAAAGGCCGAGACTGCGGCCTTGTGCTCCCTCTCCTGTCCCGAAAGCTTTCGGGATCGAACCAGACTTAACTATATTTTTCAATAAGTTGAATTATAATATCAGGATATTTAGGAAGATTTAAGATGTGTTTTTTTGATTTCATACTTTTAATATGCTTTTCAATAAGGTAAGCAGTATTGGAGCTAAGATTATCAATCACAATAAATTTTGTCCATGGAATCCCTTTAGCAGTAAAAGCATCGACAAATATTGCGGAATTATGTTGTTTGAGTCTTTTATCGAAATCATCAGTAGTTCCGATGTAGAACTTATCTAGTTTTTCAGAGAAAATTATATACACACAAAACATAGATGCAAGAAAAAATAGGTTCCATTTATTAATTTGAAATCCAGTAATTGAAAGGATTAGAGTTAAACGAAAAGAGCATAAAAAAAGGCCGCGACTGCGGCCTTTTGCTCCCTCTCCTGGGCTCGAACCAGGGACCCCATGATTAACAGTCATGTGCTCTAACCAGCTGAGCTAAGAAGGAATTCCCTGAAAGGGGATGCAATGATAGGAATTGTATTTTAATTATGCAATATTTGCAGTGAAAATTTTTTTAAAAAATTAATTATGAGTTTATTAGTTGTTGGCTCAGTTGCTTTTGATGCCATTGAAACCCCTTTCGGAAAGACAGATAAGATAGTTGGAGGCGCTGCTTCTTACATTTCTTTAGCTGCTTCCTATTTTACACAAAGCACAAATCTTGTTGCTGTTGTTGGTGAGGATTTTCCTCAGAACTTTATAGATCACCTAAATAATCATGGTGTGAATACTGAAGGTCTGCAAGTTAAAGAAAGTGAAAAATCTTTTTTCTGGAGCGGAAAATATCATACCGATATGAACAGCAGAGATACTTTAGTTACTGAACTAAATGTTTTAGGTAATTTCGATCCAATCGTTCCTGATTCTTACCAAAATTGTGAGTACCTTATGTTAGGTAATCTTACTCCAAAAGTTCAACAAACTGTTATTGAGCGTTTAACAAAACGTCCGAAATTAATTGTTATGGATACAATGAATTTCTGGATGGAAATTGCTCTTGATGATTTAAAACAAACGTTGAAAATGGTTGATGTATTGACAATCAACGATGAAGAAGCTCGTCAACTTTCAGGTGAATATTCTTTAGTGAAAGCTGCTGCCAAAATTCAGGAAATGGGTCCTAAATACTTAATCATTAAAAAAGGTGAAAATGGTGCTTTGTTGTTCCATGGAAAAGAAATTTTCTTCGCTCCAGCTCTTCCTTTAGAAGAAGTATTTGATCCAACTGGTGCTGGTGATACTTTCGCCGGTGGTTTCATTGGTTACCTAGCTAAAACAGGTGATATCAGTTTCGATAACATGAAAAATGCAATCATTTATGGTTCTGCTATGGCTTCTTTCTGTGTAGAAAGATTTGGTACAGAAAGAATTATCGATTTAAGTAAAGATGAATTAGATGCACGTATCAGAGCTTTCCAAAATTTGGTAAGATTTAATATTGCAGGTGATTTAGCTTAATTTATCTAGGGCCTGCTGAAAAAGGCAGAAACAGGTCAGATTTTAGACGCTGCCAAATTAGATGTATAAATAATACTTCAATTTGGCAGCAACGACAAAGATGGCCTTGTTTCTGTCTTTAGGTAAATTGAAAACTAATTTTACTTGATGCAAGGATTTTTAAGCAATTGTTCTTAAAACCCTGCACGTGATTTATAAAAAACTAATTCAATTGATTGATAATTAGCGCTAATTTAGACTTTCAGCAGGCCCTATCTTAAATATATTGGCTTTAGTGCCATTAAAAAAGGCGACTCGAATTTCGAATCGCCTTTTTTATTGAAAATTATTGAAGTCCATTTCAAAACTTCTTTCTATTCGTTTTAAAATTCAAATCTAAACATTGGAGAATTTCCCCAAGGAATTCTAGATAAAATTAAAACCAATGCAATTCCGTAATAAATCAAACTTCTTTTGTGTTTATCAATATCAGCATAAGCTTTCTTCGACTTAATTCTGCCAATTTGAATTAATGCTACAGCAATAATCATAGTTAATGGATGCTCTAATAATTGTAAACGAGCTACTTTATCCTTCATGGCAACTCCCATATCTGCAAGTGCTGCTTGTACTGTTGGACTAATCACCCATAAAATAATTCCAATTAGCAATTGAGTATGAGCCAATCCAACTAAAATTCCACCCAATTTTTTATCACCAGGTGTAAATGGATTACTTCCTCTTAATCCGTTAATTGCTTTGAATATGGCTATTAATGCCACTGCTAGAAATGCCCATCTGAGCAAATTGTGTGAACTTAAAAGTATTGAATACATATTTAATTAATTTTTTCAAAACTAACATATATGTAACTTCAGTCAAGTAATTTTTTAAGTCAATACATATGTTTGGTTATTTCTGGCATCGAATTCCCTTTTTTCGCTTCCTCATTCCGTTGATTATAGGCATACTACTTGGATTTAACACAAATAATCTTCAGACCTATATTGTAGGTTTTTCGGCAATAATTTTGTCACTTATCCTTGTTCAGGTTTACCTTAAATCCATTTATTTTAAATCTATATTTTATGGTTTGGGAGTGTTTTTTACTTTTTTATTTCTAGGGTTTTTAATCAGCAAACAATTTTTAAATCAACAAAGCAAAGCAATCCAAAAGTTTAATTCAGAGAATTATGTTCTAAAAATTGTAGGATTACCTTCACTTAAACCAAAGAAAATTAAGTGTATAGCCGAGATTTATCATCCAAATGATTTTCAACTACAAAAAACCTCCATTTCTCAATGTTTGGTTTTGTTTGATACCAATTGTTATCGCACTGTAAAAGCAGGTGATTGTTTTTATATGTCTAAAGAAAGTTTGAAGGATATAAATCCAGCGCTTAATCCAGGAGAATTCGATTATAAAAATTATTTGTTTTTAAAGGGGATTTATAAACAAGTCGATTTTACTCATCATCATGTAAAATCATTTTATTACCAAGAACCTTCTTTCCCTGAAAATTATTCTGTTATATCTCAATTATTCATCAGAAAAACGCTGCAGAATTATCTTCCCGAAAGTGAAATTCGTTCAATTGCATTGGCTTTGCTTTATGGTTATGATGATGAAATTAGTAAAGAATTAAGCAATCAGTATGCCGTAACAGGAACCCTACATGTGTTGGCAGTAAGCGGAATGCACGTAGGTTTGGTGTTTATTTTCCTCGATTTTTTGCTTGCATTTTTAGAGAAAAATAAGCTCCTTAAATTAGTAAAAGCAATTTTGGTTTTGTGTTTTATCTGGTTTTATTCTTTGCTATGTGGCTTATCTCCATCTATACTCAGAGCAGCTGTTATGATTAGCTTTTTTGTTGTTTCTAAATTGCTCGAAAGGGTATACAATCCTGTAAATACACTTTCTGCTTCTGCTTTTTTTATGTTACTATTCAATCCTGCTTTGTTATTCGATGCTGGATTTCAACTTAGTTATTTTGCGGTTTTGGGATTGAGTCTTTTTTACCAAAGTATTTACCTTTGGTATGAACCTAAATCTTGGTTGGCCGACCAAATCTGGAAATTGTTAGCAGCTTCAACCGCAGCTCAAGTCACTACATTTCCCTTGAGTTTATATTATTTCCATCAGTTCCCAATTTTGTTTCCTATTACTAATTTGCTCATTATTCCTTTAAGCACTTTTGCTATTTATGCCGGAATTGCGCTTCTGGCATTTTCTCCAATTTCATTCATTGCAAAATATATTGCTCTGGTTTTAAAACAGCTTATTCTATTATCAAACTTAATAGCTTCATTTTTGTCAAACTTGCCATTTTGTGCCATCGATGGAATTTATATTTCTAATAGTCAGAGTTTGTTATTGTTTGCCATCACTTTGTTTTTATTGGCCTTTATTTACCAAAAACATTTGTGGCAACTCAAAGCATTTTTATACTCAATTTTGTTTTTCGTTTTATTAACAACAATTTCATTTATTTCAAATACTAATAGAAGTTTCGTTCGTATTTATGCCTATCGAAATCAAACCTGTTTATTGCTTGTAAATCAAGGAAGTGTAACTCTTTTTGCTGATAGTAGTTTTATAACAAAAAATAAAACAATTAATCTAATTCAGCCTGAATTTATTGAGCCAATTTCGTTTGTAAATACACAGAATAAAGCATTTTCTTTAGAAATAAATGATTATGTTTTTGCCAATCATCCTTTCTATTTTCAAAATAAAAATCCTGGAAATAAGAAGGCATATTTTTTAAAAACATCTCCCAAAATCAATATTTCAGACACTAATAATTGTATCACATTAAACTTAAGTGTGGAAAATGGGCAAAAAACGAAAATTCAATTCGACGAAAATAGAGAGAAGATGCTTTTAAAATCCGGAGCATTTGAAGTATTATTGTAATGATGGAAAACTTCGTTTTGTATGAACTAAATGAGCGCATTGCTTGGATAACACTTAATCGTCCAGAAAAAAGAAATGCGCTGAGTTATAATTTTGTTGCTGAGTTAAAAGCTACAATCAACCTCGCCATTCATGAGCCTAATTGCAAAGTGATTGTGCTAAAATCTGCGGGAGAAACTTTTTGTTCGGGTGCCGATTTGGAATCATTGCAAAAACTTCAATCCAATACCTACGATGAAAATTTAGAAGATTCGAAACATTTACAGGAATTGTTTTTAATGATTTACGAATCGCCAAAACCAGTCATTTCTATGGTCGATGGACAAGCATTTGCAGGAGGCTGCGGTCTAGCTACAATTTGCGATTTTTGTTTTGCCAGTCACAATGCAAAATTTGCTTATACCGAAGTCAAAATTGGATTTATTCCAGCCATCGTTATGGTGTTTTTACTCAGAAAAATTGGCGAACAAGCTGCACGAAGAATTCTCTTGACAGGAGATGTATTTGATGTTGAAACGGCTAAAGATTTGGGTTTAATTCACGCCATTTATGAAACAGAAATTCTCGAGGAAAAAGTAAAAGAATTCGCATTGAGATTATGCAAACAAACTTCGGCACAAAGTTTGGCTTTAACCAAAGAAATGATTTCAAAAGTGCAAAATTTAGGTTTATATGATGCTCTTCAATATGCAAGTGAAATGAATGCTAAAGCTAGGGCAAGCGACGATTGTAAAAAAGGAATTTCAGCATTTTTAAACAAAGAAAAATTACAATGGTAAGATTCATTTTAATTGGAATTTTTGTTGCGTTTTCAAGCCTTCTATCAGCACAAGTTGTATTAGATGAAGGAAAGGTTTTATATGATATTACCTATGATTCATTGTCCCCATCATTGAAGTCGAACATGGGTTATTTGGCCAAAGATGCTGCTATGTATTTCAAGGGTACAAAAAGCAGAACAGAAATGGGAGTGGGGCCATTTGGGAAAAATGTAACCCTCAACGACCAGGAGGCAAAAACACTCACCATTTTACTCAATGTTTTTAACAAAAAAATGGCAATGGTAAAAACTGATAGTGAAATGGTTGCCTTCAAAAATATGATGATAAAAGATTCACTTCCAACAGAGGTGATAGTTACCGGTGAAACCAAGAAAATACTGGGTTATCTATGCAAAAAAGCTATTATCAAAAGGTATCCATTTGGACAAAAAGTCAATACAAGTGAGGTTTGGTTTACCCAGCAAATCCGGCCCTTTTATGTAGATCCAGATCCTGCATTCAAAAAGTTAGATGGATTATTAATGGATTTTCGCATCAACCAAGATGGCAATATTGTTCATATAAAAGCTAAATTGGTAATGCCAGCACCCATTGATGATAGCATTTTTATCGTGCCAAAAGATTATCAATTTGTAACCGAAGCAGAGCTCACTCGCATCATGAACGTTTTGATGTTGGAAAGACAAAAAGGTAACTAAAATTTTAGCTAAAAGAAACTCTTTATTTATAGTAAAATTCTGTTTTGGGCGTGCCCCGCTTGAGGGCGGGTCGGGTCATACACTGCTATCTTTTTGTCTGAATTCTTCTTCAATTAAACATCCAGTCTCCAAGCTAAATCCTACTGAAAGAGACAAAAAGGATATCCGTTTCTACCCCTCACGCAGTGGTTGTAACATTTCGTTACTAAAGAGTCTTTGTAGCATTTGCATTATTTTGTTAATCTAGGTTTTGATTAATTTTCTTTCTATTATCCGCTGCTTTTTCAATATATTCATTGAATTATTATATTTTATGTGCTAAAGGTTTTCTTTAAACAATGCTTTAATATTGAATTGATATGAACCAAATTTGCTTTATTTTTTATGCTTTTAGTTAGTTTGTTTGTGAAAGCACAGAGAAGGAAGAGTTTGGTTTTTAAAGCCACAATAATTAATAATCAGGATACAATCAATTGATTTGAATTTAGGTATGATTTTTAATCTCATTTTATGAAAACACTTTTAGCAATATTAATCCTATTATTATCATTAACATCTTTTGCTCAGAATCATAATAATGATAGCAATTACAAACAGTGTAAAATTCGAGATATTAATTCAAAGTTTAAAGGGAGATTTATTGTGCCTGACGTTTTTCATGGAGAGCAGTTTCACTTTATTTCTTATCATGAAAATGGCATTAAAAATATGGAGTACATTCAAAATTATGGCTCGAAGTACGATACCTTAAATATTTGGGATGATTTGGGTGTTTTAAGAGAGAGAGAGATTTATACTGATAGTGGATATACATATATTGATTATTACTCCACTGGACAGATTTTTGAGATAGGGCATTATAATTTATCTTTTACACCAGTTGAGGAAATAACAATATACGATAGTTTAAACTTCATTAAATACTCAAGTTCAAAATTCGGTAAATACAAAAGTTCCCCATGTGAAAATTATTGTTATTTTAGAAATGGTGTTTGGAAAACATATCATGAAAATGGTAGTTTGGAGAGCAGCGGTGAATATTTACCTATGGAATTTGAATCTATTGTTGCTACTAAAGATAGTTCAGGAATTGAAATTGTAGTTGAAAACACCAGTTTTGATTTCCCAGAATCGGGGTTGATTGTTATAAACTATTTGAAAAATGGACGATGGAATTATCATGATAGCAAAGGAGTTTTGACCAAAAGGGAGTATTATTCAAATGGATTACTTTCAAAAACGATTATCCGCATGTTTACCAGCCCGCAAATAGGTTGCGGGCTAATAAATTAATTTTGAGTAAAATTATTCAAA
>JBIMKP010000059.1:0-16943 GCA_051861545.1 Bacteroidia bacterium | reverse complement strand
GGGATGACATTATAGTAGTAAACAAAAATGAATGAATTACCCCGACCCCAAAACTGGAGCGAACCGAAGGTTCGCGCCAGTTTTGGGGTCGGGGTGAACTTGTTAAATTTACTGGTAAAGAAACGGATATTCTTTTAAAATTTCGTTCTTTATGGAATTTCCTAAAATACCATTGGGATGAAATTATTGGAGTAAATAAAAAAGATTGAATAATCACTGTAATCATGTTACTAAATTTACAGCTAACGAAACGGTTATTTGTATAAAAATTCTTTCGATTTTAATAATTTAAAACTTCATTAGGAATTCAGCTCTCTTTCTTGTTTATTCGATTATATGAATACAATTAAACTATTTAAAGCAATAAAATTATCTGGGATTTTTTTATTGTTTATTGGCTTTTTTGCTTGTGGTGGTGTGAGCAAAAATGAGGCATTGGCTTATAATGAAGATATAGTTGACGGGCAATTAAAAGTAATTACAGCTTTTAATAATTGGAATAATTCAGAGGAAAATTCAGATTCATTATTTCAAATTCTTAATAATGTTGTTGAATCTGAATTAAAAAGGTCGGAAACGATGAAAAATCTTGGTGAAGATGCCAGTTTTAAAGACGCTTATATCACTTTTTTAAATGATACCAAAAAATTCTTAGTTAATGAAGATGAATTGTTAAACAAAGTAGATCAAATGATGGTAGAAGGTGATCTTACTGAACAAGAAGTTGAAGCATTAAAATTAGAAGAGCAAAATTTAAATGATATCTACGACAAAAATCAAAACGAATTCTTGGCTAAACAAAAAGCATTTACCGATAAATATGGATTGGTTTTAGAAGAAGGTAAAAAATAAATTCTTACAGTATATTTCAAAAATAAAACGCCGATTTATCGGCGTTTTGTGTTTGTGAATAATTAGGGCCCGCTGAAAAAGACAGAAACAGGTCAGATTTTAGACGCTGCCAAAGTAGATGTATATATAATACTTCAATTTGGCAGCAACGACAAAGATGGCCTTGTTTCTGTCTTTATTTAATTGGAAATTAATAGTTCTTAATGCAAGGATTTTTAAGCAATTGTTCTTAATACCTTGCACGTGATTTATGAAAAATTAGTTCAATTGATTGATAATTAGTGCTATTTAAGATTTTCAGCAGGCCCTAATTATAAGTTCAAGTGATATATTTAAAATAGAATAAACTCTTTACGAATATCCGCTACTTTACCTTAATGTTTTAAGAAACTTCAAAAGCTCTAATGAAGAAGATTACTCGATATAGTTATAATCTGAACATTTATTACTAGAAATTTTTTAAAATCCAGAATGGATGACATGATTATAGAAAATAACAATTGATGAATAACAACCTCGAACTCTCCACCATGCGGACCGAAGGTCCGCGTGGTGGAGAGTTCGAGGGAATTCATTTCAAGCATTTTTCCATAAACATGAGACCATCTATCTGGGTCTTAAATTTTATTGGGATTATAAATTAGATACTTGTTTTCAATTGCTTGATGATTAGCTTACTTTGTTGATGAAATTAATTTATTTAAGCTGATTTTAATCTTGTTTTATACCTTAAAATCAGGCACAATAATTGCGACATTTGCTTAAATTTGTTAAATTTTTATTAAATGCCTAGAAGTCTTCCCCTTACCATTTTGTTGTTTTTTTTACTTCTTGGAAGACTTCAAGCGCAAACTTCTATCCAAAATGTAAACACTACTTCTGGTACACATTTATGTCCAGGTGGAACTTACACTGTTACTTTTGATACTACAGGTAATTGGACTGGAATAGGTTTTGTAATGCAATTATCTGATATTAATGGAAGTTTTGTTTCCCCTACAATTACAAGCTCACCAACATTTACAAAATCTTTTAGTTTTACCGTTCCAACAAACGCAACACTTTCAAATAATTATTCGATAAGGGTTTATAATACAAATCCATTAATAGATGCTGATACATTAAAAAACATTACCATTACCCGGCCTACACCTTCATTTACTTTTACACCCAATAATGCCTGTGCCGGAACAACAGTAAATTTTAGTAATTCATCAACAGGAATAGGGCCATTAAGTGCCACTTGGAATTTTGGAACAACAACTGGGGCACCAGCTTCAACAAATACTTATAATCCGGGAGTGAGTTTTAATCCAGCATCAGGAAACTCCTTAGTAAATTATAATTGTAGCTTAACAATCACAGATGTTTATGGTTGTAGCTCAAATTTAATAGGTATTAATCCAGTTATTGTTAAGCCAAAGCCAGACCCAAGTATTCTTCCTGCTGCGATAACTGGAAATTTTGCAGTACCCAGTGGCTCTCCAAATTTATTTAGAAGATGTATAACAACAACTCCTAATATTTTAACAATAAATAATTCATCATCCACAATTAGCACAAATACACTTTATAATATTACTTGGGGAGATGCTAGTATTAATTTTAATAATTCAAGTCTACCAAATGGAACAGTGCATACTTTTTCAACTCTTGGAAGCTTTAATTTAATTGTATACACGGAAAATAGCTTTGGTTGTAGTAATTCACGACAATATCAAATATTTGCGGGGACAAATCCACAATTTCCTTCAATAACTGTACCTGGTGGCTCAACAACAGGTTTTTGTGCCCCAAAATCATTTAATTTTCAAATTGGAAATTTTTCTACAAATACACCGGGTACTATTTACAAAGTTTCTTCAAATGACCAAGGATTAGAAGCTACATTTACTCATCCACCTCCAAGTACTTATATTAAAAATTATCCCTCATTTTCCTGTGGTTCGAATTATTTATCTGGAGCTTCAACTAATAACAATTCATTTTATTTAAAAGTTGAGGCAAGTAACCCTTGTGGAATTGCTGATCAAGTTGCAGGTCCAATTCAATTAAGTTCAAAACCAGTTGCGGATTTTTATAGAGATACAATTGCTTGTGTAAATCAGAATACTACTTTTATAAATCAATCAATTAAAGGAAGATTTGTTGACCCAATCCCTCCATATCCCTGTGATACTACTGATTATCCATTTTGGGAAATTACACCTGCTACTGGTTGGAGTGTAATTTCTGGTGTTTTAGGTCCTGCTGGTTTAGGAACAGAAAATGTTACTGTAAAGTTTACAAATCATGGTCTTTTTCGGATAAAGCTTTCAGTAAATAATCCGAATAATTCAACTTGTGGCGAAGACACAATAACCAAAACCATCTGCGTCCAACCCATTCCTATTCCTTCGTTTACGCTTAGTTCTAGTAATGCCAATAATTGTGTGCCTGCTACTATTACTGCTAACAATACTTCTAATACTTTAAACTCCTGCGCTACTCCCATTTACACTTGGAGCATTCGTGATAGTTTAACTTCTACTGTTTTAAATCCGGGAAATCGTTTTGTTTATGCCAATGGCACTGATAACAATAGTGTCAATCCTACTTTTCGATTTCTTCAAAAAGGTAGGTATGTTATACGTTTACGTATCAGTAATACTTGTCCTGGTATTTTTATTAAAGATACATTGGTTATCATTAAAGATATACCTGTTGTTTCCCTTCGTCCGGATATCATTTATTGTGGAAACCAATCGCTTTCTTTTTCATCATCAAACACTTCTCATAATCCTACTTACGATTCTAGTTTTAGCAATATAACTTCATATAATTGGAATATCACTCCTTCAAGCGGATTTTCATTCGTAACAGGTAATTCAAATTCTAGGAATCCAACTATTTCATTTACCAACACAACAAATCTACCTATAACTTATAGAGTAATTCTTACAGCTACAAATGTTTGTGGCACTTCTGCTCCCGATACCCAAAATATTACTATTAATCCAAAACCTATTGTTGGAACCAATTCTACAAATTCTGCTTTTTGTTCTGGTGGAAATACCAATATCATCTTAAGCCATAATTTAGCGGGTTCTGTTTTATATTATTGGCGAGCTTATCCTAGTTCTTCTTTTGTAACAGGTTTTGCAAATCAATTAACTGGTTCAAATGGACCAATTATTCAAACATTAATAAATTCTGGAAATACTCCAGAAACTGTAACCTATAAAGTCTCTGCATTCCAATCCTCAACCAATTGTGTGGGCGATTCAAGCACCATTGTTATTACTGTTTATCCTATTCCAAGAGTATTAGCTGCTGCTCAAGCTATTTGCTCTGGTGCTACTTTAAATCTGGCTTTAAATTCAAGTGTATCTGGTTCGCTTTTCACATGGACAGCCAACTCAATCAATTCACAGATTACAGGTTTTAGTAACAATGGAACGCCCGTTTCAGGACCAATTAGTCATACACTAATTAATTCTTCTAATTCAAGTTCAGATACAGTTAGGTATATCATTCGAGCTTCAGCAAATAATTGTAATTCTTTTGATACAATCATTCGAGTTGCAGTTGCTCCAGTTCCTGTTATTAGTGGAAGTAATCAAAGTATTTGTAGTGGAACTGCTATTAACATAAGTCCAAGTTCATCTGTTAGTGGAAGCTCTTTTTCTTATGCAGCTTCTTTAATTAATGGAACTGTTACAGGTTTTTCTTCAGGTTCAGTAATTCCAATTAGCCAAACATTAAACAATACTGGAAATACCATTGCTTTGGTAAGATATATAGTAAATTCAAGTGGACCAAGTCCTACCAATTGTCCTAGTTTACCCATAAATATTGATGTTACTGTCAATCCAAAACCAGTCTTGTCAATAAGTAGTTCAAGTACAATTTGCAGTGGTACATCAACTTCTATTACCTTAAATAGTAATGTTACAAATTCATCTTATAGATACATTGCTACTTTAATTTCAGGAACAAATACCAGTGGTTTTTATTCTAAAACAATAGATACAATTGGACCAATTAGTCAAACGATTTACAATACTGGAACTATTAATGCAGTTGTTCGATATTCAATAGTTCCAGTCATTGGAGGATGTGCTGGTGATACAGTTTTTCATTTAGTAACAATAATTCCGGGACCTGTTCCTGGAACTATAACTGGAGCTGGTTCGTTTTGTAGTGGTAACAATAGTTTTAACCTAACATTAACCGGTAATACTGGAACCATTGTAAGATGGGAGAAAACTGTTTCTCCTTTTACAACTTATGATCCAATTGCCAATACAAGTACTTCTCTTTCACAATCAAATTTAACTCAAACCACAAAATATAGAGCAGTAATTAATACGGGTGTTGGTGGTTCTTGTGGAAGTGTAAATACACCTGATGTGACTATTCAAATTGATTCAATTTCATTAGGTGGAAGCTTAGCTTCATGGGATACTGTTTGTACTGGAACCAATAATGGAACCTTGATTTTATCAGGGAAAAGAGGTCTTGTGCAAACATGGTTATCTGCTCCAAGTTTTAGTGGAACATGGACAAATATCTCGAGTACAAATGGTTTGAGTTCTTACGCTTATTCAAATTTAGTTTCAACTACCTGGTATAAAGTTCAAGTAAAAAATGGAGTATGTCCTGCTGCATTTTCTGATAGTGTTCGCATTTTAGTAGATCAAAATCCATCAAATGCTTTGGCTTTTGATACTTCATTTTGTTTAAATACAATTGGTACTCCGATTTCTGGTTTTGTAAGAGCTAATCCAATTGCTGTTGGTAATGGAATTTGGCAATTTTTATCAGGTCCAAGTCCATCAAACCTTAGCCAATCAAATCAAATTTTAACAGGAATTTCAAATTTATTAAATGGTGATTATTATTATACTTGGCGTGTAAGTAATGGAAAATGTCCGGCTAAACAAGATACAGCTAAAGTAACAGTTTTGTTGCCTATTGTGAGTAGTATTGGTTCGGCACAAACCATTTGTGTAGGACAAACAGCAAGTTTAATTGTTGGTTCTGCTAGCAATGGTGGAACTGGCACATATTCTTTTCAATGGCAAGAAAGTTTAGATAATTCAAATTTTACTAATATTACTGGAGCTACTTTATCAAATTACAATCCTGGAATTATAAGTGTTTCAAAATGGTTTAGAAGGATAACAATTTCTGGTGCTTGTACACATATTTCAAATAGTATAAAAGTTACGGTATTACCATCAATAGCAAACAATTCAATCAGTGCAAATCAATCCTATTGTATCGGAAGTACTTCTTCTCAAATATCGGGTTCCAATCCAACAGGTGGTAGTGGGGTTTATAGTTACCAATGGCAGAAATTTGTTTCTGGTTCTTGGGTGAATACAAGCGCTGCTGATACATTCATCAATTATTCACCAGGAGCTTTAACTCAAACTACCCAGTTTCAAAGATTAGTAGTGAGTGATGTGTGCTCAGGTGCTCAACAAAATACTAGTAATACTGTTACTCATACAGTTTTTCCTTTACCAGTTGTAAATGCTGGAATTAATTTTACCAAATGTAATAATCAAGCTAAATTTAAATTAGTTGGAAGTCCCTTAGGTGGCATTTGGACCGGTCCGCAAGCAATTGTTTCAGATAGTATAAATCCTAATGATTATGCAATTGGAACTTATTCATTGGTTTATACCTATACCAATTCTAATAATTGTACAAACAGGGATACCGTATTGCTTACTGTTATTGCTCCTCCAATAGTAAATGCAGGAAATGATTTTTCTATTTGTGAAAATTCAGCCTCCGTGCAATTGGCTGGATTTTCTCCACTAAATGGAACTTGGTCTGGGCCTGGTGTTTCTGTTACTGGATTGTTTAATCCTTCAATTGCTGGAAGTGGAATAAAACAATTAATTTATTCATTTACTGCTGGTACAGGTTGCAGTGGAGTTGATACTTTATTAGTAACAGTCCAACCTAAACCTTCACCAAATTTTAATTTAGTACCCAAAATCTGCGCATTAGATACTTTAAATTTAAATGCTACTTTTAATTCATTAGCCAGCATCAATACTTATCAATGGTTACTGAGCAATAATGGAGGTTTAAATAATAATATTTTAAGTTCTTATAATTCATTAACTACTACAGCCATCTTTCCTGAAAACCAAACATCAAACGATTATAACTATACTCTCAAATTAATACTTACAACAAGTTTTGGATGTGTAGATAGTGTTTCTAAAAGTATTACTCAATTACGCAGGCCTAATGCAAATTTTGTTACTGGAGCCAATATCAATTGTGGTCCCGCAACATATACCATGAGCAATGGAACTACTAATGTTGCTAGTACATATGCGTGGTCTGTTAATCCAACAAGTGACGTTTCTATTATAACAATTAGTTCAGCAAATCCACAAATTACGTTGCCCGTAAATACAAGTAATGCTGTAATTAGTTTTGAGGTAAAACTAATTGCAACTCGTAATACAGCTGAATTAGGATGTAGAGATACTTTCACAGCTCCTTTATTGGTTTATCCAAAGCCATTGGCGAATTTTACGATGTCACCATCGAGCTCTGGATGTTCACCACAAACGGTTTTGTTTACAAATGTTTCAAATCCAAAGAACTCGGAGAATATAGGTGAAATGAGATTTGTCTGGAGTTTTACTGGCATGTCATTAGATACCAATCCCAATGTAACCAAGACTTTTTATAATGGAACAGGCGTAAATGATAGTCTTTATAACATCACATTAATAGGCACAAGCAAATGGGGTTGTAAAGATACGATGACTAGTTCGGTGACAGTTTATCCATTTCCTAAATCAGATTTTACTGGAACAAATTATTCTAATTGTGCACCATTTTTATTGAACGGAACGAATATCAGCTTGACTCAATATGCCAATGCCAACGATACTTATACTTGGCAAATATTGGATAAAGGCATGAATGTGATAAGTACTTCAACAGGCACAAACATTCCTACTTATACAATCAATCAGGCCAATGATACCGTTTATTATAGATTGATTACAAGTAATATTCATGGCTGTAAACCCGATACATTAACGAGGTTATTTAGGACAATTTCAAATCCAAAAGCTGATTTTACTTTAAGCGATTCGGTAGGATGTCACCCTTTAAACATCAACATCACAAGTTTAAGTACAGTTGGTGTTGCACATGCATGGAACTTTGGAAATGGAAGTACAAGTAATTCTATTAATCCAAACCAAATCTTTATTAATAACTCAAATACAATAGATTCAACCTACCAAATCAGATTGGTTGTAACAGCAGGAACTGGATGTTCTGATACATTGAAGAAAAGCATCATAGTTTATCCAAAACCATTGGCATCTTTTGTTTTGGCTGATAAAATTTGTGCTTTAGATTCAACGACTATTACCAATCAAAGTGTATTTAAAACAGGTGCAGTCAATTATGCTTGGACAAGAACCTCACCTTTAAATTCATTGATGAGTTTTTCAAGTACGAGCAGTAATCAACCAACAATATATTTTCCGGAAAATAGTGGAAGTATTGATACAACATTTCAAATTCGATTGTTAGTAACATCCGTTAATTCTTGTGTTGATGATACAATCCGACCAATTACTCAATTACGCAGGCCTAATGCAAATTTTGTTACTGGAGCCAATATCAATTGTGGTCCCGCAACATATACCATGAGCAATGGAACTACTAATGTAAACAGTACTTATTTATGGTCGGTGAGCCCAACAAGTGGAGTATTTTTAATCAATAATAATTCAACTAATCCGCAAATAACATTACCAGTTAATACAAGTAATGCGGTGATTAATTATGAAGTAAAACTTATTGCAACTCGTAATACCGCTGAATTAGGATGTAAAGATACTTTCACAGCTCCATTATTGGTTTACCCAAAACCATTGACCAATTTTACAATGTCACCTTCGAGTTCGGGATGTTCTCCTCAAACAGTTTTGTTTACAAATGCATCTGATCCAAAGAATTCAGAGAATATTGGAGACATGAGATTTGTATGGAGCTTTACAGGAATGACATCAGATACCAATCCAAGTTTAAGCAGAACATTTTATAATAGAACAGGAATAATTGATAGTCTTTATACTATCACTTTAATTGGAACCAGTAAATGGGGTTGTAAAGATACGATGAGTAGTTCTGTGACAGTTTATCCATTTCCTAAATCAGATTTTACCGGAACAAATTATTCCAATTGTGCACCATTTTTGTTGAATGGAACCAATATCAGCCTGACACAATATGCCATTGCTAACGATTCCTATACATGGCAAATTTTGGATAAGGGCATGAATGTGATAAGTACTTCAACCGGAACAAATATTCCAACTTATACAATCAATCAGGCCAATGATACCGTTTATTACAGATTGATTACAAGTAATGTTCATGCTTGTAAACCAGATACATTAACAAGATTATTTAGAACCATAGAAAATCCAAAAGCTTTGTTTAGCTTAAGTGATTCTGTAGGATGTCACCCATTAAACATCAGCATAACAAGCCAAAGTACAGTAGGAGTGGGACATTCATGGAATTTTGGAAATGGAAGTACAAGTACATCCATCAACCCAAATCAAAGTTTTATCAATAATTCAAATACAATTGATACGACATATCAAATCAGATTGGTTGTAACAGCTGGAACAGGTTGTAGGGATACTTTAATCAAACCAATTATTGTTTATCCTAAACCCTTAGCAATTTTTACTATCACAAATCAGGCTTGTGCAGGAATTAATGTATTGCCGATTAATACAAGTTTGTTTAAAACAGGTTCTGTTCAATATACATGGAGCAGGGTTTCTCCAATTTTATCAGGATTATCATTTTCAGATACAACAAGCGCAAATCCTAATATTTTCATGCCAAATAACAAAGGAAGTTTTGATTCTAGTTATATCGTAAAATTAAAAGTTCAAACTGTTAATGGTTGTATAGATGATACAAATAATAGTATTTTAAGTCTTCGCAGACCATTAGCCGATTTTGTTCTTCCGAATCCAAATTGTGGTCCAACAAGTATTTTGGTTTCTAATCAAACCAATAATGTAAGTGCTACATTTTTATGGTCAAGTACACCAGGAATAAGTCAAATCAATTCTCCAACTTCAACAAATCCCAATTTAAGTTTTTCTGAAAATTTGAGTCCTGATTCCATCAATTATCAAATCAAATTATTAGCTACAAGAACCATTGGTAATTGTTCAGATTCAATCACTAAAACAGTTACAGTTTATCCAAAACCAATTGCAGATTTTACTTCCAATTCTTTAGATAGTTGTGGTCCAAGATTGATGAATTTTACAAATGTATCAAATGCGAGAAATGGAGAAAATATAAATAGTTTAAGTAATTTTTGGACTTACTTAAATAAAAATTCTATTTCTTTAAATACCAGTGATACCTTTAGAAATAATGGAGTTTTAGATAGCAATTATTTAGTTCGATTAATCATAACCAGTTTACATGGATGTAAAGATACAACAGCCAAAACTGTCGTTGTAAGACCCAATGCAAAAGCAGTTTTTACTCGAACAACGGTTATAAGTTGTGCACCATTTAACATCAATTCAAGTAATATTACAACAACCCATTTTAGTGAAGCCAATTTACTTTATTCTTGGTATGCCAATGGTACATTTTTAGGAAATGGTTTAAGTTTTCCAGGATATACAATAGCCAATCAGGCAGATAGTGTTTTGATTAAATTAAAAGTCAGTAGCAAGAATAATTGTAAAGACGATAGTTTGGAAATGTGGTTTTATACCATCGAAAATCCTAAACCTAATTTTACAGCAGTTGACAGTATTACTTGCAGTGGAGTTTTGGTTCAGTTTATTAATACTTCAACTCCAATAAATGGATTGAGTTACCAATGGAAGTATGGTAATAATCTTATTGCTGAAACTGTGAAAAATCCAAGCAATAAATTTTATAATTTTGGTGATATAGATACTACAATTTATATCAAACTCATCACCATTGCTGGAGGAACTGGTTGTTTAGATTCAATTGTTAAACCAATTGTGATTAAGCCTTTGCCAAATCCAAATTTTGTATTTAGAGATTCAATTGTTTGTTATCCGATTAAGCCAAATTTACAAGTTACATCATTGAATGTACCAAGTATAAATACATTTACATATCAATGGAGTGTTAAGCCTGGCTTAGCTTTTGTTGATAATGATACAGCTTCAAATACAACTATAATTCATACTCCTGACAACCAAAGTGGGATTAGTAAAAATTATGCTGTTTCATTAAAAGTGGCCTCAGTTTTTGGTTGTATTGATAGTATCTCGAAAATATTTAGAGTGCCTACAAGACCCATTGCACAAATTGGTTTGGTTCCGGATAGTTCATGCGGACCAAAAACAATCATCACAAATAATACTTCCAGTTTTGGTTTGAACTACAGTTGGACAAGTTTGAAAAATGGACCTATCATTAATAATTCAAATTCGTTCAATGCAGGAATACAATTTCCCAATCATGAAGGAATAATTGACTCAATCTACCCAATTCAATTATTGGTTGTTACAAGCGAAGGATGCAGAGATTCAATTACAAAACCATTCAAGATTTTTCCTAAACCTATAGCCTCTTTTGTAACTGATTTAGATTCGGGTTGTGCCCCATTGGATGTTCAATTTGCAAGCACATCTATTGTTCAAAAACCAGCAAACTATTCTTGGAATTTTGGTGATGGAAACTTAGTAAATACTACAAAAGATAGCGCTTTATGGACTTATTTAGGCTCCAGAAATCAGGATACAATATTTAACTCAATATTGATTTTAACATCTGCAAATGGATGTAAGGATACCATTAGTAAATTTATAGATGTACTTGCTGGAGCAGTTGCTGTTGTTAAAATATCTGATACTGCTATTTGTTCAAATGCTCTTAATCCAACAAAACTGACAATTCAAAATCTCTCATTTGGAAGTGTAGATACGTTTTATTGGGATTTTGGTGATGGAAATTCTTTGGTTACTTTATCAGATTCAAGCATTCATCATCCTTATCCTGTCGAAGGTTATTACAGAATTGTATTAAAAGCAGTTAATACTTGCAGAGTTAGTTTTGATACTGCTTTTGTTTTGGTACAAACAACACCAAAGTTGAATTTTACAAAATCTGATTCTGTAGGATGTAGTCCAATGAAAGTTGATTTTGTTAATTTATCTACTGATACATTTAGAGCCAATTTTCTATGGAATGCAGGAAATGGATTTACTAGTAATAACTTTCAAATCCCACAACAAACCTATCTGCAAAGTTTAACTACTGATACATTTTATTTCCCTACATTGAGCATCAATAATGTATGTGGCGTTTTTTCAAAAGTAGATACCGTGCGAGTTTTACCATTGCCGACTGCATTTTTTCTTGCTAATAAAGATTCTGGTTGCTCTCCATTGGTTGTTGAGTTTTTAGAAGGTAGTTATGGTGTTCCTCAAAATTATTTGTGGGATTTTGGTGATGGAACTTTTAGTATTAGAAAAAATCCAATTCCCGGATATATCACCTACCTCACAAACGATACACCAACTGTTTATGCAATAAAATTAAGAGTTGCTAATATCTGTGGTGTAGATAGCATGAGTCGAACTGTAAAAGTAATGCCTAATACTGTCAGATCGTTTTTTACTACATCTATTCAGTTTGGTTGTGAAAATTTATCAGTGGCATTTACAGACCTTTCAAGTGGTGGACCTAATATTTCATGGAATTTTGGTGATGGATTTACATCATCATTAAAAAATCCAATTCATACTTACAATACACCGGGCATTTTTAAAGCTTATCAATATGTCAACAACAATTGCAGTTATGATACCAGTTCAGTTGTTGTTTCAGTTTTTCCAAAACCTAAATTTACTATTGATAAAAGTGCTGATTCATATTGTGTATTGCAAGCAGCGCAGTTTTACGCTAATTTATTGGATAGCGGAGATATAACTTGGTATTTTGGTGATGGAGATTCTTCAAACGAATACAATCCGATTCATATTTATAAAACTTCCGGATTCAAAATTGTAAGAGCTCAACTTAGATCGGTTTCAAATATTTGTATCACAGAATTAATTGATACGGTATTAATTAATGCCTTACCTAATGTAAGTCTAGGTGCAGATAGTTTGCGAGCATGTTTAAATGTGCCAATAAAGTTGAAAGCTACAGCCAACGGAAATCCATTTTTATTTTGGGATTTTGGAGATGGAAGTTTTGGTAATGGTGCCGAAAATGATCATTATTTCTTGTTTCCCGGAAGTTTTGAAGTGAAGGTAATTGCGGTAAATGCAGCATCTTGTTCAGACACTGCCCGTGTTAATATTACGATTTATCCAATTCCTGAAACCAATTTTGATTATACTCCTAAAGATACATGTACTGGACCAGCATGGGTGAATTTCACTAATTTAACTCCTGGTAATAATACTTATTGGTGGGATTTTGGCAATGGAAATTCATCGGCTAATATAGATGAACGACAATTGTTCACAAGTAAAGGAGTTTATTATAATTCATTAATAGCAACCAATGTTTATTTGTGTAAGGATACTGTGGAATATCCATTTACCATTTACGAAAAACCAATTCCAAGATTTGATTTTAATCCTTCTGAAATTTGTGTGGGTGAAAGCATTCAGTTTACCAATCAAAGTGAGTTAGGTAAAAAATATGTTTGGTATTTTGGTGATGGCGATAGTTCTAATTTGGAAAATCCAACGCATATCTACAAAGATTCTGGAGAATATTATGTTAGTTTAATAGTATTTGCAGGGGATGTTTGTTTTGATAGTTTAAGAACAAGTAAAAAGATTGTTGTTCATCCTAAACCAAATCCTGATTTTACTAGCGAAATTTTAACCAATAGTAAGCCATATAGAACTGTTATATTTAACTATACAGGTACTAGTGGCAAAGACTTTATTTGGACATCTGACAAAGGGAATATTGGTAAAGGAAAAACCATCGGACATACATTTGCAGAAAAAGATTCATTGTGTTTTAATGTGAATTTGTTTGTAAGCTCTGAATATGGATGTGATACTAGTTTAACAAAGGAGTTATGTTTACCAACTTATTTCACAGGGCTATTTGTACCCAATGCATTTACCCCAGATTATGGCGAAAGTAAAGCCAGTTGCTTTTTGCCATCGGGAATAGAATTGGAATATTACCATTTAAAGATTTATAATAAATGGGGAGAATTGGTTTGGGAATCACAATCATTATTAAATGGCGAACCTTCTGAAGCTTGGTGTGGCGATAATAAATATACAGGAGCTCAGTGTCCGCAAGGAACTTATGTTTGGACAATAGAAGCCAGTTATACGAATAAAAAGTCATGGGAAGGTATGTTATATCCTGGGGCAGATAAAAAAGTTAGAGTAGGTAACGTAACATTAATCAGATGAGAAAAATATTAATTATATCATTTGTATTACTGTTTGTGAATGTATTGCAAGCACAAGACCCAACCTTCACAGCCTTTCAAATGCAAAGATTGGAGTTAAGTCCGGCTTATGGTGGGAGTGGGGGAATTGGTAAGGTTTTCTTAAGTGGAGCAACAAGAACCTCTTATTATCCGGTGCGAGGGCCTTTTAAGTACAGTTCATTTTCAATCGATGCATCTCCTTGTAAACCGGGTTCAATAGGAGTAGGTTTGCTTGTTAATACCGAAACTCAAGGAGATGGATTTTATAAAAGAAATAGGGTTGGTTTAAATTTAGGATATAATATTTTAACTGGTAAATATTCAACCTTTAGTTTTGGAATAAGACCGGGGATTATAACTCAATCTATTGATTGGAATGAATTTACATTTTCGGACCAATTACATCCAATAAATGGGATTATTTATACATCAGTCAATCATGGAGCTGCATTGGACTTGTCTCATGCTATTAATTGGGATTGGGGATTAAAGTTTAGTTCATATAGACCTTATAAATTGAAATATATGGTAGGGGTTTCGGCATTTAATTTCTTTCAACCTCAAATTGGACTTTTATCTAGAAACCAATTACAAAGAAGACTAAGTTTTATAGGCTCATTGATTTGGGATAAACGAAACATTACATATAAAGTAAATATGAGAAGCGAATTTCAAAGTAGTTTTAATTATTCAGCTTGTAATGTTGAAATTATTTATAACAATGCTTTGAGAATTGTTCCAGGATTAAAAATTCCAATGTTTAATAGTAATACATATAAAAATAACTTGTTTCCATCATTGATGGTAGGTTATCAAATCAACCCATTAATTATGGGTTATGTGTCATATGAAAACAATGTAATGGGAGAAATTATAAGAGGTAAAACCAGCTCATTTGAAATTGGAATTGCCTTAAATACAGAATCTACATTCTGTGATAGAAACAATAGAATCAAAGATTTATTTAAGTTTAAAGATAGAAAAGTTTCAAGTCCAATAGGTTGCCCAAATATGGGCAATCTTAAAGGTAAAATCCAGTCTTTTTAAAGTATTTGGCTTTAATACCATTTCGGTATTTTAATAACTTACTTCTAAGCTGAAATATTTATTTCCACATCATTTTGAATCAAAAGTAAGATCATCAAGTAAGACGTAACAACCGTTTCCTAAAAAATATATTTATTCTTTTAAAATCTTAAGTGTAGTTGTTTTATCATCTGTATTTATTTGTAAAATATATGGACCAATGGGGATTAAACTAAAGTCTATTTCATGTATTTGTTTTCCGCTATAAATATTATTTCCCAAAACATCTCTAAGAACATATTCTTCATTTCCAATTGTATTTGTAACATTGATTTTATTGCTAAATGGATTAGGATAAACTAGTATTTTAGAAGAATTTTCAATATCAGTTAAACCTAAAGGATTAGTGCGTTTAATGATAACCGATTTGTCCCAATTGTATAATGAAATAAGTATTTGGTTATTATGGTCGATTATTATCGAGGAAATTGATTCCAATTTTGTATTTTCAAGCACTATAGATTCATTCCAATCTTTTCCATTCCACTTGCCCAAGATAAAATTGTTTTGTTGATTTCTTAGAAATCCTACTGCTAAAACATTTCCTTCAGAATCACATTTTAGTTCTATTATTGATGCATAACCAATTGTATCAATTGGCAAACCTTCACTTGCTATCCATTGCTTCCCATTCCATTGTGTAATATAACATTGTTTTTTTGCATTCTTAAAAAAACCTCCTGCATATATATTATCGTTTTTGTCTATAGCCAAAGAAGAAATGCCGTCATTAAAATATCCTGAATCTGCTCCTAATTTAGTCCATTTGAAACCGTCCCACATCGCTGCTATAAGTTTTTGGGAGCTATTCAAAAGATATCCACCCGCATATAGTCTTGATTTACTATCAAAAACTATTGAATTGATTCCTCCACTAAATGTTGAACTGTCATTCCCTCCAAGTTCTTGCCAAATATTCTTTTCAAATTTAGCAACATATGTTTTTTGGTTTTTGTTTATGAACTGCCCACCAACATATATATTACCTAAATCATCCGATGTTATACAAATTATTTTATTGTTGAAAATGCCAATTTTTTTCCAATTTTTTCCGTCCCATTTTGCTATCATTTTTTGTTCGCTGAATGGTTTTCCTTTGAAATCTGAAAATTCACCTGCCGCATATAAATTTCCAAATTTATCGAAATGAATTGTTGTTATTGTGGAATTGAAAGTTGAAACATATTTCCCCCCAAGCTCTGTCCAACTTGTGCCATCCCATTTGGCAATAAAACATCCTGAATCATTTGCAAAAAAGCCAGCTGCATAAACATTGTTCAAGGAATCGGTTACCATATCATAAATTCTGTGATCGAAATAAAAACCTGAATTATCTTTTAATTCAATCCATTGGGCATTTGTATGATATGTAACTATTGATAATAAACCAAGAATCAATAATTTAAATTCTTTCATTTCTTTTGAAATTTTTATTTTAAGACTTGAGTCCTTTTGTCCTCACCCCTAAAATTAGTTCAAAATGAAAGTATAAAAAACAATAACTTTCACAAGGACTAAAATGAAAAAG
>JBIMKP010000058.1:848-17159 GCA_051861545.1 Bacteroidia bacterium | reverse complement strand
TTGATTGATAATAAGTTCTAATAAAGATTTTCAGCAGGCCCTATTTAAGACCCCGATAGGTGGTCACATGTTTATAGTAAAATGCATGAAACAAATTCCCCCGCAACTCAGCCAACGTGGACCTTTGGTCCGCGTTGGCTGAGTTGCGGGGTGTGTTCTTTACTTTAGATTTTCTATAATCATGTCATCCCTTCAGGATTTTTAAGAAATTCAAGAAAAAACATGTTTCTGATTCTAATTCATTTTTTAATGTTGATTCTAATTGTTTCGAGCAATTATCAAAACTATAGCCTTTGATGGTTGGTAAAACTAGTTTTAGGTAAGGAAGCGGATATTCGTATATTTTATTTTAATAAAACTCTAAACTTATTAAAATTCATGACGATTATCCGCGTGTATACCAGTAGAATTTTTAATAAATCTAGCATTTGTATTGAGAATTATTTTCAAAAAGTAGTTTGGAATTAAATTGCTCTATTAAATGAAATTAATGACCCCGAAGGCGGTCACATGTTTATAGAAAAATGCCGTAAACCAAATTCCCCCAAACTCTTCCAAAGCGGACCTTTGGTCCGCTTTGGAAGAGTTTGGGGCCGAGGGTGATTTATTAAATTTACTGGTAAAGAACCGGATATGCGTGAAATTCATTTATGACTTTGAATAAAAGCAAAATGATTTTAAAAATGGAATTCTCTTTTTTACGAAATTTCCTAAAATCCCAAAGGGATGAAATTATAGTAGTAAACAAAAATGGATGAATTACCCTCATCCCCAATCGGGCGTCAGGGTGCTGTTGTTAAATTTACTGGTAAAGAAACGGATAATCGTATAATTTTTTAATGTTGATTTAAATTATTTCGAGCAATTTTCTACATTGATGCCTTTGAAAGTTGGTAAAACAAATTTTAGGTAAAGAAGCGGATATTCGTACTTTTAATAATTCTCAACAATTTTCTGGCAAGGCTTTTGCTCTTGAAAGAAAAGTGTAAATTAGCGACTTCAAATTTCAATTAATTAAAATTTGCTTTCGCCCCTGTATTAATAATATAACCATGAAAAAATTATTTTCTATTAGCCTTTTTATCCTTTTTGGATTTGCTGCATTTGCTCAAAATGATGTGCAAACAATGCCCGATTTGAGTTTAAAAGATGTAAATGGTAAGCCAATTAATATGGCCGATTATTCTAAAAAAGGCAAAATTGTTATTGTCAGCTTTTGGGCTACTTGGTGCTCTCCTTGTAAAAAAGAGTTGAATAATATCAATGAAATTTACGATGAATGGAAAACCAAATACAATTTGGAATTGGTTGCCGTTTGTACCGATAATGCTAGAAATGTTTCAAAAGTAAAACCTTATGTTGATGGGCAAGGTTGGGATTATGAAATTGTAATGGATGTGAACCAAGATTTACAAAGGTTAATGAACATTGTGCAAATTCCACATACATTTTTAATCGATCAAAACGGACATATTGTTTACCAACACAGTGGTTATGTTGAAGGTGATGAATTTATGTTAGAAGAAAAAATTAAAGCTTTGCAAGGCAAAAAATAAATGCTAAAAAAGCTCCTTTTTATAGGGATTTTATTGAGCTCCTTTCCGAAATTTAACTTCGGTCAGGAGCTCAATTTGTTTAATAAGAAGGAACTTAGTTTTCCCCAATACTTCGAAACTAAAGAAGGTTCATATTGTGAATTCGATGGAATTGATTTTTTTGGAAAGCCTCAATATATCTGCACCCATTCAAATTTAGCATCAGCTCAAATGCTTGGCACCAATCAGCTTTGGCCAACTGGAAATTTGAATCTCCAATTAAGCGGTGTAAGTCTTAATAAACTCGGGATGTGGGATGGTGGTGCGATTAGGATTTCACACCGAGAATTAATTGGCAGAGTTCAGAACATGGATTCTGTTAGCCTCAGCTCTCATTCAACTCAAGTAGCTGGTCAAATGATTGCTACAGGATTAAATTCAATTGCCAAAGGAATGGCATTTGAAACAAAATTGAAGGCTTGGAATTTTACCAATGATAACAATGAAATTATAGCCAATGCAGCTAATTTATTAGTATCGAACCATGCTTATGGAACCACAGTTGCTTGGCAGAATATTGGTGGTAATATTTATTGGTATGGTGATTCTTCTTTAAATATGTACCGTGATTGGAAATTTGGATATTATGATAACAGGTCACGAATTTGGGATAGTGTATCATTTGCCAATCCCAATTTTTTAATGGTAAAAAGTGCGGGTAACGACAGAGGCTCATTTGTAGCTCCGGGTACAACTCATTTTTATTGGAATGGAACAGCATGGGCTCTATCAAACACAAGCAGAGATACAGTGGGGCCTTATGATTGTATAGCAACATTTGGAAATGCGAAAAACATTTTGACTGTTGGTGCTTGTGTAACAGATACCAATTTTTTGAATGGTACTTCTAATGCAAATGTGTTTTCATATAGCAGCATGGGTCCTACAGATGATGGCAGAATAAAGCCGGATTTAGTTGCAGCAAGTGGATTGGTTTTAAGCTCAACATCAACAAATGATTCTGCCTATGCATTTTTAGGAGGAACTTCAATGTCGGCGCCAAATGTGGCTGGTTCATTGATACTTTTACAAGAATATAATCAACAATTAACGGGTCGATTTTTAAAATCAGCTTCATTAAAAGGATTGGTTTTACATACAGCAAGGAATTGTAAATTCAACATTCCTGGTCCGAGTTACGATTGTGGCTGGGGTGTTCCAAATCTTCATAAAGCTGCGAATTATATGGCACTAAGAAGTGTCAATGGAGTTGATGAATTAAAACTACTTCAAAACGATACCATCAAAATAAAAATAAGAATAAATAATAATTCAGATACTTTAAAAGCAAGTATTTGTTGGACAGATCCCAAAGCAGCAACTGCAAATCCAGCTTATAATGATACAACTTTGAAGTTAATTAACGATCTAGATATGCGTTTAATGAATCAAGGAAATGTGATTGCATATCCATTTATTTTAAATCCGTATCAGCCAGCTTTACCTGCAACAAAGGGCGATAATTACAGAGATAATTTTGAGCAAATTTTTGAATCAGGATTAAGTTCTGGAGTTTATGAAATGAATATTTTTCATAAGGCACAACTTCAAAACAATGAACAAAATTTTTCTTGGTTATGTGATTTGATTTATGAGCCATTAAGTTCTGCTTCCAATTTGCAGTTTACAACAATTAATAACCAACAAATTTCACTTTCACTAAAAAAAGGAAGTGGAGATAGGAGAATTGTAATGATTCAACCGGGTGTAAGCAATTTGATTCAACTTACAGATGGAATGAGTTATGTAGCTTCTTCTGTATATGGAAATGGTGCATCCTTGGGCAATGGTGCATTTGTGGTATACAATGATACTGGCTCTGTTATTAATATTAATGGCTTAATTGCAAGTCAAACTTATTCAATAAAAGTAATTGAGTACAATGGTCAAGGTTCACAAAGTATTTATTCAAATAGGAGGGCAGTTTCAATCAATACACAAACACTTCCAGTTGAATGGTTAAGTTTTGAAGGAAAACAAATTTCGGAAACTGAAGTATTGTTGAATTGGAGCACAGCATCTGAAATTAATAATAATCATTTCGAAATACAAAGAGGTGAAAATGCAGAAACTTTTTATAAAATAGATTCGGTGATTTCAATTGGCAATTCTAATATCAAATTGAAATATAGTTATATTGATACTGGAATTAAAAACCTTCCATCAGTTGTTTATTATCGACTTAAACAAATTGATTTTGATGGCAATTTCAGCTATAGTAAAACAATTGCAGTAGCTATAGATTTGCCTTGGGAATTAGATTTGATATATCCGAATCCATTTGAGAACCAAATAACCTTGAAGTTTAAAGGGAACTTCGCCAGTCCAATTAAGCTTCAAATCTTGAACATATTAGGAGAATTAAAATTGGAAGAAACTATTGATATTTCAGACAAAATATTGGTCGATATATCAACAGCGAATTTAGTTTCGGGCTTATATTTCTTGAAATTAGAATCGGGTGATTATGTAAAATATTACAGAATCATTCGTCTGTAGCACCGCGATTCATCGCGGTGAAAAAAACGATTTATCGCGGTGCAATATTCCGTAACATCGCGATTTATCGCGGTGTCAAATTATTCGCGGTGTCACGATTTACGTTTGAATGAATATATCATCAGAAACATAATTACCAAATTCACAAATAAACCAATTATTGCCGGTGCTAAGGAACTTTCACCTTTATACAATGAATTTCCATATGCCCAATCAGCAGTTTTAAAATCGAGATAAGTGTAAAAGGAAGTTACTACAAATAGGATACTTGAAATCCATTTTTGTTTATCTAATTCAGTTACAGAAATTCCTAAAAGGATGATTAACAATCCAATTACAATCATGTGCACATATACCCAGAAAATTGCATCAAAGTAATGAGGAGAATTAAGTACTTGTTCTGGTACTTCAAATTCTGACATACTTTTCATTAGGCCTTTTGAAAATAAACTGGCAGCTAAAAAAATATACAAAGTACCAATGAAAACTAGGGTTGGTTTAAAATTAAACTGAATTTTTTTCATATTCATTATTTAGGTGAAATATTAACCGTAAATCATGTTTGTATTTTATGATGAACGGGATTGTATTCAAAGTGTCATCTAAATTAATATTTTAAATATAAATCCAAAATTCATTAATGCGTTTTCAATATTACGTAGCACCGCGATTTATCGCGGTGTTACATCAATGATTTTAGCGTATTATAAACTTCCTGTTTTACTGGAGCTAATGGTAATCTTACCACATTTTTGCATAGGCCCATCATACTCATTACTGCTTTTATTCCACCAGGATTTCCATCATAAAATATGGCTTTCATCATTGGATATAATTTGTAATGAAGTTTTCTGGCAGATTCAAAATCACCTTTTAGTCCCAATCTTACCATTTCAGAAAACTCCTTAGGATAAGCCTGACCAATTACAGAAATAACTCCATTCATCCCCATAGCAAGAAATGGTAAAGTCAAGTTATCATCTCCACTTATAATTTCAAATGAATCTGGTTTTCCATGAATCAAATCCATGAATTGTTCTGAATTACCACTTGCTTCTTTAATGGCAATAATATTATTGTGTTGAGCAAGTTTTAAGGTAGTAGCAACAGCCATATTACTACCTGTTCTTCCTGGAACATTGTATAAAATTACAGGTTTTGGACAAGCATTTGCTATTGCTTCATAATGCAAATAAATTCCTTCTTGATTGGGTTTATTGTAATATGGACTTACAGATAAAATGGCATCATAACCAGTGAAATCAAATGATTGTATAGTTTCAATAATTTCAGATGTATAATTTCCGCCTATCCCAGCAACACATTTTACTCTTCCTTTGGCTTGAGATTGAATAAATTGGTAAACCTTTTTCTTTTCTTCTTTGGTTAAAGTAGCGGTTTCACCAGTTGTTCCAAGCGCAACTAAATACTCCACACCTCCATTAATGCAATGTTCAATGATGTTCGATAATGCATCAAAATCAATAGAATAATCTTCTTTGAATGGTGTTACCAATGCAATTCCTGTGCCTTTCATGTAGCTATATTTTTTGTTATAATTTTCAAATTTATTAGAATTTATGACCAAAACTGATATAAAATCGAGTTTTATTTAAAGGATAAGCTTCACCAATTCCAATTTGAATGGGCCCTAATGGTGTCAAACTTGCTAAATTTAAACCATACGAGAAAGTGTGGAAGCTTGATAAGTCTAAGTTGTAGATAGGATTTAGAACATTGGTAAAGAATTTGTCGAAATTGTTTGAGAATACTCCATAATTAATTCTCGATTGAAGATAAATATTTCTGTAGAGGTCAAATTGAAATTCAGCTTTTACAGCTAGAGCATAAGCGCCACCTAGTTCATAGTTTCTATAACCATCAAATTCAATTAAATTTCTCATAGGCCTATCTAATCCGCCACCATATTGTTGTTCACTAATCAAGTAATTATTATCTAAAATCCCAGAACCTCTTAACGATGTATTAAAGGTTATTTTTTTTGTTATATATTGATAGTTTCTGATATCAATTTGAAAACGATGCATTGGTAAGTTCTTTACATGATAAGTTTCAGTTCCATTATCTAAAATGGTTTTTGAATTGATGTTTAAATTCATTCCATATTTGAACAGAACAATTTTACCTGATTTGGGAAAGTACCTTTGTTTGGTTGTGTTTTTTGATGATTCAAATCCTATACTCAAGTATTTTTCTTTGATTTTACTAAATTCTCCATCGGTATAAAAAAGTTTGGCACTAGCTCTTTCTTCCAAGTTTGATGAGTTTAAGGAAAGATAAATTTGGGCATAAGAGTTAATATTTAAGGTACGATTAATTCCCAATTTTAAGAATGAAAAATTGTTGATTAAATCACCAAGTATGTTTCCATTTTCATAAGTTGTTATGATATTTCTATCGGTATAAAACTGAGTTGTGAACCAATAATTTTCTTTCGTACCCATATACTTATAATAGTGGATGTTCATTTTAGGATTTTCTGATACATCAACACTCAATAATAATCTTGAAGATTTTCCAATAAGGTTTCTTACGGTTCCGTTTATAATGAATCCAGTTTTAAGTTCATTGTCGTAATGCATAGCGAATTTTAAATGGTAATTAGAGGCTTCTTTTACCAATAAATTCAGGTTAAATTGATTGCCTATAGGTTGTAATGAATAAGTTACTCTGTCGAAGTACCTTGTCCCATATAAGTTTTGAACAGCAGTTTCTAATTGATTAATACTTGTTTTTTGAGGGATATTAAACCGTTGTTTACTTAGCGTATTTGTGTTTAAAATAGAACCTTTAAAATTGATGGAGTTAATTTCTAAGGAATCGTTAAATGTAGGTAGTTGAATATTTCTTTGGTATTGTTCAATTCCTAATGAATCCAAAATCCTTTTAATTTCACCCTTTTTTGCATAAGCCGAGGCAATTCCAAGATTAATAATTGAATCGGCTTTATAAAAATCTGCAATTGTTAGTTTTCCAAATTCTGGGTCAATAACTATTCTGCATAATTGTTTAGCCTCATTACTAGCAGCGATTCTTACAAAGGATGATGATTGGTAAATTAATTTTACAGGACTATTTACAATTTCTTCCTCACTATATAAATTCCCTCCCGTATAACTTCCAATCACTATTTCAGCTCCCATTTCCTTGAGGTCTTTAACAGCGAAATTATTGATTAAGCCACCATCAACCATTAAACGATTGTTAACTTTTACAGGAGAAAATACTGTAGGAATAGACATACTAGCTCTAAGAGCATCAGGAAGAAAACCTCCTTTTAATTGAACCGCTTCTCCTGTTACAATATCAGCACCAATACATAAAAAAGGAATATTAAATCGAGAAAAAGAATCAATACAATAAACAGGTAATGATAAACGAGTTAAGAATTCAATGATAGCTTGTCCTTCAATAACCCCTGCTGGTGGATTTAGTTTGAATTTTTTATAAGGGATTTCAGCAATGTATTTACCTGATTCATCTTTTTCTTCTGCAGTAATTCTGTCAAAAGGAACACGATTACTAAGTAACATTGGCCAATCTGCCGAACGGGCAATTTTTTCAATGCTATCAGCCGAATATCCCATAGCATATAAGGCGCCAATGATACTGCCCATGCTGGTTCCAGTGATATAATCGGGTTTGACTCCCAATTCGTCGAAAACCTTTAAAATACCTATATGTGCCAATCCTTTGGCGCCGCCACCACTAAGGCAAAGACCTAATTTAGTTCGAGATTTGGTTTCAGCATTTTGTGCTTTTGTTTTTTGAAGTCCAAAACATAACAAAAGCGCAAGTATTAGAAATTTTGTTTTTGAGCTATACAATTTTGTGAAAATTTTGTTAATAGGTTAACAATTAATTAGCCCTGCTAAAATAGCTTAAAATTTATATTTGAAGTTGTGTATGCAATAATTGATATAGAAACAACAGGTGGTCATCCATCGGCCAATGCAATAACAGAGATATCTGTTTATGTAAGTGATGGAAAGAATGTGATTAATCAGTTTGAAACATTGGTGAATCCTGAAATTTCTATACCTCCATATATACAAGCTTTTACCGGAATCACCAACGAAATGGTTGAAAGCGCTCCAACATTTGGAGAAATTGCACCCAAATTAAAAGAGATATTAGATGGTAATATTTTTGTTGCTCATAATGTCAACTTTGATTATAGTTTTATCAAACATCAATTTGAATTGGTTGGGATTTCGTTTCAATCTGAAAAATTATGTACAGTAAGGTTAAGCCGGAAAATTGTACCTGGATATAGGTCATATTCATTAGGAAATATATGTGCATCACTCAATATTCCTTTAAGCAACAGGCATAGAGCAGGAGGTGATGCTTTTGCCACGCTGCAATTATTTCATTATTTGTTAGAAAATGATGCGGAAAATGTAATTGATGAAAGTTTGAAAAAAGGCTCAAAAGAGCAAATGCTTCCACCCAATTTGCCCAAAGAAGATTTCGAAAAATTGCCTAAAACTGCTGGTGTATACTACTTTATAGATTCAAAGGGTTTGGCTTTATATGTTGGTAAAGCTAAAAATATCAAATCCAGAATATCATCACATTTTAGTGGCAGTTTAAAAGGAGCTCAAAAACAAAATATGTTTAGAGAAGTGCATGGATTAAGTTTTGTTAGCACTGGAAATGAATTAATGGCAATGTTGTTGGAAAGTCATGAAATCAGAAGGCTTTGGCCAGATGAAAATAGAGCTCAAAAGCGCATTCAAGCTGTTTATGGTTTGTTTGATTACTTAGATCAAAATGGAAAAATTCGTTTCGGTATAGATAAAGTAAGAAGAGAACAAAGACCACTAGTAACTTTTGGTTCAAGACATGCTGCATTAGCATATATGCAAAATCTAATTGATGAATTTAGTTTATGTCCAAAATTATGCAACCACCAAACCAACCCGGGTGAATGTATTTCTGTGAAAAATGATATTTGCGATGGCTTATGTATGGCTAAAGAAAATATTTTTGAATACAATAAAAAAGCGCAGTTATTTTTTGATCAACTTACTGCTGAAAAGAAAGCCTTTTATATAGTTGGAAAAGGTAGAAATCATAAAGAACAAAACGTTATTATTTACGAGCCTGGTTCTTATATTGGTTATGCTTATGTAAATATAAAAGTTCAATTGGATTTTGATATTTTAAAAGATGAATCCACACCATTAAAAATAAATAGTGTAATGGAGTCGATTTTAGCTCCAATAGTAAACGGTGAAAAAAGTAAAGGCTACAAGGTTTATGCCCAAATGAAGATGGCAATAAATTAATGTTAAATTCAACTAAAATTAACCCTTAGTTTATATTGAATAGTTTTTTGTATCTCAGTTAAATATTGACAAATTAAGATTAGGAAATTTCATTTGCTATAAACTTGAGATTTGATGTTGGTACCCTGATACTTAATTTCGATAAACCAAACAAATGGAAATTATAGAGTTCTCTAAGGTAGGAGTTCTTGGTTGAATCAGTTCTTACTTCTGATTTATATACCTAACAAATTGTTTACTTCAGCTTAATATGAAGGTAATCATGACTTAAAGTTGAATGCCCAAATTGCAGAAGAATTAAGACATAAATCTTGTCAAATTTCCTTTATGAAAAAACAATTTCCAATTCGTATTTTCTTGCTTGCAGTTTTGCTGATTCAAGCATTGAATGGTTTCACTCAAGCAACAAATCCCACCGAACAATCTCTCCCTTTTTCTCAACTTTTTTCTGGATTAAACGGTAGTCAAACAACTTATCCAGCAGGCTTGCAAGGCTGGACGATTACAGGAAGTCTTTCTACTAGTTTTCCTACAGCTGCTCCAAATGCCAATGCTGCTTTAGCAGGTGGAACAAATGCATCTACAACTGCTGGAGTCTATGATATGAATGGAAAGATAGGAATTGTTTGCACAGGAAGTAACATGCGAACTCTTGTGCTTAGTTTAAATACCTCAGGTGCAACGGGAATTTCAATGGCCTATATTGCTGCAACCCAACGTTGCGAAAATACAAGAGTTAATGAAATAGGCTTACAATACCGAATTGGAACATCAGGAACTTTTACTAATATTTCTGGCTCCACTTACCAAAATACATTAACTCCAACAAGTACAAGTGGTACAACTAGTATCAGACCTCAAGCTATTAATATCAATCTTCCTTCTGCTTGTGAAAATCAACCTGTCGTGCAACTTCGCTGGGTAATTCGTGATGTTTCGGGCTCAGGAAATAGACCTTCTTTTTCAATTGATAGTATTGTTGTTGGCGTAAGCTCAAGTCCTAGTATATCTGCTGGCTCAGCTCCTTCTGGCTTCATAACCAATGCACTCAATACCCCATCAATTCAACAGGGATTGGTTGTTTCAGGAACAAATCTTACTAATCAAGTTTCAATTGCACCTCCTTCTGGTTTTGAAATCTCAATTGATTCTGGTGCAACATTTACACCTACAAATCCAATTGTATTAAACCATTCTTCAGGAACCCTAGTTGCAACAAAAATCTACATAAGATATAATCCTTCTTCTTTCGGCCAGTTTAGTGGTAATCTTGTAATTTCTTCAACAGGTGCATCAACCCAAAATGTTGCTCTGACAGGAGAGATTTACAATTTGGCAACTGGAGATATTGCAATAATCGGATTCGATGGAACTGGAAACGACAGATTCTCATTTGTTGCTTTAAACGATATTCCTGGAAACTCAAGAATTTGGTTTACAGATAAAAGTTGGGATGCGAGTCTATCAACTCCTGCATTTACAACAGGAGAAGGCATTGGGGTTTGGACAGCACCTTCTGGTGGATTAGCAAAAGGAACAGTTGTTACTTTAGTTACAGACCCTACGGCTTCAACCAACATTGGAACAGGCACACTGGCTTCAGGGTTCTCATCCGCAGGTGAACAGGTTTTTGCATTTCAAGGTTCTGCTACAAATCCTAATTTTATTTGTGGATTTACTTCTGGTTCAATTATTTCAACAGGAACACCTACAAGTGCTCAAACTTGGCTTCCATCGGCACTTACTCTTGGTCAGAATTTCCTTGCCACTTCAGGTAATAATGGTTCCGCATTCTTAACTAATTCAAGTCAATCAGGTACGGTAGCTTCATTAAAAACATTTATTCATACCAATAGTAATTGGACTACTTCTGCAAGCGCAGCAAGCTTTCCTTCTTGGACATTCACTTTTCTTGAAAACGAACCTACAACACAGCCTACATTTGGTTTTACAACCTCGATTGGTAATAATAGTTTGACATTGAACCTAGGTGGTGGAAATGGTTCTGGTATTTTAGTAATTGCTCGTCAAACCAATCCGGTAACGGCAATTCCAACAGATGGCACTATTTATACTGCTACCTCTGGACTTTTTGGCGCAGGTTCTGCTATTTCTCCAGGTGAATTCGTAATTTATGCAGGTGTAGCGGGAAGTATTTCAATACCAGTTTCAGGACTAAGCCCAGGTACAGATTATCATTTTAGTGCATTTGCTTACAATGGCTTTGCAGGAACTCAGAATTATCTAAGTTTGAATCCGGGTACAAATGTAGAAACTACTACAGGTTCATCAAACTCTGCAAGTTCTGATATTATTGCAGATGCAATTTTTATTGAACCATCAAATATTGACTTCAAAACAGCTTTAGATTCTTCCAATTTATCAACTAGTAATTCTATTGAAGTATTCAAAATGAATCTTCGAGATGGTGGCGCTTCATCAGATGCTGATGCTTTTGCTACCGAACTCAATTCAATTTCTTTCAGCATTACAAACTCATCAGCTATTAAATCTTTGGGATTATTCAATGGAACTACACTACTTTTAGAACAAATTGTAAGTGGAAATTCAATAACTTTTTCAGGATTAAGTTTATTATGTAATGATGATTCTCAGATAAATCTTTCATTAAGAGCAACATTTAAATCAAACCAAACAGACAATATACAATTTTCGTTTGCTGTTACGAGTGCTAGTGCTAATGCAACTGGCTCACAATTTGTAGATGCTACAGCAGGCTCTGCTTCTTCATCTACAAGTGCGGATAAAAATAGAGTAGAAGTATCAGCTCAAACTCTTGCATTCGTTCAACAACCAAGTAATGTAGTTTCAGGAGCAGTAATTTCTCCTGCAGTTACAGTTTCTTCAATTGATACTTTCAATAATATAGACTTGGATTTTTCTAATAATATTTCATTAACAACCACTGGAACTTTTTCTGTAACATCAACAAGTTCGGTGGCTGCAACTAATGGACTTGCAACTTTTTCAAATTTGATTTTTGATGGAACGGGCAATGCCTTAACTTTAATTGCAAGTGCAGTTGGTTTAAGCAATTCAGATACAAGTAGTACATTTAATGTAACATTACCAACACTACTTCAGTTTGCTAATACATGGAGCGGTGCTCCAATAAGTGTAAATGCAACAACTAATCCTTTGAATTCTTCAATAGTTACTATGAGTCGTGGTTCTGGTCTAACAAGTTCAAGCACTAGCGCAAGATTTAGTGCATCTGGATTTGAACCGGGAGCAACCCTTAATTTGGCTAATAATGATTTCATGACCTTTACCCTTCAGGCTAATGCTGGTTATGCATTCAATTTGAATGGGTCAACATTAACTATTTCATTAGGTTCATCAGGAACGGGTCCAGCTTCTTATGGTGTATTTACAAGTGTAGGTGGATTTAGTCAGAACAATCAACAAATTGGCGCAACATTAACCGCAACCAATTCCCAAACTATCACATTGCCATCAAGTGGTTATAATGGACTCTCTAACCTTGAAATTCGTGTTTATGGATGGAGTTCTACCGCTACAAGCGGAACAGGAGGTATTTCTGCATTAACCTTAACTGGTCAGGTAGTAGTCAATAACAACCCAGCAGTTGCATCATCTGTAGCTTCATTATCGGAAATGAATACAACTTCTTTATCAACTCCTTCAGCTTCAGCTGGACTAGATGTTAGTGGTTTGAATTTAACAAACAATGTTCTTGTAACTGCACCAAGTGGATATGAAGTGAGTTCAGATAGTTTAAACAATTTTGGAACTAGTGTGAATCTAGTACCAGTTTCTGGTATTGTAAATAGCACACGTATTTATGTAAGATTCAACCCGGCTGCCTTGTCTGATCAAGGAAGTAAAACATTAATCATTTCATCAATAGGAGCAAATGATGTAAATGTTTCATTAAATGGAGTTGTAAGTAATCTTTCAATTGGTAATATTTCTATAATAGGATTCAACCCAAGCACAACAGATGCATTTAGTTGGGTTGCATTAACAGATATTGCACAAAACACTATCATCCGTTTTACAGACAATGGCTTTAGTGATTCATTAACAGCATTGAGTGGAGAAGGAATTTTAGAATATGTAGCACCAAGCTTAATAAGCAAAGGAACAGTAGTTTCATGGTCAAATGGAATGACAATTAGTGGAACAGGATGGAACTCAAATGCTCCATCAAATTTTGCGCTTAATGCATCAGGCGAGCAATTATTTGCCTTCCAAGGAACATGGGTTACAAATTATAAACTATTACATGGTATAATGTCGGGAGCAGCATGGACAACATCAGGTTCATTGACAAGTGCCTCAGCAAACTCATATCAACCAAATAGTTTAATGTTAGTTAATGCAACTGTTCAAATTTCTTTAGCAAACGCATACTTAGTAAACAATGCTAATAATACAATAGACGAAGCCTCTAATTTGTTTATTAAATTTAATCAAAATACTAATTGGACAAGCAGCGGTAGTCAAATTGCGACTGTACCTTCTTATGTATTCAAAATTCTTGGTGCAGCTCCAAGTCTTCAACCAACATTCTCAGCAGCTAGTTCAATAAGTCATGGTTCACTAATTTTTAACCTTTCAGGTGGAAATGGAGATTCTGTTTTAGTTGTAATTAAATCAGGCTCTGCAATCATAGGAACACCACAAGATGGTCGAACTTACACTGCAAGTACTACCTTTGCATTTGGTGATACAATTCAAGCTGGTGAATATCTAATTTACAATGGACCAACAGGAAGTTTAAGTTTGCCAGTATCAGGGTTGATGGCTTCAACAGTTTATCATGTAGCTGCATTTGCATACAACGGAATTACAGGTTATGAAAATTACCTAACTGTTAATCCAGGTACAAGTTCAGAAACCACAGCTGTTACGCCAAATTCAACTAGTTCAGATATCATAGCTGATCCTTCTTTCACTGAACCTTCAAATATTGACTTCAAAACTACACTTGATTCATCAAATCTCACAACAAGTAACAGTGTTGAAGTATTTAAGATTAGCATTCGTGATGGAGGTGCTTTATCTCCTGATGCAGATGCACAAACCACAGAATTAAATTCAATTACATTTACAATTACTAATCCTGGTCCATTAAAAACATTGGCATTGTTTGATGGAACAACTAAATTAGGAGAACAAATAGTTTCAGGTTCAAGTGTAAGTTTCACTGGCTTAACCTTTGGTGTTGCTGATGATAATCAAGCTTCTCTTTCATTGAGAGCAACTTTTAAGTCAAGTCAAACAGATAATGTTCAATTCTCGTTTTCAATTAGTAATACTAGTGCATCTGCAGCGGGCTCTCAATTTATTAACGTAAATGCTGGTGCTGCTTCAAGTTCAGTGTCAGGTGACAGAAACAGAATTGAAGTTACAGCACAGAAATTATATTTTGGACAACAACCCTCAAATTTAGCTGTAGGTGCAATTATGACACCTGCAGTAACTTTAATCGCTAGGGATACTTTATTAAATACAGACATAGATTTTACTAGTCAAATTAGCCTTTCAAGCACAGGCACCTTCGACCCAATTGCAAGTACAATTGAATCGGCAATTTCTGGGTTTGCTACTTTCTCTAATCTTGTATTCTCAGGTGCAGGAAGTGGTATTAGCCTAACTGCAAGTGCAGTAGGTTTAAGTAATTCAAATACTAGTAGTACATTTAATGTTACATTACCTACACTTCTTCAGTTTGCTAATACATGGAGCGGAACACCAACAAGTGTAAATGCTACCACTAATCCTTTGAATTCTGGAACAGTTACTATGAGTCGTGCTGCTGGACTTACTGGAGCAAGTAGTAGTGCTAGATTTAGCGCATCTGGATTTGAATCTGGTTCTACTTTAAATTTGGCTAATAATGATTACATGACCTTTACTCTTCAAGCTAATCCAGGATATGCATTTAATTTAAATAGTTCAGTATTAACTATTTCTTTAGGTTCATCAGGAACTGGTCCAGCTTCTTATGGTGTATTTACAAGTACTGGTGGCTTTACTCAAAATAGCCAACTAATTGGTTCAACTTTAACTGCAACCAACAACCAAACAATCACTTTACCATCAAGTGGGTACAATGGACTTACTAATCTTGAGATTCGTATTTATGGATGGAATTCTGGCGCTACAAGCGGAACAGGAGGTATTTCTGCATTAAGCTTAACTGGTCAAGTGGTAATAAATACTAATCCAGCAGTTGCATCATCTGTAGCTTCATTATCGGAGATGAATACAATTTCGTTATCAACTCCTTCAGCTTCAGCTGGTCTTAATGTTAGTGGTTTGAATTTAACAAACAATGTACTTGTAACTGCACCAAGTGGATATGAAGTGAGTTCAGATAGTTTAAACAATTTTGGAACTAGTGTGAATCTAGTACCAGTTACTGGTATTGTAAATAGCACACGTATTTATGTAAGATTCAACCCGGCTGCCTTGTCTGATCAAGGAAGTAAAACATTAATCATTTCATCAATAGGAGCAAATGATGTAAATGTTTCATTAAATGGAGTTGTAAGTAATCTTTCCATTGGTAATATTTCTATAATAGGATTCAACCCAAGCACAACAGATGCATTTAGTTGGGTTGCATTAACAGATATTGCACAAAACACTATCATCCGTTTTACAGACAATGGCTTTAGTGATTCATTAACAGCATTGAGTGGAGAAGGAATTTTAGAATATGTAGCACCAAGCTTAATAAGCAAAGGAACAGTAGTTTCATGGTCAAATGGAATGACAATTA
Organism: Bacteroidia bacterium; assembly: GCA_051861545.1. Classification (GTDB taxonomy): domain Bacteria; phylum Bacteroidota; class Bacteroidia; order UKL13-3; family UKL13-3; genus CAISCU01. The sequence goes on along the minus strand of JBIMKP010000058.1, from coordinate 975 downwards.
GTGGAACAGGATGGAACTCAAATGCTCCATCAAATTTTGCGCTTAATGCATCAGGCGAGCAATTATTTGCCTTCCAAGGAACATGGGTTACAAATTATAAACTATTACATGGTATAATGTCGGGAGC
>JBIMKP010000058.1:0-839 GCA_051861545.1 Bacteroidia bacterium | reverse complement strand
ATCAGGAGAGCAATTATTTGCCTTCCAAGGAACATGGGTTACAAATTATAAACTATTACATGGTATAATGTCGGGAGCTGCTTGGACAACATCAGGTTCATTGGGAAGTAACTCTACAAACTCATATCAACCTAATAGTTTAAAAGTAGTTAATGCAACTCTCCAGTTTTCTTTAGCTAATGGATATCTCACAAACAACAGAGCAAATACTGTAGAGTCAGCTTCAACATTGTTTTCTCGCACCAACCAAAATACTAATTGGACAAGAAGTGGCTCACAAATTGTTAGTGTTCCAACTTATACTTTCCAAATACTTGTTGATGCTCCTACTTCACAAGCTAGTTTTAATCCTTCAACATTAATTACTTCTTCAAGTTTAACTTTGAATCTTTCAGGAAGTAATGGAAGTTCAATTTTAGTTGCATTAATGCCCTCTTCAAAAAGTGCTGCCAATCCAGAAGATGCAATAAGTTATAATGCAAATTCTGTTTATGGTCTTGGTGATACTTTATCAAACGGTGCATTTATTGTTTACAATGGAGCAGCAGGAAATATTTCAATCCCAGTTTCTGGACTTTCAGCTTCAACATCATATAAAGCAATGGCCTTTGCATACAATGGTATTGCAAGTGCAGAAAATTACTTTACAGAAAACCCATCCGTACAAACAGATTCTACTATTGGAAATTCAAGTAACGCGACCTTAAGTCTAACTGCTTTCTTCGAAGGTTTGTACTTGGGTAGTAGCACAATGACAGCTGCACCATTTAATTCAGACAATACTTTACCAGCAACAATTGCAGATACAATTACAGTAGAGTTGCATGTAGCTAATGGCA
>JBIMKP010000057.1:0-17406 GCA_051861545.1 Bacteroidia bacterium | reverse complement strand
ATCAATTTTTTCATCTTTAGACTTGAAAAACTATTCGCCTAAAACAGTTTAGTCCCCAAAAATTAAATCTGACCCTCCCAAATTTACTCTTAGAGCTAAAGTAATTGTACCACTAACGCTTGCATTGCGCATGATAGAAACATAAGCCCCTCCATCTGTAATTACCACTTCAGGCTTCCCATCTCCATTTAAATCGCCTATTGCCATTGCCTTAGGATTTGAGTTAAAAACACTATATACAGTTGGGGTGAAACTAAATGAATTTCCACTGCTTGTATTTCGAAAGGTATAAACTGTTTCTGTTATAAATGAGGCAACTGCTATATCTAATTTACCATCTACATCCAAATCGCCTATTGCTAATGCATAAGGACTTTGACCTGCCGAATAAGAAACCCTTGGTGCAAAGTTTATGGTACCAATAGTGCTAATATTTCTAAATAAGGAAATTGAACCCTCACTACTATTACCAATTGCCAAATCAGGTTTGCCATCTCCATTTAAATCGCCAATATTTACGACAAAAGGGCTTGACCCTGTTGAAAAATCTACCTTTGGTGCAAAATCTACTAAACCACTTGATCCGATGTTACGTAACACAGAAACTTTATTTTCATGGAAAATAGTAATTGCCAAATCAGGCTTTCCATCGGAATCTAAATCACCTACTGCGATCCTAGTAGGGTTTCCGCTTAATCCACCAAAATCAATCTTTGCATTAAAGCTAATTGACCCTAAGGTACTTGTATTACTGAGCACAGAAACTGACTGATTGGATCCATTAGCTATTAACAAATCAGGTTTGCCATCTCCATTTATATCTCCAATGGCAACTGATTCTGGAAATAAGCCTGTTGCAAAATCTACTTTTGTAGCAAAACTAACTATTCCACTGCTGCCTGTATTGCGAAATATTGATACAGTATTAGCTGTACCATTAGTGATGGCCAAATCCGGCTTACCATCGCCATCTAAATCACCAATGGCTACTGATTTTGGAACAGTACCTGTTCCAAAATCTACCCTATTATCAAAATCTGTAGTGGCAATATTTCCCCTATTAGGACTAAATATAGGGTTAAAAAATTGTTTGCTATATGCTGAATAACCAGTACCTGTATTTAAGACGTTAATGGGTGCATATGTTGAACCTAATGGCACTCTTACAATTAAACTAGTATCATTTGAAGATAAAACATTTGCTCGTGTGGCACCAAAAAATACGATATTATAGGCTGGATTATTGTTAAAATTAATACCAGATATCGATATAGTGTCACCAACTTTTCCATTTGTTGGGTAAAATAATGAAATGCTTGGAGGAGGCTGAGGATTATTGCGTAAAACAGAAACTGTATTGCTATTTCTGTTAGCTATGGCTAAATCTAGCTTACCATCAACATCTAGGTCTCCAATGGCTACTGAATAGGGTTCTAATCCGGTTCCAAAATCCACTTTAGTAGCAAAATTGATTGTGCCATTGTTACTAATATTAACTAAAACAGTAACACTACTGCTGCTATTCGCTATTGCCAAATCAGGCTTTCCATTTCCATCTAAATCACCAATAGCAACTGAACGAGGACTAAAGCCAGTTGCAAAATCCATTTTTGATGCAAAACTGATTGAATCAATATTGCTTGTATTGCGGAATACTGAAACATTGCCACCATTATAATTAGTAACTACTAATTCAGAACTGCCATTTCCATCTAAATCACCAGTAGCAATTGATATCGGATTTGAACCTGTAGTTAAATCAATCTTAGGTGCGAAACCAATCATCCCAAAATTGCCAGTATTACGAAATATAGAGATTGTATTACTATTATAATTAGTTATTGCTAAATCAGATCTGCCATCTTTATCAAAATCACCTAAAGTTAAAGATTTTGGATTAGCTCCCACTGTTAAATCTAACTTTTCAGCAAAACTAATAATACCATTGAATCCGATATTACGTAATATTGAAACGTTGCCACTGCCTTCATTGGCAACTACCAAATCAGGTTTACCATCCATATCAAAATCCCCAATAATTACAGACCTTGGATTGATTCCAGTTATAAAATCGACCTTTGTAGCAAAACTTATTGCACCGGTGTTACTTGTATTTTTATAAATAGAAACGGTATTGCTGTCATAGTTACTTATTGCTAAATCAAGTTTTCCATCTCTATCAATATCACCAATTGCTAAAGAAGTTGGTGATAGTCCTGCAACGAAGTCTAGTTTATTAGCAAAACTAATTGTACCGCTGTTACCCGTATTGAGTAAAATAGAAACAGTATTACTGCTATCATTTACCAGGGCCATATCTGGTTTCCCATCCCCATCGATATCTCCAACCACAACCGACTCAGGTCTTAAACCTGTTGCAAAATCTAATTTATTTGAAAAATCAGATGGATAGACCATGGCCTTATTCGGACTATAAGTTGGGTTAAAAATACCTGAGCTAAATCCTACCAGGTTACTATCTGTATTTAATTCTGATATTTGTGAAAAACTTGCACCGGGAGGAACTGTAACTACTAAACTTGTGTCGGTTGCTGAATTTACAGTAGCTCTGGTTGCCCCAAAAAATACAATATTCTTGGATATAGTTGGATTAAACAATGATCCTTTCAAACTAACCAAAGTTCCAACTGGACCGCTAGTTGGAGTAAAAGAAGTGATGGTAGGTATATATTTAGGATAATTTCGTATAACAGAAACTGTATTACTAGTATAATTTGCAGTTACTAAATCAGGCTTACCATCGCCTGTTAAATCACCAATAGCAACTGATTTAGGATTTGAACCCGTTGTGAAATTAACTTTAGGTGCAAAGCTAAAATAAACACCACTTGTTGTGTTCTGTAAAATAGAAAGAGAGTTGCCGCCATCATTAGCTATTACCAAATCAAGACTTCCATTTCCATCCATATCGCCAATGGCTACTTGATTAGGATTTGTTCCTGTTACAAAATCTTCTTTTGGAGCAAAACTAATATTACCATTGCTACTAATATTGCGTAGCAAAGAAACAGTAGCGCTATTTCGATTAGCAATTGCCAAATCGAACTTGCCATCTCCATTTAGGTCACCCATTGCAATTGACTTAGGATTTACACCCACTGAATAATTTATCATTGGAGCAAAATTCAAGGTTCCAATGCTACTTGTATTTCTTAATACTGATACTTTGTTAGAAAAAGCAATAGCAACAGCTAAATCCGGTTTACCATCCTCATTCAAATCACCAATGGCAACTGAAGATGGGGATGAATCAATTCCAAAATCAACCATTGTTGCAAAATTGACAGAACCTACTGTACAGGTGTTGAGAAATACAGAAACTCTTGTTGGGCTAGCATTAACAACTACCAAATCAGGCTTTCCATCAGAATCCATATCACCAATTGCTAATGAATAAGGGGAAAAACCCGTTGCAAAATCAACTTTTGGAGCAAAACTGATTATTCCATTACTACTTGTATTACGAAGAATAGAAAATGAAGAGTTTTGATTAAGTACTGCCAAATCAAGTTTACCATCTCCGTCTAGATCGCCAATGGCTAAAGAAATTTGAGTAAGGCCCGTAGCAAAATCAAGTTTCGATGCATAACTAACTACACCATTTGTGCTTGTATTGCGCAAAATCGAAACCGTATTGGTATTTTCATTTGCTGTTATCAAATCTGCCATCCCATCTCCATCAATATCGCCAATAACTACCGATTTAGGAGCAAGCTCTGTTGTAAAATCTACTTTGGGAGCAAAATCAGCGGTGGTGATAATACCTAAATTGGGACTAAATGTTGGTTTGAAAAACTTGGTACTATAGGCCACCGAATTGGTTCCTGTGTTCAAAACCGTTATGGGGGCGTAGGTAGCACCTGCAGGTACAATTACTGTTAAACTTGTATCTGTTGCAGTAGATACCAATGCGCGAGTTGCACCAAAAAATACTACATTATTGGCTGGTAAAGGATTAAACAAGGTGCCTGTTATATTAACTATGGTGCCAACAGGACCACTAGCTGGAGCATATGAGAGAATTGTGGGTGGAGGATAAAAGGGCTTATTACGAAATACAGCAACTGTGCTACTGTTTCTATTACCTACGTTCAAATCTGGCTTACCATCTCCATCCAAATCGCAAATAGCAACTGATTTTGCGTAAGATCCAGATATAAAATCTACCCTTGTTGAAAAACTAATTGTACCATTGCTAGATGTATTTCGAATTACTGAAACTTTGTCACCACCGCATACAGCTAAATCAGGTTTGCCATCACCATCTATATCACCGGCACCTATTGAATTGGGGAAAGATGTCATTGTAAAATCTACCTTTCCAGCAAAACTTATAGTTCCACTACTACTTGTGTTTCGTAATATAGATACTGAATTGCTATTGCTGCAATTAGCAACAGCCATATCAAGCTTATTGTCTCCATTTAAATCACATACTGTAACAAACTCAGGGTATAAACCCGTTGCAAAATTTACTCTTGTGGCAAAAGTAATTGCCGTGGTACTACTGGTATTTCGCAATACTGATACTGAACTGTCATAATCATTGGTAACCGCCAAATCAGGTTTGCCATTTCCGTCAATATCACCAATGGCTATTGAATAAGGCCCTGAACCTGTTGCAAAATCAACTTTAGTCGCAAAACTAATTGAACCAATGCTGCTTGTATTGCGTAAAACAGAAACCGTATTTGATCCAAAATTAGCAACAGACAAATCTAGTTTTCCATCTCCATTTATATCTCCAATTGCTACTGACCTTGGACTTAAACCCGTAGTAAAATTAACCATTGTAGCAAAATTTATAATGCCATTACTACTTATATTCCTGTATACAGAAACAATTGAAGTATTATAATTAACCACAGCCAAATCTAATTTTCCATCTCCATCTAAATCGCCACATTTTACATTAATTGGACCTGCGCTTGTTGTAAACTCTATTTTTGTTGCAAAACTAACCAAACCACTATTTGAGGTGTTAGTTAAAACAGAAATTAGATTGCTGTTTATATTAACACAAACCACATCTGGCCTGCCATCTCCATTTAAATCACCTACATCAATATTGTTAAGCAAATATCCTCCTGAAAAATCCGAATGAGGAGCAACATCCAAATTGCCAAAACTACCTTTATTGGGCGAAAATGTTAAATTGAAAAATTGAGTGCTGTTGGCCGATAAACCTGTTGCACTATCTAATATAGTTATTGGGGCGTACATTGCTCCAATTGGCACAGTTACAGTTAAACTCGTTGTATTTGCTGTTGTAACTTTTGCACGTGTTGCACCGAAAAATACGATATTATTAGCTGTTGTAGAATTAAAATTCGTGCCGCTTATTGTAATTGTATCTCCAACTTTTCCGCTGATTGGTAAAAAAGAAGTAATTGTTGGTTGTGCTAATAAATATTCAACATTAAACAGTAAACTAAAAAGCATTATTCCTTTAAATAATTTCATGGTTTTCAATTTAATGTTTGTCAATTCACAATGATTTGAGGTATTCTTGTTCAAATTATTATTTAAGGCCATATTTCTGTAATTTGATTTTGTTTAGGGGTATTGCAACTTCCGTTAGATATTGATTACTTATTTGTTGATTCATTTAAGTGTAGTTTTATTAACGAAAACTCAAAACAAATAAAAAGAAATTTATGCGTTTTTATAGAACATTTTATTCTTAATTCGACACTAATCGTGAATCTCCCTTTCGATTATTAAATTGCAATAGCTTCATCTCAAACAACTTCCATTTAATTAGATAGTAGTTTTAAAAATGGTAGGAGATTTATTATTCACGAATAAGCAAAATGGCAATTAATGAATTAACATATATACTATATTGTAATAAACATTTAATTAATTCCAATTGCATCAAGGTTTAACTCCGCATTTATGTATCTAATATTCACTGTATGTTTGATATTAAATTAGGTTATCGATTCCAAAATGAGCTGGTCAATCGACTAAAACCTTTTGATAGTATCTCCAAATATTTATCTTGGAAAATCCTTCATTTTTTGCGGAAATTTAATACAAAGTTTAAACGGAGTTTCCGTAAATGTTCTATTTGCTGGTATTTAAGCTTTTTTATCCTTTCAGATATTAAAAAATTCTCTCACAAAACGCCTTTGTCATTTCTCATGTTTAAAGGATTAAAATTTGAAATCAATGCATTTCTTAAACCTGTATCATAAAAGTAAATCTTTCGATTATTTTTAATTTCGTTTCTCATGTTTCTGCTAAATGCAATCACTCTAAAAACTACATTTGAATTGAGTTCAAGAAAAATCAAGTAAGTCCCAAAACTTTAAAGTAAGTGAATAAAAAAGCATCTCACAATAAAACAATTGACCTACCGGAAATTATTAGGATAAAAAACAATGAAAAATTAATGCAAATTTTAAGAATATAAATTGAGCTATTTATTATATTTAGCCGCTAAAATAAGCCTATAATATATGAAACTTTTTGAACATTTTGCCAAAATCGCTATTTGCGCAATTTTAATCCTCACCTCAACCAAAGCCAATTCACAATTTAACATCGCACCATTAGCTACTGTTAGTGCTATGGGCAATAATTTAAATGGTTTAAATTGGAATCAAATCAATGACCAAAACTTAGGCAACTGCGAAACTTTTCAATGTAAGGTTTTCGCTTCATTACAATCAACTGCTCCAGAATATATGCAATGGGATTGGCCTTCCATTAGGCCAATCAGAAAAATAATTATTCATCATGGGCAAACTACAGGTGCTTTCCTTACAGGAGGAATTGTACAAATTTGGAATGGGAGTAGTTTTGTAAATTTTTATACTTTCTCCAACCTCAATCAGGCAAATTGTGTCAACACAATTACCTTACCAAATACAGTTAACACATCCAAACTTCGTATAACTGGTTTCGTATCTGGTGTAGGATTCTTAGGTGATTATACTTTTAGAGAAATTGAAATAATTCGAGGACCGCTTCCAAATGATATTGGAATTTCCAGCATTGATACACCAATTGCATTTTCACCTGGTCTTCAGACAGTTAAAGTAACTGTAAACAATTTTGGCTCAAACCGAATAAACAATTTTAATATAAACTGGCAAGTAAATGGAGTACTTCAAACACCTGTTTCATCATCGGTATTACTAGATACCATTGGTGGAATTTCTCCAACCTCCCAATCTGTTACTCTGGGAAATTTGATGTTCTCAAATTTCCAATCATATACAATAAAAGCGTGGACTAGTTCTCCAAACTTTGTTACAGATACTATCAGAAGAAACGATTCAAGTACTAAAAATTATTTTCCTATTTTAAACGGGAGTTATACAATAGGCAAAACTAATTGTGATTTCGTAAGCATAACTGCAGCAAACAACTATTTAAATTTCAGCGGTATCACCGGCCCTGTTATATTTAACCTTGCCGACACATTATACAGTAATACAAATGGAGAAACTTTCCCAATTACATTTAGAAATATAAAAGGTGCCAGTTCAACAAATACCATCAGAATAAAACCATTATCCGGAATAATATCAAAAATCAGTGGTCAAACAAACCAGCCACTTATTATATTTGATAATAGTCGAAATTTTATTCTGGATGGCCAAGACACCTTTAATTCAAATAACAAATCTTTGATTATTCGAAATAGCGGAGCAAGTGGATCTGCCTGTTTGAATTTATTGAATGATGCGATATCTAATACCATACAATTTGTAGAATTTCAACAAAGTTCAAGTTCAACAAGTATTGGAATAATTAATATTTTAGGTTCTGCTAATCCTTATGGTAATGATAGCAACCAATTCTTATATAATAAATTTTCTTCGGGAGCAAATGGTAATTATACTATAGGTATTTTTGCAGAAGGGCAAAGTGAATTTAAACTCAACAACGACAATTTAATAATTGGCAATGAATTTGATGGCTTCACTTATAATGGAATAAGAATTAGTAATAATAATTTGGGAAATGGTGGAGGTTGGAACATCAGCAACAATAGTTGTTATAATCAAACACCTATCACCCAAATATCAACTTGGAGTGGGATTTACTTTGCAGCCCAAAGACAAACCGGTGGTAATAGTAATGTAATTAAAGATAATTTTATTGGAGGATCAGGCCCAAATTTATCAGGCAACCCTCTAACAAATAACTCAGCAGTTACCAGATATGGAATATATGTGTATAGTCCTTTAGAAAAAGATAATATAATTTCCGGAAATCAAATCGGAAATATCCTTTTAACAAATACTACATCAACATCCCCATTTTATGGTATTTATATAGGAGGAGGGAATTCAATTATTGATTCAAATTCAATAACAAATATCTATTCACTAAACAATGCAGGTATCTATGGCATTAGAATTCCATCGTCATCTGATTACATTATTAGTAGAAATTTAATTAGCTCCATTCAGATAAATAATTTAAATAATTCAGGTTTTATTCGCGGAATAGATTGTGATGGCTCCTTACAGTCTAATCAGATATTGAATATTACTGAGAACAAGATAGTTGGAATTAAAACCAACTCAAGACCATCCTTGTCAAGTTTAGGCCCAAGTATAGTTGGAATCAATTCCATATCATCCAGCACTAAAATTAAAATTTTAAACAACCTAATTGGAAGTATAGATGAACCATTGGTCAACTCCAATTCAATAGTATCAGGCATTAATCTTAGAGGTATGTATATAAAAGGGGGAGTTTCAGTAATTGAAAAGAACCTTATTGAAGGATTAAAAATTGACTCCCTAGGACTTAACTCTCCCAATCAAGTTTTTAATTTGATAATTGGCATAGATGTTAATACAAATTTAGGCGGTAGTGTTATACGTAATAATTCAGTTAGAAATTTAACTCAAAAATCAACTGCATCAGACCAACCCTCACAAATTAATGGTATTTATTATTATGGTTTAGGGTCAGCTACAATTGATAGTAATTCAATTTTTAGTTGCTGGAGCACTTCATCTTATAATGGAACAAATACTTCTGCGTCTCTTATTGGAATAAACTTCGAAGGAACTGGAAGAGCTAATATAAAAGCAAACACAATTGATTCTTTGGTCTTGAAATCAATAACTCCGGTTGCTAGTCAAGCTATTGGGATTTATGTTATTGGTGCTTTAAATAATAATATTAGTTCAAATTTAATTCGTAACATTATCAGTAACTTTTCCAATACGAATCCAGGAATTATTGGTGTTATTACAAACAGTCCTTTATCAAACCAAATAATTGAAAGAAATACCATTTATGGATTAGAAAGTAAAAACATTAATGCAACTGGCTCTATAGTTGGAATATCAGCTAAGACCAGTTATAATAATGATTCAACTTCTAAAATAAATGCAAATTTTATTCATAGTTTTTCAAGTATAAATAACGGAACTCAAACCTGGAATGGAATTTTATTTAATGGTGGTCAGGTTATCTGTTCAAATAATTTAATTCGATTGGGTTATGATACATTAGGTAATGCAAATACACGATCAGTAATTATAAACGGAATTATAGAAAGTGGTTTAAGCTTGTTATATCCAAGGATATATCATAATACTGTATTTATTGGTGGATTACCTACTACTGGTTCTGCCCAAACATCTGCATATAAAAGAGCTACAAATTCCATTAACCATTCACAGGATGTTAGAAACAATATTTTCGTAAACCTTGTATCTAATTCAGGTTCCAGCGGTGTGAATTGTGCAATAGATATGGGAACTTTGCCAGTGGGTAAGAGTATTTTTAACTACAATCTATTATGGGCCGGATTTGGATTGACCAATAATTATATTGGTATTGGTCCTGGATTCGCAACAACAATAACAGGAACCAATGGCTGGAAAATGATTTCAGGTACTGAAAATTCAGGAATTCATGGAGATCCAGGTTTACAAAACCCAACAGCAGCAATTTCTTTAATTGACCTTCAACCTGGATTCAGTAATTTAATTGAGGGAGTTGGTGATATTAGTGTATTGAATTCAACACCACAAGATTTTGGTGGAAATGATAGATTGAGTAATTCCCCTTGTGATTTGGGAGCTTGGTCATCAAATTCAAACTTTTTAATGTTTGATATGGTAGCTCCAGAATTGTCACACAACTCTATTTCGAATACCCCAATTCGCTCTTCCAGAAAAGTCTATGTTCAAATATCCGATAAAAATTCAGGTGTAAATTTAGGAACAAACAAACCGAGAATTTATTACCAGAAGAACAATGGCATTTGGCATAATTCTGTAGGTATATTATTAAATGGAAACTCCAAAAACGGTAATTGGGAATTTCAGATTGATAGCGCATTGGTAGGGGGATTTTCGATAGGTGATTCTATCAAATATTATTTCATTGCAGAAGACAGTTCAAATAATTATAATTCAATCCCAATGTATGCAGATGCCATCAATCCTGCAATTGTTTTTACTCCTCCTAGTAAATTATTTAATTATGCAATTATAGAATCAATACCCACTATTATAAATGTTGGTCCAGGTGGTGACTTCCCTAATTTAACCGGATATTATGGCTTATTCAACAGCATAAACAATGGTGTTTTACAAGGCAATACCACTGTGCTATTAGAATCGGGCTCCCTTATAATGGAAACAGGAGAAATCCCATTGAATCAATGGCTCGAGCTCAAAGGAAAAGAAGTTGGAGACCACGGATATACATTAACAATTCGTCCTAGCTCAAATTCCCAAGCTATTGTTTCTGGTAATGTTGGCGTTTCAAATGGAATGATTCGACTAAATGGAGCTGATAGAGTCATTTTTCTGGGCTATGATACATTAGGCTCAAGTAATGATACCAATTTAATCATTAGAAATATCTCCACATCTCAACCCGCAATTTCCTTAATGAACGATGCTTCAAACAATTATTTTGAACAAGTAATTTTCGAAGGAAGAAATATAGGAAGTCAGGAAACCGATGGAGGTATTGTTAGATTAAGTGCTGCAAACTTAACAACAGGAAGTGATAACAATAAATTCTATAAATGTCATTTTAGAAGAGATATTTCAAACAATAACTTTCCCGGATTACCTGGAGTTTTATTTGCAGGATCAACTTCAACCAATGCAAATGACAATTTAGAAATAAAAAATTGTCACTTCTATAATTTTAATATATTAGGAATTTTATTAGGAACAGGAACGGGCAATAATCAAATAATTAAAGGAAATCAATTCTACCAAAATCTACCCTACTCATTTACAAGTTCATCACAAATTGCAATTATGCTATCATCAGGATTAAAATCCGCAGGTGATAGTATTTCAGATAATATCATTGGAGGTAGTGGACCAAATTTAAGTGGAACTTGGACATTTCCTAGCAGTGCAATAACAACTAATTTTTCGGCAATCGAAATTTCAACTGGATTTGTTCATGGTATTCATATTACAGGAAACAGGATAGCTAATATTAAATGCAACTGGACCAGCACCAACCCATTTAATGGAATTTATATCAATTCTAGCTCCAATGTAAGCTATATAGAGAATAACTATCTTGGTGATACTATAATACCAAATAATGTGAGTTATTCTGGCAATGGAGGTATGATTGGAATAAACTGTTATTCTTCAACTACAACCACTATAAAAAATAATATAATCGCTAATTTTTCAAACTTGCATCCCAATGGTGCTCAAGCATTCGTTAATGGAATAAGAGCTTTCAATTGTAGTTCAAAACTAGAAATTTCTGGAAATCGAATCTTCAACTTAAATGATTCTTCAACTTATTCTATTACAGCATCTGGTGCTTCAATGATTGGAATTTATGTTTCAGCATTATCAAATGAAATTTCCATTGAAAAGAATTTAATCAAAGGTTTAAGTAATAATTCTATTTCGAATTCGAGTTCACAAGTGCTTGGAATTTTATCTATTTCAGGGTTGAATAAAATTAGAGAAAATACTATTGAAATGATTAAAAGTAGCTCTCGGAATGGAAATACAACCTCCACGGCAGTATTAATTGGAATCAGCTTAAATTCTAATACCTCCAACCAATTTATTGAAGGAAATATCATTAAAAACTTAAGCCACACCAATCCAAGCCCAAATCCAAGTCAGGTAATTGGGATTCTTCAAACCTCCGGAAACAACCATTCCATTTCAAAAAATAGTATAAGTCAAATTCGAAGCAATAGCACAAATACACTAAACTCTACAAATTCAGCCATTATTGGAATTATGCATACCGGAAATGGTGGATCAATTAAGTTTAATCAAAATACAATTCACACCTTAGAATGTATCAACAATATTTCAAATTCAATTGTTGGAATTTTATACCAGGGAAGTGCAACTGCCGAAAACAAATCTCTTATTGAAAAAAACTTTATTCATAGCTTTAAGTTATCGGGTACTTCAGGAGGAAGAATTGTTGGAATACAGCAAATCAATGGAATTGCAGGAAGTTTTTCAAACAATATGATTCGACTTGGAATTGATTCTAATTCTAATCTTTACAACAATCCTTATGAAGTCAATGGAATTCGTTTGGAATCCTCTGGAAATTTCGAGTTCTACCATAACAGTATATATTTGGGAGGTAATCCTAATAGTGGAATTGCCGAAACTTCATGCCTTTTAATAAATGGCAGTCTTAGTGGAACCCAATTGATTGATATTAGAAACAATATTTTTCATAATGCCATTTCAAATTCAACAAATGCTTTCGGAAAAAATTATTCGATTAGATTATTGGGTATAAATGAAACCAGTCAAAATATTATTTCTAATTATAACGTATTGTTTGCTCCTGGTTCTGGTGGATTTATTACAGGAACTAGTACAACAAATTTCCAAACTCTAAATGGCTCTTCTGGTTGGAAACGATTGACAGGATTTGACATTCAAAGTTCATCAGTAAACCCAATGTTTATTAATCCAATTGGGAATGGAAATACAATTGACCTTCACCTTCAAAACTCAAACCCCGTTGAAGGAGCCGGTGATTCAACAATTGGAGTTTTAATCACAGATGATTTTGATAACAATTGCAGGTCATGTTTAACAGCTTGTGATATTGGAGCACATGCTGGTAACTTTAATATATCAGTTGATAGTTTCCCGCCGGTAATTACGTACAATCCTTTAACCAACAAAAGCATCGCAAATAGCCCAATCCAACTTTTAGATGTAAACATTTCTGATAACGCAGGACTTCCTAGTTATCTTTCAACATTTGGCCCGAAACTCTATTATAAAAAGAACACAAATGGAACTTATGCTTCAGTTCCTGCATATTCTCAAACAGGAACATCAAAATCTGCTAATTTAAATTTTCAATTTCAGTTTGGTTCAATTGGTGGAGCTAATACAGGAGATACAATTTATTATTTTGTAATGGCTCAGGATAGTTTGGGTAATAATTTAATGTCTGGCAAACCATTGGCAAATGCCTTAAGTGTAAACAGTTTGATTCAAGGACCTCAAAAACCAGATTACTTTGTGTTTGTATCCCAAGTAACTACTAACAAATTTTATGTAGGTAACAATAAACAATTTTCAAGTTTAACAGGCAATGGTGGCTTATTTGAATTTTTAAATAACAACTCTTTTTCAGGAAATATTACAGCCCTTATTTCCTCCGAATTAAATGAGCCGGGAACTATTGATTTAAAACCAATTGGATATTCAGGAAACTCTAATCTGAATTTTCTTTTAACTATTAAACCCGATTCATCAATAAGAAACAATCCAATTCTTATTTCAGGTTCAAATACAAATGGTTTAATTAGATTCAATGGTGTTGATAGGATAAGAATCTCTGGTATTTCAGATTTGAATTCATCAGATACCTTAAGAAATTTGACATTTAGAAATACTGCTAATGGACCTGTTTTCTTATTTCAAAATGGTGCTCAACAAATAAAGCTTGATAACCTGAATATTGAAGGTATAAACACAACATTGGAAAACCAAATAAATACTGGGCTAATTTCGTTTGCCGGTAGCAATAATATCCAAGGAAATAGCATGGATACTATTACAAATTGTAAAATCAGGAACAACTTAGCACAAACTTTCCCGGTTGGCATCCCAAATGTTTTAATCGGTAGTTATCATTTAGGAACGACATTAAATAGTAATAATATAATAACAAAAAATGAACTATCAAATGCTTCTATAACATATATCTCCGTTCAAGCCGGTTCTGGAAATTTCTGGACAATTTCACAAAACAGTTTATTTTGGACCTTGCCGAATTCAAACCAAAATAAAAACCCAACAGGAATTAATTTTACTACCGGAACACAATCAAGTGGTCATGTAATCAGTTCAAATAGAATTGGAGGCTCACAAGCTTTTACACTTGGAAATACCTGGTCATTAAATAACCAAGTAAATTGGAACATGATTCAGCTATCAACAGGTAATATTCATAAAACTACAATCAGTAATAACCTCATACGTAATATTCGTTTGACAAATACATTTGGAACCAATAAATGGACCGGAATTCTTGTAAACAATGGATACACCGACATTATTAACAATATGATTGGTGATACAATCCAAACTGGAATAATTGAACTATCTCCTAATACTAAAAATACATGTATAGAAATCGCATCTACTGTTAATGCTCCTACTTTAATCAATGGAAATATTATAGCAGGAATAAAAATTAACAATTTATTTCAAACAAGCGGATTAATTGCCATATTGGTAAAAGGTGGAAAACCTACAATTACTAACAATCAAATTGGAGGTGCTAATCAAGCACAAAGTTTATCATCTAATTCAGCCGATATTATTAGAGGAATTCAAATTGAAAACGGTGGTAATATTGATAATTTTATTTCAATCTCAAACAATACAATTTCTAATCTCTATAATTCACATGAAAGTTCATTTTCATACGTGACTGGAATCTTAATTTTTGGTCAATTATATGTTAATATAAATTCAAATAAAATTTACAACTTAATTTCAATGTCTACTAATCCTATAGTCACCCAATTTAGTTCAAATATAACAGGAATTGGAATTGAGTATGGCCCTACAAATGGAACGATAATTAAAGGAAATACCATATATAATTTAATTGCAGCAAATACAAATAATATTTTAAATCATACATCTGCAATTAATTTATTTAATTGTTATGATACCAAAATTGAATCAAATAGAATATATAATATTCAAAATTTAAGCAGTTCCAGTTCATTTTATCCAATGCCTACCGCAAATGGAATCGTAATACGTGGTGTTTTTGGAAGTCATTTTGTTACAAATAACCAGATTACATTGGGCTTAGGCGTAAACACTGGAATTCAAATCAATGGAATATGGTATCAATCTCAATCTACAATGCCAAATCAAACATTTTTTTACAATAATTCTGTTTTAATTGGAGGCAATTCGAATACTGATTTATCCTCATTTGCTTTTCATTATGGCTCAAATAGTCAATTTGAATCGACATCCGGAGTAAATCTGATTAATAATGCATTAATTAACGTAAGAGATGGTGGTGGCTCAAAAAATTATGCAATTTCAAATGAGTGCACCTCTTGGGTAAATGGTGCTGGTTGGATTGCATCAGATTATAATTTTTTGGCTACAAATAATCCTAACAATCTTGGATTGTGGTCTAATAGTAATGTTACTTTTGATTCATGGAAATTCTTCACAAACAAGGATAAGTTCTCGTATTATGAAAACTTTACTAATTCTCAGGCCACATCTCTGTTTGTTGACCCACTTAATGGAAACTTAAATGTAAATGTAAACTCTCCGCTTTCATGGTATTTAAATGGCAAAGCAATTGCAGGCCCATTGGTTGGAAACTTAAATGTAGATTATTCTGGCAATCCAAGAGGAGTATCAGCAGGATATGGAATTGATATTGGCTCGCATGAATTTACACCAAATGTAGTCCCTCCTATCATTCAAATCTCGCCAGCATCTAATACCAATGGGCAAAGTACTCTTGTTTTTGCAGGTAGAAAATTAGCCACAATTTATTGGGGAAGTACAGGCACATTACCAAGTACTTTACAATTTCAATACTATTCTGGTCAAAATCCACCATCAACTATTCCAGGAACAAAATTCCTTAATAGTTATTATAACATTAATGCAACTGGTGGAAGTGGATATTCCTATCAAATAAGCTTAAACTATGACCCCGCACTTTTAGGAAATGTTAACAATGAATCAAGTTTACGAATTGCTCGGTATGCTTCATCAACTTGGAACCTTCATTCTTCATCAGTAGTTAATACAATTACTAAAACTATTAGCAGCAACAATACTGTTAATGGCTCGGCTATTTTTACCGCAACAGACTTTAACTCTCCACTACCTGTAGATTTACTTTCTTTTGAAGGAATGGAGCAAGAAAATGATGCTATACTATTTTGGGAAACAAGTTCTGAGAAAAATAATTTAGGTTTTGAAGTTGAAAGATCTCTTAATGGCCTTGATTTTGAAAAAATTGGTTTTGTCAAGGGTGGCATGAATAGCAACCAGTTAAGAAACTATAAGTTTATTGATTCAAGCATTTTTAAACAAAACTCTGTTATTTTTTATCGTTTAAATCAAATAGATTTTGATGGCTCAAAAAACATTTCAAAATCTATCAGAATTGAAAAACAATCACTTAATAATCGAGAAATATTAATCTATCCTAATCCATTTACAGAATATTTAACTATCAAATTAAAGAATTTTGAACTGGGGAATTGTGAAATGTATCTCTATGATTTAAATGGAGAAATGATAGTATCAAAGGAAATTTTTATTGAAACTAAAAATGCTGAAATTAGAATTGACCAAATTGGAAATCTTTCAGCTGGAATTTACTTTTTAAAAGTATTACAAAGTGATGAAATAATAATTCAAAAATTGGTTCGTAACCCTTAGATAAAATAGTGCTGAATTACTCATCAATTTGAAACCTTTGCTTTGATGAAGATATAATAATGTTGGAATACGAAGATAGAATTATTGGCATTACCCATTTGTAAGTGAAGTATCGCTTAGCTTCACTTACAAATGGTTTATTCCTTATGTAGTAATTATTATTTGAGCTTAGAAAATCAAAAAAACCTGAAAAATAAATTATGGACAAAGTATAGAAAATTAAATTTACAGAAGTAAAAGCTGAAGAAATAAGCTTAAATCCCCAAATGGTTTCATGAAATAATCCTCTATCCTTCTTCCCATGAAAAAGTTTTTATTCCAGGTTTGATGTGCCAAGAATCATGATTTTTGTTTTTGAATCTCCCACAAATTGGCATTAAATAATATACCCAAAAGTCTGGGTCACAATTAAAAATTGGGGAGTAATTGAAAAAACATAATTTTGGAATAAAAAATTATCGAAACGATTAACCTT
>JBIMKP010000056.1:0-17646 GCA_051861545.1 Bacteroidia bacterium | reverse complement strand
ACCAACAACTGGTCAAACCCCAAATTCTAATTCACCAAGCGTTGGTAATCCTTTTGGAACAAACCCAGGAGTAAGAAATCCAAGAAATATGGATGCTGTTCCTGACAATGGTGATGATCCGAATGATGTACCACTTGATGGTGGAATAATTGTCTTAGGTTTAGCTGCTGCTGCTTTCGGATATAAAAAGCTTAGAAAGTAAATATTTGAAAAAAAAATAAAAAGGAAGGGCAATTTGATAATTCAAATTGCCCTTCCTTTTTATTTAGGGCCCGCTGAAAAAGACAGAAACATTCAGATTTTAGACGCTGCCAAAATATACCGAATGCATTTTGTTAAAATCAAATAAATTGGACTAAACAAAATTGACTCGGTATTAAACTATTTGTTTTACTTTCTTTTGTTTGAGATGCATAAATAATACTTCAATTTGGCTGCCAGGACAAAGATGGCTTTGTTTCTGACTTTATGTAATTTGAAAACTAATTCAAAACATTTTGTGGGTATGGGTTCACATATAACCTGCTTGGCTTACAAGGTTGTGCTTTTGCAAGTTGAAGTAACCAAAAGAGTATGATTTATTAAAAGTGAAATTTTCTTTTGCATAAACAACAGGAATAAACATTCATGTAAAATACATTTATATGAATTTATTCTTAACAAAATCAGCGATTTGGAATGATTTATTGCAGTTAATACTATTTTAATTTTTGTACATTTTTTCTCTTAACTCTTTGATGTTTTCATCATTGATATAATCATCAAAACTCATACGTTTATCAATACAACCATTTGGAGTTAATTCAATAATTCTGTTTGCAATTGATTCAGTTAAAGCATGGTCATGAGAGGTAAATATGCAAACATGTTTCCAGTCAATTAAAGCGTTGTTTAAGGCTGTAATCGATTCTAAATCCAAGTGATTTGTAGGTTCATCTAATATCATACAATTGGCATTCATCAACATCATTCTCGACAACATACAACGTACTTTTTCTCCACCAGAAAGTACATTCGACATTTTAAATACTTCCTCTCCTGAGAATAACATTTTGCCTAAAAACCCACGTATATAGGTTTCGTCCTTTTCATCAGAAAATTGTCTCAACCAATCAACCAAATTGTATTCGCCTTGGAAAAATGAAGCATTTTCATTTGGTAAATAAGCTTTTGTTATAGTTTGACCCCATTCAATAATTCCTGAATCAGCTTTGCTTTCATCCATTAAAATATTGAAAAATGCTCTGATAGCTAATTGGTCTTTTGATAAAATTGCAACTTTATCAACCTTTTCCAACATAAATGAAACATCTTTAAATAGAGTTTTTCCTTCTGAGGATTTTTTACTTAATCCTTCAATGTTTAATATTTGATCGCCCGGTTCTCTGTTAGGTCTAAAAATAATTCCCGGATATTTTCTTGTTGATGCTTGAATATCGTCAACAACCAATTTTTCCAATAATTTTTTTCTTGAAGTTGCTTGTCTTGATTTTGAAGCATTTGCAGAAAATCGTTCAATGAATTCTTGTAGCTCTTTTCTTTTGTCTTCAACTTTTTTGTTTTGGTCAGAACGCTGTCTTAGTGCTAATTGAGAACTTTCATACCAAAAAGAGTAATTACCAGGATATAGTTTTAATTTGCCAAAATCAATATCTGCAACATGGGTACAGACTGCATCTAAAAAGTGCCTATCGTGGGAAACAACAATTACAGTATTTTCAAAATCAGCTAAAAAATTCTCTAACCAAGTAATGGTTTCAACGTCTAAGTCATTGGTTGGCTCATCCAATAAAAGAATATCAGGGTTACCAAATAAAGCTTGTGCCAATAAAACACGAACTTTCTCTTTACCATTCAAATCACTCATCAACATTTGGTGTTTATCTTCTAAAACTCCCAATCCACTAAGCATTTGAGCTGCATTACTCTCTGCATTCCAACCATCCATTTCAGCAAATTGCTCTTCTAATTCTGCTGCTTTGATTCCATCTGCTTCAGTAAAATCTTCTTTTGCGTAAATAGCATCTTTAGCATCCATTACGGCAAACAACTTTTTGTTTCCCATCATTACTGTATGTAAAACAGTGTGGCTGTCGAACTCAAAGTGATTTTGTTTAAGTACACTCATTCTTTCGCCAGGAGTTATTGAAACATGTCCTGTAGTAGGATCAATTTCCCCAGAAAGAATTTTTAAAAAGGTTGATTTCCCCGCACCATTAGCTCCAATTACACCATAACAGTTTCCAGGTGTAAATTTCACATCAACTTCCTCAAACAAAACACGTTTACCATAACGTAAAGACAGATTCGCAACAGATATCATAGATGATTAAAAATGAGGGGCGAAGGTAGCTAAAAGTTCTGAATCGGTATAATGAAATGTTTGTTGCTTTACAATGACTACCTTTGCACCATGAATTTAAACCCAATACTAGCCAATTTTCAGATTGAAGAGCTGAATGAAATGCAAAATACAGCTTTAAATGCTTTTGAAAAATATGTTGATTTGCAAATTATATCTCCCACAGGTTCCGGTAAAACACTGGCATTTTTATTGCCTTTGCTTTCTAAAATGCAGCCAGATAGGGAAGGGGTTCAAGTAGTTATAATTGTTCCAACCCGCGAATTGGCTTTGCAAATTGAACAGGTTTTTAAACAAATGGGTACTACTTTTAAGATTAATTGTTGTTATGGTGGCCATCCGATGCGTATTGAAAAAAATAATTTATCGCATCCTCCTGCTGTTTTAGTTGGAACTCCGGGACGTATTGCAGATCACCTTAGAAAAGAAAATATCGAAATTAGAGATGTTGAAACTGTTGTTTTAGATGAATTCGATAAATCATTGGAAGCAGGTTTTTATGATGAAATGGAATATATCTTTTATCATTTATCAGGTTTGAAAAAGAAAATTCTAACCTCAGCAACTGCTTTAAAACAAATTCCTCCTTTTGTTACAATAAAAAATCTTCATGTGTTGGATTTTACAGGCAATAGAAAACCAGTTGAAGATACTTTAGAAATTAGAATGGTAAGGGTGCAAGGTGATGATAAATTAGAAGGTTTGATGTTATTACTTGGTAAATTATCGGGTAAATCTGTTATCGTTTTCTGTAACCACCGTGAAGCCGTAAATAGAATTAGCGAACAATTGTCGAAACATAAAATTCCACATGGTTTTTATCATGGTGGATTGGAACAAATCGATAGAGAAAAAACGCTTATTAAATTAAGAAATGGTAGTACGCCAATTTTAATAACGACAGATTTAGCTGCAAGAGGTTTAGATATCCCAGAAATTGAAGTTGTAATACATTATCAATTGCCTCAAACTTTAGATGTAATGGTTCATAGAAATGGAAGAACTGCAAGAATGAATGCAGGTGGAATGGCTTATTTTCTTTTAGATGTTGATGATTTTATGCCTGAATTTGTAAATGAAAAACCTTTGGAGGATTCATTACCTGCTGTTTTCAGAATTCCTGAAGCACCTAAATGGAGGACAGTTTATTTTAGTGCTGGTAAAAAAGACAAAATCAATAAAATGGATATTGTTGGAATGCTCTTACAAAAAGGTCAGTTGAAAAAAGAAGAATTAGGTAAAATTGAAGTACTTGATTTTTCTGCATATGCTGCTGTTCAAGCCGATAAGATTGAAAAAACAGTGAGTTTAGTAAAAGACGAAAAAATCAAAGGAAAGAAAGTGAAAATTGCAATTGCGAATTAAGTTTTATTTTTCAATCAAACTTAACCACTCTTTGATTACAGCCTGAAGTGCTGATTTCTTCTCAACAACATCTTCTAGTTTTTTGAAATGGGCAATTTTTCTTCCATCAGGGAAATTGCCCTCTAAAATGCCTTTTCCATCCGTAATAGTAGCTCCTGTAGGAAATACCAACATCACGTAATTCTTGTTAAGATTCATTACACAAATATCACGTTTGTATTCTTTTGGGTTGAAGGGTTTCATATCTCCAGTATAATAAAACGCAGGAGAATTCCATTTGATTTGTTCATCAATGCTTGAATCGGTATGTAAAATAACCTCTCTAACTGCATTTACTAAATTCACCAAATCTGGATGTAAACCAACAAGGAATTCATCAACACTCTTTTTAAGATTTGGAACTTTTATTTTCTTCTCTCTACCCATTTTATAAAATCTAAACTTTTGCAATTTAAGCTGATTTGTTGGTTTTATGCTGATTTTAAAACCAAAGACATATAAAAAAAACAAGAGCCACCCATTTCTGAGTGGCTCTGTGTGTTTTGTTCGGACCATGACAACCAAACAAATTTTCTTGTTTTAATAACTAAAATCCAAAGATTTTAGTATCTCATTTAGTTTATTTGATAACTACTAATGATTCTTTTCCAGCCAATTCATTATCAGCATAAATCATAACCATGTATTTACCTTCAGCCATTGTTGATGATTCAATTGCATATTTTCCTTCTGCAGAAAAACTGAAATTTTCAACTAACACCTCTTGTCCTAATACATTAATTACTCTTACACTAATTTTCTTTCCAAATACATTCGTTGTACTGATTGTAAATGCACCATTACTTGGATTCGGATACAATATCATTTCTTTAGTATTGTTAGCAACTTCACTAGTTCCTGTTGCTGTGAAAGTTTCAATACTATTGATTTTTCCTTGGCTAAATGGATCTTTTCCTAAAGCTACCATTACTGAATTGTAACATGGAGTAGCTTCAACAACAACTTCCATAGTAGCAGTATCTCTGCAACCTTCGGCTCCTACTGTTACCAATGTTACAGTGTAAGTACCAGGATTATTGTATTTTTTATTGAATACAAAACTGTTGATTGAATCTGAAGTTCCATCACCAAAATTCCAATAGTTTTTCTTTATCCAACCATTACCCATGAAATTTGAATGGTTATAGAAATTGAAATTATTTGTGCTTACACATTGTACAGGATGATCAGTGCTAAATCCTGCGCTTGGACCATTTCCAGTTGAAGGAACAAATACAGATTTAGTGATAGAGTTACTGCAGCCTGATGAATTGATTGTAGTTAAAGTAACTAAGTAAGTTCCACCTGCTGCAAATCCTTTGTATGGATTTTCCTGTGTTGATGTATTGCCATCACCAAAACTCCAGAAATATTTGTTGCCTGTACCTGAACTTGTATTTAAGAATTGAACTTTGTTTGAACAAGTACAATTGCAATAAGTACTATTGAAAGTAAAGTTTGCAGTTGAATTGTTTGCAACAACATTAACGGTTACTGTTTTTGTGATTGTATCTCTACAACCTGCATTGTTTGCTACGATTAAAGTTGCTTCAAAAGTTCCATTACTTGCATAAGTATAAACAGAATTAGAAGTAACTGATGTATCTGCCAATGTGCTGTTGTCACCAAAATTCCAGAAGTATTGTAATCCATTTTTAGATGTATTTACAAATACTGCATTTCCTGAACAAGAGCTAACTTGGAAATTGAAATTTGCAATTGGTGCATTCATAATTTGAATTACTTTAGAATTTACATCAGTGCAAGAACCATTTAATGCAACTAAACTAATGGTATGGAAACCTATGCCTGGATTAGGAATTACAACATTACTTCCACTTGCTACTGCTACACCATTTAGCTTCCAAGTATAAGAATTGGCATCAGTTGATGTGCTTGTAAGTGTAATATTATTTGTGCAAGCTTCAATTGTATAAGTAAATGATGCTTTAGGTAAAGCAATATTCCAACCTTGAGGTGCATTTACCAATATTGTTGTAGATGCGCTACAACCAGGTCCACTATGAGCAACCAAAGTTACTGGGTAAGTACCTGCACTTGCATAAGCATGAACCGGACTTCTATCTTCACTTACAGCACTGCCGTCACCAAAATTCCAGAAATAACCACCCGCATTTTGAGAAAGATTAGTGAACCTAATTCCGTTTGAACAGCTAACTGTATCCCAGCTAAATGAAGCAGTAGGAGTAGTGCCACGAATTGCCCAAGCACCAACATTTGATGAATCATGACAACCATTGTTTGCTACTGCAATATGGTGTATGAAGTAATATCCTGTTTGGTGGTATTGATGATCGAACTCAGCTGAATCAGTGCTAGATAAATCACCTTCTCCAAAAGTCCAGATATTACCAATATTGTTAGTAGAATTGTTCTCGATATGAGCTGTCATGCTACAACCTGTTGTTACAGTAATATTTGAGATAGCAGATTCTTTTACAACAACGGTGTTATAAGCTGTATCAGCACAACCAGTTGAACTTTTAGCAATTAATCTTACTAAATAAGTTCCAGGATTTGCATATTGTTTGTTGAATGCAAATGTTACAGAATTGTTTGTTGTTCCATCACCAAAATCCCACTCATATCTATTGTTCCATCCAAAGCCATAATAAGCAGAATAGTTCATAAAATTGAATGAATTTCCTTGTAAACATTGGATACTATCAGGTGCTGTAAAGCTAGCAACTGCACCATAAGAATCTGCTGCTACATTTACTATTTGAGAAATAGTATCAGTACAACCGGTTGATGAAATAGCAACCAATTTAATGGTATAATTTCCAGCTGTTGCTAATGATACTGAAGGATTCGTTTGGTTGTTGAAACTTCCATCAGGCATTATCCAACTATAACTTACAGCATTTGTTGATGTGTTAGTTAAGTATAATTTTGTTACACATGAACCTGTTACTAAATTAGAAGTAAATGATGCTGTTGGTACAATACCAGCTGCAGGATTGATAGTTACACTTGTTGTAGTTGTATCACTGCAACCATGCGCATTAAATGCGATTAACTTTACAGTATAAGTGCCAGGTGCGCTGAATACATGGTTAGCTGAATTAGCTGTAGATGTATTGTTTACTCCAGAAGCAACATCACCAAAATTCCAGATTACATTGTTAGTATAATATGAATAGCTAGTGAAGTTTGCATTAAATCCACAAGCATTGATTTGCTTACCAATTAAAGCAACCGGTTTAGGATAAACAGTTAAATTTTGGTAAGTAGTATCAGTACATTCTCCGTTTGAACGAGCTATCAATCTGATTCTGTAGGTGCCAGGTATTAAATATACATGGTAATCAGGATTGCTGCTGGTACATAAATATTTGCCATAAGTGGTATCATCATTTACAATTCCCCATTCGTAGTAATCTGCATAAAGAGATTGGTTACTTAAAGTAAAGTTACCTTCACAATCATTGGCAGTTACTGTAAATGCTGCTATTGGACCCGGACGAACAACTACTTGTTTAGTTTTTGTATCTGAACATCCAAATTGGTTGGTAACAGTTAAAGATACAGTTTTAGTACCAGTGCTGTTATAACTTAAATAAGGATTTTCAACAGTTGTTGTGCTTGAATTGCCTAAGTTCCAATTGTAGCTTAATCCAGATTCAAACAATACATCAACCCAATAATTTGCAGCGTGATATGAATTAGAAGGGAATCCTCCTCCAGGAGCATAACTGAATAAACCATTACTTCCATCAACTCCAAATTGTAAAGCAGTAAGATTGCCATTTGTAACACCTGATGCATTGAAGAAATATTCATCAAAAGCATAATTACCTTTAGGAGCATAGTATGATGCAACATAAGTTGTGTTTGCATCAATATTAATTGGTGAACTAAATTCAACAGTTTGCCATCCGCTTCCACTTACACTTGTAAATGTAGCTGATGCCAATAATACACCACCTGAGGTATAAAGTTTACCAACAAATGGACCAGTAGCTACAGCTAATTTAAAGAATTTAATTCCTTTGATTTTACCATGAATATTACTTCTGAATTTCACTCCAACTTCAACATTCATTGTATCAACAGTTGATGGAGTTCCACCTACTACTGAATTGTTCCAAATACTTTGAACTGTTTGTCCACTTGTTGAAGTATTGGTATAATAAAACTCATTACTTCCTAAACATTGTGTAGTATCGTTGATGGTGAAATTAGCAGTTGGAGCAACATTGTTACTTACTGTAATACTGTTTGATAAGTCAGAATAACATAAACCTATATCTTGTGTTTTAACAGTATATACACTAGGTAAATTTGTGCTATAAGTTTGATTGGTAGCACTAGGAATTAAAACTCCATCTTTATACCATTGGTAGTAAGCATTTGGTGATGAAGTATAAGTTCCAAATTCACCAGGACATAATAATCCGTTACCAGTAATAGTTGGTGTAACTGTATTACAAACATAACCAGCATCAATTGTAGGATTGTCTTTTGTGATTCCTGCAATCTCTAAGTTCATAGTAATTACTGGACTGAATCCTGTTAAGGTATCAAAATCTGAATTACCATTTACACCAGCTGTTCCATTTTGGGAAGTTCCAATTTTAGTTGAAACCATTAATGGGAATTTTACTTTGTAGTCACCACTGGTATAAATATCAAAATTATAGTAACCAGGATTTCCTGAAAGTGTAGCAGTTGTAGTTGAATCAATCAAAACAAAACCACTTCCGTTGTCTTTGTATAAGTAAACTTTTACACCGTTAATTCCATTAGAAGCAGGTTCATCTTGTAAACCATTTTCATTTACATCATACCAAACATAATTTCCTAAAGTACCGCTGTAGTAGTAACCAGCATCAATAGTAGGATTGTTTTTAGCAACACCACTGCCCATTAAATTCATTACAATTACATTGCTGAATCCAGTTGAAGTATTGGCATCTGAGTTGCCATTAACACCTGCACTTGTATTGGCACTTGTTAAATTTTTTGTTCCAATTGAAACTGGGAATTGAACTTTGTAATTACCACTTGAAGTGATTTCAAAATTATAAGCTCCTGGATTTCCAGAAGGATCATTTCCTGTTAACATTGAATCTATTTTGGTATAAACTGAACTGATTTCTTTGTATAAATAAACCCATTCTCCATTGATTCCGTTAGAAGCTGGTTCATCTTGTAAACCATTTCTATTTTCATCCCACCAAACATAATTTCCTAAAGAACCTGTAGGGTAAAATCCAGCATCAATAGTTGTATTGTCTTTATCTTGTCCGCTGCCAGAAGCAATAATTGTTACCAAACCACTATTTCCTGTTGTGGTATCAGCATCACTGTTTATGTCGGTTTTTATTGTTTGATTAATAACTGGACTAATACGGTATTGGTTATAGTTAGTTTGGAATTTTACGTAGTATTTTCCAGAAGGGACTTCAATGAATTTATAGTATCCAGGATTTCCAAAGAAGTCGTTTGCAGTAACTGATGAATCTAAAAGAATATCATCGCCACCACCAATTAATTGGTCTGTACCTGCACCATATAAATATACTTTAACTCCGTTTAATCCTAACGAAGAAGCTTCATCTTGAATTCCATTTTTATTGTTATCAATCCAAGCATAGTTTCCAATAGAACCTAAAACTGGTGTACAAGTAGTAAACATACCAACCATGATAGGAGTAGTAGGTAAAAGCTGACTATTGTTATCGGCTCTTCTTACTTGGTACATGATAGAATTGTTCATCAATTTGTTGATAGGTGTTCCAACTGGAGCACGCATTGGCCAGCTCATAACAATACTATCTAATGCAGGTAATACTGCTGAACGAACAATTTTAATTGCTTTTACTTGTGTAATATCAACTGGCGGAGTGATTGTCCAAACTGGGTTTGAGCATCCTCCAGGGTTAGTAGCAGGACTAAAATCAGAAAAACAAGGATTATTAGTTGTAGTATAATAAACAGTAGAACTTGGATCTGAAATTACAACTGGTCCAACCAAATTCGCAAACCATTGTGAACCTCTGATATCACCAATAAAAGGAAATACATCTACTAAAACTAAATCTTTAGCAGCCACATTACCTAAGTTTTTTACAGTGATTTTGTAATTCACAGCACCAGCTTCTTGAGCAATAGCATTTGTAGGGTAATAAACAAAATCAGGATTACAACCACTTTGACCTTTAAACGCTCTTAATGCAACTGCCGAAATTACGGTTGTGTTTACTGTACTTGTATTCCCGTTAAACAAAGCATTGTTACTGTTTAAATTGATTCTATTTGGAATAGTTGATGGAGCAGTTCCTGGTGCAATTACAGCTGAAAAATTAATTGCATAGTCTTTTCCAGTAACCAATGTGCCTAAATTCCAAACCAATACATTACCGTTAACAGTAGGTGTGATAGGTGTACCAGTGCTGTTGATAAAGAAAATTGAAGAAGCAGGTACATAAGATAATCTTGAGTCTAATGTGTCTGTTACAACAACATTTGTAGCGTTTACATTACCTCCTAAATAAGTGCTAAAGCGATAGTTAATGGTATCACTTGCTCTTAAGCTGCTTGAACTTGTGATACTTTTTCCTGTAAAACCAAAAACAGGTTGAGGTATCATGATTTCAGCAGAACCATTACAATTTGAATAATTAGCAGGAGTTCCTAAATAGAAATAAGAACCATTCGATTGGTTTCTTACAACTGTACCATCATCTCCAACATTTGAAGTATTGTAGGTAATTCCTTCTACAATAGGACTACCATCTTTAGCGCCCATAGCAGCAGTTCTTGCATCACCGCAATAACTTAAATCTTGTGAACCACCAATTGGTAAAGCACCAGTAACTGCAAAGTTTACTTGAGTGATATATTGTCCGCTTGGTAATGTTACATTGATGTTTTGTGTTTGGCCCGATAAGGCAGCAACACTTAATGAATAATAAGTACCAGCATAAACATTTGATGTGGTATTGGTTGCATAAGAAACAACAATTTTGGCTTGAGAATAACGACCTAATCCATCAATAACTGGACGGATTTTAATCACATTCATATCGATACTTTTATCGATTAAATATGTTAAATAAACAGAATCTAATTCAGTGTTTCCTGAATTATACCATCCGTTTTTAAATGTATTACATGAAGTATTAGCTAAAATATGGCGACTTAACCAACTTGCTGTTGCAGCAGTAATTGAGCCTCCTGAACATGCGGCACCTGGAGTAGGTGATTGAACATTGAAACAAACTGAACCTGATTTATTTGAGCCAGCAAAACTGCCAATAGGTAAAACAGGAACATCTCCAGTAATAGTTGCAGAATTACAAGCAGAGCTTCCAATTGAATAATTTGGTGAAGTATATTTTACACTTACATAAGCCGATGAACTATAATTTGTGCTCAAAGGACTACTAGTCCATGTCCAAGTAATTGTTCTATTATAAGCATCATAAACTGGGTTGTTAGAACCACTGAATGAAGTTGCTTCTACGAATTCACAACCAACAGGAAGTGTATCAATTAAAACAGGATTGTATAATCTTAAAGCTGCAGAACTTGCACCACTTGTACCAATTGATAATTTGAAAATTGTTACATCATCAATAGCACCACCAGCATTTCTTGTTTTGCTAACAGTGTATTTGTTTGAAGCAATTGCAACAACATTAATGGTATCACTGTAAACCGGACCAGAGCTACCATCGGGATTAAGGTTGTTAGAAGCATCAATAGATGTAAACAAATTTGGAGCATATCCATTTGGAGTTGTACCATTGGTATACCTAAATTTTACTTGTAATTGTCCGGTACTTCCAGCAGGAATTGGATTTACAAAATTAATTGTAATGGTATTTGTGCCTGAATTATAAGTAATAGAGCTCACTTGTGAATTATCGAAAGCAACAGAGTTATTAAAATTGCTTACATCAAAAGGAGTTAAATTCGTTGGTAAAGGCATAGTAGCAACCACGCCAGTTCCATTTGTAGTTAAACTCGAAATTTGATAGTTCAAAGTGTAAATAAATTGGTTACCCGTATTTACGCTTGCTAAGTCGGTTGAAGCCGATAAGCTCAATTGAACTTGCGCTTTTCCTGTGAAGGCTAATACGATAAAAAGCAATACAAATAGTTTGCTTTTTAAAGATTGAATTTGATTGAAGTTTTTCATGTTAATTACAATCTTTGATTACATAAAAACTAACATAGCCATCAGCATTAAAGCCAATATCAACACGGCATTCAAATCCATTTCCTTTTAAAAGGTATTGGAAGATGCTTTGCTGAATGGTGTTGTTTGGCTCGCCTAAAAGAATAATGATTTCCTCTTTTGTGCTTGTATTTGCTCCAATTTTTTTGGAAGAAATATTAGTCACAGTAGGAACAGCTTCTAAAGGTCTAATAAGACGCTCTAGTTCAATAAATGTGGCACGTCTATCATTGCCATTTTGTGATTTAAATAAATCACTTTTTTGTTGATCCTCATCACTCAATAAAGCTTCCGTTGTTTGAGAATAGCCCTTCAAAGAGAAAAATAAGGTGAACAAAATACCCATCATGAGTACTTTCATCCATTTTGTTTTTTCCGACATTTTTATAGATTTCATGGTTTTTCGGTTTGATAATTATTAATCAAACCATGCACCGAAAAAATCACACTTTCTGCAAGTGCCCGTTTTTTGGTATTCTAGTGACGGTATAATTGGATGAGTTGAAGAAATTAATTTTTCGTCACTTGATAAGAAATTTCAAACTTGCTCCAAAATGGGAATAATAGTTTTGTTTTGAAATGCTTTTTCCAGTTTTAGTACCTTGTTCTCATAAATTTATTGATTCTAGATTCGGGATTTATCCTCAATATGATATTTATAATGTTTTGGTTTTTTCTATCAAAAAAATACGTCAATTTGCAGCTTCTTATTATACTATGAGTTTCATTACAGAAGAGTTGAAAAAATTGCTTTCAATGGAAGGCAAAACCCTAGAAAAAATTGTTTATTACTACTGGCAGAATAGAGCTAAAAAAGGGGAGGAGTTTGAGTACATTGATACAATTGGTTTCTTTTTGTCAAACAATCAATCACTTTTTATTAGATATGATGAAGCTTGCGAAGGTATTTGTGTGCCTCATTTTGATTTAGAATTAGAGAACAAAAAATTGATGGCAGAATTTTCTGGTGCTTTATTTATCAAAGAAAGAGATAGAAGCAGTTCTGTTTTATGGAGAGATTTGGTTGGTAAACAAATCGACCAGGTTTTAATCGAAGAAAATTCAAATAAACAATTGATGCTTGAAATTGGTGGCCAAGATATTTTAATAGAAGCCGGATTAGAAGGATTAGATGTAGGAATATTTGAAGAGGAATAGTTTACAAATAGTTCAGTTTTAAATATTCATTGATTGTTTTAAATGGGATTTTTAACTTTTGTATTGATTGTTTTTTTAATAAAATAAATATGAAGAAAGCTGTTTTAATTCTTTTTAATCTAGTTGTTTACCAAACAGTTTTAGCGCAGGAGTTCAAGAATATTAGATTAAACTTCGGATTTCAAGGAAATTTTCCTGAGAGGTACTTTGATAATTCTATTCCTAAATTTAATAATAAAAATGGAGGAATGGGTTTTCACTTCTATCCAAAATGGTTTTATAACAATCAAAATTCAATTGGTTTTAATATAGAATATGCATTGGTTACAGAAAATTATCAAACTGATGCAATTAATGCTTATGATATCATTTCATTTTGTCCGACCTACAACCATCATTTTTTTAAAAGTAAAATCAGACCTTTTGTTGGTATAGGAATTGGCTCCTATAGTGTTTTATATCATTCACCGGCTTTTAATTTTGGTATCAGACCCTTGATTGGAATAAGTGTATCAAACTATTTTGATCTTAGTTTAGAGTATAATCGAATTTTAAGCCAAATTACAATCGACCCAAAAGTAAGTGGAGGTTTTGATAATTATTATTTAGGACTTAAAGGAAGTTTTAGTATTGGTTTGTTGAAGTTGAAAAATAAGAGTAAACAATAAATTTAAAAATATTTGCAATTCATTTCTACATTACACTACCTTATAGATTGAATTTTTTTGCATTTCTTTTAATAGAATACCTTTAGAAAATGAACATTGCATTTGAAGATATTAGATTATTTTTATTAAGTAATTCCTCTGATGCAGAAAGAAAATTTGTCTTAAATGAACATGTTCTAAATAATACCGATATCAATGATTTAATTCCCCTATTATTTGAACCTCATCCCATCAACATGAGATTTGCTTGGTTTCTTGGTGATATGGCTACTCATAAACCAGAATTTTTACGGGGACATTTAACTTACTTATTTCAGCATAGAAATAGTTTTAATATCTTAAACTTTAATAGAAGCCTTGCTAAATTTTTTCTCCATTGTGGTATTCCAAATGAAATTGAAGCAGAAGTTTTAGATGAACTTTTTGTTTGGTTGAATAGTAAAAAAGATGACATTTCAACTAAATCTTTAACATTAAAGGTTTTAATGAAATTGGTAAAGAAATATCCTGAATTGAAACCCGAATTGATTTCAAGTTTAGAAAGAATTTTAGTTTATAATGCACACAACTCATTAGGCAAACTGGCTATTATTGCGATTCAAAAATTAAATCATTTTGAAGCTAATGGAGGATTCTTTAAGCAGGCTCCCTTTTAAATTTTTGGGTTTTAATTATTTATAGAAGAATTGTTGTGGTATAAAGATTGAAATCACTTATTGGTGAATTAAGAATTATCTTTAATTTTGATAAAGAATTGTAAATATATTTAAATGAATAAAAAGCCAAATATATCAGCTTCTTTGCTCTGGGAATACAATCTTGATACTTTTAACTTTGAAAAAAGTTATAAGGTGGTTATTGAACGAATTCTAATAAGAGGAACACTAAAAGATTGGTCAGAAATGTTAAAATTTTATCCAATTGATAGAATATTAGAAACAATTGAATGGACGAAACAAATGCCTAAAATGGATAAAGATTTTGCAAGGTTATTTATAAAATCCGATTTACTCCATGATTCATAAAGACCCATTTATTATTGCTCCTCAAACACTTAATTTAATCAAAGAATTACAAGTATTACCTGAGCTTTCTGATTTTTATTTAGTTGGAGGGACAAGTTTAGCCTTACAGATTGGACACAGAAATTCAATTGATATTGACTTATTTACTGTAAATGATTTTGATGTAAATTTATTGTTGGATGTATTGAATCAATTTTATACGGTCCAACAAATTTATATTAGAAAGAATACCCTTTTAACATTCATAAATAATGTAAAAGTTGATTTTATTACGCACAAATATGAAATAATTAAACCAATCATATTTGATGAGAATATTAGAATGTTGAGTATGCAAGATATTTGTGCCATGAAGTTAAATGCTATAGTTGATTCTGGTCAACGTTTAAAAGATTTTCTTGATGTTTACTTTTTGTTAGAATATTTCTCTGTAAAGCAAATGGTTGGTTTTTATCAGCAAAAATATCCAAATAAAAATGAAATAATGGCTTTACGTGCATTAACTTATTTTGATGATTTAGACTTAAATATTGATCCACCCATCATGCACAAAATAGTAACTATTGATCAAATAAAAGACCGGATTTTAAATGGTGTGATGCATAGTAATAAAATATTTAAGTAGGATATGACTAATAACCTAAATAGTAAAGATTTTCATCAATTTTAATTTAATCTTATAATTTAATTGTAAGGTTTTAAGAAGAATTTCTTTAGAAGCCAATTGTAAAATACAATTGGAATTCCTATTAAATAAAGTCTGAAATAATGCTTTCTTTTTTTTGCATCCAAAATGTTATAATATTTATACGAATATCCACATGTTTACCACCAATAATTTTTTTATAAATCTTGTGAATGTTTTGAGAAACATTTTCAAAAAGTAGTTTGGTGTTAGATTGTTCTGCTTTATGATATTTAAGACCCCGATAGGTGGTCACATGTTTATAGAAAAATGTTTGAAACGAATTCCCCAAAACTCTGCCAACGCGGACCAAAGGTCCGCGTTGGCAGAGTTTTGGGGTTGATTTGCTTTACTTATATTTTCTATAATCATGTCATCCCTTCAGGATTTTTAAGAATTTCAAAAAAGAATATGTTTTTGATTCTAATTTATGTTTTAAGGTTGATTCTGAAATTATCTTAATTATAGCCTTTGATACTTGGTAAAACTAATTTTATGTAAAGAAGCGGATATTCGAATTGTTTATACATCTATTTAGACAATAGCTATAATCTTACTTATTTCTGTTTTTTTTCAATGAGCCTTTAATGGATTAAGAACCTTTTTATACTAATTTTTAATATCATTGAAAAATTATGAAATTTCATACAATTACAACAGAACCTAAATTCGTTGCAGAGCTAATAAAGGACAGCTTCTTCATCTCAACTATTGAGGATGGTGTAAACTTAGCAGGAACAGCCTATTTCGAGCAAATTGATCATTTAATTGTTCACCAAGAAAGTTTCACAAATGACTTCTTTGATTTAAAATCAGGAATTGCAGGAGAAATACTTCAAAAGTTTTCTAACTTTAGAATTCGTCTTAGTTTTATAGGCGACTTTACTAAATACCAAAGCAAAAGTCTGAATGATTTTATTTATGAAAGTAATAGATTAAATCATATAACATTTGTAGGAAAAATAGAAGACATACAATTTTAAATTTTCATTTTATAAAGAACTGATGAGCAAATATGATTTTCAGATTACTTATCTAGAATTCGATCCAATTCGATTTGAATTGTATTTAGCTGAAGCTCCTATTACTTCAAAAGCATTTATGGAATTATTGCCCATCAAAAGAACCTTTTACCATGCCCGTGTTTCAGGGCAGGAAATTTGGTTTGATGATTTGCCACCACTTGATATTATTCAAGAGAATGCATCTGTTTTTGTAAACCCAGGTGAAGTTGTTTTAGGTCCTTCTTTGCCAGAACGTTCTAAAACGAAAAACTGTTTTGGTATTTATTATGGCGAAGGCAAAGGATTAGATGCTTGTAATATTTTTGCTAAAGTAGTGGAGGAGGATAGACTAAAGTTAAATGATTTGGGTAATTTGATTTGGAAGAATGGCTCTATTGAATTAACATTAGAAATAATTTAAAAGATGTCAGATCAAATAATCAGACCATATGAAGAAAAGGATAAACTTCAGTGTTTAAATGCTTTTAAAAGCAATGTCCCAATGTATTTTACAGAAGATGAGGTTTTGGATTATGAAAACTTCCTTGATAGCTATATCATTAAACAAAATACATCTGATTATAGAACCAATTATTTTGTTTTGTTAATCGAAAATCAATTAGTTGCATGTGGTGGATTTGGAGACCGCTATCTTGATGGTAAACTTACTTTAACATGGGGTTTGGTTCATATCGATTTTCACAAAAAGGGATTAGGTAAGGAATTGTTATTATTCAGATTAAATCTCATCAAAGAACAATTTCCTGAGACCTCGGTAAGCATTGATACCATTCAGCATTCTGCAGGATTCTTTGAGAAATATGGCTTTAAAACCATTCAAATTACAAATGATTTTTATGCTCAAGGTTTACATAGATATGATATGGTTTGGGAAAATTTAGAATAATATGAAGTCTAAATTAAATCCTAAATCAGTTAAAATTTCTATCTCAAATCAATGCCAGACTTTATAAAAAAATATACGAATATCTGCATGTTTGCCAGTAAATTACTTAAGTAAAATTCTAAATATTCTAAAATTGATTTATTAATTGTATTTAGGTAAACCAAATTAAAAATAGAATCCAGTTTATTACGAAATTTCCTAAAATCCCATAGAGATGACATTAT
>JBIMKP010000055.1:0-18784 GCA_051861545.1 Bacteroidia bacterium | reverse complement strand
GTGCGGCAATTAGTCTATCGTGAAATATTCTACTGAGAATTGTCTATCTATATTTTACCCCTAGTGCGCCAATTAGTCTATCATGAAATATTCTACTGAGAATTGTCTATCTATATTTTGCCACTAGTGCGGCAATTAGTCTATCATGCAATATTCTACTGAGAATTGTCTATCTATATTTTGCCACTAGTGCGGCAATTAGTTTATCATGAAATATTCTACTAAGAATTGTCTATCTATATTTTGCCACTAGTGCGGAAATTAGTCTATCGTGAAATATTCTACTGAGAATTGTCCATCTATATTTTGCAACTAGTAGGGTAATTGTTCTTATGTTAAATATTCGAGCAATTATTTTTTGTTCATTTTTCAATATTTCGAATTACGAATATCCGCATGTTTACCAATAATTTATTTTAGAAAAACTCTAGACATTTTAAAATTGATTTTTGAATTTAAATAAAGGCAAAATGAATTAAAAATAGAATCCGGTTTTTTATAAAAATTCCTAAAATCCAGAATGGATGACATGATTATAGAAAATAAAATACAGAGCAAGCCCCTAACAGAGAAACGCGGACCTTTGGTCCGCGTTTCTCTGTTAGGAGAGGATTTGGTTTACAGCATTTTTCTATAAACATGTGACCGCAATCAGGGTCATAAATATCACGGAATAGAGCAATTTAATTTCAAAAACTTTTTGAAATTATTTCTCAAATAAAATATTGTGGATTAAAAAAATACTTCTGGTAAACATGCGGATATTCGTTTTAAATTAATCAAGAAATCGATAAATTTGGTAAAGAAATAGCTTATGAATACCTCAGAGTTAAAAAAAATGTTGGTTAGCAAAATTAATTTAATCGAAGATGATGCCTATTTATTAGCTATTAATACTTTGATTGATAATTGCCTTAATGTTAAACTCAACGATAAACAAAGGAATAAGATAAACGAAAGCATGAATCAAGTGCTAGAGGGAAATACCATTGATATAGATAGCGCCTTTGATGATATAAATAGATGGCTGAAAAAAAATAGACTAAACGGAATTGATTAAATTAATAATTCTGTGAATTCATTTTAACCTATTTACCTTTACGAATTCTACTTAAACTTTGAGTAGTAATGCCCAAATAAGAGGCAATAAATTTTTGAGGAATTCTTTTGATGAGTTCAGGTTGTTTTTCTAATAATTCAAAATATCTTTCTTCTGCTGTTTTGAGCAATAAATCGATTTGCTGCTGTTGTTTATCTACAAAACTACTTTCTGCTGATATTAAAAAAATCAACTGCCCCATGCCTGTTTGTTTAAGCTGACTAATGTTTTTAGAAGATATCTTCAACATCTCTGAGTCTTCAATGGCAATAGTTTCTAATGGTGAATTCTGTTGGTTGATGAGCGACATATAATCACCAAAGAAATTGTTTTCAAGCATGATGTCTAAACAAACATAATTGTTCTCTTTCCATAAGAATACACCTCCACTACCTTTTAATATGAAGTAACCATATTGCTCAGTTTCTCCTGCATGTTTTATGATTTCATTCTTTTTAAATGATACAAATTCGCATAATTGAGCAAACTGAATCCAAGCTTCAATAGGCGCATCAAAGTAAGGGTCGAAGGCAATTTTAAGTTGTTTAGATAGTGTTGTTAGTTCATCTCTCATGGGCTTTTTTGCTTTGATAAATCAATATCAAAGTGTTATAATTTTTTGGTTTACTAGCAATATTAAAATATTTCAGCATAAAATTTCTATGCTATTATTTGATTGAATCGTCCTATCACTTGCACGAAAATTTTCACCAACA
Organism: Bacteroidia bacterium; assembly: GCA_051861545.1. GTDB lineage: Bacteria > Bacteroidota > Bacteroidia > UKL13-3 > UKL13-3 > CAISCU01. The sequence continues at coordinate 16,969 of JBIMKP010000055.1, read as the reverse complement.
TTGTTCTACAAACTAACTAACCAATTAATCTATGTCAACACAAAGACCAACTTTTAAAACACATTATGATAATTTCATAGGTGGAGAATTTGTAGCTCCTGTAGGTGGAGAGTATTTTGAAAACTATAGTCCAATTGATGCCAAACTTATCGCAAAAGCAGCTCGTTCAGGTAAAGAGGATATTGAACTAGCATTAGATGCAGCACATAAAGCATTTGCTACTTGGAGTAAAACATCACCAACTTACAGAGCAAGTGTTTTAAATAAAATTGCTGATGTAATGGAAGCCAATTTAATGTTATTGGCTACTATTGAAACAATTGACAATGGTAAACCAATTCGTGAAACTGTTAATGTTGATTTACCTTTATGTATCGATCATTTCCGTTATTTCGCAGGTGTAATCAGAGCTGAAGAAGGTAGCATTTCTGAGCATGATGAAAACACAGTGAGTATCATTATTCCTGAACCATTAGGTGTAGTAGGACAAATTATTCCTTGGAATTTTCCTTTGTTAATGGCAACTTGGAAAATTGCTCCAGCATTGGCAGCAGGATGTTGTACAGTTGTAAAACCAGCTGAACAAACACCAACTTCTATTTTGTGTTTAATGGAATTGTTAAAAGATGTAATTCCTGCTGGTGTTTTAAATATTGTTACAGGTTTTGGTCCTGAAGCTGGTAAACCATTGGCTCAATCACCTCGTATATCTAAAGTTTCTTTCACAGGAGAAACTACTACAGGTAGATTGATTATGCAATACGCTTCTGAAAACTTAATTCCTGTTACTATGGAATTAGGTGGAAAATCACCAAATATTTTCTTCCCATCTGTTTGTGATGCCGATGATGATTTCTTCGATAAAGCTGTTGAAGGTGCTGTATTATTTGCAGTAAACCAAGGTGAAGTTTGTACTTGTCCTTCGCGTATTTTGGTTCACGAAAGTATCTATGATAAATTCATGAGTAAAGTAATTGAAAGAACCAAAGCTATTAAAATGGGTAATCCTTTAGATAGTTCAACAATGATGGGTGCTCAAGCTTCAAACGACCAATATGAAAAAATTCAATCATACTTAAAACTAGGTAAAGATGAAGGTGCTGAATTATTATGTGGTGGTGATGTTCAAAAATTGGATGGTGATTTGGCAAACGGATATTATATCCAACCAACATTATTTAAAGGCCACAACAAAATGAGAATCTTCCAAGAAGAAATATTTGGTCCGGTTGTATGTGTTACTACATTCAAAACTACTGAAGAAGCAATCGAAATTGCCAATGATACCATGTACGGTTTAGGTGCAGGCGTTTGGACACGTGATGCTCATGAATTGTATACAGTTCCTCGTGCTATTCAAGCGGGTAGAGTTTGGGTAAACTGCTACCATGCTTATCCTGCTCATGCACCATTTGGTGGTTACAAAAAATCAGGATTTGGAAGAGAAAATCACCACATGATGTTGGGACATTATCGTCAAACTAAAAACATGTTGATTTCTTACGACAAGAAAAAATTAGGCTTCTTTTAGTCTTCCACACAATTTTCCATACAAACCGGTAGGCGAAAGTCTATCGGTTTTTTATCTTTATAAAATGGTAAAACGAGTTACTGTAAGTGCAGAAGCATCCGACTTAATTGCACAATTAAAAAAGCGTTTTGGTGATTTAATGTTTCATCAAAGTGGTGGATGCTGTGATGGCTCTCAACCCATGTGTTTTGAAAAAGGAGAATTCAAAGTAGGGGAGAGTGATGTTTGTTTGGGCAGCATCGACGATTGCGAATTCTGGATGAGTAAAGACCAGTTTGAATTTTGGAAATATACCCAATTGAATATTGTGATTACCAAAGGAAGAGGTTCAAGTTTTTCTTTGGAAATTCCAACTGGATTCAGGTTTATCACCCAAAGCAGAATGTTTACTGAAGAGGAATTAAATAACTTAGAACCATTAAAATTTGTTGAATAAAAGCAGGGATTAAAAAGGTAGTTGAAAAGAATCTTCAGATTAACCCTGCATTTGCTGGTATTGACGTGGAGTAATTCCTTCATATTGTTTAAATGCACGGATGAAGTAATTACAATCTTCAAAACCTGCTTCAAAGGATACATTTTTGATATAAAGGTTTTGGTCTTTTAATAGTTTTTTGGCGATTTTTAATCGCTCTAACATAATGTATTCAATCGGACTAATACCTAATTCTTTTTTGAATAATCTATAAAGAGTAGCTGTGCTCATCCCAACATTTTTGGCAATGGTATTTAGATTTATTTTTTGGCCGATATTGGTTTTTATTAAAGATATAACCTGACTTAAATAAGTGCTGGTTTCTTTTACTTCATTGTTGTCGTAAGCCTTTAATGTTTGGGTTTGTATAATTCTAATGAGAAGTTCTTGTAGAGTTAAATCAGCTAGAACATCTTTAGTAATTGATTTACTTTGACAAATTTGAATGAGTTTATTGATGGTTTCAGCTAAATCTTCATTGTTATAGAAGAAGTAATTTCTTTCATCCAATTTCCAAAAATTATCTCTACCATCTTTTGGATATTTTTCGTTGAGTAAATTTAGGGTATTAATAATTTTTTGGTTGTCGATAGCAAGAGCCAAACACTGTGTTGGGTTGTCTAAATTTGCTTCAGGGAAATCAATTTTCATTTCAACATTTGCAGGAATGATAACAGATTCACCTGGAAGATAATCAAAACCAGCATCATCAAATAAATGCATTACTTTTTTGCCTCGAAGCATACTTGTAACAACAAGGTCGTTGAATTTTAAAGCTACCTTTTGCGATTCTTGATAAGTTTCAAATAAGTTTAATTCACAATTTTCGAGGTTGTAGATTGTCCTATTTTCAACCAAAGTTTTTAATGAATTTTGATTGGTTAACGAAGGCGCTAAAGGAGCAGTTTTAAAATTACTCATGGTTTTGCTTAGACTTGGAAAAACAAGATAACTAAATTGTTAATTACTTGTATTTTGATGGCCCATAATTTTCGTAAATTAGATATAGTTGGTTTTAAAAGAGGCTATTTGTTTTACGAATATCAGACTGTTTACCAGCAATGATATTTTATATATTACTAGTTTGTTTTGGATGATATTTCAAAAGCTAGAATGATTTTAAAATTCCGGTTTTTATGAAATTTAAGTCCCTGATAGGTGCTCACATGTTTATAGAAAAATGATCATAAAGATTGAGGGTTTGGTTTTCTTTATATTTTATTTTCTATAATCATGTCATCCTTTCAGGATTTTAAAATTGGACTTTACAATTTTTTTTAATGCTATTTAATTTTTTGCGAATATCCATATGAGTACTTAATAGAATAATGTTTGGAAAACGTAATTATGTTTATAGGGTAATTTCGGCTTAGGGATGGACGTGGAAAGCCTGTTGCAGCTATGGCTTGCAGATGTATGGTTTTAGCGGCGACCGGAGGAAGCCCGGTAAAGCCATAACAGCTGCTGCCATAGCCAGACAGCTTGGAACAAACAGCCCGGCCGGCAGGCTTGGTAGGATATTTTTTTAGCAATCAATTTTACTAAGCCTGTCGGCAAGCCCCAAAAAATTATTCTCTTTTAGAATTGAAATTGCTTGAAAAGTTGAATAGAGGCTAATCAATGAAAAATTGAGCTTTGTTTGATTAATCGGTTTTAAATTGTTTCTTCCCATATTAAAGAAACCTGATTTGTAAGATTATAGAACAATTTTATACCTTGTAAAACATTTAATATTAAACCTTGTTTTAGCACTTAAACATTTAAGCATGAAGAAAACATTACTTTGGATTTCATTTTGTACGCTATCAACATTTAGTTTTGCCCAAACCGATTCTTTAGCGGAAGAGGCAATAGACTTTAGTCAATTCGACCAAGTACAAGAAAGTACAGGCACAAAAAGATATTGCACGAATAAAGTATTAGGTATTAGTCCGAATAAACTAATTAGTATTGGATACGATTATCAGGCAAAGCACCATTTCGCTAATTATCCTGTTTCGGGTCCTGAAGGTCATTCTGATATCAGCAGTGCATCAGGATTGAGATTAATGGTGAACTATCCTATTATATCAAATACAAAAGGATTAATAACTTTAGGTGGCAATTATTGGAGAACAGCTTATTCGGGAATGACAAACTTAAGCTCCGTCAATAATTATGTGATTGGTGCATTAAAAGAAAGAGGATTAACTACAATTGGAATCAATTCAACCGTATTTAAACCATTAAATGAAAAGTACTTTTTATTGGGTTTTGTTAGTGCAGATGCCAATGGCGATTATACTCTTTCTGATGATAAATTGGGTGATTATTTAACAGCTCCAAAAATATCGGCAGCCGTATTTTTTGGTAAGAAAAGAAACGACAGGTCAATATTGGCATTTGGAGTATCGCGCACATACCGACCTGGTGCAAAAGGAATTATTCCTTTGATTATTTACAACCATACATTTGAAAATAGAAAATGGGGAATTGAATCTGTTTTCCCTGCAAGAGCGGCATTGAGGAGAACATTTAATCCAAGAAATTTATTGTTTTTTGGATATGAATTGGAAGGAAATAGTTACAGTATTGTGAATAGAACAAGCAATCCTGCTTTTAATACTTTAGAATTAAGAAGGTCGGAAATCAGACCAAGAATTACATATGAATTTGCATTAAAAGGATTCATGTGGTTATCGGTACAAGCGGGTTATAGAATCAACTATAATTTTAATATTGATAGCGAAGATAAATTTAGATTATTGGGTTCTGATGATCCTTATTACATGGAGAACAAATTGACTAATCCATTATATTTTCAAATCAGTTTAAACTTGGTATCGCCATAAATGGTATTTCTTGATTATTTCAAGCATAAAAAAACAGCATTTGTTCAATTGACAAATGCTGTTTTTTTTATGTTTAATCTTCTTCTAAAAGACTCTTTAAATTACTTTTTCTTTATTTCTAATCTCTTCCAAACATCTGTTCTTCCAAAAGCAGAAATTCCAATAAAACCTCTAATATTCATGGTGTTTTTGTCTTCCATATTGATTACACAATTATAAGTGCTACCACTTTCAGCGTCGTAAATAGTTCCATCTTCCCAAGTATTTTCGCCTTTAAATTCAAAACCACTTAAAATCTTTAATCCTAATAATGCTGCAGCACGTTTGCTTTCATCAGGATTATTTTTATCTGTTTTAGGTTTCTTTTCATCATTTAAAGGCTCTTTTAACCAAACTATTCTGCCATAGTAAAAATTGCCGGCTTTGGTTATTAATACTCTGGCTTTACCATTGCCTGTTTCCCATAAACCTACAATATCATCAGAACCTTGATTTTGTGCTAATGCAGGAATAGCAATACTGCTTAAGAATAAACTGAATAATAAAAGAATGTGTTTTTTCATGTGAATTTAGTTTTCTACAAACAAAACTTAATTTCTATATTTTCAAAGACTTTATTTTTTGCAAAATATGCAATTCAAAATCTGACAGTTTTTTGATAAAACTATGCAATCTTTTTCCATGCGGATTGGTTTTACAAGTATTAATTCTATAATTATGAATAAATCACTTTTTCAATTAGCACTTGTTTTTACACTTTTAGTAACATTCACTTCTTGCGCAGTAATTAGGCCGGGGGAAGTTGGTGTAAAACAAAAATTAGGTCGACTTTCAAATGAGGTTAAGTCGGCTGGTATAATTGCTTATAATCCATTTTTGGCCAAAGTAATTAAAACATCCATCCAAACAAACAATTTGGAGATGTCTTTAAGTCTGCCAAGTAAGGAAGGATTAAGTATTATTTCACAGATTTCTATTTTATACAAAATTGACCAAACAAAAGTTACTCAATTGATTCGTAATTATGGGGTTAATTTTGAATCAATTATATCAAGTGTATTTCGTTCGGCTTCAGCAGATGTATGTGCTAAATTTTTTGCTAAAGATATGCATTCTGGCATGAGAGCTGATATTGAAAAAGCCATTCGTTTAAAAATGATGGAGTCTTTATTGGAACAAGGTATTATAATCGATGCAGTTTTGATGAAAAGTATTCAATTACCAGAAGGTTTAGCTAGTTCAATTGAACAAAGGTTACAAGCAGAGCAAGATGCAATGCGTATGGAATTTGTATTACAACAAGAAAAATTAGAAGCAGAAAGAAAAATCATTCAAGCAAAAGGAACTAGAGATTCACAAAAAATTCTATCGGAAGGTTTAACCCAAGAAATCATTAAAATTAGAAGTATCGAAGCTTTCACTGAATTAGCAAAATCACCTAATAGTAAAATTATTATTACTGATGGAAATGCTCCATTTTTAATTGATTCTGAACCTACAAAAAAGTAAACTTTTTATTACCTGCTGAAGTCGCATATTCTGCTGCTTTAGCAGGTATTATTTAGGTATTGAGAAATAAAAAGTACTTCCTGTATTTTCTATGCTTTCTGCCCAAATTTTTCCTTTATGTTTTTCAATAAAATCTTTGCATAAAATTAGACCTAAACCAGTACTTGGTTCTCCATCTGTGCCCGGGCGATTGCTGTGTTCGTCTATTTTAAACAACTTATCTATTAAATCTTGTTTCATTCCAATACCATTATCACTGATACTTACAGTAATATTCTGGTTTGATTCAGTTGCATTAATATTAATAATGCCATCAGCATTGGTGAACTTTATAGCATTACTTAATAAGTTTCTTACAATAGCTGAAAACATGTTTATATCGGCATGAACAGTAATGTTTTCAGGAACTAAAATTGAAACATCTATTTTTTTCTTTGAGGCTTGATCAAGCAATGGATTTACTATTTCCTCAATTTGTGTTTTAACAAAAATTGGTTTAGGTTCAAATGCAATTACTCCTCTTTGTAACCTCGACCATTCTAATAAGTTTTCTAATAAATTATGGAGATTATTAGCTGAAATGCTCATTGCTTCAGCAAACTCATGAATTTCTTCCCTACTTAAAACAGAAATATCTTCCACCATAATTTTTGTTAGACCCATAAAAGCACTAAAAGGGTTTCTTAAATCGTGTGCGATAATTGAAAAGAATTTATCTTTTTCAGAAATTACTTTTAAAAGTTGCGCATTTTTTGAAGCGATTTCATCCTGGATTTTTTTGCTATCTGTGGTATCAATCAATAGTCCGTGCCACAAAACATCACCATCATTTTGAACCTCTGGTTTTGATATAATATGTATCCATTTGATTTCACCATTTACTATAATCTTACCTTCCCAATCTAATAAGGTTTTTTGAAATAAAGCCTCTTTGTTCTTTGATAAAAACTCATTCCATTCATCAGGATGAATTAACTTAAGAACTGTTTTAGAATCTCGCATTAGTTCATCTACCGAAATTGCAATCATTTCAGCATATTTCGGGCTCACATAATCAAAATTGAAACAATTGTTTTCTTTGCCATGTAAAATAAATACACCTACATCAATATTGGCAACTAGATTATCATATTGTTTTTTACTTTTTTCTAATTCATGATTGGCCTTAATTTTATCTGTTATGTCTTGGCTGCTCGTTCTAAAGCCAATAGATTTGCCATCTGAATTGAATATAGGTCGCCAAGAAACAGAAATCCAGATATAGGTACCATCTTTTTTATTGGCTCTGATTTCTAAATTTTCTCCAGAACTTCCCTTTAAGGCTTCCATGAATTTTGCTTGAACCATTTCTAAGTCACTAGGATGCACACACATGCTTAAAAAATGTGGAGCATTCATGTATTCTTCCGTAGTAAATCCAGTAAATTGAAATGAATTTTGACTCATCCATAAAACCTCACCTTTGTCGTTAAACCAAGCTTCCCAACTGGCAGAATAATTGGCTATCGACTTAAACTTATCTTCACTTTCTTTTAAAGTTTGTTGGCTCTTTTTTAATTCGCTTAAATCATCAAAGCTGCCAACTAAGCCCAGAAAATTATTCTTTTCATCCTTAATGGTACTAATTTTACAAGCTGCGGGAAATAGAGATTTATCCATTTTTAATGCAATAAATTCTCCCGATGCGGAACCGTTTTTATGAGTTTCTTCAATTAAAGAATGCATTTTCTGCGGTTCAAACCAAAAATTTAAGGCACTTAAACCAATCATTTGTTTTGCAGAATCATATCCCCATTGTTTAACCAAAGAAGGATTTACATAGGTTAAATTTCCATTTAAATCGGTAATGCCAATAGGGATTAAAGATGAATCAAGAGCCACATTTTTTATGTGTAAAGCTTCAACAATTTTCCTTCTATCTGTTATATCCAATAAACTAATGACAACCTCATCAATATCTCCATTTTCGTTTATTTCGGGATAAGCATTTACCATTAACCAACTTGTTTCATTTGAACCTTTTATTCTGCAACCCATCAAAAAATTATGTACACTTTCTTGGGTTCTGAAAATTTTTCTTACCGGACAAGTTTCATCATGAATCAGCGCTTCTGTTTCATCTAAATATTCCCATTCAACTTTAAAATTAAATAAATTGGTTTCTTCATTTTTCTCCATATCAAAGAAACTGCAGGCCTTGGGATTTGCCAATACAATATCGCCTGTTGGATTATAAACCAAAATGCCCAATTCAAGACTGTTTAATAATCCTCTATGTCTTTCTTCACTTTCTTTTAAAGCTAAATCGGCCTGCTTTTTTTTAGTTATATCCCTCAGTATACTAAGGAAATAGATTTCATCAGGAGAAATAATAAAGGTGGAATGGTCTTCTAAAGTTCTTAATTCACCATTTTTAGTTTTTAAGCTGAATTCATGAATCTGGTCGGGAAATTTTTCTGGATTTTTGAATGCATACAGTAAACCTGATTTTATTGATTCAACAAGTTGATCTTTTTTTTGATCATCAGGAGTCAATTCATATTTAATATCCCAAATAAATCTTCCTATAGCATTCTGTTGTTGGATGCCGGAAATAGTTTCCATGGCTTTATTCCAGCCAATTATTATTCCATTACGATTCGCAATAATCTTTCCGTCTCTTGATAAATTAATGAATTTAGAAAATTCAGGATTTTCAAAAATTGCAGTTTCAATAGGTTTTAATGTCCTATTCATACCCACAAGCAATTCTAACTCATGAACTCTATTTTTTAGCTCTTCGTATGTTGGCTTTTCTGTTTTCATTTTAGAGTAATAAAATTGTAGTCTCACCTACAATATTTACTCAAAGTTAAACCGACTTAGCTTTATTAAACATGATAATTCTCTGTTTTTGAATGATAAAGCAGGTTTTTAAAACTGATTTTTATTATGATTTTGGACAATTATTTACTTGACTTGCAATATCTTTTCAAAACTTATAATTAATTCGTAATAAGCCAATTATCTACGTCTATCTGATTTTGGTTTCCCAAATCTTCTTTCAGGTTTGGCTGATTGTGCATTTGGTTTCGGACGAGCATGTCCACCACCACCTCCAGATTGACCTCTTTCACCACCTCTGCCTCTGCCTTGTTGTTGTTTTGGTGCTTTTTCAGGATTATGGTCTATTAACGGAAATGGATGTTCATCAATTACAGGAATCTTTTTAGCAATTAACTTTTCAATGTCTTTCAGGTATGCTTTTTCTTCTGCATCACAGAACGAAAATGCAGTTCCTTTTGCACCAGCTCTTCCAGTTCTACCAATACGGTGAACATAGGTTTCAGCAGGATTAGGCATTTCAAAATTGATGACGAATTCTAAATCATCAACATCAATTCCTCTTGCAGCAATATCGGTTGCTACTAAAACTCTTGTCGTTTGTGCTTTGAAATTGTTTAAAGCTTTCTGACGTGCATTTTGTGCTTTGTTTCCATGAATGGCTTCTGCTTTGATATTGTTTTTAACCAATAATCTCACAACTTTATCTGCCCCATGTTTAGTTCTGGTAAACACCAATGCTGTTTTGATATTTTTGTCTTTTAGAACCTCTAATAAAAGGTTCATCTTGTTTCCTTTGTCAACAAAGAACACATGTTGTTGAATGATATCAACTGTTGATGAAACCGGAGTTACTGTAACTTTTAAAGGATTGTCTAAGATATTAGCAGCAAGTTTTACTATTTCAGGAGGCATTGTTGCTGAGAAAAACAATGATTGTCTTTTCTTAGGCAGTTTTACCAAAAGTTTTTTTACATCGTGAATAAAACCCATATCCAACATCCTATCTGCTTCATCTAAAACAAATACTTCTATATCTTTTAATGAAAGATGTCCTTGATTCATTAAATCAATTAATCTTCCGGGTGTAGCAATAACTATATCAACTCCATTACGTAGTGCTTGGGTTTGTGGATTTTGTCCAACTCCACCAAAGATTACGGTATTTGTTAAACCTGTATATCTGCCATAAGCATCAAAACTTTCGCCAATTTGTATAGCTAGTTCACGAGTGGGAGTTACAATTAAACTTCTAAGTTTTCTTCTTTTATCAAAGCCTTTATTGGCATATAAAATCTGTAGAATAGGAATAGCGAATGCTGCTGTTTTTCCGGTACCGGTTTGCGCGCAGCCTAATAAATCGGAGCCTTGTAGAACAATTGGGATAGATTGTGCCTGAATAGGAGTGGGGGTTTTGTAACCTTCTTCTAAAAGGGCTTTTAAAATAGGATCAATTAAATTTAAGGATTCAAATTGCATGAATGTTTTCAATTTCTTATGATGAACACGAATTTGTCCTCATAGAATCCTCGCAAGATAAGCCTTTTCGACTGCTAATTGCTTTTTCTGTTTTTAAACCAATCTAATTGTTCTGTTTTGTTTAAAAACGTCCACACCAAAATTCGACTTTTCTTTTGTCCTTGCGACATATCAATAATTTTGTATTCCTCACATTCTAAGCGTTCTAGTAAAGGTCTGACAGAAGAAATGGTTTCTTGTTTTGAAACCAAGCTACTAAACCAACAAATCTGTTTAGAAAACTCTTTGCTCTCTTTTATCATTTTTCTGATAAACATTTCTTCGCCACCTTCACACCACAATTCTTTGTTAGTGCCACCAAAATTGAGAACTGGTTTTTTGATATGTCGATTTTTTAAGTTCCTTACTTTTCTCAAAGATTGTGCATTGGCTTCTTCTGCACTTGCATGAAATGGAGGATTACATAAGGTAAAATCGTACAATTCACCTTCTTTTATAATTCCTTTGAAATAGTTGTTTTCTAAAGATTGATGTCTTAGTTCAATTGCATTTGTAAGGTTTATATTGTTTGAAACAATATCTTTTGCATGAGCCAAAGCCTTTGTATCAATATCGGTTCCAACAAAACTCCAGTTGTAAATTGAATGACCTAAAATTGGATAAATACAATTTGCTCCAACACCAATATCAATTCCTTTTAGGTTTTTTTGATAGGATAAATGTTCAGCTAGGTGATGAATATAATCAGCTCTTCCAGGAATTGGCGGACATAAATATTGTGGAGGTAAATCCCAATAATTAATTTGATAAAACGATTGAAGCAAAGCCTTATTTAAGGTTTTTACAGCAAGTGGATTTGCAAAATCTATGCTTAAATTACCATAATCATTGGGTTTTACAAATACTTTTAGGTCAGCACAATCATCAATTAGTTTAGGGAAATCATAAGCTTCTCTATGTGCATTTTTAGGATGTAGATTTGTTTTGGTACCAACAATTAAATTGGACTTTTGCTCTTCTTTTTTCATTAACCTTTTCTCCTGCTGCTGTTGTTATTTCTTCCAGGGCCTTTTGAAAAGCCACGACTTGCATTTGCATTACTTCTAGGAGAACCATAAAACTTTGGAGCGGCCTTTTTAGCAGCAGTAAAACTACTTGCTTTTTTTGCTTTTGCAGCATCTGGTTTATCACTTTTGTTAGCTGGCTTATTGCTAGCTGATGAAGGTTTTTTGTCCTCCGAAGATGAGTTTTCTATCATTTTATATATTCCCGCCATTTCTTGTTCTGTTAAATCTCTCCAATCGCCAACAGGCAATCCTTTAAGACCAATATTCATTATTCTAACACGTTCTAATTTTGTCACCTCATAACCGAAGTGCTCACACATTCTTCTAATTTGTCTGTTTAAACCTTGTATTAAAACAATACGAAAAACATTTACTCCTTCTTGTTTAATCTTACATTTTTTAGTTGTAACACCCAACATTGGCACACCCGCTGCCATTCCATTTATTGCAGCTTCTGTTAAAGGTTTGTTTACAGTAACAATATACTCCTTTTCATGCTCATTTCCTGCTCTAAGAATTTTATTTACGATATCGCCATTGTTAGTAAGGAATATTAAGCCTTGTGAATCTTTGTCTAAGCGACCAATAGGAAAAACCCTTTTGCTATGGTTCACATACCTAACAATATTATCTTCAACACCTTCTTCTGTTGTTGAGGTAATACCAACAGGTTTATTTAAAGCAATAAAAACAATGTCTTCACCTTTTCTAGGTTCTAGGTTGATTCCGTTTACACGAACTTTATCACCTATACGCACCTGGTCACCAACACTTGCTCTTTTTCCGTTGATAAAAACATGGCCGTTTTCAATGTATTTGTCGGCTTCTCTTCTCGAGCATAAACCGCTTTCACTAATAAATTTATTTAACCTAACCGGAGCTAACTGCATGACTGAATTTTGTGGCAAGATAGCCAATCATAAGCAATTGTGGTAAAGCAGGCAGTATCATCGCTGTATCATCGCGATTTATCGCGATGTGGCACGCGATAAATCGGCGTGCGTACTGGGTGGTATCATCGCGCCAGTAGATACGCGATTTATCGCGTATCCGTCGTTACGGTTGTATGATTTTTATAAATTGAATTCCTGAATTTGTTTCAATTTCAACCAGATAAATTCCTGTTTTTAATGAAAGGTTTTCAAAATTAATCAGGCCTGCATTAGAAATGGTTTCTGATAAAACATATTGACCAAGAATGCTGTATATCTTAAACTTTCCAGTGGTTTTAAAATCTAGTTGAAAGAAATTGTTATCATAATAAGTTTCATAATCAGTTGATTTTTGTGTTTCCGGAATGGATGCTGATTTGTCGCAATTGCCTTTATATAAAGTATCGTTGTTTAATGTAAAATAGTTTAACTGATAACTACATTCAGGACAACCATTTTTGCAAAATGGTGTAAATAATCCTGTATTCGGACCAATACCTTCAATTAAATAGTTTGCTGAAGGATAGTTTCTTGATGACAATTGCCAGCTTTTTAAACTCGTATTTCCTAAACATACGATATCTGTTTTTTCGAATGTTAATCCACTTACAGTTGAACAAGCAAAATCAAAAACCCCTTTGCTGTAATCATCACCTTTTACAAGATTAAAATCATAAAGTAATTGATCATTGTTGTTGGGGTCGATATAGTAAAATTTATTATTCTCAAGTCTGATGAAGGAATATTTAATCTGGATAGGTAATTGAGTTTTTACCCAGCTAATTATACCCATTGAATCTACGCGGGTTGAGTGATTGGAAGCTACAGTTTCCTTTAGTTTCAGGTATTTTTTGTTTGAAATGAAAGTATCAGAAACACCTTCAATATCTTTTACAGATTCGGTGATTAGATTAAAGGAATTATAAAACTGACTTTGGTTCCAGTGAGCAGTTGTATTTAGGCTTATTTGGGCATGAAGGTGATCAAATAACAAAAAAGTGATTAATACGAGTAAGATTTTTTTCATATGTATTCTCCTTTATATCAGGGAATTTAATGAAAAATTTACAATTTTCAATTATTGGTGTAAGATCGCTGTATCATTGGTGTATCATCACGAGTTTGTGATGCGGCACAAGATTAATCGACGTGCGTACTGGGTAGTAACATAGCAGTATCATCGCGATTTATCGCGATGTATCGCTATGTGACACGCGGTAAATACGGATACGCGATGAATACGGATACACGATGAATACGGATACGCGATAAATCGCGTATCTACGACGGATACGCGATAAATCGCGCATCTACGATGGATACACGATAAATCGTGTATCTACGATTCAAATGCATTTATTAAACCCATGATGTCAATTTTATCCATTTGTAACATGGCCTGCATTACCTGATTGGCTTTTGTTTTATCGGGTGCATTTAACAAGCTGCCAAGAATAGGAGGAACAATTTGCCAGGATACCCCAAATTTATCTTTCACCCAACCGCATCTTTGTTGTTCACCACCTTCTGATAGTTTTTCCCAAAGTTCATCAATCTCTTCTTGGGTATCACAATTCACAAAAAATGAAATGGCTGGTGAAAAAGTAAACATGGGTCCACCATTGAGCGCTTGAAATATTTGTCCTTCAATTTCGAAAGTAGCTGTCATGAGTTTATTGTCTTCACCAATTCTTGATTCTGTTTTAATTTTACCGTTTTTAAAAACGCTTGTATAAAAATTGATGGCCTCTTCAGCATTATTATCGAACCATAAAAAAGGAATTATTTTCTGCATAAATATTTTTTGTTGGATGGGATGAATATAGGGGATTTATCGCGGATGCGCAATAAATAATGGATACCCAATGAACGATGGATACATGATAAATCACGCATGTACAATTACCCAATGAAATGTGTTTATGATTATGCACGATGAATCACGGATACGCGGTGAATCACGGATACACAATAAATCGCGGATACGCAATAAATCACCGATACGCGATAAATCGCGGATACGCGATGAATCGCGCATCTACGGGGGGCGTTTCCAATTGACGATAATACACGATGAATGATGGATACGCGATGAATCACGTATAAACGGATACGCGATGAATCGCGCATCTACGGGGGCGTTTCGCAGTCACGATTTTACGCGATGAATGATGGATACGCAATGAATCGCGGATACGCGATAAATCGCGTATCTACGGGGGGCGTTTCCCATTCACGATTTTATATGATGAATTACGGATACGCGATGAATCGCGTATTTACGTGTGTAATGGACGTTTTTTGATCATGCCGCCCTTTGTGTCTTTTATGCTGTGCATCACAACAAATGCTTCGGGTTCAATTTTTTCTATTTCGGTGTTTAACTTGTTAATTTCTAACCTGGTTATCACTGTGAAAATAATATCTACATCTGCGGTTTCTCCTCTTTTGCCAAATCCTCTTTTTCCTCTGTAAACTGTTACTCCTCGACCAATGTTTTCAATGATCATTAGACGCATGTCTTCGCTTTTGTTTGAGATAATGGTTACACCAATATACTCCTCAATTCCTTCAACTATAAAATCTAATGTTTTTGATGCCGATAAATAGGTTATCAAAGAATACATTGCAATTTCAATTGATAAAAAATATGCGGCTGTTGAAAAGATAATAATGTTTATTCCCATTACTACATCACCCATGGTTGTGCCAAATTTCCTACTTAAAAAAATGGCCAAAACCTCTGTTCCATCTATTACAGCGCCACCGCGTACAGCCATTCCAATTCCCGCTCCTAAAAAGAATCCGCCAAAAATTGCCACCAATAAATTATCGTCTGTTATATTCGGAAATTCTATCAATCCAACAACAATTGCTAATCCAGCTATTGCCAAAGATGTTTTTATTGCAAATAATCTTCCTAATGTTTTATATCCCATAATGATAAATGGAATATTCACTACAATAATCAAAATGTACAATGGAACCTGAGTAATGGCTGATACCAGCAAGGAAATACCTGTTGCACCACCATCAATAAAATGATTGGTCAACAAAAATCCTTTTAATCCAAATGCAGCCGAAAAGATACCGATTGTAATCAGCAATAAATCTTTGATACCATGTTTAATGTCTATTGCTTGTTTGTCGTGTTCTTTTCCCATAAATTATATTTTAAAAACCAAAGATATACATTGGCAGCAATTCAAACCCCTATGTAAATTTGTGCCATCAAAACTGACAATAAAAATGCATTATCCGTACATACGCGATTTATCGCGTATCAGTTTAGAAGCAGAATCGCGTATTGATGCGGATACGCGATGAATCGCGTATGTACAACGGATACACGATGAATCGCGCATATACTAATTTAATGAGGTGAATGAAGACCAATTTTATTTCCTTCTGAATCAATGAATGTGGCAAAGTATCCACTTTCATCAGCATGAAGTGTCTTTGGAATGAGGATTTTTCCTCCGCTTTTTTCAACCTTATCGAGAATAATTTGAAGATTGTCGCCAGCATTTAAATAGATACTTACTCCATCTGCAGATGGTTTGTAGCCTTTTGCTTTAATAATAACTCCTGTAACTATTTGACCCTCGTAAGGTAGTATGCCCATTTCCATATCTGGCATTTCCATTTTCTCAATTTTTATGTCAAGAATATCTTGGTAAAATTTG
Source organism: Bacteroidia bacterium (assembly GCA_051861545.1). Classification (GTDB taxonomy): domain Bacteria; phylum Bacteroidota; class Bacteroidia; order UKL13-3; family UKL13-3; genus CAISCU01. Next base: position 636 of record JBIMKP010000055.1, on the reverse strand, counting down.
ATTGCTCTGGAAATATCTGTTGCCGGGATTTCAAAAATTGAGATATAACTTTTCTCCTTATTGGGTTTAGTATTTAATAGGGTGTCTTGGTTTTGATTACTAGGTTCTTTACTCGACTTATTGTCGCAAGAACTAATTGAAATTCCTAGTAAGAAGGATAGTAGTAGGATTAAATGTTTATTCATGGTTTTAATTAATTTTCGATGAATTACGGATACGCGATGAATCGCGCATGTACGGTGGGTATCATAGTCACAATTTTTCAGTTTGAATTGAATAGGATATTTACGGTTTTTTCTTTTTCATAAAAAATATCCATGACAATGAACTAATGATAACGAATCCAAGAATGATGTAATAGGTATTGTCCATAGTGTTTTTTTGAACAAGATATCTAAAATTCAACTAATGGACAAATCCCAAATTTCTTTAAGACCGATTGTACCAATGTATTTTAATCACGGTTGAGTAATTCACGGTTGAATAATTCCCGCGAGACCAATTGCCCCACTAGGGGCAAAACATTGGATTACAAATCACCATCAAATAATTCACGGTCGAGTAATTCACGGTTGAATAATTCCCGCGAGACCAATTGCCCCACTAGGGGCAAAACATTGGATTACAAATCACCAT
>JBIMKP010000054.1:0-19185 GCA_051861545.1 Bacteroidia bacterium | reverse complement strand
CCCCTGGACCCCCCATTACAACAACAATAACTTTTGTGTTTAAATGGAATAATTTATCCAAAGGCTTCAGCTCGGGGTAATGAGGGATGAAAAAGAATATTCTATTATTTGAAAACAAATGTCGCTGATCCCTCAATTGCCCCGTTGCTTCAGTTCATGGTAATGAGGGATGAAAAAGAATATTCTATTAATTGAATCGAAATGTCGCTGATCCCTCAATTGCCCCGTTGCTTCAGCTCGGGGAAATGAGGGATGAAAAAGAATATTCTATATTTTAAAACCAACAAATACAATAAATTTATATAGAGGAAAATTTAATTCATATTTCTCATTTTCCCGGGGATAAATCCGCCAGGCAATTGAGAAATCAGCAAAATTGTTGCGGAAAGAAAAAATACTAAATATCTTTAGTTAGGGTTTTGATTTTTTCTACATGGTAATTCTTCTTTTCTTGACGTAACATAATTGCACTCTTTGTGAAATATTTATGTTTACTAAGAAATTTTAATTGCAATAAATTCCAATCATTTTCATTATCCAAAACTCCATACATTTTTAGTTCCATAAATAAATGGTTGCCAATAACCCAAAAATCATCTCGCCCTAAATAATCCAAATCTGCATCACAAATTATTTCTTCTAATAAATTATTGGGTGTTTGTGGAATTCTAGTAGCCATTATCATTCCACAAATGGTATCAATTTGTTCAGTTGAATAATTAAAATTGGGCAATGATTCTTTTGCAATTTCGCAACCTATGGATTCATGTTCTTGATTTTGTTTAGTAAAACCAGAATCATGATATAAAACAGCAGTTTTAAGTAAAGTTAAATCATATTCATTTAAATTCTCCATTTCACCTAATTGAATGGCCGCTTGTAATACGTCCATTACATGATAGTAACTATGGTAATATAAGTTTTCCGGAAGTTCTGTTTTAATTTTATTAATTATAAAATCACTGGCTTTTTCATAATTCATAATTCGTCTCTATTAAATATTGCAAGTAAAAATAAAATAATCTAATACTCACATGGTTAAAATCTATATTGTTCACATTTAATCGATTACTGTACAAAATACATATCTACTTCACCTTTGTTTTTTGCTTGTATTTTGCTTCGGTAAATGCAGTTGAAGTGTGTTTTAACCAAATCAAAGGTAACTTGACTAATATTTATTTGTCCGACTTCACTGTTTTGTTCCATTCTTGCTGCCATATTTACAGTATCACCCCAAATATCGTAAGCAAACTTTTTAACACCAACTATACCCGCTACTACTGAGCCTGAGTGTATGCCTATTCTTATCTGAAATTTTCCTGTATGCTCGTCCAAATACTTTTGTATGTCTTGCGCTGCAAATACAACTCTTTGTGCGTGATCAAAAGTTTCAATTGGTAAACCACAAACCGCCAAATACGCATCGCCAATGGTTTTTATTTTTTCTAATCCATGCTTTTCCATGATGGCATCAAATGCAGTAAAATTCTTGTGTATTTCCTTTACCAATTCTGTTGGACTTAATTGCTCACTTATACCAGTAAAGTTTACAAAATCAGTAAACAAAACAGTTACATTATGATACTGTTTGGCATCAATACTTCCTTTTGCTTTTAATTCTTCGGCTACTTCTGCTGGTAGAATATTTAGTAGCAATTTATCGCTTTTCTTTTTTTCCGTTGAGGTTCTTTTTAATCCAATTAATATAGTAAAAGCTAATAAAAGCAGCAAAATACTTCCTATAATAAATCCATTGCGTTGTAAGTTTTTGCTTTTTACTTCAGCTTTACTAAGTGACAATTCTTTTTCCTGGATTTCTTTCTCCTTATTTACTTCAAGCAATATAGATTGTTGCAGTTGTTTTTCTTTTTCTGATAAACTAAGCAAATTTTCCTTTTGTTGTTTTTCAGCTTTTTCTTTAAGGTAAGCCAAATGCTGCAAGTCTTTTTCTTTGTTGCTAAGCAATAATTGTTGTTTGTTTAAAGCAGCCTCTTTTGTGCTGCGTAATAGTTTCTCTTCGGTTAGTTGTTGTGCAAATTTTAACTCGCTTTCCTTCAAATCAAATTCAAATTGTTTTTTGTTTAAAGCAGCCTCTTTTGTGCTGCGTAATAGTTTTTCTTCAATTAGTTGTTGTGCAAATTTTAACTCGCTTTCCTTTTTATCAAAATCAGACTGCGTGGTTTTATGTTTAATCTTTTGTTTTATTTCTCCACTTTCAATGCTATCGCGCAATTCAATATATTTTTTATAAGCACTGTGGGATTTGGAGAAATTGCCTTGTTTTTCGTAGGTGATACTTAAATTCTTCCAAGCCTCTTTTTGTTCGCCAACCTCGCCAATTTCTGTTGCCAATTGCAGACTTTTATTTTGGTATTCTAAAGCTTTGGTAAAACGTTGTTCAGGCTTTACACCCATTTGAACCAATATTGAATCAGGAGCATCGATATAAACACTCCCAATATTTAATAGAGTATTAGCCATTCCCCTTTTATTACCCAGATCTTCATAAATTACCAATTCCTTTTGGCAATATTCAAAAGCTTTGGGGAAGTTGGATAAATTAGAATATACACTCCTGATATATCCTAGATTTAACTCCATACGTGTTTTATCGTCCATTTGTTCATTAATGGCTAGTGCCTTTTGGTAATATTCCAAAGCTTTGGTGAAGTTGGATAAGTCATTATAAACAGCACCTAAATTTGAAAGATTATCTGCCATACCGCCTTTATTGCCCAATTGCTCATTAATGACAAGTGCCTTTTGGAAATATTCCAATGCTTTAGGATGCTCGGTTAATTTTGAATACAAACACCCTGTATTAAAGAGATTAAAGGCTAAACCACTTTTATTTCCGAATTGTTCATATATAGCACGTGCCTTTAAGTTATGTTCCAAAGCTTTGGGATAGTCGGATAAGTAACTATATAAAATCCCAATATTTAAAAGATTATTTGCCATAGCACTTTTATTGCCCAATTGCTCATTATTGGCAAATGCCTTTTGGTTATATTCCAAAGCTTTGTAATACTCGGATAAATTACCATATACAATTCCTATATTTCCAAGATTACTTGCTAAAGCACTTTTATTTCCCAATTCCACATTAATAGCTAGTGCCTCTTGGTAATAATACATTGCTTTTGTATAGTCGGATAAATTAAAATACACACCCCCAATATTTGCGAGATTAGCAGCCATAAAACTTTTATTGCCCAATTGTAAATTAATACCCAATGCCTTTTGTAAATATTCTAATGCTTTGTTTGGTTCGTTTGAAAAATAAATATTTCCAAATCCATGATATGCTTTGGCAATGCCTGCTTTGTCTTTTAGTGCTTCAAAAATTGTTAAGGCTATTTCAAAACATTCTTTTGCCTTTTTATTGTAGCCTTTTCGGTCGTAAATATCCCCAATATTACAGGTATTATCAGCAAATCCAAATTGATTATTTAAACCTTGGTTGATAGCAATTGCTTTTTCATATAACTCTATTGCTTTAGGGTATTCTCCATTTTTGGCGTGGTTCAAAGCTTTATTGTTGTAGGCTTCAGCAAGAAGTAATAAATTTACAGGAATTATTTTTTGTGCTAATGCTACGGCTTGTTCTCCTATTTCAATGCCTTTTGTTGGATTAACGAAGGGGTAGCCAAGCGCAAGGTTGTTAAGCAATTTTAGTTTGGTAAAATCTTTCTTTTTGTATTTTTCATTTACTTTTATCAAGCTATCAAACTTTAATTCGGTACTAGGAGTTTGTGCCATTGCTTCAGCTCCATTCAGCAATCGAAATATGTTCAACATTAATAATACGATGATTATTTTTTGTATTATGCTCATAAGTATATCTCACATAAAAGTATTTAGCATATATAATAAAATTTTATTACTATATGCCTATTATCAATCACTTTAAATTAGCAAAACTTGTAAAATAAATAAAGGTTTAAAGTACAATTTTAAAAAACGTCAATCAATAATAATGAAATGAAAATGAAATTCTTCGCAAAAAACTACCTGATTTTGTGTAAAATGAAAAAAATATAAATTATTTGTGGTATTGTTTGTTGAATGTTTTGTGCTTCAAAATCCCTCAATAATCCAATAATAAGCTAAAAGAAATTATTAGTGATGCAAAATTAGATTAATTAGTAAGGGCTAATTTAAGGGAAATTGATGAAAATTTACTTAAAGAATTGAAAACAATGAATATATTGCAAACAGAAGAACAATGGACTAAATTTCAAATTAGTTTCTTACAATTGCAAAGGTTTTTTACTTTTAAAGCAATCAAACTCAGAAGCTCATCAAAACAAGAACATTTAAATAAAATAATTAAATTTAAAATACTAATAAATCATTTTTTTGTGTATGGAAAAAGAAACATCTAATATTTTAGTACCTACAGATTTTAGCATCATTGCCGAATCGGCAGTGGCACATGCTGCAACAATTGCATCAAAAACCAATGATACAATTTGGTTATTACATGTGGTTACTAAAGAAATTCAATCGGACTTGAAAAAGCAAAAAGTAACTGTTGATTTGTTAGACGAAAAGTTAACAAAGATGTGTGCCGATTATAAAGCAAAATATAATTTAGAGTTTAAATACAAGCTAAATGAAGGTAGTATTTTTACAACAATTGGCGAAGTAGCTACCGAAATGGGAGCTAATTTAATAGTGCTTGGAACGCATGGAGTGCAAGGAGTGCAGCATTTAGTTGGGGCTTATGCTCTAAAAGTTGTAGGTTCGAGTAAAGTGCCTGTAGTTGTAGTGCAACAAAAGCAACCTAAAGATAATAATTACTTAAAAATTGTATCACCAATTGATGTAAGTGTAGAAACTAAACAAAAAACACTTCAAACTATTTCAATGGCAAAAACCTTTGGTGCAAAAGTTTATTTATATAAACAAAAAGGGTATGATGATTATTTTAACGATTTAATTAATTTAAATTTAAACTTCGTTTTGCGTTATTTAAACGAACAAAATATTGAAAGTGAAGTGGTAGAACAAGAAAAATTTTCGAAAAATTTTGCGGATGATTTTGTTGCTTATGCCAATCATATTGAAGCTGATTTAATTATAATTTTAACTACCGTTGATAAAGGCTTGAAAGAAATGATAGTGGGACCCGTAGAGCAAGATGTAATAAACAACAAATACCAAATACCTGTCATGTGTGTTAATCCATTACAAAATTTATATAAATCAGAAAGATTAGCTTCAATGGTTAATTTGTCGTTTTAATTTTTTTATAAAGTTAAAAAGCTGGTTGAATACACAATCAGCTTTTTTTGTTGTATTTAGGGCATGCTGAAAATCTAAATAAGCATTAATTAGGGCCTACTGAAAATCTTATTTATAACTTATTATCAATCAATTACGCTTTGTTTTAATAATTTAAATGCAAGGTTTTAAAAACAATTGCTTAAAAATCCATGCATTAAGCACAATTAGTTTTCAATTTACTTAATGACAGAAACAAGTTGATTTAAATTGTTTCTGACAAATTGAAATATATGATATACATCTTAAACAAAAAACTAAAATAACCCAGTTTAATACCGAGGCAATTTTGTTTAGGCCAATTTTATTGGACTTTAATAAAATGCATTCGGTATAATTGAGCAGCGCCAAAATCTGGTATGTTTCAATCATTTTCAGCAAGACCTAAATATTAAAATAGCAGCATTAAACAAAAAAACTCAGCCATCACGACTGAGTTTTTTTTATTTGATATAGTTTAAAAACCTATTTTAATCTATCGTAATTTCTTTGGATGAAATTGGTAAGTATTATTTAATAAAGTATCTTCACTTAAGCATAACCAAAAAGTAAAAAACACAACAAATTTTATACATTAATTTATTTTTATTATTTTTGATTAAATAATTAAAAATGAGAACACTAAAGGTTTCAATTTCTGATTTAGAATTCAATAAATTTGGTATCAAAACGGAAAACTTAAATTTTACCGACATCATTGAACTTGTAAGTAAAGAATTAGCTCGTCAAAACCTAAATAAGAGTTTAGAGTTGGCTGAAAAATTTGGATTTTCAAGCTTAACAATGGATGATATTACTAAGGAAGTGAAATTAGTGAGGAATCATGCAAAAAATCGTAATTGATACCAACGTTTTCGTTTCTGCACTCATTCAACGTAACTACCCATACTATATATTAAATGTTTTAGTTTTAGATAACAAAATCACACTTTGTGTTTCTGAGGAATTATTAGCTTAATATTTTGAAGTATTAGCAAGACCTAAATTTTCTAAATTTCAGGATTTTTTTGCTCGAGCAGAATCTTTATTGGTATATATCGAAAACAAAGCAATGGTATTCCAACCAAAAATAAAGCTCAATATTATTTCAGACATTGATGATAATAAAATTATAGAGTTAGCTGATGAATGTAATGCTGATTTTATTATAACAGGTAATACAAACGACTTTACATTTTCAAGCTATAAAAACACCAAAATATTAACTCCTAAAGATTATTGGGAAAATCATAAACCCAATTAGTATTAAACAAAAAAACTCAGCCATCACGACTGAGTTTTTTTTATTTGATATAGTTTATAAAACTATTTCAATCTATCGTAATTTCTTTGAATGAAATTGGTAAGCTCTTCGCCATGTAACAAGTTTTGAGATAGTTTAGCTAAATCGAATGCCTGTTGTAAAACCGGAGTTTTTTCAGCATCATCTAACTTAACCAGTTTTCTTGCCAAATCATGATTGGTATTTAAAACCACATTCCAAGATTCAGGGAAAGCACCAAACATCGACATTCCCTGCATTTTTTGCATATCAGCCATACGTCTCTCCCATTCTGGTTTAATTAGGGTTAAGAAATGATCGTCTGGAGCTAAAGCTTCTGTTTCGAACTTAAATTTACCTGCTGCACCAAATTGCTTTTCAAATGATTCTTTCAAGCTGCTTTGTTCTGCTTCACTTAATACACTTTCTGTTTTGATGTCTTTGTCAATCAACTTATCGATACTCTCACTATCAACACGCTTCCACGTTGTGTTTTCCAATTTGTGTTCGATGTTTGATATAAAATGATTATCCAAAGGACCATCCATTAAAATAACATCATATCCCCTCTTTTCGGCTGTCTGACAGAAGCTATCATGTGCTTTTAAATCGTTTGTGTACAGATAAACTATCTTGTTGTCTTTATCTGTTTGAGTAGCACTAACCTTTTCTTTGTACTCTTCTAAAGTGAATAGGTCTTTGGCTTTGTTTTGTAATAAACAGAATTTGCTAGCTCTATCGTAGAACTTCTCATCGGTAATCATACCGTATTTCACAAATAAACCAATGCTTTCCCATTTGTTATTGAATTCAGTTCTATCTGCTTTAAAGATTTCTTCTAGTTTATCAGCAACCTTTTTAGTGATATGTGAATTGATTTTTTTCACGTTTGAATCACTTTGTAAATAACTACGACTTACATTCAAAGGGATATCAGGAGAATCAATCACACCTTGTAATAACATCAAAAATTCAGGTACAATTTCTTGAACGCTATCGGTAACAAAAACTTGGTTGCTGTATAATTGAATCTTGTTCTTCTGAGGTTCGAAATCATTTTTGATTTTAGGGAAATACAAAATACCCGTTAATTTAAAAGGATAATCTACATTCAAATGAATCCAGAACAAAGGAGTTTCGCTGAAAGGATACAATTCTTTGTAGAAGTTTTCATAATCTTCTTTCGTGCATTCTGATGGAGCTTTTGTCCATAATGGAGCAGGATTATTAATTACTTTTTCTTCGTATTCGATTTCAACAGGAAGGAATTTGCAATACTTTTCAAGAATACCTTTGATTCTGAAACTATCATTAAACTCTAAAGAATCTTCTGCAAAATGAAGAATTACTTCAGTTCCTCTTTCTGTTTTTTCAGAAGCAGAAATTTCATAAGAGGTGCTACCATCACAAGACCATTTAACTGCAGGAGCATCTTCTTTATATGATTTAGTAATGATTTCAACCTGATGAGCCACCATGAAAGCCGAATAAAAACCTAAGCCAAAATGTCCAATTACTTGTGCCCCTTTGTCTTTGTATTTGTCTAAAAATTCTTCTGCAGAACTAAAAGCTAATTGGTTTATGTATTTACCAACTTCTTCCTCTGTCATACCAATACCACTATCAATAATATGTAAGGTTTTGGCCTCAGTATCTAATTTAACACGAATTTTTAAATCACCTAATTCACCTTTAGCTTCACCGCTTGATGACAAGGTTTTTAATTTTTGAGTAGCATCTACAGCATTGGAAACCAACTCCCTTAAGAAAATCTCGTGGTCGCTGTAAAGGAATTTTTTGATAATAGGAAAAATGTTCTCTGTGTGTACACTGATATTACCTTTTGTTGTCATAAGATTACTTTTTGAAGTAGAATAACAAAGAGTATTCCAAGAGGGGTTTGGCTGACAATTTGGCGGCTGGTTTATGGCCTCTGGCTTCTAGCAACTGGCGACTGGCCTTAATTAGTTTTCATTTAAACGATTTTGTTTTTCATCAAAATAAGACATAAATAACTATCTCTATGAAGAAAAAAACTACTAATTAACAAGGTTTTTAAATCAACCTTTAAGCAAAAAAAGCTACTCATTAACAACGAATTTCAAAGCCATAAGTTGTTGGCAAAGGCTGCTTGCTTCTGGCATCTGGCTTTAATTTGTTTTCATTTAAACGATTTCGTTTTTCATCAAACTAAGACATAAATAACTATCTCAATTAAGAAAAAAACTACTAATTAACAAGGTTTTTAAATCAACCTTTAAGCAAAAAAAGCTACTCATTAACAACGAATTTCAAAGCCATAAGTTGTTGGCAAAGGCTGCTTGCTTCTGGCAACTGGCTTGAATTTGTTTTAATTTAAACGACTTCGTTTATCATCAAATTAAGACATAAATAACTATCTCTATGAAGAAAAAAACTACTAATTAACAACGAATTATAAATCATACTTTTAACACATTAAATTTGCTCATTAACAACGAATTTCAAAGCCAGGAGCTAGAAGCCAGAAGCTAGTGTTTTTTTTTATAGCTACGCTATAAAAAAAACGCCCCCGCTTCCGGAGGCGTTTTCAACCTTTACTTATTTATTTGCTTACATTAAATCTGATATGCGTTGGCTTAACATCTTCATCTGTTATAACTACTAAGTAATTTCCTACACTTAAATCGCCACAAACAATGTCGATTTTGTTTTCGTATAAATTCATTTGGATTTGAACCGGAACTTTTCGTCCCAATAAATCCATTACTTCTACATTGGTTTTTCTATTTAAAAATTTACATGCTATACTAAATTCACCAGCATTCGGATTAGGATACAGTATATATGAATTTTCAACCTGAATAGCTCTTTCACTCACTCCTGTGCTAGTTTTAGAATCAGCTTTAATCTGGTCAAAATCTAAAACATCCTTATGAGGGAAATTGACTCTAATTGGACGAGCATAACCAAAACATGTTCCACCAATAACTTGAACTATCATGGTTGTTGTATCATAACAATTTTCTGAACCTACTGCTACCAATGAAACGGTATAAGTTCCGGCACTTGCATAATGTTTATTAAAGATAAAAGCATGCGTTGAATCAACAGTTCCATCACCAAAATTCCAATAGTACTTAGGAATCCATCCAGTACCTAAATACTGTGATGTATTGGTAAAATTGAAACTATTTCCAACTAAACATTGTACAGGATTTTCAGTATTAAATGAAGCACTTGGTCCTTTTGCTGTTGAAGGCACATAAACCTGCGCTGTTGATACACTTGAACAACCAAATGGATCAATTGCAGTTAAACTCACTGTGAAGTAACCAGTATCGGCATAACCTTTATTCGGGCTGTTTTGGTTCGATACATTTCCATCACCAAAATTCCATAAATAAGTATTAGAACTTCCTGAGCTTGTATTGAAGAATTGAACCTTGTTTGAACAAACACAATTACAAATAGTATTTCTGAAATAAAACGATGAGTTAACAGAACCTGGACTAGCATTAATCGTTACTGTATCTTTAATCGTAACACTACATCCAGAATTATTGGCCATGGTTAAACTCACTATATAATCGCCATTTGCACTAAAGTTATGAGAAGCCATAGGGCCACTTGATGTATTAGAACCTGAACCCAAATCACCAAAATTCCAAGAATAAGATTCGGCATTTAATGCATCTGCAGTGAAAACAACATTTCTATTACAAGTATTGGTATCAGCAAGCATTCTACCTACTGGAATATCTTGTATTTGAATAAATCTACTAAAAGTATCTCTACATGCACCATTAATAGAAACCATAGTTAATGTATGTCCACCTAGACTTGGATTACTAATAGTAAAATTCGGACCCCAATTCATTAAAACACCATCCCAGAACCAATTAGTTGCTGCTCCATTTGTTGAAATATCAACTGCTTGAACAATATTAGCACAAGTTGAAAGAGTAAAGCTAAATTGAGCAGAAGGAACTGGATTTCCTAGTCCTGGAGGTGCTACAACTGTAAATGTATCAGCATCAAAACAAGAACCTCCATTTGAACCAATCACAATTACTGTATAAGTTCCACCAACTGCATAAGCATGGGCAGGACTAAATGCATTTGAAACAGGAGAACCATCACCAAAATACCAAGTAAAATGACCAGCATTAACTGATGTATTATGGAATTGAATTGCATTCGAACATGGAATGGTATCATAAGTAACACGAATTTGAGGCTTAGTTCCTAATGCAGCCATTAAACCTACATTTTGCTCAGCACGACAACCATTATTTCCAGTTCCACTTAAATTAATAAACTTCCAACCTTGAGTTAAATATGTATGGTACAAAGTATCATTGTTATTTTCCTCATAAAATCCATCACCAAAATCCCAGAAATGAGAAAGTGCTCCAGTTGAATTGTTAACGATTTCAACTCTCATTCCACAAGCTGCATCAGCTGTAAAATTCAACTGAGGTGAAGGTAATACTCTAATTGTTTGGTAAGCAGTATCACGACAACCATTGCTGCCAAATCCAACTAATCTTACATGATAAGTTCCAGGAGCAGTATATTGCTTGTTGAACGCAAAAGTATTAACTAAATCTTGTGTACCATCACCAAAATCCCAATGGTAGTTCATTGTCCAGCCATTACCTAAGAAAGTAGAATAGTTCAAAAAGTTAAAGCTGTTTCTAAACTGACATTGTTCATCATCTTCAGGTGTAAATTGAACAACTGGTCCACCTGAATTAGCTAAAACAGTCACATTTTGAGTTAAAGTATCATAACAATTAGTTGTAGAACGAGCAATTAATGTAACAGGATAAACACCTGCAATTGGGAATGATTTATTTACATCTCTTAAACCAATTACAGAGCTATCATTAAAAATCCAACGGTAACAATCATCTAAAGGTGAAGTATTGGTTGATGTATTGGTGAATGCAAATCTAGTAACACAATTTCCAGGTAATGGCGCATATGTAAAATTGGCTGTTGGAGCAATTCCTACTGATGAAACATTTACAACTCTAGTAAAGGTATCAGTACAATTATCAGCAGTAATAGCAATCATTCTTACAGTATAAGTACCATCGGTTGGATAAGTGAATCTTGGATTATTAGCACTTGAAGTATCAGTAGTTACAGAAGGAACTCCAAAATCCCATATCAAACTATCAGCATTATCAGTATAATTATTAAACTGCATTACAGTTGTACATCCTAAAGAATCAACACCAAATACTGCTTTTAATTTAGGACTAACATGGATTGGCATGGTAATGGTATCAGCACATAAACCATTATTTCTAGCTATCAAAGTAACATTATAGTCACCAGGACCATATTGGTGTGTTACATCAGCAGTTGAGTTAGTACAATAAAATCCATTTCCAAATTGCCATTCGAAATCGTTTCCATAATTAGATAAATTATGAAAAGTAACAGTACCATCACAATTTCTAGTATATGTGAAATTTGCAATTGGTGGGCCCGCATACACTGATTTTGTTATAGAATCCTTACATCCATAAAAATTAGTGGCTATCAGCTTAACATTGTAAGAACCTTGAGCAACATAAGTTTTAGAAGGATTTGTATCTGTACTATAAGTTAAATCTCCGAAATCCCAAGCATACGAAACAGAAGCACCAGGACTTGTTGAAGTGTTTGTAAAATCAAAATCTTGAGAACCAAAACACTGGTTATCATTATTAACAGTAAAATTAGCAATAGGAGGATTATTAACTATTGGAACTGTTAATGTATTAGAAGCATTTGAAGAACAAGCACCTGAATCAGTTGAAATGATTTTATAAGTACCCGCTGCATTAGCTATATAATTTGAAGAAACTGCACCAGGTATTATTACATTGTCTTTGTACCATTGGTAAGTAAAGTTTACTCCAGTTGTGCTTGAAAATGTAGTTTGTCCTCCTGTACAAATGCTCGTATTACCTGCGATTATAGGAGTTGTTACATCACATTTATAACCAGCATCAATCGTAGGATTGTGTCTGTTTACACCAGAATTATTTACTAGATTCATTGTAAATACAGGACTTAAACCAGTAGTTACTGAAGCATCACTATTTCCGTTTACACCAGGAGAAGTATTTCTAGTTGTAAGAACTTTAGTTTGATAGTTTAATGGGAATTGAACCTGGTAATCAGCACTTTCATCAATGATGAAATTATAATAACCCGGATTTCCTGAACCATCATTTGCAGTTATAGTAGAATCAATTAATACCATTCCTGCACCCATGTTTCTATATAAATAAACTTTTAATCCATTAATACCATTTGAAGCAGATTCATTTTGCAAACCATTTTTATTGTTATCAACCCAAAGGTAATTACCAATTGATCCTAAAGGATAATAACCAGCATCGATAGTTGTATTGTCTTTATCTTGTCCAGTGCCAGCAGCGTTAATTGTAACAATTGAACTTAAGCCACCAGTTAAAGAAGCATCGTTATTGCCATCTGTTTGATCTGTTTGAATAGCAACCGGACTTAATAAATATTCATTATAAGCAGTTGGAAACTTCACATAATATTTACCTGAAGCTAATTCAATAAATTTATAGTAACCTGGATTTCCAAAAAAGTCATTTGCTGAAACTGTTGAATCCATTAATACATCATCACCGCCACCAATAGCATTATCAGCACCAGCTCCATATAAATAAATCTTCATTCCATTTAAACCCAAAGAAGAAGCTTCATCTTGTAAACCATTTTTATTGGCATCAATCCAAACATAATTTCCTAAAGAACCTAAAACAGGAGTACAAGATGTTCTCATTCCTACCATAATTGGAGTTGTTGGCAACAATTGAGAACTGTTGTCAGCACGAGAAGCTTGGTACATGATTGAGTTGTTCATCAATAAATTAATTGGTGTGCCAACTGGAGCACGCATTAACCATGTTAATTCAATAGAATCTAAAGCAGGTAAGACAGCAGATCTTGTAATTTTTATACCTTTAACAGAAGTAATATCCATTGGTGGAGTTGTAGTCCATGAAGGAGTTGAGCAACCACCTGGATTTGTTGCAGGATTAAAATCATTTAAACAAGGATTAGTTGTTGTAGTATAATATACTGTTGAACTTGGATCGCTGATACTAACCGGACTTACTAAATTAGCAAACCATTGTGAACTTCTGAAATCACCAATAAAAGGAAACACATCAACCATTACTAAATCCTTTGCAGCAACGTTTCCTAAATTTTTGATGGTGATTTTATAGTTTACCGGACCTGCTTCTTGAGCAATTGCATTTGTTGGATAATAAACAAAAGATGGATCACAACCGGTTTGTCCTTTATAAGCTCTTAATGCAACAGCAGAAATTACGGTGATATTAACATCATCGGTTACACCATTAAACAAACCATTTGAACTATTTAAGAAAGCTCTATTATTGATTCCAGTTGGTGGTGTTCCAGGTTCAATTACTGTTTGGAATCTGATTGCGTAAGTTTTACCAGTTGTCAAAGTACCAAGTGACCAATTTAAAATTGAATCATTAGTAATTGTTGGGGTGATTGAACTAGGTACATTATCAATATATAAAATTGAAGAACCCGGTACATAATTTAATCTTGAATCAAGAGTATCTGTAATTACTACTGAAGTAGCATTTACATTACCACCTAAATAAGTACTGAATTGATAAGTGATTGTATCACTCGCACGGTAATTTCCATCAGAATTAATGATTGATTTTCCGGTGAAACCAAATACAGGTTGAGGAATCATGATTTCAGCAGAACCATTGCAATTTGAATAGGCATTTGAGGTTCCTCCGAAGTAATAAAATCCTTCAGAATTATTTGTAACCACAGTTCCATCATCACCCACATTTGAAGGATTATAAGTAATACCTTCAACAATTGGGCTGCCATCTTTAGCACCTTGAGCAGTTGTTCTTGAATCACCGCAGTAACTAAAATCTTGACTTCCACCAATAGGTAAATTTCCTCTAACAATAAATTTCACTTTGGTAACATATTCAGTTGGAGGTAAAGTAATATTGATATTTTGAGTTGAACCACTTAAGGCTGCAACTGTTACCGAACTGTAAGTACCTTGATAAACATAAGGATTACTATTAGTCTGGTAATAAACTTCAATACTAGCAGGAGCTACAGAATCAAAACCATCATAAACAGGACGAACTTTGATTTGATTGAAGTTGATGCTTTTATCTACATTATAAATAAGCGTTACTGAATCTAATTCTGTATTTCCTGAATTATACCAACCATTACTAAACCAATTACAAGATGTTCCGGCAAGAATATGTTTGTTCATCCAATAAGCAGTAGCGGCAGTAATTCCACCACCCCAGCATGCAGCACCCGGTGTAGGAGTTTCTACATTAAAGCAAACATTTCCTGATTTATTACTGGCTGAATAAGTACCTAAAGGAAGTACAGGAATTTCACCAAATAAATGAGCTGTATTACAAACTAAATTTCCAATTGAAAAAGTTGGAGAAGTATATCGAACACTCACATAAGCTGAGGAAGAAAATGAAGTAGCAAAAGCAGATGACCATGTCCATGTAATAGTTCTATTACCAGCATTATAAACAGGAGCACTTGAGCCGCTAAATCCTGTAGCTTCAACAAAATCAACACCCAATGGCAAAGTATCAACCAAAACCGGATTATTTAAATTAAGTGCCGCAGATGAAGAACTTGAAGATGAAATTCCGATTTGATAAATCGTAATATCATCAATTGCACCACCTGCTGTTTTATTTTTGTTGATGGTAAACTGGTTATTAGCAATTGCTGTAACATTCAAAATATTTGATGAAACAGGACCAGTACCACCACCAAAATTCAAATTATTATCAGCATCGATAGTCGCAACTAAATCTGGTGCGTAGGAATTTGGAGTTAATCCATTTAAGTACTTAAACTTAATTTGCAATTGACCAGTGCTACCTGCAGGAATTGGGTTTACAAAAACGATATCAATTTCGTTGGTACCCGAATTGTAAGTAACCGATGAAACTTGGCTTTCATCAAACTCAACTGAATTTGCAAAAGGACTAATTACAAGTGGAACCAAATTAGCTGGTAAATCAATATTTGCCCTAACATTAATACCATTAGTTGTTAAACTTGAAACTTGGTAGTTTAATGTGTAAATAAACTGATTTCCAGTATTTACAGAAGATAAATTTGAGCTACCCGATATACTTAATTCAACTGTTGCATTAGCATTAAAGCCTTGCAAGAGAATAGTTAGGATAGCTAGAATTTTATAATAAGAAAAACTCTTATTCTTTATTAAAGTAAAAATTTTCATTCTTTACAATTTAACCCGCATAAAAGCAGGACGATTTTTTATAAAATTTAAATTAGCAGCCTTTGATTACTGAAAAAGTAACAAGACCATCCTTATTGATTCCAATAACAGCCTTACAAGTGCCAGCGGCATTGAGGTTGTAATGGTATAAGGTATTTTGAATGATTTGGTCGGGTTCACCAAACAAAAAGATGATTTCATCTTTAGTTGTAGTGTGCGAACCAATTGCTTCGCTTTCAATTTGTGGATTTGTACCACCAACTTGAAGCACTTTAACAAGAATTTGCAATCTTTCAAAATAAACTAAGCGGTCGTAACCGGCAGCAAGTTTAAATTGATCAGAGGTTGCTTTGTCGGCAACTTTGATTTTGGGGTCCAGAATAGCATCGCTTTCAGAGCCAGAAAAGGCCGCAAGCGCACTTGTTAGGAGCCCACAAAAAATCAGTCCAAGTAAGACCAATTTCTTGAATGAAATTGTAGAAATTTGCATAAATAGAACTAGTAAAGGTTGAAACAAAGATATTTGACAACCTGATACTTAAAGAATTTGATGCGTAAAAAATGACAACTAGAGTGTTTTTAGTGATAAAAATGTGGAAAAGTGCGACAAGTTGCGGTAGAAATACTTCAAAATAGCTCAATTTTTATATTTTCTGCCGAAAAAATGATTTTAAAAAGATAGCAATTAGTAAAATATAATAATTTTATTGGTGATGTTCCGTATATCTTAGTTCGAACCCCTATTTTTGAAAAATCACATGAGAAAAATACTAATTTTAATTTTTTCAATTTCTAGTTTTTTAAGCAAAGCCCAATTGGGAGGTAATGGAGTTTATAACTTCTTATATATGCAGCCTTCGGCCAGAATAGCTGCATTAGGAGGTAATGCCATAAATAATCCTTCAATTGATTTACATTTAATTGCAGGTAATCCTTCCTTATTAAATGCTGAGTTTCATAACCAAGCCGCATTTAGTTATGTTGGATATTTAGCAGATATTGGAGCTGGATATGCAGGATTTACACAACATTCAGAAAAGCTGAAAACAAGTTTTGCAGGTGGAATGCAATTTGTAAACTATGGCAATTTCAAAAGATGGGCCCCAGATGGTACAGATTTAGGAACCTTCACTGCTGGCGATTATTGTATGAGTTTTACCGCTTCTCAAGTAAAAGGAAGTTTTCAATTAGGTGTTTCTGCAAAATTAATTTACTCAAATTTAGAATCTTATAATTCATTAGGTGTTGCTGCAGATTTGGGCGCAACTTGGTATAGTAAAAATCGATTAATGATTGCAACCGCTGTTATTAGTAATCTTGGAACTCAAATTAAAACCTATACGAATGCCACTAACGAACCTGTTCCTATGAATGTTCAATTGGGTTTTTCAAGAAAATTTGAGCATAATCCATTAAGACTTGGTATTGTTCTACAACATTTAGAAAAACCGGGACAATTATTATATCAAATAGAAAATAGAAATAATAATAATATTGATTTAGAAACAGGATTACCAATTTTAGAAAAGTTTACTTTCTTCCAACATGCTATGAGTCATGTGGTTTTTAATA
Source organism: Bacteroidia bacterium (assembly GCA_051861545.1). Taxonomy (GTDB): domain Bacteria; phylum Bacteroidota; class Bacteroidia; order UKL13-3; family UKL13-3; genus CAISCU01. Next base: position 1,738 of record JBIMKP010000054.1, on the reverse strand, counting down.
CTGAAATTGTATTAAGCAAAAACTTTAATATTAGGGTTGGATATAATCATTTGAGAAGAAGAGAACTTGCTTTAACCGACAGAAAAGGTGTGAGTGGTTATAGCTGGGGATTTGGAATTAAAATCAATCGTTTCCAAGTGCATTATGGCAGTGGAAGTTATTTAATAGGCAGAAATACAAATCATTTTAGTGTTGTTACTAATATCAATGATTTTACAAAGAAAAAGAAACAATAGTGACAAAAATTATCATTGCAATCGACGGTTATTCGTCATGTGGAAAAAGTACATTAGCCAAACAATTGGCAAAAACAATTGGCTATCATTATGTTGATACAGGCGCAATGTATAGAGCAGTAACGCTTTACTTAATAAGAAATCAAATTGATATTCATCATCCAGAAATGGTAACAGATGTATTGCCACAAATTAAAATAAGTTTTGGTTTAGATGAAGTAACTCTTGAACAATACACAATTTTAAATGGAGAAAATATTGAAAATGAAATTCGTATCAATCCAAGAGTTGCAGGTTTTGTAAGTGATGTAAGTTCTATAAGTTCTGTTCGAAGATTTCTCGTTCATCAACAACAAGAAATGGGCAACCATAAAGGCATTGTAATGGATGGAAGAGATATTGGAACTGTGGTTTTTCCAAAAGCAGAATTAAAACTATTTGTTACTGCTGATCCTGCAATAAGAGCCCATAGAAGATTGGATGAATTGGCAGAAAAAGGTCAGAACACCACTTTTGATGAAGTATTAGCCAATTTAGAAAAAAGAGACCATATTGATAGTACAAGAGCTGATTCTCCTCTAATGAAAGCTGAAGATGCGATTGAATTGGATAATTCTAATTTAACCCGTGAAGAACAATTAGCTTGGGTATTGAAATTGGTTGAAGAGAGAAAAACGGCAGCAGGTTTTTAGCTTCTGGCCTCTGGCAGCTAGCATCTGGCTTTAGATTTGAGGAGATTGTACTATTTTAGATTAATAGAAAATTATTTTAATTTGTTGAATAAATTTTATTCAAAATAAATCTGGTCATATAAAATTTATTTTCTCTTTAGATTATTTCCCTTCGTTTTAAATCTCTCGAACTGTGATGAATTGTCAATATGTCAATTTTATCTTTATCAATAATCTTATAAATGATTCGATAATTTCCTTCAACTAATTCTCTTACAGCCAAATTTCCCTTTTCAATAACTTCTTTACCAATTAGTGGTTTTGTTTTTAAAATCTTTGTCCTTGTTTTAATTTTAATTACTTCAAGTTGTGCGTATTTCTTGGATCCTTTTGATATAAAGTCGTAAATACTTTTTAAGTCACCGACTGTAATCTTAGTCTAATTTATTAGAACCATTTTTCAATCTCCTTTTCCAATTCAATCTCACTTATAGTTTCGCCTCTTTCCGATTCCTTTTCAGCTCTCTCAATTTTATCTAGTAAAATAAGTTTATCAATCAAATCCTCAATTGAAAATTCTTCAGGAAGTTTCTCAAGTGTAACTGTAAGTTGTTTCTTGGTAATCATAAAAAGTGGTTTTGTCAAATATAAGTGTTTCTTTTGCAAGTTAGAAGTAGGCCTGCAATAGGCTGTATTTTAGCTAATTGCAGCTGGTTTTTAGCTTCTGGCCTCTGGCAGCTAGCATCTGGCTTTAGTGTAAAAGCCTAAATTACGTTGACCGCTTTTAAGCCAACTTTTTAATATTGTTTACCAAAAATACATCTTGAGCTT
>JBIMKP010000053.1:0-20635 GCA_051861545.1 Bacteroidia bacterium | reverse complement strand
TGAGGGTGCAGTTATTTAATTTACTTGTAAAGAAACGGATATTCGTAGATATTATAATTAATTATTGGTAAAATTAAGATTTTTGATTGATTTATAATTTAAAAATTACGAATCAAAATTGAACTATATAAATGATTTGTGCTTGAACTTTTATAATTGACTTTTAGATTATTTAACTTCATATTTACAATTATTTATGAAATTGTTTGAACTGCTTTTTATTTCTTTGGGATTTTCATTATCGATGATAGTCGGAATACAATATTCATGCTCTGGACCCGAAATGTTGCCCGAATATTTTGCAAGTCCTTTTGTGTTTAAAAGAACTTCCTTAGGCAGTTCAATGGAGTTTTTTTATAGTATAATTGGTGTTTTCGCCAATTGGTTTTGCTGGACAATAGCCTTGTTTTTAATTCAATTTTTGTATTTAAAACTCATGAATACTTTTCAATACTCTATTGTTTTTAAAAGGATAAATCGAATATTATTAGTAGTTGCTATTACTTTTTCAATCTTATCAATAGCCTTATCAATGTTGCAATTGGGAAGAGGTTTTGATGTTCATTCAAGTTATTGGCACTTTGATATAGAACAAGAAGCTAATGATTGGGGAGGAGTTTGTAAATCAAAAATGATTTTATTTTTTAAGTGAAGAGATAGTTAAAGCTTCTTCAATTTGCTTTTTGAAAAAGGTTTTGTTTATATAATCAGCCAACAACAAAATTGATATTGTTGTTGGCTGATAAACTTTATTTACCGAAAAATCCTGAAACAGAATTTAATAATCCTCCTAAATCACCACCACCTAAAGAAGAAGTGATTCCTTCTAAAGTAAATCCTGAATCGTTAGGGTCGTTTGTTTTTGATGCAAATTGATTCATTACTGTTGGAATTAACTTCTGTACAATATTTCCTGCTTCTGCTTCATTTACTCCAAATTTACTCATTAATTGTCCTGCTACCTGAGTACCAATTTGTCCAACTAAAGGATTATTCATCAAATTGCCATCTTGTAATAAATTGGTGATAGAAGAAATACCACCTTCTGAAATTTGGTTTTTTAATCCTTCAAAAATACCACCTGCAGTTTCTTGGATAGCAGATTCGTTGAATTCATTAGAAATTGCTGGATTGTTTACAATAGCATCTCCTGCATGTTCTTTTACTAAATTGATTAATTGGTCTAACATATTTTTTTGTTTTGTTTTCAATTATAAGAATTTAAATCAAAATATAGTTGTCTCAAATTCTAAATTAACAATGAATTGATTCAGGGTCTAAATTGGGGATTCAATTGAAAATCATTTTTTAAATAAAATTACTTTTGCTTAAACCATTTCATATTCTTTGTATCAAAGTATCAAATAATATTGAACATGAACCATAAATTACTATTTCTTATTGGTCTCTTAACAATTATAGCTTGTAAGAAGAATGAATCTCCTAAAATTACTGATACTCCTGAATCTATGTACTATCCGTCTATTAACGATACTGCTTGGGAAAAGAAATCCATTTCTTCATTGAATTGGAATTCCAATGCTCTCGATAGTATTAGAAACTTTCTTATTGAGAAAAGAACTAAATCGTTTATGATTTTGGTGAATGGTAGAATAGTTGTTGAAGAATACTATAACGGTCACAATCAGAATGCATCTTGGCAATGGAACAGCGCTGGAAAAACTTTGGTTTCTGCCACAACCGGAATTGCTCAGGAAGAAGGATATCTGAACATTCAAAACAAAGTATCAGATTATTTGGGTACAGCATGGACATCAGAACCCATTGAAAAAGAAAACCTAATTCAAGTAAAACATTTATTAAATATGAGTTCTGGTATCAATGATGAAAAGGAATTGGTAATTAAATCGAACCTAACTTATTTGGCCGATGCAGGCACCAGATGGTCGTACCACAATGTCTTTCAGAAATTAATGGATGTGGTAGAAAAAGCAAGCGGTCAAACTTATGAGACTTATTATAAAACCAAACTAGCAGATAAAATTGGCATGGAAGGTTTTTGGAACAATGGAGTTATTTTTAGAATCTACAATAGCAATACCAGGAGCATGGCAAAGTTTGGTTTGTTGGCATTAAACAAAGGCAAATGGATAAACGAACAAGTAATACCGGAAGCTTTTTTTCAAGAAAGTATTTCATCTTCTCAAAGCATCAATCCATCCTATGGTTATTTATGGTGGTTTAATGGAAAAAGCAGTTTTATGGTACCTAGTAGTCAAACAGTTTACCAAGGACCATTGATACCCAATGCTCCAATAGACATGTATGCAGCAATGGGAGCAGAAAACCAAAGAATATATGTTGTACCAAGCAAGAATATGGTTATCATTCGCATGGGAGAAGCTTCTGATATCAACAATCCTAGCTTTGCAGTATCAGGATTTGATGCTGCTTTTTGGAGCAAATTGAATTTGATGATAGGGGAGTAGGTACTAAAGATTGATGGTTGATTTGATAGAGTTTCAATGAATGGTTTCTTTATATTTGGAATAAATAGAATATAAACATTCTATTTTTGATTTCATGGTTATAGATGAAAACATTCTTAAAGAATATGATTTTTAATAAGTCAATTAGTTCATAAATAAAATGTATTTAGGTATGAGAAAATTACCCTTATTTGTTTGTGCATCAATATTTATTATTTCCCTTCAATCCTGTTGTACCAAAAAGTATTGCAGTGGATTCGATGAATTGAACGAAATACAGCTATTTAACTTTGAGTCAAGCGAAGTGGATAGCATTTCAATTGAAATTTATGTTAAAGGTTCTAATTATACTAAGCGACTAGATAGCGTATTTGCTCAAGCAAAAGCAAAAGACCCAGGAGAGAAGGATTTGTTTATTTTTATGCCTGAAAAGTTGAATCGAAATCATGAATATAAAATTTCATCTTTAAGCAATTCAATTGTTTATTTGTTTTCTGATTTTGAGGTACGAGAAGAAGAGTGTAATTGCCCTTCCGATAAATACAATGTATTAGCTAGTTATGTTTTAAATGGACGAAAATACAATAGCAGTTCAATTATAATATCGAAGTGAATTTTATATAGATTTAAATACACTCATATAATAAAATTTCTTAGTCCTAAATTTCATTGTATAAAAAAAGCGATGGGTTTCCCCAGCGCTTTGAATGTTTTTACAAGGGAATAATCCTTATTGTGATTTGCTTCAAGTTTTATTATTTTTAAATCATTAAATTGATACTTTTTAATTCCAAATTTAAGTCCAAAAAATTGATAGCAAGAATCTTATCTATATTAATATTCATCGGAGTTTCAAATGATTTATTTGCGGCCTTACTTGAACCAAGACCTTTGAGGAAATTGGTAATTGAAAGCGAATATATCATTGTGGGTTATGTTATAAAAATAACTGAAAAGGAAAGTTTAAAAAATGAATGGACTACCAGAATAGCTAAAATTGCAGTTTTAGAAAACTTACAAGGAGAACCTAAAAAAGATACAATAGAAATTCAATTCAATCCAGATATGAGTTGTCTTTATCCTGATAGATACTATGATAGTACATTTGTTATAGCATTTTTAGATTGGGATAAAAGAAGGAGAAAATTTTTCACCCATGCCTTAAGTTATGGAGCTAAAACATTAAGTAAAAAAGATATAGAAATTTATAAACAGAAGATTTTTGAAATTCAACAAATACTAAAAATTCCTGATAAAGAAAAGCAGCGAATTGAAACAATTGAGTGGCTTGTAACATGCGTGGAGAATCCTATTACACGCTGGGAAGGTATCGAAGAATTAAGCAAGAATCAAAAAATGGATTCAAGTTCTTCAATAAATAGAAATCAAATATTTGATATAAATACAAGTCAAAAAGAAAGACTGAAAAATGTTTTACTAAATTTAAATGGCTATGTTGATTTTGAACTTGTTGATTTGGTTTATAAAGGCAACGAAGTAGAGATAGATGGTTTTATATTACAAAAACTTAAAAGTTTGGATAACCCAGATTGTACCAATTATATTAGTTATTTGTATACACTCAAACATAAAAATACAAGCAAAGAAATGGATGAAGTAATGGAGAAATTTAATCAATTAATTATTGATTGTAATAATCCAAAAGCATTTAAACAAACTATTGAAAAGTTCATTCAATTAATTGAATAGCTTTTAAAAAAGTATGTTGAGATTTTAAAATAATCAATTGAACAGTTCAAAAGCTAATCAAATTGATTCATTAACCAAACAACCCAATCCTTATATAAATGTAAATGGAAGCTTATTTAATAAAGTCAAATGCAATGTGTTCAATTAAGCCCAAACATAAAAAACGACATTTTACAGAAGTGTTCTATAAAACAGCAAGTGGGTTGATATAGAGCCAAAATTGGGAGTTGAGTAAGGTGTTAATTGTGTGTTTAATTTTATGGTATTATTCAAGTAATTAAGAACTTTATTTTTTTAGGTTTTTGATTTTTTGTAATTCTTCAATATCCATTTTATCCTTAAGTCTTTCATTTGAAATTTTTGATAAAATTAAATGGTTGAAATGTAATACAGGAATTTGGAGGCCATTTAACTCTCCGATAACTTTTTGTTTATTGGCTTCTTCGAATGTAATTCCGGATATTTTTGTCAAAAAATCTACCCGAATAGGAACTTCACCAAAACTAAAAACGTTTGGCTTAGAAAAGTCTAAATTTCGAATATGATTGATGCTTTCAGGTAAGAATTTATATAAATCAAGAACTTGAAGAATTTTTAACTTGTTTTCATCTGTTCCATTAATCCATAAATCTAAATCGCCTGTGGGCCTGCTAAACCCGTGAAAATTCACAGCATATCCTCCAATAAGAATGTATTCTACCTCAAATTTTTGAAGTCTTTTTAATAATTCGATATGTGGTTCAAAGAAAATATCCATTACTTAATAAAAATAGTTTTTCCAAAATCATTTAATAATTTAGTTTCTTTTCCAAATGCATTTAAGTTTAATTGATGTAAATACTTCCATCTTTCTATAGGTTTTAAACTTAAAGAATAATTTCTATTTTCTTCTTCTAAAGATTCAAATGAACTTATTCGTAATGAATTTGGGTTGTAAGTTTCCTTTGGTTGATAAAGACCAGTTGGCTCTTCTACAAGCTCATGATCATCTAAAAATTCTTGATTTTCGTTCATAATATATTCCCCAATTTTTGTAAATTTCATAATTGGTTTTGTGCAAATTTACATGTTTATTTATTTAAGAACTTACACTTGTTACAAAGGAATCTTAATATAAAGAAATTAGTCAAATTTTCAGTACAATAGTATTAGATATGTCCCATTTCAATTTTAATCAAAGATGGCATATTTCTGGCTTATAAACTTATTGATAAATGATATTTTATTCTGCGGATAATATTTTAAAATCAATAATTATACTTACGAATATCCGCATGTTTACCAAAAATAATTTTTTATAAATCAGGTGAATATTTTGAGAAACAATTTCAAAATTAACTTGGTGTTAAATTGTTCAGCTTTATGATATTTAAGACCCCGATAGGTGGTCACATGTTTATAGAAAAATGCTTGAAACGAATTCCCCAAACCTCTTCCAACGCGGACCTTTGGTCCGCGTTGGAAGAGGTTTGGGCTTGGATTTCTTTACTTATATTTTCTATAATCATGTCATCCCTTCAGGATTTTAAAAAAAAATCAAGAAAAATTATGTTTCTAATTCTAATTAATTTTTAAAGGTTAATTCTGATTATTTCGAGCAATTATCTGCATTATAGCCTTTGAACCTTGGTAAAACTAGCTTTAGGTAAAGAAGCGGATATTCGAATCAATTAATTATTGATTGTAATAATCCAAAAGCATTTAAACAAACTATTGAAAAGTTCATTCAATTGATAGATTAAACGATTTCAATTATCCTTAAAAATTGAAGTTAAGTCGTTCATTTAAAATTTAGGAATTTATATACAAGATTAACAATTCAATAAGGTGTCCTTTTTAAGGCAATTTTTATGAATCAAGTTTTTGTTACTTTTGCTTCTAGAATTTTTAATTCAAGTTGTTTGTCTTTTATCCTTAAATAAAAAGGATTTTCAAGGTAAATGGTTTTCAAATTTATATAGCTATGTGTTTGAAAATTAGTAACTCAGGAGTCATTTTAAAGAGAATTTTGTGATTATTTAGAATGCTTAGATTCTAGATAAAAAGATATAAATTTGCATATTAACTAACTATTTTAAATGAATTCGATTGATACAATTTTTTTGGAAAAGTGCATAAACACATTAGAAAAAGCATATGACTTATTAAAAAAGGCTAATCAAGATGAGATAGACTACGAATTGTATCGTTCGGCAAGTATAAAAGAGTATGAGATTATTTTAGAACAATGTGGGAAACTACTTAAAAAGGTTCTAAAACCTTATTATCATTCTTCAAAAGCAGTTGATCAATTATATTTTAAAGAAGTTTTTAAACAATGTGTTTTAAGAAGCATAATTTCACCTGAATTATGCGAAAGATTTTTGGTTTATAGAGATAATCGGAATACAACTGCGCACGATTATGGTGCAAATTTTGCCGAAGAAACATTATTGCTACTACCTGATTTTATAGCAGATTCAAAAACTATTGTAGAAGCCATTAAAAATCAACCAAATGATACTCAGAACTAAAGACAAGGATACATTAATAGCCATTTTTAATTCAGTTGATTGTCCTTTTCAAGTTTGGGCTTATGGTAGCAGAGTTAATGGAATGGCACATGAAGGTAGTGATTTAGATTTAGTGATTAGAACACCTGAATTGAAAAAAATGCCTATTGATGATTACCTTAATTTAGTAGAGCAAATTCGTGAAAGTAATGTGCCAATTGTAGTGGAGCTCTTTGATTGGGCGCGACTTCCAGAAACTTTTCATAAGAATATTTTGGCTAAGCATGAATTGTTATACAGCAATTTGCCGGTTTCTATTTGAATTTTAAAGCCAATCTTCTTTCTTTTCCTCCCGTAACATTTGTTCCCTTATTCCATGTTTCATATCAGTTTTTACTTGTATTGTTATGGCTAAATTTGTTGCATGGAAACATTATTTATTTCGATTGTACTTTTACATTTAGTTGTTGGCTTTGGTTGGCTTATTTATAAATTAGAGTTTCAGAAGAAACATGAACACTAAAATTGGATTCTTCATGGAAAGCCATTAATATTACTTGATGAATTCCACTGAAATCCAAAATTTATATAACAAACAAAAAGCTTATTTCTCTTCTGGTGCAACTCTTTCGTATGAGTTTAGAAAGAAACAATTGCTTTTGTTGAAACAAATTATCAAACAAAACGAACAAGCTATTCTTGATGCCTTGGCTCTTGATATGCACAAGCCAGCTTTTGAGGCTTTTTTATCTGAAATTGGTTTTGTTTATGAAGAAATTAACCTGACACTTTCAAATTTAAAGTCATGGATGAAGCCGAAATCAGTTGCTACTCCTATGGCTTTGCAATTATCTTCCTCTTATATCTACAAAGATCCTCTAGGTTTAACATTGATAATTGGTCCGTGGAATTATCCTTTTCAATTGATATTTGCACCTTTAATTGGTGCAATCGCAGGTGGTAATTGTGCAATAGTAAAACCATCTGAATTTACTCCTCATACTACAAATTTAGTAACAAAATTAATCAAGGAAAATTTTGATGAGGCTTATATTTCAGTTGTTTTGGGTGATGGACATGTTATTGGTCCTTTACTTATAGAAAACCACCATTTTAATCTTATTTTCTTTACAGGAAGCACTCAAGTTGGTAAAGAAATTATGCGTTTAGCGGCCAAACAATTAAGTCCTGTTGTTTTGGAATTGGGTGGTAAAAGTCCGGCAATAGTTGCTGAAGATGCAAATATTTCATTAGCAGCAAAACAATTGGTTTGGGCTAAATTTTTTAATGCTGGTCAAACCTGTGTTTCGCCGGATTATGTGCTTGTTCATCATACACAAAAAGGAAAATTAATAACCGAGATGATCAAGTATATCAAAGAGTTTTATGGAGATAATCCATTAAATTCTAACGATTATACCCATATCGTAAACCAAAATCGTTTCAATAAATTATTATCGTATTTAAAGGATGTTCATATTGTTTATGGAGGCAAATCCAGCGATGTAAATCTTTGTATTGAGCCAACTATTGTAGATGAAATTCCTTCAAATCATGCATTACTTAGTGAGGAAATCTTTGGTCCAATTTTCCCTATTTTAACTTATCAAAGCAAAGAAGAAGTAATAGAAGTAGTAGCTAAGAATCCTTATCCTTTATCATGTTATATCTTTACTAATAATTCAACTTTTGAAAAGTACTTGTTAGAAAGGATTCAATTTGGTGGAGGATGTATTAACAATGCCTTGGTTCATCTTGCAAACCCGCATTTACCTTTTGGTGGTATTAGTTCTAGTGGAATAGGGAATTATCATGGACAGTATAGTTTTGATGTTTTTACGCATCAAAAATCAATATTAAAAACAAGCAATTTAATCGATCCTCCATTGAGGTATCCTGTTTATAATGCGCTAAAAATGAAATTAGCTAAATTGTTATTTAGGTAGTTTTGTTTTACATTTTAGAGAAACTCTAAATATTTTAAAACGAATATCCGCATGTATACCATAATTATATTTTGTAAATCAAGCTTATTAATTGATTATCAGAAATTAGTGACCCTGAAGGCGGTCACATGTTTATAGAAAAAGCTGTAAACCAAATCCCCCCAAACTCGTCAACGCGGACCAAAGGTCCGCGTTGACGAGTTTGGGGGAGGTGTTGCTCCTTATTTTAATTTCTATAATCATGTCACCCATTCTGGGTTTTAGAACTTGCTATAAGAAACATTAACTAAAATTATTCATTTAATTGTGATTTAGTTTGATCTAAACGAATAATAATCAGCTATAAAGTTTGGAGAATCTTATTCTTAGGTAAAGAAGCGGATAATCGTATATATTAAAATTGATTTATGAATTGTAATAAGGCAATATGAATTAAAAATAGAGTCCGGTTTTTTATGAAATTTACTAAATTCCCAGAGGGATGACATTACTGTAGAATACTAAAATGAATGAATCACCCCAAAAAAAATGGACGCGAACCGAAGGTTCGCGTCCATTTTTTTTGGGGTGTTATTATTAAAATTAACTAGTAAGGAAACGGATATTCGTAAAAGTAAATTTTAAAAATTCGGTTTCTTCTATTGTTGAATCAGCCTTTTTGTTTTAAGCCAATTCCATTTGTAGTTTTAAAGCTGCTTTTTTTTCTAAATCACATGTTTCCCAAACCTGGTATCCACCTGAAAGATTTAAGGTTTGATTGAAGCCATTTTGTTTCAAAATTTTCTGAGCTAAATATCCCCTTAAACCACCTTGACAATACAAATAAACGGGCTCTTTATCATTTATTTCAGATAAGCGCATTCTCATATCATCAACAGGAATGTTCATTGCTCCTGGAATATGTCCATGTTCATATTCTTGGGCAGTTCTCACATCAATAAGTTGAGCACTTTCAGGAAGAGATTCAATTTCATTCCAATAAAAAATCTCATGTTGTTTAGTCAAGATATTTTCTGCAACAAAGCCAGCCATATTTACAGGATCTTTTGCTGAAGAATAGGGTGGAGCGTAGGCATGTTCAAACTCCTCTAATTCATAAATAGTACTTCCTCTTTGAATTACAGATGACAAAATATCTATTCTCTTATCTACACCTTCATGACCAACAATTTGTGCACCTAATAATCTTCCATCATCTTCACTAAAGGCAATTTGAATACTCATTTGTTTTGCTCCTGGATAATAACCAGCATGAGAGCCACTGTGTGTAGTAGAAATAATATGTTTAATTCCTGAACGAATAAGGTTTTTTGAAGCAATGCCAGCTGTTGCAACTGTTAAATCAAATACCTTTACAATGGCTGTATTTATTGCTCCTTTATAAGATTGTTTATTACCTAATACAATATTATTAGCAGCCATACGACCTTGTTTATTAGCTGGTCCGGCTAAATATGTATTCATAGATTGGTGTGAAATTGGATTTTCAAATTCAATTGCATCACCCACTGCATAAATATCCGGATTTGAAGTTTGAAGAAATTCATTGACCCAAATTCCTTTTGCATCACCTAATTTTAATCCAGCCATTTGAGCCAAACGAGTATCTGGTTTTACTCCAATCGACATAATAACTAAATCCGCTGGAATTGCTTCTTGGTCTTTTAAAAGTACCATCAATCCATTTGCATCTTTTTCGAATCCTGTAACCGTTGAATTTAAGTGAAGCTGAACTCCTTTATTTCTAATATGTTGTTGAGCAATTGCCGCCATTGAATAATCGATGGGTGCAAGTATTTGATTACCCATTTCAATAATACTTACCTCAATTCCTAAATCATGTAGGTTTTCAGCCATTTCCAATCCAATAAAACCTGCACCAATAACAACAGCTTTTTTAGTAGTTTTTTGCTGAACATACGATTTGATATAATCGGTATCAGCCACATTTCTTAAAGTAAAAATACCTTCATTTAAAATTCCAGGTAAAGGCGGACGAATAGGCTCGGCACCAGGAGAGAGTACTAGTTTATCAAAAGTTTCTTTGTATTCTTTTCCTGTTAATTGATTTTTTGCAGTAACAGTTTTTTCATCTGGATTGATAGCAATAACCTCTGTTAATGTTCTGACATCTATATTAAATCTTTGATGAAATGAAGAAGCTGTTTGAACAAATAAAGCATTTCTATCTTTAATTACATTTCCAATATAATAGGGTAAACCGCAATTGGCATAAGAAATGTATTCACCTTTTTCAAAAATTACGATTTCGGCTTTTTCGTCTAATCTTCTTAATCTGGCTGCGGCACTGGCTCCACCTGCTACAGCTCCTATTATTACGTATTTCATATTTCTAATTGATGGCACAAAAGTAAAACCAATATTATAAACTCTATGTAACAAGTATCACAATTTCGAAATTTGTTTTTTTGGATTATTTTATTAAAATCTTATGTGCCGTTAGGTACATAACATGGGTAGAAAATAATAGGTGAGAATAAATCTCCCTGAGCGCTCCAAATTGCAATGACCGAAGGTCATTGCAATTTGGAGCGCTCAGGGGTGTCTTCGTGATTTATCAATAGTCTAACGATATTTTGCCCCTAGTGGGGCAATTAGTCTATCGTGAAATATTTTACCTAGAATTGTCAATCGATTAATTGACCATAATTAGACCATTGATTTTACTTAAATTATTAAACTAATTTTTTAAGGTTTATTAAATTTTCGAATATCCGCATGTTTACCAGTAAATTATATTCGTAAAACTCAAAATATTTTGAAATTGATTTATGAATTGTATCTAAGTAAAATAAATTAAAAATAGAATCTTGTTTATAACAAAATTTCCTAAAATCCCAAAGGGATGACATTATAGTAGCAAACAAAAAAGAATGAATTACCCTCATCCCCAAACTGCCGCGAACCTTCAGTTCGCGGCAGTTTGGGGATGAGGGTGTTGCTATTAAATTTACTGGTAAATAAACGGATATGTGTATTACTTTTAATTTAAATAGCATTTTGACCAATAAAATAAAGTCTAAGGTATATTTTGGTTAAACATTATTACTATTTTAATCTTGTACCTAATTGAATAAGAATTAGGCATGCAACAATCACCATTTTTATTTTTAATCATCACCATTGCTTTTACACAAGCTATAGTTTTTTCAGTTATTGTTTTCTTTAGGTTGCTACCTAATAATTCTAATAGATTATTAAGTGCTTTTTTATTCCTTAGTGCATCTGGCATGCTTCCTTGGATTTTTAAACTTAGTGGAATAATCCAAGTTTTTCCAAGGTTATTGCATGCTCCAACTGGTTTTTTCTTTCTTATTGTACCAATATTTTATATTTATGTTTTAAATGTAGCCAATCAGTTCAAAAGCAAGAAATTGTTACATCTTTTACCTGGCTTATTAGAGTTTTTATTTTTGTTTATCATTTTTTTACTTCCAGATGATGCAAGAAACAGATTTTACAATATAACTGGTAAGGCCTTTCTTGGAATTTTATACACTTTTATATGGCCTTTTTATAGCATTATTTATGCTTTGTTAACAATAAGATTTGTGAATACCAATAGTAAAATTATTCCATTTTTTTATACCAATTTGAATAGTAAATTGCTAAAATGGGTTAAAATAACTGGCTATATCCTTATTGTTAATTTCTTAATAGAGTTTTTGGCTGTATACTTAACTGTTTTTGAACGTTATGGAATTAGTGCAGTTTATATTAGTGCTTTAACCAATTTAGTTTTGATTTATTGGATTTCAATAAATGGTTTATTGCAAAAAGAATTCTATTTACCTATAAATTCATATGATCATCAATTATTAAATAAAACTACTACTACTAATTTTATAAAACAAGAAGTTGATTATCAAACGTCTTTAGATAATTCAGCTGAGACTAAGCAGGACGATAAATTAGTTAATGAAATTGATTTAAAAAACTTTGAATTGCTGCATCAGTTATTTGCCCAAAACCATGTTTTTTTAAACAAAGATATTAGCTTATTCATTGTGGCAGAAATGACTAATCTCAATATAAAAGATGTTTCAAGGTTAATTAATCATTATGGTAAGAAAAATTTTAACCAATTTGTAAATTCATTTAGAGTTGAAGAAGCAAAAAAGCATTTAATTAATCCGGAGATGAATCATTTAAATTTAACAGGTATTGCAGAAAAAGTAGGATTTAACTCAAGGTCGGCATTCTTTTCAGCCTTTAAACTGCAAGAAGGTATAACCCCAAATGAATTTAAAAAATCTGCTGATATTCAAAGTGTTAAAAAAGACGACTAGAAATTTAAAGTATCAATTCATGATTCAGGACTACTTAATCAATTGTAAATTTCAAGTGTAAATGAACTAAATGTTTTTTTGCATAAAATAAATTATGAAAAGGAACATCATGAAAAAAACTATTTTCACTTTGCTTACATTGTTTTTTGGTTTAAACTCTTTTGCACAATGGGTAAGAGTTACACCCAATCCTGCACAGGAATCATTAACTTCAGTACGTTTTTTTAATGACAGTATCGGATATGCCGTGGGCAATGGAGGAACAATTTTAAAAACAACAAATGCTGGAACAAGCTGGAGTTTGCTAACAACTAACACTACACAAACATTTTTAAGCGTTTTCCCAGTCAGTAAAGATACTGTATTTGCAGCAGGAAATGGAGGGCTATTAACTAAATCAGTTGATGGGGGATTGAATTGGAATTCATTATCTATTGATACTCCCAAAAATATTTATTCATTGTATTTCTTAACATCTCAAATTGGATATGTAGCCACAGGATTGCAAATAAGGACAGGTTCAGATACTCCTTTTAGTTCTGGAACCATTTATAAAACAATTGATGGTGGTTTTAATTGGACTCCTGTGCTAAATTCAGCTACTCCAAACAGAACAATTCAATCTATCAATCAACAAGTTGCTTATGCAGGTGGCGACTCTACAAATGGCATTGTAACAACAGTTGATGGCGGTCAAAACTGGCAAAGTCTGACCTTACCTGACTTTGGGAATAACACTATTCTATCTTTACAATTTATAAATGCCAATATAGGATATGCTGTAGGTACGAGTGGTTTGTTGTATAAAACTATCAATGGTGGTTCAAATTGGACCAAAACAACAATTGATAGTAATGCCACTTTATTTTCGGTTCATTTCACTGATGCAGATACAGGCTATGCAGTTGGCTCTAACATGGAGGGAATTATGTATAAAACAGTAGATGGAGGATTAACTTGGACAAATCAAAAATTTAGCATTTCAGTTATTATGCGAGGTGTTTATTTTACTCCAAATAAAACTGGATATGTGGTTGGAAGGTTTAATGGCGGAGTTGCTGGAATCTGGCGTCAATAAGGAAATTTTAATATAGGAACAAATCTTAATGAAATAGATGGACAGCTTTTTAATGTTTATCCAAACCCAATAATTGATAATAAGTTAGTAATTGAAGGTGTTGATATTAGTGATGTAAAAGTAATAGACTCTAAAGGTGCAATGATAAGTTTTAATTACTTAAAAGAATCAAATAATAAGCTTGTTATTGAACTAAATGATGCTGCTCATGCCTTAATGTTTTTAGTGATTACTACATCCAATGGCATAATTACAAAAACTATTATCAAATAAAAGTTTAAAATTATCTTGTATAAATTGTATTCAATTTTTAATCAGTAATTTTTCTTAAAACCTTGCATTTAAAGTATTAAAATACGATTTAATTGATCGAAATAAGTCATAGTATAGATTTTCAGCAGGCCCTAATTAATACCGTAATAAAGTGCCTTTGGCTTTTATCTACTCTCATAAAAAAAAAGCCGTAGACCCTTGTCTGCGGCTTTTTTTATCCTAATCTGATATAAAATCTATTTTCCAGTCATTAATCCACATTGTTCATTCTGACCATTTACGATTGAATTGAATTCGCTTAATGAAATAAATTGTGGTTGATAATTGATGCCTAAGCTAGTTAATTGTTTGGTGAAACTTCTCATATGATTTCTAGAACCACAAGTAAGTCTATCGTAAACCAATAAATTTTCAGAATTCGTTGTATTGGCATAAAAATGATGAATATCATTTAAATCTAAATCTTCAATTGTTGCTCCAACAATGAGTGCATGGTTTTCAGATGAATCAACAGTTGCTACAAGTGAATTGTATATGGCTTGTAAATCTTGATTTAAAAATTCACCTTCTTTTAAATTAGCAGCGGGATCACTGATGTTTCTTTGAGTAAGTAAATTTAATACACTATTGGTATGACTTTGTTCGCTATTTGCAATATTAGAAAATGTTGAATTGTTATATTTTCTAAATGCATAAATATAAACATCATGAGCTAGTTTTTCTTCTTCCCTTAAGAAAATCAAATCACTTTTTTCCTGGTCATTTACAGGTACAATTACGGCATCATCTTTTTTTGTGCAAGAGCTCCATCCAAGAAGCAACAAGCCGATTAACCAAATTAAGTTTTTCATATTCTTTAATATTATGACACAAAGTTTAGCCCGATTTAATGCGGTTTTGGGGATAAATGTTACATAAAAGGAATCTTATAAACTATTGGCAGAATCTTATAAAATCTAAAGGTATTTTACTTTAATTTTAACTAATATCCGCATGTATACCAGAAGTATTTTTTAATCCATTAAAAGTATTGAGAATTATTTTCAAAAAGTTTTTGGAATTAAATTGCTCTATTAAATGAAATTATTGACCCCGAAGGCGGTCACATGTTTATAGAAAAATGCTTTAAACGAAATCCCCTCAAACTCAACAAGGCGGACCTTTGGTCCGCCTTGTTGAGTTTGAGGGGTGTTTCTTCATATTTTATTTTCTATAATCATGTCATCCCTTCAGGATTTTAAGAACTTGCTATAGGAAACATAACGCTAATCATCATTTTTTTTGATTATAACGAGTAATAATCAGCTATAGAGTTTCGATAAATTTATTTTTAGTAAAGTAGCGGATAATCGTATTAATTTTCATTGATAATCAAATTTTAAATTGAGCCTGTACAATTTAGTATTTGAGGGTTCAATGATATATTTATTGTTGATTTGTTTTTATTCAAGTGAATGGGTCAATTGCTTAAGAAATTGTACTTATCTATTGAACACAGCAATCTTTAATAAAAAAGCCGATAGCAAATGCTACCGGCCTTTCATCCCTCTAAACAAATAATCGAAAATAATTATGGAAGAATAACTTTATTGATTACATGAACAACACCATTAGTTGCTTGTAAATCTGCAGTTGTTACGCTGATATCAGTTGTTTTTCCACCAGAAAATTTAACACCCATTGTTGTATTAAAAGTTAACTGTACATCTTTGTTTAATGTAGTTACTTTTTGGTTGTTTTGAATTTGGTTCGATCTAACTTGTGAACCTAATACATGTCCAGTTAAAATTGGAGCTAAAGCCTCTTTTGTAAAATCATCTAATTTGAAGTTGATATCTGAAAATGCTTTGTCGGTTGGTGCAAATACTGTTAATGCCTCACCATCTTCTAAAGTTTCAACTAAATCGGCTTTGTCTAATGCTGCAACTAGTGAAGTAAATCCACCGTTGTTTAATGCAATATCTACTACTGTTGGAGGCATTAATACTGCATCTACTACATGGATTATTCCATTACTAGCGTCAATATTTGCAGTTGTAACATTGGCTTCATTGTTAATTTTAACTGGATTGATAGCAGTTTTCAATGAAACACCATTTCCTCCAATTGTAAATAAAGAAGGAACATAAGTATTTGTCAAAGCGCTAGATTGTACTTTTGAACCTAAAGCATGAAACAAAATTAAACTTTTTAATCCGTCAATTTCTTCTGGATCAGTGATGCTATTAATGACAGCTACACTAAAACCAAGTTTTCTGAATGCCGAATTTGATGGCGCAAAAACTGTAAAAGTACCAGTTCCACTTAAAGTAGTTTTTAATCCAGCTTTGTCAATTCCTGCTACTAAGATACTGAAACTTGTATCAGCTTTTGCAATATCGTAAATTGACTTTGCAGGAGGTGTTACAGTTGTGTTTGTTTTTGTTTCTTCTTTTTTGCAGGCAGAGAAACCTAATGCCAAGATACCAATGCTTAATGCAAATGATTTAATCGTTGTTTTGTTCATGTTTTTATGAATTTGTGTTATAGACTAAGACTTAATAAAATGGATGTCTGATTAGTTTAATCTTTTTTTTTTGATGACACAATTCTGACTTTTATATCTAAAAAAGTCTTAAATTTTATTTTTATTGAACAATTTTAAATTGGTGATGTTAAGCTTATTTTCTGCTTTTAATTATTAAGAAAACAAATTCATATTCTTTGGAGGAGTTAAAATAAATTTCATTGCAGATTTAATTTTTTTGAAAAAGATTTAGCTTATAATAAATTTATATAAAAATGGTTTTATTGCTGCAGTTAAAGTTATGAGAATTAAAAATTGGAAAACCGATACATTAGGAAATCACGTTTTATATTTAGATGATAAAATCATGATTTCTATGGAGCTTGATGACTCTAAAATAGCAGAATTAAATACCAATGAAGGATTTTATAAGATTCAAGAAAAGGGTTTTTTGAGTTCCTCTATAATTGTTGAAGATACAGAAGTCGGTAATTTGATTAAATTAAAAGAAGATAGATGGTTATCTCCCGTTTATAAATTTGATTATAAAGGAAAAAAATATCAAATAAAAAGTGCCAGCAATCCTGTAAGGTCTTATCAATTAACTGAAGGTAATAAGCTTATAACAACTTATTATGAAATGAATAATTATGCTGAATCTGGCTACCGCGTTATTGAACATGTAGACAATTATCCTTTAATTTTTGATGGATTGATTTGGTTCATGATTCAATTAACTCATGTGAATGATTATATAGGTAGCAATTAAGGCCTTCTAAAAATCTTAATTGTTTTAATGCAAGGTTTAAAGAATAATAACATTAAAATCCTTCAATTAATTAAAACTCATTTCCAGCGGGCCCTATTTTAAAAAGATGTTTTACTAAAATAGATAATCAAAACACCCTTTTAAAATCTAAAATCCCAAATCCCAAATCGTAAATCCCAAATCGTAAATCAAAAATCATAAATCTCCAATCAAAAATCTCCAATCCCAAATCGTAAATCTAAAATCTATCAGCAATATCCTGTCCCTTTAAAACATTTTTTGGATTGTAGTTGAATGAGAATGGCTGAAATTCTTTCAATGCGGTTCATTATAATTTGTAAAAGTGAAGCAATTAAAAAGAAAAAGCCTCACATTTCTGTAAGGCTTTTGTACCCGGAGCCGGAGTCGAACCGGCACGATTTCTCGCTAGTGTTTGAGACTAGTGCGTCTACCAATTCCGCCATCCGGGCAGAACCCATTCTGTTTGAACGGGGTGGCAAAAATAAGTTTATTCAATTAAAATCCAAATTCTTTGCTTGATTCTTTCTAAAGCTTCTGAATACTAGTGGTCTGCGGTTTTACTTTTGCTAAACAGACTTTTAATTTTTACAGCAGGAACCCAGATTTTAGAAAGAGCATATTTTATAGGATTTTCTTTTTTAACATGCCAAACTGTTGTTCTAGGTGCTTCTAAATGTGATTTATGCAAAGTATAAGCATAGGCCGCAATAGAGGTTCTGTATTTACCTTCAGGAAAGTTAATGGGGTCGTAACCATGTAAAGTATAACTTCTACAATGCATTATGGCTAAACGGTTAAATGGAACATCCACTTCGGTTTTTTCACCAGTTCTACCATCTTCTAATCTCAATTCGCCTCCATATTCCTTTTTCCAGTCTTTGTTGATATACACCAATAAATTCAAGTTTCTGTACCATTCTTCGTTTAATGGATGGTAGTTAAAATCGGCATGCATATCTAAAAAGCTACCTTTTCTTCCTTGGTGGATTCCTCCTCCATAAAAGCCATTGTCTATAAAAACATCTTCGTTTGTGATATATGAAATGAGTTCGGCAAATTTCTTGTTGGTTAAATCATCGTACAATTCTTTGAACACACCGCCCAATTCCCAGTACTTACTTTTTTCGTATTTCTCTTTTGCGAAAACATAATCTGCACTCGGAGTTTCAATATTTGGGATATTGTTATAAAGCTCGGTTAACTTCGCTTCATCACAGAAATCGTCAATTCCAATATGCGGAAATGGTTTGGCTGTAAGGAATTGTTCTCTGAACTTTTCTTTATTGGCTTCTAAATAATCAAAACGAATCATAAGTATTTTTTTATGGTTTGCAATTTTTGCTTTTTGCTCAACTATAACAATGATTTGTATCAGTTAATCAAAACAATGACGATTGGTTTTCATTGTACTATTTTTCTTAAAATTAAGCTGTTGTGAAATTATGGTTTGATTTTTGATAATTGAATTTCAAATTTTAAAACTATGAAAAAAATACTACTGCTATTTTTATTGCTCATCCCTATTTTGCATTTAAAGGCACAATTCCGATTGGGTTCCTCCGTAGTTACGGCGCAATTCAATTTGCAAAGCACTTATTCAAAAATTAATAATTCAAGCTCATCGAATAATGCTGATAACAATGTGTTTTCAAATGCTGGTCAGCTTAACCTTCAATTTGAAAAAGTGTATAAGGAAAATAAAATGTATGGAATTGGACTAGTAGTTAATAATTTTAGCTTTTCGAAGCACTATGTGAATTATTTAGCAGGTTTATCATTCAGTCATAGAAATATTTTTCCACTTAAAGATAAATATGGTTTTAACCTGCAAACAAATGTGAGTTTTTTAGGAGGTGAATATATTAATTCATTTTTTGGTCCTCGTAATAAGAGTTTTCAAATGCAAGTTGGCGCTAATATTAATGGTGGCTTTTATTACTTCTTAAATAAAAATGTTGTTTTAGGCTTAAATTACAATCTTGTGAATTTTAGTTATAGTTCAAGAACTAACAATGAGAAAAATTCACTCTTATTCCGTGATTCTGACTTCAGCAATACAGACCTTTCAATAAACATAAGCAATAGTTTAAGCTTAAGTAATTTGCGTTTAAGTGTACAATATGTTTTTCAAGCTAAAAAATAAAGAAATGAGAAATTATATACTGATTATTTTGCTGTTTTTAAGCCAAATATCATTTGCACAATTTAGTGTAAATCAAAAAACAATTTCAGGTTATACTTTTTTCGATTTTCAAAATCAGAATAACAAATACTTTAATTATCTAAGCAGTGATACTGTAAAGGTTCAAAGAGCAAATAATAAAAGTACAGGTTTTACCTTGGGCTTAGGAAAAGGAAAATTTGTATCAGAAAAAAAGCTCAAGACCTGGGCAATTTATTATAATTACGATTCAAGATTTGATTTAACTGAAAGGTTTGATTCACTTGAAATCAATAGAATTAATTACAATCAAAATTCGTCTATTGAACATATGTTCAGCATCAGAAATCAAATAACAAATTTTGTTTCAATCAAACCTAAATTTGGGTTCTTGTGGAGTTATAGTTATTCAGCAAGATTGCAATTATCTAAAAGAGAATCTGAAAGTAATTACTCCTTGCCTGAAATATACACTACTAAAAGTCCTTCTGTTGGAGTTAATGCGGGCTTTAATGCAGGATTATGGTATAAAATAAATGATAGATTTTTTGTTCAGACTTCTTTTAATCTATTATCAGCTAATTTAACCTATACCAATATTTCCAATAGCAGTGTAGCTAGTGCCAGCACATCAAATATTAACTTTGGAATAAATGGCATTAACTCTGTAAATATGAGACCTGAAACTTTAAGTTTTGGATTAACATATGTTTTGAAGCCATAACTCAATACTAAAAATTAACGATTATCCTTATCTTTATAAATAAACTGCATTAAATCATTTTGCTTTAATTTAAAGTCATTAATAAATTTAAATTATTTAGAGTTTTACTATAATTCTTTACGAATATCCTTTTCTTTACCAGAAACTTTAATAACAGCACCCTGACCCCAAAACTGGCGCGAACCGAAGGTTCGC
>JBIMKP010000052.1:0-21543 GCA_051861545.1 Bacteroidia bacterium | reverse complement strand
AACTGAGTTTACGTCAAATTTCAAAGGTATTTTGACCAGTAATAGAAAATCTAATGCATATTCTGGGTTAAATCAATCAAAGAAACTAGAACCATCTAAGAATAACTCCAATGTTTTATTGAAATATAATATTCTCTTAGCCCAATTTTCAGCATTAATCACAATCAAATTCCATCCCAAAAAAAATGCTGCTCCGAAATTCGAAGCAGCATTTTCTATTGTGTTTTATTTAAACTTAATTCGATTTGATGAACTTGATTGTTTTTACATTCAATGAATCATCAATTCTAATCATATAAACGCCGTTTGATAGGTTTTGAACTTCATTGATGTTGATTTCGCTCTCTCCTTTTTTAACATTTACATTTTGTTTGAACAATTCAGTTCCATTGATATCAAATACAGTGATTGAAAGAGAAGCATTTTCATTCGACAAATAAGAAACAGAAGCTTTATCTGTTACTGGATTTGGATAAAATGAAATTGTAGCCATTGACTCATCATCTTTGCTTACTGCAATTATATTGCTGTATTCAAATTCACCTGAATAATCAACTTGTTTTAATCTGTAATAGATTTTGTTGTTTAAGTCAAATGCATTCAAATGAACTGATGAATATTTTTTCAATTTGTTTGAAGTACCCATACCTTTTACAAAATCGAATTCTGTAAATTCTTTTCCATCAACAGAATATTCTAAAGCAAAACCAGCATTGTTAATTTCGCTGCTTGTAGACCAAAACAAATCAACATTATTTTCAGTAGCAATAGCATTGAAGTTTCTTAATTCAACTGGTAAAGGATTGCTATTGGCATTGGTACCAGTAAAGATTCCCAATGAGTTTAAGCTAATTGAATTCGCAGCAAAATTTCCTTGCACAGTATTTACTGTTGTTGATGCAAAATTCGACCATGTTGTACCTGTTCCGCTGTAACGAGCAAGTCTTAAATTAGCAGGACTGACAACAGTTCCCAACATTGAAGAATCTTGAAGCAATTCAACTCTAACATTTAATCCAGTTCCACCAACTGATTGGAAATCCCAATAAGCATTCATAAAGGTAGTACCTGAAGGAGTATTTGAAGGATTCATTCCAGAATAGAATTTTAAATCTACAGAACTTGGAACAGTTCCTGTGCTACCCCAATTTACTTTAGCAATTCTTCTAGAAGCGAAAAAGAAATTAGAACTATCTCCTAAAGCAGGAACCTTATCAATCCAAGCAGTTACAGGAATTGATGTTGGATTAAATTCAACAGAACCAATATCTGTAGCTCCATTAGAAATCGAAGTAGTACGAACACTAGTTTGGTTATTGATATCACCACTAATATTGGCAATTCTTAATCCTTTACCATTTGCATACCATGCTAAAGGAGAAGATGTTACAATACTTAAATCATTAATTGCAGTATCAGTAAAAAATTGTTCAGCAGGAATATTAGCAAATGATTCAGCCCAATTGGTTTGATACGTAGTTGCGTAAAGTGTGTTTAAGCCTGTCCATGATTGTGCCAAGCCACCTAATTCAGCAATTGATGCAGTATCGGCACCAACCAATAAATTGTAATTTAAATTAGTATTATTAATTGCTAATGAAGAACCTATTGGATATTGTTTACCAGTACCTAAGCTTCCTCTTTTGTTGTAGAAAATATTATTCATAGCAACAACATTGGCCGATGAAGTTCTGTTTATTGCATATGAAGTATTGATACCAGAAGTTACTAATCCATTTATAAAAACTGAATTATAAAAATAGTTGCAATTTCCAGAAGTTGATGCATTTAAGAAACCAAAGACTCTTGATTCTCCTGTTGTTTCGGCACCTACAGAAATTTGATTATTAATGAAATTAACTCCTAAAGTTGTGGTGCAATACATTCCTACAATTTGAGGTGAACTTGCTCCAACACCTAACCCTAAGGCAAAAATCTTAGAAACTTTATTTCTTTCAACAGTTAAATTAGTGCTACCAGTAATATGTATTCCAACAACAGGATAGGCAGCAGTACCAAAATTAAAGTTTCGAATTTCTGAAATTTGATTAGAACGCACAATGTGATTTGTTCCTCCAGTAATATGAATTCCGTTTAGCGTATATAATCCAAAAGAGGTTGTTGCATTGTTACCTTCAATTCTTCTGATGATGTTATTCGTAATTGTATGTGTACCATTTGTTGCATAAATTGCAGTATGTCTGTAAACGGTTGAACCTTGGTAGTATCTAAAATCAGAAATTACATTCCCACTAACCAAAGTAGTTGCATTAGCCAATTCAATCACACCTGCATCACCACTATTTCTTAAAGTATCATAAGGCATAGCAGCACCACCAAAAATATTGTTTGTGATTTGAACATTACCTGAGCCTACAACAATACATTTCATAAAGTTAGTTGTACCAGTAGAACTGATATTTGAAAATGTATTACTATCAATAATAATTGGATTAGTAGTTGAAAGTGTTGTTGCTAAACCAATCATTGTTAAACTTCCTGAACTAACAAAAGCAGAACCGCTTCTATTTGCCGACGAACCTCCAAAACTATTCCCAGATATAGTATGTCCATTTCCACCATTGATTTGAATAACTGTCATTGCATTATTTTTTGTAATGGTTTGATAGAAACTATTATTAGTTATTCTCCAAAATGAACCAGAAGTAGCACTCAAGTTAATACCATTAAACCCGAAATTATAAATTTCATTATCACTAATGGTATTAAAGTTATTTTCAGGAGTACCTTGAGAGAAAATTGCAGTATTAGGAATATTTGATGTAGCTATAGTTCCTAAAGTATCTCTAAACATACAACCTACAATCGCATTAGAATCATTACCAGTTGCATTAGGTACATTAGAACCAAAGAAATTCAACATTCCAATTGTATTATTTACACCTTCTATAATTACATTTCTTATTGTATCTCTTTGCGCATCATTTAATAAATTTAAAGTTGCAGCACCTTGAATTCTGTTCATAATTCTAATAAATCTTCCAGCACCATTAAATCTTCCATCAATAATAACTTTATCAGCACCATCTAAACGAATTAAAGCAGAGTTTGAAGTTGAAAATGAACCAGTTAAACTTCTTAATGTAGCTGCATCAGGAACAATCTTAATTATAAAATTAATATTATCTTTTGGCATTTCATTTAAAGCAATTGTACCTGGCTCTTCAATGTCTGATGTTAGCTCTAATGTTACATTTCCAGAAATACTTCCATTATTTAATGCCTGAAATGCACCACCTACACCTGTTAATGTTGCAAAAGTTTGCCCAGCACCAACACTATATGTTCCTGAATAAGGAATTAAAATCGTATAAGCACTATTTATAACAGGATGTGAAATAATAGAATTGACATCTGTAGCTTCAACTCCACCTGGATTAGAAGCGATATTTGAATTAATACTTGAATCTTGAGCAATTACATAATAATACAAAGAATCACCTGCTATTAATCCACCAACATTTATTGGATCTATTGTGAAATTCCATGTTCCATTAAAAGAATTTCCACTAGTTAATACTCCAGGAGAAGAGAAATATGTTCCAGAAACCATCTTTTTGTAATAGATTCTTGGACGATTTACACCAGAAACAAAAACACCAGAAACATCAGAAATAGTTGCAGTTAATATTCTAGATGTAGCAACACCTGTATTAACTAAGTTCGTATAAGTTATTGAAGGTGGAATTACATCAATTCCAACAAAATTTCCAGCATCAGCACCAATATCAGTTGCTGTTAAAGACGACCTTAATTGACCATCAAAATCGGTAGTTACAGAAGCAATAGCAAAGCCGTTTGCCTCAACAGGAGTTGGACTTTGAACATGTAAATCTACTAAAGAAGCAGCTCCATTTTTGTTCACAAAATTTGGGTCGGCAGAAGTACTTGAACCATCAAATCCAGTTGTTTTCCAAGAACCAAATGTTGGATAATCAATAAGACCCAAAGAACCATAAACAGCGCCTAAGCCATTTGCTCGGTAAATATTATTATTTGCAATTAAGTTTGTAGAATTTGCAAATCTAACGGCATAGTTTTTAGCAATTGTTCCGGTATTTGATCTTTCGTTTACAAAAATATTATTTCGAATATTTCTGTTACTTGTAGATGTAGAAGTGCTAACAAAAGCCGCAGTATTTGATGAGTCAATAACTCCTACACCACCAATATAAACTGAGTTATGGAAATAATCATTTGTACCAGCAATTTCGCTTATACCAGAAATAGCATATCCATTAGTAACTACTGTACCTGCAGAATCATATCCCAATCTAATCATATTATTTACAATTTGGGAATTTCCAGACTGAATATTAATACCAGTAAAACTAGCTGCTCTATTATTAGAAAGGTGGTTAAAAGAGTGAATAAAATTACCAGATATTAAATTTGTTCCAGTTGTTGTTCCAGTGTACCAAATCCCTGAAATATTTGAAGCCACTGCATTTGCAGAATCCATAACTAAATTATAAATGGTATTTCCACTTATAGTTTGACCAGCTGTTACAGTAGTAATTCTAATTCCAAAAATTACAGTACCCGGATTATTTGCGGTACCATAACAATTAAATATTCTATTTCCAGTAATAGTTAAAGCACCACCATTATTATTTTGGATTCCAGTTATACCACCACCAGCAGTTCCGGCGTATGAATTTCTAATATTTCTAATAATATTATTTGAAATTGTTGAAGCAACACTTGAGCCATATTGAATTCCAGCAAAAGTTTGAGCAGTTGCGATAGTCGGATTTGAAATATGAATACTTGCAGGTAATGCACCGCCAATTGTATTATTATTGATATTGTAAGTAGTTGTACTTCCTGTTGCAGCTATAGCAATTAAGCTAACACCATTTGCTATTGATGAAGATTGAGTTCTAATACCACCAATCATATTTCCTGAAATATTGATTAATCCAGCTGTTGTTCCTGTTGCTCCAATTGGGAAAGAAACTCCTCCATTGGCATTTCCAGTAATTACAATTGCATCATTTGCACTCATTGAACCAATTGTGTTATTTAAAATAGAAGTAATTCCATTTACATTCCAAATTGCATTCCAAGTACCTGGTATTATTGTAGAAATATCATTTGTTGTCCAATTAAAGTTAGTAAATGTATTGTTTTGGAATAATGATGGAGTTAGAGTTCCCATGTCTAAATAAGCACCGGTGAATCTTACAGCAACAGTTCCTGAAACTGTATAAGGAGCGCCACCTGCATTCGGTTGAGAACCACCAATAATATTATTTGTTATAATCATATTATTTAAAGCATTGGCATTTGCACCTTTGTTTAAATTCCAGATATAGTTTTGTAAACCAGTAATTGCAACTTTAGGTGAGGTCTGATAAATATGGTTTCCAGTGATTGTCCAATCGGTATTACCATTCGAAATTTTAAATGCATTACTTTCACCTGCTGCATTCCAGAAATTATAAATTTCATTATTTGAAATGGTGTTATTAGAATTCAAAATTGTTGCGTTGGTTGTTGAACCAGCGGCATTGATAATTGTTACTGGAATTGAAGCACTGTTGCCAAGACTTGAACTATCAATAGTATTGTTATCATTACCTGTAATTAAACCAGTAGAAAAATTAACAACACCAGCAGCTGGAGTCGTATTGTTTCCTAATAAAATTGAATGTCTAATAATATTATCACTTGCATCATTTACAAATAAAACAGCATTACCACCAGTATTATCACTTCTAACTGTTAAACTTTTTGGATTTGAAGAACTGTTTTGACGACCATCAATTCTATAAAATCTACCTCCATTAAAACTAAAAACAGGACTTGCAGCAGCATTTATAATTTCTGCAGTATTTCCAGTTGCTGGTCTAATAGTTACAGTATTAACAGCACTAGCATTTGTATAAGGAGCAAGTACTATTGGGAAAACTTCACCAGAAGCTGCATTATAGGTAGCATCTGTTAATGTGAAGGTAACTGCTGCACTTACACCTCTTACGTTTAAATCTAATAATGCATTAGTTATGGTTGAATAAACCTGTCCTGAACCAACATTGTAATTTCCAGCCATAGCACCGAGAATTTGGCGAGCTCCAGCAGGATTTGAAACAATAGGAAGATAATTAGTATTAGAAATTGTTATACTATCAAAAGTAGCATCTAATAAGTTATTTAAAGTGGCACTGCTTTTTACATCATAAACCAACCAAAAATAGTTATCTCCAATTTGTAAGTTTCTACTTCCAGAAATTTGGAACAAACTATTTGGATTGAGAACATTAGCACCAAACTGGTTTATTGGACTGAAAACTTGATTTCCCGCAGTATAAAATACTTTAGCACTATCAATATCAGTTAACGGGTTTGTAGAACCTGTAGTTGTAAAACTTAATTTCGATACATTTAAAGGATTCAATCCACCAGTTACCGAAACTTTAATTCTTAAAACGGCTTGGTTAGTATTACCAGCAATGATAGCTGTAGTAATTTGACTTGCAGTTGTAGAATCGAAAGCCATTGGCGATAACTGAACTTCATATGAACCAATTGAAGGTGTAGATATATCTCTTGTGAAATTCCTGATATCTGCTGTAATATTTCTACTGAAAGTAGGCGTTACAATTGGAGTTCCACCAGCCATTCCTGGTAATCCATTAATTGTTAAATCTGTATTTGAAACGTAATTAGGATTAGCAAAAATTGAGTTTGCATCTAAACCCGTACCAGTTGTTGCCGAAACAAATGCGGCTTGAGTTAAAACAGCTGCTCCTCTCATCCAACCAAGCCTATTAATACTTGTAGCGGAGTTAGCAAAATAAATATTATGATTTGAAGCCACAAGAGGCATAGCAGTAGTAGAGTTAATTGTTACAGCATGACAAGCAGCAGTTGCAACACCACCAAAAGTATTTGAAAAGATATTGTTAACAGCTCTAATACCACCTGTTAAACCTGAACCTATCCACAAAGCAGAAGAAGCTCCGGCATTTAAAGTTGTACCTGATAAATTAATAGAGTTATAATAAAAATTAACGTTTGCATTTGCGCTTGTTCCTTCCAACATTATTCCATTGGGGTTAAATGTAGAAGCCTGAGTTGAGAAACCATCTGTCCTGATATTCCAGATTTGGTTATTGAAGATATCATAATTTTGAAGTGTACTTATACCAAGATTTAAACGCATTCCGTATTCACCCCATCCACCTGTGCCTAAATAGGTTAAATCATGAATTCTGTTTCTTGAAATTGTAACATTGGTATTAAACTGGCCAGTTGTAGTTGCAAAAATACCTGAAAAACCATAAGCCGTATTCGAAACATGATTTCTGATTTGATTGCTATCGATTAATATATTATTCTGACCTGTAAACCAAACTCCAGCTGCGTTTGCTGTGGCAAAACCCACAAAAGTCATCGAATCTGTTGCAGGTCCATTTGGAGCAATAGTACCTCCTATTAAGTTGCCAGTAACTCTATTTAAATTATCTCTATTTCCAGTAGCTAAGCCTCTTAAATAAATACCAAAGTTAACAGCCTGTATATAGTTATTTTCAAAGCTATTACTATCATTCTGACCAATTGAAGGAACGCTTGGAACTGTTGTACCACCAAGGTAAATTCCATAAGCAGTAGGGCAAGATGTATTGGTAGAAAAACCAACGATATTACAGTTTTTAATGGTGATATTATCACTGGTTATTGTTGCAGATGGATTGATAACAATAACAGCACTTGTTAATGTTAAATTAGATTGAAACTTAATTGTTAAATCTCTTGATGTTGTTCCATTGTTAGAACCATCAATGGTAAAATACTTTACCCCAACTAATCTAATAACACCTGCACTTGCAACAGGACTCGTTCTAATTGTGGTAGAAAAACCTGAAGCAGGTTTTAAAACAATTGGCCTCGAAGCATCCATACCTGGATAGGTATTTAGGGCTGGAATAGCTCCAATTTCTCCAACATATCCAGTTGCAATTTCTAACAAAACCGTCCCTGTACCAGAAGTTCCATTTGTATTTAGATAAGCAAACGACTCTGCAACTGTTGCAAAACTACTTGGAGGATTTGAAGTTCCATTAATGGTATATGAAGTTCCACCTAATAATTGTGCATTTGCATTTATGCCAAGCAAAAAGCTTAGCATTACAAAAAGCAGGATTGATTTAGTATTCATTTTCATGTGTTTGATGTTTTTATTTAAATGAGTTTTATCAAGACTCTGTTAAAACAGAAAAGGTTGTTTAAAGTTTAAAAAAATATTAAAAAAACTTCAAACAACCTATTAATTGACTGATTTTCTAAAACTTATATTTATTCTAAAAGAAATCTTGTCATTTTTTCGTACAAGTGTAATCGGGTTTTAGCTCCTCCGATTCCGTGGTTTTTGTTCGGATAAAATTCGCTATCGAACCTTACTCCTTTTTTAATCATAGCATCTACCATTTCAACTGCATTTTGAAAATGTACATTATCATCAGCAGTTCCATGAATGATTAAGTATTTTCCTTTAATCTTCTCTACATGATTAATTGGAGAATTGCTATCATAATTATCACCATTTTCTTGAGGTTTTCTCATGAATCTTTCAGTATAAATATTGTCGTAATACCTCCAATTTGTTACGGGAGCAACAGCTAAACCCTTGCTAAAAACATCCGACCCTTTGCTAATACCTAATGATGCCATGTATCCACCAAAACTCCAACCCCACAAAGTAATTTTACCTGCATCGATGTATTTGAGTTCAGCCATTTTTTTTGCTACATAAATTTGGTCTTCAATTTCATATTTACCTAAATTTAAATACGTACATTTCTTAAACTCCTCGCCTTTAAATCCAGTTCCTCTTCCATCAACAGAAAGAATAACAAATCCTTTTTGAGCCAACATCTGATACCAGAAATAATTTCCACCAGCCCACTTATTCATTACAGTTTGGGAACCCGGACCGCCATATACATACATTAATAATGGGTGCTTTTGACTTGAATCAAATGCATTAGGATAGATAGAAAAAGAATTCATTGATTGTCCTAATTCATTTTTCATGCTTGAGAAAGTTGCTGAACTTAGTTGATAATTTTTCATTCTAGCTTTTAATGTAGCATTGTCTTCAAGCACCCTAAGTAATTTACCATCAGCACTCATTAATTCATAAACAGGAGGTGTATTTATATCGCTGTACGTATGCATAAAACTAGAAAAATCGCTATTAAAAGCAGCTGTATTCCAACCTTTATTAGAAGTAAGTTTAGTTTTATTCTTGCCATTAATGCCTATAGAATAAACATATCTTTCAGCAGCATTTAGCTCTGCAGAACTAAAATAGAATTTTTTACTTCTTGCATCATAACCATAAAATTCATCTATATCCCAATTTCCTTTTGTTATTTGTTTGATGAGTTTTCCATTCATTGAATAATGATAAAGGTGGTTAAATCCATCTCTTTCGCTGCTAAACAAAAACGATTTCCCATCAGGTAAAAAATAGAGGTTATCAGTAATATCGATATAAGATTTGTTTTCTTCTGAATAAATTACCCTTGAAGCACCATTTTTAGCATCAGCCAATAAAATCTCTAATTTGTTTTGTAGTCTGTTTAATCTTTGTACAGATAGAATATTAGGGTCTTTTGTCCATTGAAATCTTGGCAAATATTGGTCTTCTTCTTTGCCTGTTTCAATCTCTGTAAGTAATCCTGTTTTTAACTCATAAGAGTAAATATGAACAGATGAATTGTCTTCTCCAGCTTTGGGATACTTGAATTTAAAATCTTTAGGATACAAAGAACCATACATAGCCATATTAAATTCTTTTACCTTCGACTCATCGAAACGATAAAAAGCAATTTTATCACCAGTTGCGTTCCAGCTAAAACCTTTCCAAATGGCAAATTCCTCTTCGTATACCCAATCGGTTCCACCATTTATTACCTCATTTTCTTTACCATCTTTAGTAATTCTTGTTTCTTCTAATCGAATTAAATCAAACAAAAACAAATCATTGCCTTTTACATAAGCAATTTTTGAAGCATCGGGAGAAAAATCAGCATACCTTACTTTATCTTCCAATGGTTTGATTATTTTCTTTTTGTCTAGTTGATAAACATAATAGACCGCTCTGTAGCTATGGCGAAAGATTGATTCAGCTTGGGTTGCTATCAAAACCGACTTTTCATCATCGCTAAAAGTAATATTATCTAAACTGAGCGCACTTCCACCATTTGCACTTTTTATATCAGATTGAGCAATAATGGTATCAATCATTTTTCCACTTGAAAACTCATACCTTAAAAGATTTTGTTTTTCATCGAGGCTACAATAAAATCTGCCATCTTTAAGCGAGCTAAAACCCGGAACAAACTTTGCTGAAAAAGTGCCTTTTGTCCAAATATCTTCTAATGTAATTGGTTTTAAATCTTGGGCAGATAATGCAACTACTACAAAAACAAGGCTAATTGATAGTATAAATTTCTTCATATAGTCAGGTAAAAGTTTCAATAATAAGAAAATATAGGCTAAAACCTTGTGCCGTTTATCATGAACAACAACACAATCTGCGTCTAACAATAGAATTTATTGAGGCTTGTAGAGCAAGTATTAAAGTATTTACTTCGCAGCATGAACGGTTTCAAGAAAATAGAAGCAAACGATATAGCGTATTTTAGTTCGATATGTGGAAATGATTCGATTTTTAATGATGAAGAAAATTTCGAAAAATACTCAAAAGATTATACAGAAGATTTAAGGTTTGTACCCGAACTCATCATCAAACCAAAAAATACAAATGAAGTATCTGCCATACTAAAATATTGTAATGAAAACAATATTTGCGTAACTCCAAGAGGCGCAGGAACAGGTTTAAGCGGAGGAGCATTACCCTTATTTGGAGGTGTAGTTTTGGCTATGGAAAAATTCAATAAAATTATTGAAATTGATGAAAGGAATTTTCAGGCCATTGTTGAACCAGGAGTTATTAATGAAGTTCTTCAAAATGTTGTAAAAGAAAAAGGTTTGTTTTACCCACCTGATCCTGCCAGTAAAGGTTCTTGCTTTTTAGGAGGAAATATGGCTCATAGCAGCGGTGGTCCTAGGGCTGTAAAATATGGCACTACCCGAGATTATGTATTGAATTTAGAAATAGTTTTGGTTGATGGAAGTATTTTACATACTGGCGCTAATACATTAAAATATTCAACAGGATATAACCTCACTCATTTAATGGTTGGAAGTGAAGGAACATTGGCTGTTATCACTAAAATATATTTAAAACTAATTCCACATCCACAGCAAACATTATTGATGTTAGCATCATTTGAGTCGCCAGAAAAAGCTTGTGAAGCTGTTAATGGAATTTTTAAAGCAGGATGTAATCCATCTGCATGCGAATTTGTTGAACCTGATGGATTTAGATTATCATCAACCATGCTTAACATTCCATTTGAAATTAAAGAAAATATTGGGGCTTATTTATTGATTGAAGTTGATGGCAATAATGAAGAAATTATGATGTCGCAATGTGAAGCCATCAATGAAGTTTTAGATTCGTTTGGTGCTGTTGATGTATTATTTGCACAAAGTTCTGATGAAAAAGAATTTTTCTGGAAACTCAGAAGAAGCATAGGAGAAGCCACCAAACATAACAATACCTATAAAGAAGAAGATACCGTTGTTCCAAGGGCTGAATTACCCGAATTATTTTCAGGTGTTAAAGAAATATCAAATAGATATGGTTTTAGAACTGTATGTTACGGACATGCAGGAGATGGAAATTTACATGTGAATATTTTGAAAGATGGCCTGAGTGATGAATTTTGGAACGAGGAATTAAATGCTGCTATTGTAGAAATTTTTGAGCTTTGTAAAAAGTTGGGTGGCACCATTAGCGGTGAACATGGAATTGGTTACGTACAGAAAAAATACATGGCTATTGTAATGCCAGAAATACAATTAGAATTGATGAGAAATATTAAAAAAGCTTTCGACCCAAAAGGAATATTAAATCCTGGGAAAATATTTTAATGGAAGACCCAAATAAAAAGAAACTTTGGGCCATTAGGCTTACAGTTATTATTGGTGCAGGTTTGATGTTGCTAAAATTCTGGGCCTATTATATAACAGATTCTGTAGCAATTTTAACAGATGCTTTGGAATCGATTATAAATGTAGTTGCCGGACTATTTGCATGGTTCAGTATACATTTAGCTTCTAAACCAAAAGATAAAGAACATCCTTATGGACATGGGAAAATAGAGTTTATATCGGCTGGATTTGAAGGCGGACTTATTATAATGGCAGCGTTTTATATATTTTACAAAGCCTTCAAAACCTTTATAGAACCCAATTCAATTGAATCGCTTGATTTTGGCATTTATCTAACAATAGCAGCTGGTTTGGTAAACTATTTTTTAGGCAGTTTTCTTATTAAAACGGGCACTAAACAACATTCTCCAACATTAATTGCCGATGGAAAACACCTTTTAACAGATACCTATTCAAGTTTAGGTTTAGTAATTGGGTTGATATTGGTTTATTTCACACATTTGATATGGCTAGATGCATTAATTTCTGTTGCATTGGGCATAGGAATTGTGCTTACAGGATACCAATTAATAAGAACATCTGTTGCTGGTTTAATGGATGAAGCCGACAGTAAAATGATAGAAAATGTTGCCAAAGTTTTAGAAGAAAACAGGAAAGAAAATTGGGTTGATATGCACAATTTAAGAATTGTAAAATATGGTGCACAAGTTCATATTGATAGTCATTTAACTTTACCCTGGTATTATACACTAGAAGAATCTCATGCCGAAGTAACAGCAGTAGAATTGCTGATAAGTGAAAAGTTTCATAAAGAAGTTGAATTGTTTATTCATGCCGATCCTTGCTTAGACTTTAGCTGTGGAATTTGTGAAATGAAAGCGTGTAAAGAACGAAAAATGGATTTTACAAAAAGAGTTATATGGAATTCGGAACAATTACTACTGAATAGAAAACATGGAATTTAAACGAGTAGAATTTTTAAAAACAAAAAGGCCCACTTCAAAAAATGAAGCAGGCCCTTTCTTGAACAATTAAAAACTATTTATTCAACAATCATTCTGCGGCTCACTTTAAAACCTTCAGCTTCTATTGAGTAAAGGTATAAACCAGAACTTAAAGAAGAAGCATTGATTTCTATAGTGCTTGCTCCAGCAGGTACATTGTTGTAATTGTTAATGAAAACCTCTTTACCTGTTAAATCCATAATTCTTACAGTTACATCGGTGCTACGTTTGAAATTAACTGGCACATTTGTAATAGCAGTAAATGGATTAGGATAGTTTTGGTTTACTGTGAATAAATCATTTTTAGCTTCATTGATACTTGTAAAGCTACCATTGTGAATGCTAGCAGTATCAATTTTCATATAAACGATATCGTAAGGACCAGTTGCACCTGGGTTGTTAGTAGCATCATAACGACCAATAGAAGCTTTTTGCATGAAAGTCATGTGAACACTACCATCAACATCTTTAGCTAAAGAACCAAAAACTTGCTCTAAGTTAAAACCTAAGAAAGAAGTACAATTTAAGATATCACTCCATGTATTTCCACCATCTTTTGAGTGAGTCATGTAAACATCACGGTAGTTTTTGCTATCAGCAGAAATATCATCTTCAGTTAAAGCTGAATAAGCTAAATAAATAACGCCATCAGGACCAACAGCAGCAGAAGGCATAGTAGCAATAGAATGGTTACCATATCTTGCACCAGCGTCATTCCAAGAATCAGCTAAATCCATAGAACCATTGTTATTTTCATCAGGCATACCAGCAATTACACGGTCTGTATTGGTAGCCCAACCTTCTTGCCAATATAAAATAGCATTTTGATCAGGGAAATAAGTGATTGTATTGTCATCTGTATTATTATCTAATACTCTTGCACGAGCCCAGAAGCAATGAGCTTTACCTGAAGCATCTAAAGTTACATGTACACCACCATCGTTAGTATTTGCAGTGTCAACTAAAGTTTTGTAATCGTAAGCAGGAACTGGGAAAGAATCGATAATTGTTTTTGTCCAAGTTAAACCAGCATCAGAAGATTTCCATAAAGAAACGTCATCTGTTAAACCACCAATTAAGATTGCAACATTAGAACCTTTTGCATCAATACTATAATTATCGCCACCACCTGAGTAAACTCTTTCTTTATCATATCCAGGAAGTAGGATATTTTTAGCAAGCCACTCGTTGGTACTAAATTTATAGTGAGAGAAAACTTGAGGAGTGCGAATTCCATCAATTACAACACGACCAGGTTGGTTTTGAGAAGAATCTGTATAAGAAGCGAAAATATAAAGATTATCTCCTGAAACAGCAGTTCTAGGCCATAATACACCAGGTAAATTTGAAACTGTATCAAGCACAACACTTGAATTCCAAGTACCAGTTCCTAAACCAGTTTTTCTGTTAAATCTTAATCCACCAGCATTACCTGTTCCAGCTTTAACAATATGTGAAATAATTAATTCTTCATTTGTATTAGCACTGTAATCTAAACTAGGGAAACCGCAACGTTCTGGCTCAATTCTTTGGTTAGAAACAGGTCCCCAAGAAGTACCATCAAAATGGTTATATCCAGCACCACGAGTTGCATAAGGTGCAGCATCAGCGCTAGTTGTCCAGCTTACAGATACTTTACCACCTGTATGTAAAACAACTCTTTTATAAATAGAAGCATTTGTTTGTTGGTCGTTTTGAGTTTCACCAACTTTTTGAGCAAATGCTTTTTTACCCAAAGATTTTTGAGTAAAGTTTGTAGGAGTTCCAATTTTAACTGGAGTTTGTGGTGTTACATCAAAACTTCTCTCTGCCTGACGAGCAGTTTGAGGTCCTTGAGTAATCACTGGTTTTTGCGCGAAAGCAAAGGTTGAAATCGCACTAAAAGCTACTAAGTAGATTTTCTTCATATGGGTGTTGTTTACAATTAGTTTAAATACGAGAAATTCAAAAATATATAATTAAGAAATTAATCAAAGCAAAAAATAACATTTCTGAACTTTTAAGCAGAAAAAAGACAATTATTACACAAAAAATGTTTTAAGCCTCTAAAATTTTAAACAAAAGTTCCTTCATTAATTCCACATCATTTACCGAAGTTAGGTTCACTCCTTTTGATTTTAGATCATATTCTGCAACTATTCCGAGTATTTTTTCAATAGAACTTTGAGAATAATTCACTAATAAACGCTCATAATCTTTGGCTTGTTTTGGGTTCATACCGGTTGACATCATTGAACGCGAATCTTTAATTCCACCTTGTTTAAAACCTAAAGCCTTTGCAAAATAACTATTCATCATTGCTAATAATGGAATGATTGAAAAGTCCTTTTTATCACTCATATGGTGATTAATATAAAAAAGTCTTTTGGTATTTTTAGTAGCTAAAGCCGATAATAATTCAAAAGTATTAAACTCTTTACTTACTCCAATAAAACTCTCAATTTCATCTTGACCAATTTCTTTATCCTTGTCTTTATTGAGAATTAACTTTTCAATTTCATTTTTAATTCTGCTAAGGTCGGAACCAATAAAATCGGCTATTAAAGCGGCATTGTGCTCACTAATTTCAAATCCTTTAGAACGCACCAATTGAATAATCCACTTAGGAAGTTCATTGTCTTCATACAGTTTTTTAGCTTCAAAATTTACATACTTCTTAGCTAATTTAAACAAACTAGATCTTCCATCAACCTTTTTGCCTTTGTAGCAAATAACTAAAATGGTAGTAGGAACTGGCTTTTGAAAATAGGTATCAAGTTCATCAAGTTTTTTCCAGTTTTGAGCCTCTTTAACAATAATTACTTGATGAGAAGCCATCATAGGAAATCGCCTTGCACTTTCGATTACTAAAGGGATTTCAACATCCTTTCCATATAAAATAGTTTGATTAAACGCCTTTTCCATTTCGGTAAGCGCGTGTTCTTCAATAAAATTAGAGATTTCATCAATAAAATAAGGTTCCTCCCCATGTAATAAATATACAGGTTGAAACTTTCTGGCTTTTAAATCCTGAATTACGTTTTGATAGTCTTGAATATTATCTGCAGGCATGGCGGCAATTTATTGCATTGAACAAGAATTCCCAAGTTTGGTGGGAAACTTGTTGGTAGCTACCAAAGTGTGCTTGTTTCTAAAACTAAAATCGAAAATATTTAGGCCAAAAGACTGGATAGCTATTATAATATAAATACAACACAACTTTCAATTTTAAGTCTATTTCAAAACATTAAATTTGATTAAACCATTGAAAGCTATTTCTTTTAAAATATTCAACAGTACTCTAAAATACAATGAGGACAAGTTTTATCTTTTGAAATAAAATTCATTAAATCATCTATTTTTAAATCTTTTTTTAGGATCCCTGCGAGCATTAATAAATCGATAAACCAACACAGAAGAGCCTTTTATTTCAAAAATAATAAGAAATGGAAACCTTTCTAATAATACTTGTCTAAATTGCTTTCTTTGCTTTTGATAAGATGCTGGAGATTTACTTATCTTTTCAACACAAATTAACCATTCCTTAAATAATTCCTGTTCAAGTCCAGGTTTTACTGAATAATAAAAATCTGCTGCATCTTCAAGATCAAAATATACTTCTTCAAGAATTACAACATCGTATTTCATTTAGAAAACTTCGATTTAAATCTTTCACTCATTTCACTTATTGTAACTGTTTTTGCATTTCCAGTTTCATAAGCTTTTCTTCTTTCCTCTACAATTGACCAGTCTTCTTCATCTAAATAAATTTCATTTTCAGCATTTTTAGCATGATCATTTATAATAGTAAATATCGCTTTTAGAAAGGTTTCATCATTTATTCCTTCAACCGCTTTATTTATTTTATTTTTCAAGATGGAAGCTGACATGTTATGTTTTTAATAAATCAAATATACATTTTTTAAAAAACAGAAAAAACCTTCAACAACCAATTCAATTTCAATAACACTGGCTTCGTCCTCTTTAGGTATACTTGATTTAGGATTTGATTCAGTTTATCTAATTTTAAGCATCTAAGATTTTGATATTAGATTTTTAAAAATTAATTATTTGAGTGTTTTTAATAGTCGATAAAACATAGAAAAGGGTCGTGTTTCTTCACCACGACCCTTTAAAAGCAAAATGAATTTTAGAATTTTTTATTTAGATAGCTGATTTTCCTGAATGTAATGTTAATACTTTATCTGGATTGCTATCGCTTAATGTTTGTTCATCCAGTGTTTCTGGTGATACTATAATATAGGTATCTGGTTTTGCATTTTCGCCAACCAATCTAAATCTAATTTGACCCTTAATAACTTGAGACTTTTGAATGTAACCGTAATTTTTGTCGTATAAATTAATAGTTAAACCTTCACCATTAAATTCAGTTCCATCTTCTGCAACTTTTACTTGAATGATTAATTCTTTAACTTCTTTTTCACCCATTGCAGATTGCATCTTTTGCTCAATCATTTGATTAGGCTTCAAATCGTGAACCTCTAACATTGTTTGGAAAGATAAATCTCCTTTCAAAAACAATAAAGGTGGAACAATTAATAATGACCAGATATATTTTAATGCAATTTTCATCTTGCATTGTATATGACAATCAATATGCCAAAAAACACAAATAACTCACTTATAGTAATTTACACTTTTAACGTATAAAAAATATGTTTCAAATTGAAACATTTTCCCAAATTAATCCACCTGAAGTAATAATCCCTTCAAATATTCACCTTCCGGATGGTAAATATTAATTGGATGATCTTCGGGTTGAGAAAGCTGTTGCAAAATCCTAACGTTCCTTCTAGCATCAGCTGCTGCCCCAAATACAATTTTACGGAATAAGTCTTTGTCGATATGCTGACTACATGAATAAGTAAAGATTAAACCGCCTGGTTTTACTTTTTGAAAACCAAGCAAATTCAGATTTTTATAACCTCTTGCTGCATTATCAACTGCTCTTGCATGCTTAGCAAATGCGGGAGGATCTAAAACAATAATATCATAAAATGAAGGTTCAACTTCCTTTAAAAATTCAAAAACATCACTTACATAACTTTTGTGCTTATTGGCCAATCCGCTTAATTCTACATTTTGCTCACATAATTCAATCGCATCTTTTGAACTATCAACAGAATGAACCAATTCGGCTCCAGCTTCTAATGCATAAACTGAAAATCCGCCAGAATATGAAAAGGTATTTAGTACTTTTTTACCTTTTGAATAAGCGGCTAATATTCTTCTATTTTCTCTTTGGTCTATAAAAAATCCAGTTTTTTGTCCTGTTTCGACATTAATTTGAAATTTTACTCCATTTTCCAAAACCAAAACAGGCATTTCTTTGGGCTCAGCAACCCATCTTGAAACTTTTTCAACTTGCTCTAATAACTGTGTATTTTGTTTGGTTTTAAGATAAATATGTTTGAAGCCAATTTGGTTTAAAGCTTTAAAAATGGTTTCAGAAATTAACTCTGTTCCTTTTATTAACAACTGAATAACAACAACATCAGCATAAACATCTGCAATTATCCCAGGAAAGAAGTCACCCTCAGCATGTAATAATCTATAAGAATTTGTATTCTTTTGGTTGATGAATAATTTTCTTAAATTGAATGCATTTTCAATTTTATTCATCCAATATTTCTCATCAATTACAATTTCATTTGGATTGAATTCAAAAACCCTTGCCGTAATTTGCGAATTCGGTGCAAAAAAAGCGTAACCTAATAATTCATTATGATTTGTAACTATTTGTATGATTTCTCCGTTTTTAGCTTTTGGCAAATCTTTAACTGCTCCAGAAAAAACCCAAGGATGCCTATTTACCAGAGAACGCTCTCTTCCACTTTTAAGAATTAACTTTTTATATTCACTCATTAAAAACAAAGATAAGACAGATGAAGTTTAGATTTGATGAATTAGAAATTTGTTTAGGATAAAAACTTGAAGCCTATATGACAAAATATTTTCAAAGCATGATAAAAGCATACCTTATCAAAATTCTTGGAATTTTTATTTTGATGTTTGCCTTTACAAATTCATATGCGCAAAGTTTTGAGATGAAGGGTTTTATTAGGAACTCTGAGGGAAATACTTTGAGTTATATCAATATAGAAAACCTAAAAAAACATTCAAAAACCATTTCCAACAAATTTGGAGCATTTAGGATTCAAGTGAACCTAGGCGATTCCATTGAATTTCATGCTATTGGCTACCAAAATCAGATTCATATTGTTTCAAAAAGCAGTCAAAATGAAATATTAAACATTGTAATGAATGTAAAAACATATCCATTAAACACCTTCAACTATAAAAAGAAAAAAAACGATTCATTGGCTAGAATGTATGCCGGAATCATGAAAAAAGATAGCCTTTTAAACGATATTACTCGTTATACAAAATTTCCTAAAAAAGCAGTTTTAAGTATAGAAAATGGCCTGGTTCTTAGGGGATTAATTACCCAAATTTGGTACAATACAAGTAAAAAAGGTAAAGAAATGGAACGATTAAAATTGTTGAGTGCCTTATACCAAGAAGAATTAAAAGCTGAAGATAAATTAAATATCGATTTTATAACTCAAGTTTGTAAAGTGGATATAGAAACTGCAGAAGAAATTAAAAAATACTGCAAACCTGGCACCAAATATGTGCTCATGGCCAATGAATATGATTTAGCTGTGTTTCTTATGAATTGTGCAAAAAACCTCAAAAAAGAATAATTTGGCCTAAACAAAGTGGAAGATTTAATTAAAAACATTTATTTGCGGCTAATGAGTAGGATTCAGGCAATTTTCTTCTTTTTATTTTTGGGTATTTGTGGGGGATTATCTGCTCAAACCAATTTAGAAAAACCACCTTTTATAATAAAGGGTTTTGTAATTGGAGCAGATACTAATAATACAATTCCTCTAGCTAATATTTTAAACAAAACTTCTCAAAAAAGGTATATCAGTAATCGCCATGGTGCATTTGGAATTCCTATAGAAATAAACGATACATTAAGTTTTAGTGTAATTGGATACCAGAATTACGAATTGGTTGTAAAAAAATATGTAGAAAAAAATCATACTGATCCTATTAAAGTTCGTTTGAAACAAATCTCTTATAAACTAAAAGAAGTTGATATCAATTATCACCAAAAAAGAAGAGATAGTCTGGCACGAAGAGCTGCAGTAATTCTAAAAACGAGTCCTTTACTAAACAACTACGACCATATTGATTCATGGATTGCAGGAAGTACTGGAAGTCCGCTTACCGAGTTATTTGCTGGAAGCAATCAAAAGCTTCAAGAATATACAAAATTGGCTCATTTAATAGAATTGTATAGAGAGCAACAAATGGTTGATGAAAAATATACCGATGATATTATTATGCGTTCAACTGGCCTTGGAATAACTCAAGTACCGGAATTCAAAAAATTCTGTAATTTGCCACATTACTTTATACTTAATGCAAATGATTATGATTTAGTAATGGCCATTAGGGAATGTAATAAAGAGTTTAAAAGAAGTAAAAGGACAGGAAGATAAATAAGTTTATGTTAAAAGACATTGAGAAAAAAGAAGTAAACAATATTGCAGTTGCAACTATTCATGAATTAAATCCTGACACATCTTTAATGGTTTGGAATGTTTATTTGATAAACTATTCAAACAATTTATTAGAAGGAGTAATTGTTAGCTCACATGGTTGGGGAACAATTGAAGGTGAAGAAAAGAAAACTTCACAACTCCGACATTTCTTAAAGGAAGTAGAACCGATATCTTATAAAAAAATTGAACCAATTACTGAAGATGTATTCGGATTAAACAATCAATATTGGTTTAGTGGATTTATTGAAGGCAATATGGTAGACTACAAATTTATTTTCGAAGCCAATAGCATCAACGAAAACAAAACAGAGTTGATTAGTTTAATTAACCAAAATGGCGTGATTGTATATTCGAATTAAACTAACAAGTTACTTTCGCTCCAGCTTTCGATCCCCCTCTTAAAAAACCTATAGGACGAGCTTCAATCTTTTTTAGTTCATGAAGCAGAATATCTCTCACCTGAATTTTTTGTCCGTTTTTGAACTTCATGAAATATGGTTCTCCAGATGATGATGATTTACTTGCGATATAATCGATAAAATCTTTAGCAGTTTTTATTCTTGAACCTGCTTTTTTTCTTTTCATTCTTAAATGTTCAGCAGCTTTTGCTCCGCTAAATTCAGAACCGTTGCGCACAAACATGGCTTCCGATTTTTCAATATAATTAATTAGTTCAGTTATTTTTTGTTCCTCAGTTAAGGATTGAGGAAAAAGCATTGGTC
This sequence comes from Bacteroidia bacterium, assembly GCA_051861545.1. Classification (GTDB taxonomy): domain Bacteria; phylum Bacteroidota; class Bacteroidia; order UKL13-3; family UKL13-3; genus CAISCU01. Next base: position 183 of record JBIMKP010000052.1, on the reverse strand, counting down.
CTCCAATAAGAAATATATTTCCGTAAGAAAGACTGAAAATAAGGACGAATAAGGTGCTAATAATTATTTTCATTTTGGCTTTTTTGGGGAATATAAAAATAGAATTTTACGATTATCCGCATGTTTACCAGCCCGCAAATAGGTTGCGGGCTAATAAATTAATTTTGAGTAAAATTATTCAAA
>JBIMKP010000051.1:0-23747 GCA_051861545.1 Bacteroidia bacterium | reverse complement strand
TTTTAATTTAAAATCAAATTTGAAAATCAAACATTAACTATACTTTTGAATTGAACTAAAGAAGGGGTAAACACAATTCGTCCTACTTTTATTGATAAACAAGTAAAAGAACTAAAGAAAATTGGAATTAAAGAATATTATCATAATTTTTATACTTTTCTTACTGAATTAATCGGCAATGCAGTTGAACATGGGATTGAAAATAATAATATAAATTATTGGTTAAATACAGAATTTGACCTCAAAACAAAACAAGCAAAATTTACGTTTGTAGACATGGGAGTTGGTATTATAGAATCTCACAAAAAATCAGGAAATCTATTATTAAAATACAGAATATTAGGTGACCATCAGATTCTACTGGATTCATTAAATGGAACTTTGGGTTCTTCAACCGGGGAATCTAATAGAGGTAAAGGTTTACCACAATTAAAAGAAATGATAGAAAAAGAATATATTTCAAATCTTGTAATTATAACAAATACTATAACTTTGCAGTATAAAAACGGAAATTTCAATTATTCCAAAAATCCTAATTTTGTTGGGACGTATTTTAGTTGGACAATAAACAAGGAAAATTTTCAAAATGGAAAAATTTAAAATAGAAATAGCCAAAGACTTTAGCCCTATTCTAGGAGGCAGATGGAAAAGGTTAGGACAATATTCAGGAGAAGAATTTTATGAATCAATCCTAAAACCAAAATTTGAGGAGGCATTAAAAAATGACTCTAAACTAGAGATTTATTTAGATGGAACTAAAGGTTATGGTAGTTCATTTCTAGATCAATCATTTGGAGAATTAAAAAGAAAATTTGGGGAATCGAAGGTTGAAGATAAAATCATTTTCCAAACTGATTTTTTTCAAAGCATAGTTGAATATATTAATTCAAATATCTGGAAATGAAATTTTTCGTTACCATTTTTAGTATTTTACTTTTTGTAATTTTAATATTGATTGTCAATTTTATTTTTAAAGAAAATTGGCTCTTTAATGCTATTCCAAACTACGAAATAGACCCAATCAATGTATTGAATCTAGTTTTCACCTCGACCTCAACCTTATTCTTAGCTTGGTTTTTATCTAAAAAGCTTCAAGAACAACGTTACGAAAAAGAGTTTCTTATTAATGACTTAAAAAGTATAGAAAATGAAATTAATCGTTTAGTTTCTTTAATTTCAAACTCTTCAGTTATTGAATTAAATGAAATGATATCTAAAATTGAAACTATACGATACGAGCTTGATAAATTTAAACAAACTTCAATTATTTCAAATTTATCATCCATAAACTCCAAAGATTTGAATATTATTCATAATAAATTGTTCAGAAATTTGACTGATTTTGACGGTTCCTCTTTAGATATTGATGAAACTTGGAAAATTGAAAAAAAGAGAATTTGTCAAAAATATATAATTGAAATTAGAACATTAATTAATCAAATCAATAATTATTAAAGTAATTATTCAAACCTCAAGTGCTTAACAGATTCACCAGAATCTCTCAATTCTATGAGCGCATCTACACCAATTTCTAGGTGTTTGGTAACAAATTTTTCTGTCACACTTTTATCACTTTTAGATGTTTTAACTCCTTCAGGTGTCATTGGATTATCGCTTACTAAAAGCAATGCTCCTTTTGGGATTTCATTCACAAAACCAACAATAAATATGGTAGCTGTTTCCATATCAATTCCCATGGCACGCGTTTTTCTTAAGTATGATTTAAACTCTTCATCATGCTCCCAAACTCTTCTGTTTGTTGTATAAACTGTGCCTGTCCAATAGTCCATATCATGCGCTACAATTGCAGCAGAAACAGCTTTTTGCATACGAAATGATGGTAAAGCCGGAATCTCTTGCATGATATAATCGTTGCTGGTTCCTTCACCTCTAATTGCCGCAATTGGTAAAATTAAATCACCTAGTTTTGTATTCTTTTTTAAGCCACCACATTTACCCAAAAACAAAGCAGCTTTGGGTTTAACTGCCGATAATAAATCCATACAAGTTGCAGCCATTGCGCTACCCATACCAAAGTTTATGATGGTTATGTTTTCTGCAGTTGCTGTTTGCATGGGTTTATCTTTTCCCATAATTTCAACACCAAATTTTGCAGCAAACATTTCTACATAATTAATGAAATTGGTGAGTAAAATATATTCACCAAATCCATCTAATTCTCTACCAGTATAACGGGGTAACCAATCTTTTACGATTTCTTCTTTTGTTTTCATTTTAATTAATTCTATACAAGAATAAGAATTTTATTCTTCTAAATCGCGAGCATCTCTTTTCATCGAAAACATACCACTCATTAAATCTTTAAATTCTATTCCTCTTGCAAGATTGTGTCTGCTTAACTGACTATATTCAGATAATCCATACAATACCAACTCTTTAAACAACATCAATTCGGTGTTATTTAAACCAGGGAATTTAGCTTGTACCAATTCATTTAATCCTTCTACTTTGTTTAATGAATCTTCATAAGCTTTTAAAGAATCATTGAAATTTAATTTGGTATCATAACCATCGTTAAACCAATTTAAAAGTACTTCATATGGTTTGGCTTTTTTCGACTTTTTAGCTTTTTCAGGATCATTAAAATAATTAAGGAATATCGTTCTAATAGCCTTTCCAATTAAGGTCATTGCTACATTTCCTGCACCTTCCAATTCTCCTTCGTACACCAATTCCACTTTACCTGTAATACTCGGAACAGCGCCAAAAATATCTGATAAACGAGCAATTGTATTTTTTTCTTTGTTGATTAAAATTCTCCTTTCAGCAGCACTATATAAGTTCTCTAAAGCAGAGATTGTCAACCTTGCACTCACCCCACTTTTTTGATCAACCAACTCGCTATTTCTTGCTTCCATTGCAATTTGTTCAATCAAGTCTAAAATCAATTCAGGAACAACAATACTTTCTCTTTGTTCCTTGGTGATATGTGCCTCTTGAATTGTAATTCTTTTTGCAATCTCAATTGATTTAGGATAGTGAGTGATAATCTGACTATCAATTCTATCTTTCAAAGGAGTTACAATACTTCCTCTATTGGTATAATCTTCTGGATTGGCCGTAAATACAAATTGTACATCTAAAGGTAATCTCAATTTAAAACCTCTGATTTGCATGTCACCTTCCTGCAAAATATTAAACAATGAAACCTGAATTCTTGTTTGTAAATCTGGCAACTCGTTAATTACAAAAATGCATCTGTGACTCCTTGGAATCAAACCAAAATGAATTACACGTTCATCATTATAATGTAATTTTAAAGATGCTGCTTTTATTGGATCAACATCACCAATTAAATCAGAAATACTCACATCGGGTGTAGCTAATTTCTCGGTGTATCTATCAGACCTATGCATCCAAGAAATTGGAGTTTTATCGCCCTTTTCTTCAATTAAATCGATAGCATATCTTGATAAAGGCATCAAAGGATCATCATTGATTTCAGAACCTTCAACTACTGGAATATATTCATCTAAAAGATTTAACATTAACCTGGCTATACGTGTTTTTGCTTGTCCACGTAATCCAAGTAAAATCATATTGTGCCTTGATAAAATTGCAGTTTCCAATTGCGGAATAACTGTGTCTTCATAACCTTCAATTCCTGTAAAAGGATTTTCGCCACCTTTAAGAAATGAGATTAAATTTTTACGCATTTCTTCTTTTACACTTAAAGCTTCGTAACCACTCTTTTTTAATTCACCAAGAGTTTTAATTTTCAATAAACTATTCATTCTATTTTACTTTCTTTCTTTTGTTTTTTTCGAAATCTTCAAAAATATAATCACCCAAACCATTTAAACTGCTGTAGTAAGCTTTGCCATTATTTATTTCTGTAAATTCTCTTACGAATTTTTGCAGATAAGGATCACTTGCAATCATAAATGTAGTGATAGGAATATTCAATCTTCTGGCTTGAGCTGCCATGGTTAAGGTTTTATTGATGATTTTTCTATCTAATCCAAAACTGTTTTGGTAATACCCTGCACCTTCTTTTAAACAAGTTGGTTTTCCATCGGTAATCATAAAAATCTGCTTATTGGTATTCCTTCTTTTTCTTAGAATATCCATTGCTAATTCCAATCCTGCATAGGTATTTGTATGATATGGCCCAACTTGTAGATAAGGTAAATCCTTCACTTCAATAGGCCAAGCATCATTTCCAAATACAATAATATCAAGCGTATCTTTAGGATATTTTGTTTTGATTAATTCGGCCAAAGCCATTGCTACTTTTTTGGCAGGAGTGATTCTGTCTTCACCATATAAAATCATACTGTGTGAAATATCAATCATCAGCACAGTAGAAGTTTGAGCTTTAAAATCACGTTCTCTGATTTCCAAATCATTTTCAGTAAGATTAAAACTATCTAAACCATGATTTACTTGTGCATTTCTTAAACTTGCTGTTAAGTCGATTTGATCTGACATATCCCCAAAAACAAATGCGCGTGTGTCTGAGTTCATTTCATCACCCTGACCAGTATGTTTGGTTCGGTGATTTCCGCCTGGACTTTTCTTCAGTTTCCCAAAAATTTCCTCTAAACTTTTTTTTCTGATGGTTTGATTTGTTTTAGAAGTTGGAGAAAAATCTCCATTTACAGGATTTTCTTCCAAGTAACCTTTATTTTTTAAATCATTGATAAAATCGCCCATACCATACGACTCTTTAGTTATATGATGCTCTCTATCAATCTGATTCATCCAATCTAATGCTTCTGCAACATCGCCATTTGTGTATTGAAGTAATTGCAAAAACAAGTTCAGCAATTGTTGAAATGGCTGATCCTGATTATCTTCAGGAAAATACTTACTAAATAGATGTCCAATCATTTACTTTTGCTTTAAATAAAAAGTGAAATTACGATTATGAATATGAAGATATTACTAAATGAAAAAGGTTTTACAAAACAAAACAAAGTTTTTACACTAATTCTTGCTGCCCTATTTATTTTATTAATCAACCACAAAGAACTAAAGGCACAATCAAGCAAAAATGTTTTCATTGCTTTTTACAACCAGGAAAATTTATTCGATACCATTGATACTGAAAAGAAAATAGATGAAGAGTATTTACCTAATGCCAAATTAGCTTGGAATACTCAAAAGTATCAAAACAAATTGAAGAACATGTCGAAAGTAATTTTGGCCATGAATGAAGGCAACGGACCAGATTTTTTAGGAATGTGCGAAGTAGAATCGGAAATAGCTTTGGCTGATTTATGCAAGGAATTGAACAAATCAGGTAAAAACTACAAATACGTATTTTATGAAGGACCTGATGAAAGAGGAATTGACAATGCATTTATTTACAAAGCAGAATTAGCTAAATCGGTTAAAGGACATGCATTTATGATTTCTCCTGAGTTTATAGGCGGAGACAAAACCCGAAATATTTTGATGGCAGATGTGAAGTTAAATAACGGAAGTAGGATAGTTTTTTTAGTGAATCATTTTCCAAGCAGAAGAGAAGGCCAATCTGAATCTGAATACAAACGTATTGCTGTTGCAGGAAGATTAAAAGCTATTACTGATAGTTTAGTTTTAAAGGATAAAAAAGTTAATACCATTCTTTTGGGTGATTTTAATGACCATCCAAACGATAAAAGTATGGCAGAGGTTTTAGAAGGAAAATCGGCCATGAGTGAAGTTGGAGATGAAAGACAATTTTACAATACCATGTGGTTATTTCATCAACAAGGATTAGGAAGTCATAAATACAAAGGAGAATGGGGTGTTTTAGACCAAATTTTACTTAACAAAAACCTTTTAGATGGCAAAGGAAAATTAAAGTACAAAAAAGGAAGTGCTGGAATTTTCAAAGAAGAATTTATGTTAGAAACAGAAGAAAAATACAAAGGCAATCCAAAAAGAACTTTTGCAGGAAACAAGTACTTAAATGGATATAGCGACCATCTTCCTGTTTATATTCAACTAGAAATATTGAAGTAAATTGAGTTCACCTGGCATCATTAAAGAAACTGGAGATGGCTCTGCCACTATTTATCTTCCAGATTTAGATGAAACTTATCACTCAATACATGGTGCCTTACAAGAAAGCAATCATGTTTTTGTAAAAGAAGGTTTAGATTTTGTTTTAGCTGAATCAAAACAAGAATTAATTCGTGTTTTTGAAGTAGGATTTGGAACAGGATTAAATGCTGTTTTGTTCTCTGAAATGGCTCAAATGCTTCAAAAAAAAATCTACTTTGAGAGTATTGAAAAATATCCGATAGATATAAACTTGATAAACCAACTTAAACCCTATCAAAAAGAAGATTCAAATTTTAGTTTTGTACATGAAATCGCTTGGGAAGAAAAAAAATCCATCAATAGTTATTTTGATTTAAAGAAAATAAAAGCTGATTTATTAGAATTTAATTTTAGTACTGAAGCATATTTTGATTTGATTCTGATGGATGCCTTCGCTCCCGATAAACAAGCTGAAATGTGGAGTGTAGAGATATTTTCGAAACTATTTCAATCATTAAAACCTGGTGGAATTTTGGTTACCTATTCAGCCAAAGGTGATGTAAAAAGAGCCATGAGAGAAAGTGGATTTGTTGTTAAACGAATTGATGGTCCGCCAGGCAAAAAACACATGTTAAGGGCAATAAAACCAAACGATGAAACAATTTGATTATTTAATTATTGGTCAAGGAATAGCTGGTTCTGTTCTTGCTTTTCAACTTCAACAAAGTGGAAAATCTGTATGTATCATTAACAAACAACAAAAGTTTCATTCGAGCTCGGTAGCAGCAGGAATGTATAATCCAGTTTCTGGAAAACGAATGGTTTTGGCTTGGAAATGGAAAGAAATGCTGGAAAGTGGAAGAAACTGGTATGGACAAATGGAAGATTATTTCTCAAAAAAATTCTTAACTGAAATTCCAACCTATCAATGTTTTGCCAGCATCAAAGAACAAAATGATTTCTCTATAAAAGCAGAAGATGAATTGTTCATGGAACATTTAAATGCATCACCAGAAAAAGTAAATGGCTTTAAAGATGAATTTGGTGCATTTGAAATTCTTACTACTGGCTGGTTACAAACCCAAGAACTCCTTCCGGCTCTTAGAAATAACTGGATAGAACAAGGGAATTTGATTGAAGAAGAATTTGATTTTACATCACTTAAAATAACGGATAAGACATTTACTTATAAAGAAATAAATGCCTATAAAATTGTGTTTTGTGAAGGATTTGAAATCAGCAAAAACCCCTACTTTTCATTTGTACCAATGGTTACGGCGAAAGGTGATGTATTTAAACTGAAATGTGAACATATTCCCCAAAATAAAATCTGGAAAAAAGGTTTGTATTTGGTACCACAAGGTGATTCGATTTTTAAAGCAGGTTCAACTTATAGATGGGGAAAAACCAATCCAGAACCTGATGAAGAAGGCAAAATTGAACTCAAAGAAAAATTAGATGCTTTATTGAATTGCGATTACGAAATTTTGGAACATTTATCAGGAATAAGGCCTGCAAGTAAAGACAGATTTCCTGTTTTAGGTGAGCATAAATCAAACAAGAATATGCTTGTATTCAATGGCTTAGGCACAAAAGGAATCATGTGGGCACCTTATATGGCTGAACAATTAATTGGCTTGATGGAAAATCAAATTGAAATTGAAAAAAGCATTTCAGTAAAACGTTTTGAAAAGTATTTGGATGCAAAGAATTAACAATTTCTTAAAATTCGCTTAGAAATTTAAAATGCAATTCTTATATTGCTTTTATGGATTGGCTAATTGAACCCCTGAAATTAGAGTTAAAATACACTTGGAAGATTTCCAGAAACAGTAGTGACTTCAAACAAAATTTTGTCATTGTTTGTACTGATGGCAAAAATGAAGGTCTTGGAGAAATTGCGCCTAATATTAGGTATGGAGAAAGCTCAGGAAAAATCTTGCATGCTTTCGAAAGTGTTAAAGATTTTTTAAAAACCGTTTCTCATATTCCACATCAAGAATTCGAGCTCAAACTTCGATTATTAGAAATACCAAATTCACTCAAATTCGGAATTGAATCGGCTTATGTGATGTATTTATCACGACAAAGTAAAAAGAGCATACCTGAGTTTTTAGGTCTTCCTTTAAAAAAGCAAATCAGTACATGTTATACTTTACCAATCATGCCAATTGCAGAATTGAAAGTTTTTTTTGAAGAGTATGAATTGGAACGTTTTCAATATTTAAAGGTGAAAGTAAATGCAGAAAATGCCTTAGAAAATATTTTAAAAATAAGGGAATTTAGCAAACAAGCTTTGATGATTGATGGCAATGAAGCTTGGCAAAATCCTGATGAAGTAATTGAATTTTCTAAAGCTATTGAAAACTTAAACATCGAATTCATAGAACAGCCAATTGCATCATCAAATTCTGATGCCTATAAATATTTAAAACCAAGAATAAACTTACCTTTAATGGCCGATGAAAGTGCAATTGATTATCCCGATTTTGATGAATTGGAAACTCAATTTCATGGAATCAATATAAAATTGATGAAAGCGGGTTCGTTTTATAATGGAATCAGATTGATTAAGGAAGGTAAAAAACGAAACATGAAAACCATGGTTGGTTGTATGGTTGAAAGCACCTTAGGCATTTCATCAGCATTTTATCTGGCAGCAATAACAGACTACGCCGATTTAGATGGATGTCTGATTGTTGCCAATGAAAACTTCAATTACTTAAAAGAGAATAAAGGTAATTTTGAGTTAAACTAAACACGAAATTTCTTCAATTATATCTGAAGCTATAACAACTCTCCTACCCTTTTCTTTCAAACTATCTGCGCATCTTCCATGTAAATTTACAGCATACTTTGCAGCTAAGATTGGATTAAATCCTTGAGCTAAAAAAGATGTGATCATTCCACATAAAACATCACCACTGCCAGCAGTTGATAAAAGTGAATTTCCTGTGGTGTTAAAACAGACAGAATAATCGGAATTAATGATTCTTGTATAAGCACCTTTTAAAACAATTACTACTTGGTGTTTATGTGCAAACTGAATTGCCTTATTCAATAAATCGTATGAATTTGCTGCATGTCCCACCAATCTTTCCATTTCCTTTGGATGTGGAGTTAAAACGGCATGTTTTGGAAAAGCAAAAGCTGAATTTTCATGTATTAATTCAGCACAAAGATTCAATGCATCTGCATCTATTACAACAGGAATTTCTACCTTTTTAAGCAGTTGAATTAGTGCTTTTTTTGTAATATCAGATTTACCTAAACCGGGACCAATTCCGATAGCTGAAAATTTGGCTAAATCAGGTAAAGTTGAGAATACATTTGAATCTTCATCAGCTTGAAACATGGCCTCCGGTAAACTTATTTGAAGGATGTGGTTTAAACTAAATGGAGCATGAATGCTTAACAAACCCAAACCCGAACGAAGAGCAGCTTTTCCTGATAAAACTGCAGCTCCTGCCATTCCATATGAGCCTGCAATTAAACAAGCATGTCCATAAGTTCCTTTATGAGAAAATTTGTTTTGCAAACGAATAGATTCAGGGAAAGTATTTGAATTTTGATAGCTTAATGGTGTTTCAGTTTTGCCTTCATAATCTTCTAATAAGCCTATCGGAATGAGTTTCCATTCACCAACATATCTTGCAGATTCCGCAAAAAAGAATGATTTCTTAGGAACTTGAATTGATAAAGTAAATTTAGCTTCTGTAATTATTAAATGATTTAATTCTGATGCATCAAAAATATCAGCAGGTAAACCAGAAGGCATGTCTATTGAAACAATATCTGCATTCGATAAATTCATTTGTTCAACAGTAAAAGAAGCCAATCCTGTTAAAGGCCTGTTAATTCCTGTTCCAAACAGTGCATCAATAATTAAATCTGAAGCATTAAAAGTAATTTTAGGGAAATGAGAAATCAAATGTGGATGCAAAAAATTCTCAGTTTTAATTCTATCTAGTTGTTTAGCGCAATCCTGACTATAAGCACCATTCTCTGAAAGTAAAAATACTTCAACAGGCAATCCTTTGGCATGCAAAATTCTAGCTATGGCCAAACCATCTCCACCATTGTTTCCATTGCCACAAACCAAACAAATTTGCCTATAGTTTTTCTTTGCAAAAATTTCCAAAATAGGCTCTATACAAGCATTTGCCGCTCTATTCATTAATTCAAAAGACGAGATAGGTTCCTGCTGAATAGTAGCCGCATCCCAATCTCTAATTTGCTGAGCTGTAAAGATTTTCATTCATCGAATGTAGCTTCAAAAAATGGATTATAATCTGATTAATCTCAGCCTTATAAAAGCAAAAAACCGGAGAAAAATCCCCGGTTTTCAAAAAAAATGAATTTATATTTTGTTTTTAAACCTTTTATAAAGCACAAATGCTATTAGGCCAAACAACAATAAACTCCAGATTCTAATGACAAAGAGGAATATAAATTCTAGCATCTTCCATCCATCTAAAATTGCTATCCAAACTTTCATGAAAAAGTTAGGTTCATTACGAATCGAATCCTTTTTAGGAATAATTCTTTGAATGATTTTTTCTTGTTCGAATAATTCTATTTGCATCTCGTTATAATCAACCCTTTCCTGTATTTTCAAACCATGAATTAAAGCATCATCACTTTGGGCTTTTCTGTCGATTAATACATCTTGAGCCAATAAAGTCTGAACCTCTGTTTTAGGCTTAATTACTTTTGAATCAGCAGCCTTTAATCTTGTAATGGTGAGCTTTTTATCCAACAAATCCAGTCCTACATTTTCTGCGGTTTGTTCACGTTCTTCAACAAAAACGGCAATAGAATCGAGTTTTCTAAGCAATGAATTTAAATGCGATTGAGGCAATTTCAATTGAATATGTTGTCCAATTCTGATTCTTCTTAATTGCTTCGATGAATCATTGTCAAATGGAAGAATGCTTGTTTCAATAACATCATTGTTTAGTTTAGAAGAGGTGATTAAACCACCATATTCAGCAATCCAATTTTCAATTAATAAATTGCTTTGTTTACAATCTCTGACTTCAATTTTAATTCGTGCAGTTCGAGCAACATTTTGATGCAGAGGATTGTTAGGATTTAATTCAATAGAAGCTGCTAAAGAATCTGCCGTTCGTATTTCGGCTTGTTCCTGATTTTGGAGCCTCTGTGCTTCCACCTTTGCTTTTTCTTCGGCAGCCGGGCCACAGCTGAACAGAAGCAGGCACAAAGAACCTGTTGTTAATAAAGTTTTCATTTTGCTTTTTATTCTGAAATTAGTTCAGAACAAGAGCAAAACGCGAACTAACTAATCAAATTTTTCCTTCTATCACAGGATAAAAATGGCTTATCATTAAAAAAGATATACGAATGTCCGCATGAATACCAGAAGTATTTTTAATAAATCCAGAAAACGAATATCCGTTTATTTACCAGTAAATTTAATAAGACTCCCAGACCTCAAAACGGACGCGAACCGAAGGTTCGCGTCCGTTTTGAGGTCTGGGAAATTCATTCATTTTTGTTTACTACTATAATGTCATCCCTCTGGGATTTTAGGAAATTGGAAACAAATGAATCTTCTCATTTATAGATAATGATTGGATAGATTTTTATCATTAGCAAAGAATAGAATGTATCAAGAAGATTCGCAGAATTGTTATAAGAAACAAACAGTCAAATGCAATTACATTTCTATTTAAAAACCCGATTTATGCTTCTAAATAAATCGGAAAATCCGACTGCTCCAACATCATTCCAATTGGTTCAATAAAATCGCTTAATCCGTTTTTATTAAACAAATCAATCAACTCATTTGCAGATTCCTGTGATACAGAAATTAGCAATCCTCCTGATGTTTGCGGATCATTTAATAATTGAAAGGAACGCATATCAGCCATACCTGAAACCTTTTTTTCATAAGCATTCCAGTTTCTATAAGTATTATCAGGAATGCAATTTTGGAGAAGCAATTCATCAATGCCATCTAAGGCTTTTATTTTAGATGAAGTTATTTTTGCAGATGTCTGACTCCCTTCACACATTTCAATTAAATGTCCAATTAGTCCAAAACCGGTAATGTCTGTCATGGCATTTACGCCATTTATACTTGCCAATTCTGCACCAATTGAATTTAGGGCACACATACTATCTATTGCTGCATTTAAAGCTAATTCTGCTTTTAATTTACGTTTTTGAGCTGTAGCAGCAATTCCTGTTCCCAAAGCTTTTGTTAGAAACAACAAATCTCCAGCTTTAGCAGTATTGTTTTTTTTGATATGATTGATTTGTACAGAACCACAAACCGAAAGTCCAAATAAAGGTTCCTTTGTATCAACACTATGCCCACCTGCAATTGGAATACCTGCTTGTTCACAAATACTTTTAGCACCAGCCATCACTCTAGCAGCCAAATCAACAGGTAATACATCAACAGGCCAACCTAAAATTGCATTAGCAAAAAGAGGTTTTCCGCCCATTGCATATACATCCGAAATGGCATTGGCAGCAGCAATTCTTCCAAATTGAAAAGCATCATCAACAATCGGCATAAAAAAATCGACTGTATTAATCACAGCCATTCCATTACCAATATCCCAAACAGCAGCATCATCATTTGATGAATTTCCAACAAGTAATTGTTGAAATTCTTTGCTATTTCTGCTGCTTCCTAAAATTTCGTGAAGAGTAGCAGGAGCGATTTTGCAACCACAACCAGCTGCATGGGCGTAATCAGTAAGTAAAAACATTTGACAAAGATAGGATTTAACTTGTAAGCTAAATTGTCAAATTAGAATTGCCATGAAGTGTTTATTCTCAAAGTATTTTCATTAAAACGACTATCAGGACGAGCTGAGCCATAAACGTAGTTATTGTTATTCCATCTAATACCAAATCCAAAACCAGATTTACTTCTATAATCCAAACCTAAATTCATAATCCATTGTTTATCCGCAGAATTCTTTATGTCGGCGATATTAATTAAACGGCCAATACCTGAACTTAAATTCAATCGCCTTTTAAAAATTCTAGCACCTAAATTGGCTTGGTAACTTTCATTGTTTAAAGCAGCAAATGCCGATGAAAACTTAAATCTATTATAGGAAAGTCCATAAGAAAACGCACCAACACTTGGATTTCTGTTCCATGAAATCAGAAAAATCTCACTTTGGTTATTACCTATAGAACCTGTTAGAATATTCAAATCCTGAAACTCATCTTTATTGGCTGAAAACAAGAAATTGTGAATCCCTTTTTTTCTTTGCCAAGTAAAAAGTGGAGCAATTTGAAAATTTTGGGCAATATTTTCTATTCTAAAACTATCATTTAAAACACCACTTCTTGTTCCAAAGTTACCATATCCACCACTTAAAGAAAACCAATTTGTAAAACGGATATTGATATTCGACTGAACAATTAACTGATTCATAGGAACTGCTTTAGTTCCGCTTAAATTATTAACTCTTTGTCCGAAAGACCCACTTAAAACCAAATTATTTTTAAAGAGATTTAGTCTAGGATTGATAGTTAATTCCATTCTATCGGCTTGCATAAAAGGATATGCCAATGAACGATAACCAGCACCTACATACAATGCTTTTGCTGAAATTCTTGAGGCACCTAATTCTAAACCAATTGAAGTTGAACCAGCAATATCGGCGCGGGTTCCTGTAGTTAACTTAATTTCATTTGGCAATTCTGGTAAACCCAAATCTGCCGCATTAAAAGCTGTGGCATTTTTATCCTCATTAAACAAACTAAAAGCAGCTTCATTCTCCCAAAAAAATACCCTTCCTAATTGTATTTTCCATTGTAAAGATGATGCAATTCCTTGTTGGGCTTTCTGACTAGAATCTGGAATTAAGCCAGACAAAGCAAAATCATTACTGCCAGTTACATTAATAGCAAAAAATGAAGCTTCTTGTTTTCCTAATCCAAACCTAAATGAAGCTTGCTCTCTTCTATATGTTCCTGCTATTCCCAATAATGTATCTTTTGCTTGTCCAGGCTGACTAATTCCATAACCCAAACTAAAGAACATTCTTTTTCCTGTATAATCTAATCCCGCTCCGAATTGAGAAATATTACCTTGTGTTAATTCAGAGAAATAAGGATTTGAAGTTCCTAATCTAAACCTAAATTTTCCGAATTGTGGAGAAAACCCAATTCTATTTACAGGATTTGAAACAAACCTTAAAACATCATCAAAAGATTTCCATGAAGAAACTATTGAATAAGCTTCTTTATAACCTTCGGTAGTACTTGAAACGATGCCACTTTGGGTATTAAAACTAATTTCAAATGGCAAAGAAACTTTACCCTTAGAAAATCGAGTATACAACTGAAATCTAGAGAGGTGCTCTGGTCGTCTTGCCCTTATCGACGACAAACCAGAGCTTTCTATAGAGTAATAATCGTGAGCCATTCCTATTGAACCTTCAACTCTAAAAGGACTTTTTGGCTTTTTATCCTCTGCAATTGCAAAATGTGAAATGAACAATAGAATGATACAAACAATAGCAATTCTCATAAAACCTTTTTAAAACGTAAGGAAGCTTTGTAATCCTTTACAAGCATCAGCTAATCTGCGTACTCTATCTAAAGCCAAGTTAACTTGTTCTTTTCCTGTTGCTATACCACTATTTCTCCAAATAAACATAGGGCCTGATTTTGTACCAACCCATTGTGAATTTGAGATGTTATTTTTAAAACTTAAAACAGGACCATCGGCATTTGTTACAGTAATTAAATCACCTAAAGCATTAAAAACAGGCATTGCTTTATCTCCATTGACATTTGAAACTAAAGGGACCTGAATTAGACTAATTTCATACCTTGCTGATTGATCACTATTATCAAAAAGATTTTGAACAGCTTCTAAATTATTGCTAGGGAAAATTAGATTTTTAATAACAGTTGAACCTCCTTTAGTTTTTATCTGCATTTGTATAAAAGGTAATTCTGGAATTCTTGTTTGTTGATTTACCATCGTACCTGATTGGCTTGCAGGAATACTAAATATACGCGGCTCTGTTGTGGTTTCTGAAGAACCAACCGACTTATCATCTGAATCTAAAGCACGAACAATCCATACATAATTCCCTGGCTCACGCGGAACCTCAAAAGGCCAGTTTAATTGTGTAGCAGGTGTTCTGGCTGTCCAGACAGGTTGGTTTGATCTTAATGCTTGAACAGCATCTTGGCCAGGTTGCACTTCATAAACTAATAATTCATAATTTAATATTCCAGGAAAAGCAGGACTTACTGGAGACCAACGAAACATATTTATGCCAACTTGCTCTAATATAGCTTTGTTATCTGGATATAAAGCCACTGGCGATTGATAAGTTGTCATTCTATTACCACGACATTGTTCTTGGCTAAGTAAGTTGGTAGGATTATCTGCATCATGTAATGTAAAACACCAGTTTAAATATCCAGCAGGCATATAACCTGAGCGAAGAATATCTATAACTACAGGACTTTGATAATCGATACTATTTTGAAAAACTGCTAAATCGTTTAAATTATAAGTACGTGTTTGGCCAGGTTCAACAGTTTCAACCGGACTTTGAGATGGTAAAACATTTGCTATTGGCGCATTGTCGATACTTACCTTTCCGCTTACCCTAAATTTTTGAACAGTAGCGCTGGTATTGGTGACCATAATTTGAATTTTATCTGATTGTTCAAATAGTTCAGAAACACGAGAAGGTAGATTTGGAATAACAACTTGAACAGATAATTGAGCAGATAAATTTGTTTTAAAAAAAAACAAAATAAGTAATGTTATAATATTTTTCATATTCATATTTTTATGGTTTATAGGTTTGTTTAAATCCATTTAAAATAGATTTCTGTAAAACCATTGAAATTTTGGGTGATAAAAATGAAAGAGCAACTCCAGACTCTGATGAAACCATAAATAGTTGTCCTTCTTCGGTTAGATAAGGCATTACAAGGGAGTATGGTTTTGGGTATTCAGAAACGTATGTTTTTGTTTCAACAGATTTACCCTTTAATTCCTCAGACTGTAAAACCATATTTTTTATCTCAAGCATAGTATTCAATAAATAAGCTGCACCTTGTGTTTTTGAAATTGCATCAATTTGAACAGGAAAGCATATTTCATTTACAGCTTGTTTATTACCTGATAAAAACTGAACATGAAAATAAAGCACAGATTTTTGAGTTAAAACAGATACCTTATTGTTAGAAGCAATATAAGTTGTATCGGAAGCCAAATACATCTTAGGCCAAAAACTCTCTTTATAAAATCCAGGATCTCCTGCTTTTAGCTGATACAAAGGAATAATTGATGTTTTTCCTGAACTTGAAATTAAAGCCTTATATGATTCTTCAACATTTACACTTCTTTGAGTAGCCTGAATTCCTAAAAATTCATTAGCATTTCCCGCTCCAGTAGTTTTAAGTTCGGCTACTGCAGAAATATCGCCTAAAGGTTTGGTTTCTGCTTTTGGTTTTGGCACATTACCACCACCAGATTGTCTAGCCGAAATATCTCCCAAAGTTGTGGTTTCTTGTTTTGGTTTATTACCACCACCAGATTGTTTAGCCGAAATTTCACCCAAAGTAGTTGTCTCTTGTTTTGGTTTATTGCTTCCAGAACCTTTTGCTTTATATGTTGTGGTATGAATACCTTCTTGCTCCAATCCTATTAATGATGGTTTTCCTTGGGTTATTGAATTACCAGTATCAATACCTTTTCCTGTTGTTACAGAATTTTGTGTATTAATAAGTGTATTTTCTTTATCTGGTTTAGGTGCTGTTTCATGTCGTAAACCGGGTCTACCTCTTGCTCTTGGAACTGCATCTCTTGTACCAGCGCCATTGGCTCCCTGATAAATGGTATCAACTTCTCCCTCTGGTGTTCCGGTTTTACTTCCTAAAGCCGAAATCTCACCCAAAGTAGTGGTTTCTTGTTTTGGTTTATTGCTTCCACCACCTTTTGCTGCATATGTTGTGGTATGTATACCTTCTTGCTCCAATCCTATTAATGATGGTTTTCCTTGAGTTAAAGAATTACCAGTATCAATACCTTTTCCAGTTGTTGCAGAATTTTGTGTATTAACAAGCGTATTTTCTTTAGCTGGCTTAGGTGCTGTTTCACTGCGTAAACCTGGTCTACCTCTTGCACTCGGAACAGCTGCTCTTGTACCTGCGCCATTGGCTCCTTGATAAATAGTATCTACTTCTCCCTCTGGTGTTCCTGTTGTACTTCCCAAAGCCGAAATCTCACCCAAAGTAGTTGTCTTTTGTTTTGGTTTATTGCTTCCACCGCCTTTTCCTTTTGCTGCATATATTGTGGTATGTATACCATCTTGCTCCAATCCTATTAATGATGGTTTTCCTTGGGTAACAGAATTACCGGTATCAATACCTTTTCCTGTTGTTACAGCAATTTGTGTATTTGCGAGCGTATTTTCTTTATCTGGTTTAGGTGCTGTTTCACTACGTAAACCTGGTCTACCTCTTGCACTCGGAACTGCTGCTCTTGTTCCTGCGCCATTGGCTCCTTGATAAATAGTATCAACCTCGCCCTCTGGTGTTCCGGTTTTACTTCCTAAAGCCGAAATCTCCCCTAAAGTTGTGGTTTCTTGTTTTGGTTTATTGCTTGAACCACTTCCTGATTTTTTAGCATTGTATGTTGTGGTATGTATACCATCTTGTTCCAAGCCTATTAATGATGGTTTTCCTTGGGTTACAGAATTACCGGTATCAATACCTTTTCCAGTTGTTACAGAATTTTGTGCATTAGCAAGTGTATTTTCTTTTGCATCAATAATCACTTCATTCTTATTAGATTTTACAAATAGTTTTTTATCAATAACAACTCCTCTTACAGAAGGTGGAACCTTAAGTTTTGAAGATGTTAAACTATCAGGAGAATCCTTTTCATTTGTTTGTCTGTATGAAACTAGGTCTCCTAAGGTTTTTACTTCTACCAATTTTTGGGCACTTTGATTTGTTGTATCTACTTCTCCCTCTGGTGTTCCTGTTTTCTTTAATGGAGCTAATGCAGAAATTTCACCCAAAGTTGTGGTTTCTTGTTTTGGTTTATTGCTTGAACCACTTCCTGATTTTTTAGCATTGTATGTTGTGGTATGTATTCCTTCTTGCTCCAATCCTATTAATGAAGGTTTTCCTTGGGTTATTGAATTAGCAGTATCAATAACTTTTCCAGTTGTTACAGAATTTTGTGCATTAGCAAGCGTATTTTCTTTATCTGGTTTAGGTGCTGTTTCATGTCGCAATCCAGGTCTTCCTCTTGCTCTTGGAACGGCATCTCTTGTTCCAGCGCCATTGGCTCCTTGATAAACAGTATCAATTGGATATCCAACAGGCTCTTTCCCTCCCATCGCAATTTGACAAGCACTTTCACAATCTCCGGCAAAATTTGAATAAATACTCTTTTCTTTACAATTACATTTTACAAGTTTTTCTTTCATAGAAATTGGAATCAAATACATTGATTCTGTAATTTTTGCTCCTTTTGGCAAATCTCCAATTAAAAACTTTTTACCTTGCTGAATTGCATATGCCCTATTTGAACCCATTGCCAATTCTTCACATTCCTTACAATTTGAAACACCCAAACATTGCACAGAACCTATGTTTGGAACTGAACAATTTATTATACCAGGCTTAGAAATATCAGAAAAAGACAAATAAACAGATTCCCCATTTTGCTTCAATTCAACTAAATTAACCTGTCCCCACAATGGCGATAGAAAACAGCTAAATATTAGCATCCAAAAAAATTTCGACTTCATCATTTTTTAATTTTGATTATGATTCGAAATTGAGCTGAATTAATTTTTCCTTTTCCTTGAATTTATTTTAGCCGAAACTTTTTTAACCAAAGCATCATCCCAATTAATAAAAGGCCAAATACCTTATTTTATGGCTTGTTTTAGCGTTCCTATAATTAAAACTGCTGTTTGTTAAACAAACAAACACTTTCATTAAACCTATTCTAAATATTTTACCTAATCTTATATATTTACAATCTCAACAAAATCATAATGAGTCGTAAGCTAAATTTACCTTTTAACTTTATATTTATTTCAATTGGTAAAGCATTATGCTTCATTTTACTTTTTAGTATCCCAATTAAAATTTTCGCAAACCATACTCCACTTTCAATCAACTATGGTAAAAATAAGGGCTTACCCAACCTTAATATTTATGATATTATTCTCGACAAAAACGGATTTGTTTGGTTAGCTACTGAATACGGTATTTATAGATTTGATGGTCAAAATTTCAAACCCTATCAATCAAATGAACAAAACTCTTTAGCAGGAAGTAGCTTAAAAGAAGACAAATTTGGTAGAATTTGGTATGAAAATTTTGATGGCTTTCTCTTTTATGTAGAAAATGATTCATTAAAAACACTGCCCAATCAAAACCCAATTGCATTTTACCCTATTGCTCAAGATTCAGAGCGCCTTTTTTATCATTATAAAAACAAACAGAAGATTCTCTCTTTAAAAACTCTTCAAGAAATCAAACAATTAAATATCCCAAACGAAAATATTCATGATGTTGATTCTCGCGGAAACAAAATCTTCATGACTAATAAGAATACAATTATCATTATCGATTCCTCTGAAAGAGTTACAAAACTTATTCTAAATACCACGCCAAAAGATATTACTGCTAGAATTCATGTGAGCCAAAATCAAATTTTTATTTGCTCAAAATTTAATGAGAATTCTACCTTCTATACATTCAAAAACAATATTCAATTCTCTCATTCAATTAGTCTTAAAAGCGGACTTATCAATAAATTGTATGTACACAACAATACCTTATATATTTTATCTACTAATGGTATTTATACTTTTATTGAAAATGACAATAAATGGATAGAAAAAGAACATTGGTTTCCTGGATTAAATATCCTATCAATAGCAATAGATAAATCTGGCTCAATTTGGATTGGGACCAATGGTTTAGGCTTGTTAAAAATCCCCGATACTCAGAAACAAATCATTAACTTTCCAAAAGAAAAATCATTTAAAACCATCAAATCAACTTCCACTGGATTTATAGCTTCTGGTGCAAACGGCGAGGTTTATCTACTAGATTTCAACTTAAAAATATTAAAACAAATCTATCAAGACCCCGATTCTATTCCGTTTATTTCTTTGGAATACGATGAACCTAATCAACTCCTTTTTACCAGCTCAAAATACTCACATGTTATCGATTTAAAAACAGGCAAAACAATCATAAGTAATAATTTTTCCCAAAAAGATTTTACAAAAATCGACCAAAAATATTACCTAATCGGAACAAGTAATAGTTGTCTCTTAATTAAATCGCCAATTGAAACAAAAGTTAAATCTATTTGGGATGATTTTTTCAATCTAAACAACAAAAACAATTCTAACTATATTTATATCATAAAATATGCAAGAGTCAAATCTGTTCAATCCATAAACAATGGTTCTGTTTTGATGATGGCAACTAATAGAGGATTATTTTTCAAAAGTTTAAAAAATGAAGGTGAAATTTTATTTAAAGAAAAGAAACTTTTCCTACAAAAACTTATTGTAATTAACAATGAAATATGGGGCTTAAGTCAACGTGGGGAACTCTTTCTTATCAAACAAATTCAAAATTCTACTGAATATGTCGTTCAAAAATTAGAAAGAAAAGAAACCATATTTTCAATCAAAGCCTCAAAAAATGGAATAATTTTATTAGAGGAATTTGGCTGCACTATCCTCAACACAACAACATTAAATCCAATAGGAGAAGTAAAACTCAATAGCTTTAATATCCAACTTCTAGATGCAGAATATATTAACAATAACCTATTTCTACTTTCTAATAATGGCTGGTTGAAAAAAAACCTAAATACCAAAGACCCCAAACGAAACAGCTGGTTTAATATTTATGCCATCAACAATGGAACTAACTTAATAAAGCAAACAGAACCTTTCCAATTAGACTGGAATAAAAACACATTAGATATCAAATTTTTATGGTTTCCAGGAACAGGTGATGATGCAAATTCTATAGAATATAATATAAATAATGGAGCTTGGATTCGACTAGAAAATGAAACCAGAGAATTGCATTTAGAAGCTTTAAATCCTGGAGATTATCAAATTGTTTTTAAAACCGGAAACCATGAATGGCTTGATAAAAAAGTAATTTTCAAAATCAATAAACCCATTTGGTTGCAATATTGGTTCATACTTTTAATTGCCTCTTCTGCTCTGCTATTTATGTATTGGTATTATGCCAATCGATTAAAATCTATGCAAGAAAGAAACCAACTTGTAACGCAAAGATTGACACTTGAAAAAGAATTAAACCATTCAAGATTATCATCCATTAGAGCACAAATGAATCCTCACTTTTTTTACAATGCTCTAAATACAATTCAAGCTTATATTTTTCAAAAAGACCCAGAAAATGCAATCGATTATTTGAATAAATTTGCCCGATTAACACGAATAATTCTCGATGGTTCTGATAAAGAAACGGTAAGTCTTGAAAATGAACTTGAATCGCTTCAAATGTATCTTGAATTAGAAAAAATGAGGTTTTCAGAACAATTCGATTTTAAAATAAAATGTTTAGTTAAAGACCTTGAATTAATTAAAATACCATCTATGATTGTGCAACCTTATGTCGAAAATGCCATCAAACATGGACTTATGCATCTTATTCAAAACAGAATGTTAAACATCGAATTCTCCGAACAAAACGAATACCTTCAGGTAATAGTAGATGATAATGGAATTGGACGTAAAAAAGCTGGTGAACTCAATAAAATAAAAGAAAGTAAACACCAAAGCTTTTCAACTTCTGCAACCGAAAAACGACTTAATATCTTAAATAGAGGTCTTATTAAAAAAGTATTGGTGGAGTATGTCGATAAAAAAACTGAAACTGGAATGTCATTAGGAACCCGTGTAATAATTAGAATCCCCCTTTTATAAATGAAAACCACAGCAATCATCATCGATGATGAAAATATGGCGCAAAACTTGCTCAAAGGAATGCTAGAGACATATCATCCAGATATACAAATTGCGGCTTTATGCTCAGACCTTCCTTCTGGTGTTCGCGCAATAAAAAAACACCAACCAAATCTTGTTTTTTTAGACATTGAAATGCCAGGTCATAATGGACTAGAACTTGTTGATTTTTTCGATGAAGATGAAGTGAATTTTCGTATAATTTTCACTACCGCTTATAACCAATATGCTTTGCAAGCCTTCCGACTTTCTGCAATTGATTATCTTCTAAAACCCATCGACAGAAAAGAACTTGCTAGAGCAGTCGAAAAATATTTCGCTAGTAGCGATGAAAAACAACAGTTAAATGTACTTAAAAACAATCTTCAGGTAGAAAAACCCAAAGTACTTGCGGTATCAACTGCTACTAGTATTCATTATATTCCGGTTGACGAAGTAGTTTATTTAAAAGCAGAAGGAGCATATTCAAGAATATTTCACTACACACATGGCGAATTACTTTCAAGTAAAAATCTTGGCTTTTATGAAGAAAACCTATTTAATATTAACAGCTTTTTCAGGTGCCACAAATCTTACTTAATCAACATAAAAAAAGTAACCGATTTCATTAAAACAGACGGCGGAACTATCGTTTTAGACAAAACAATTCAGGTTCCAATTTCACAAGATAAAAAAGAAGAATTCTTGAAACTCATGCAATTGTTTTCAATCTAAAATCCAAAAAAATTAGACCAATAAAATTTCAAATTATAAGAAAGTTTTCTTTTTTTGGGCGTGTCTGTTTGCCACAAATTTTCGGTTTATCAATAAAAATTGCATCAGGCAAACAGAGCAGGCAATCCGCTCCTACCCTTCATTTGCAGTCTGCATGTCTGTAGCGCACAAGAGAGCTTCCTGCCGGTCGCTTCTTGTATCGCACAGCCATAGCGCCTGCAAAATCAGGGGTATCCACTGCTTTCCTTCACGCAAAGCAATATTGGTTGTTACATGTGGCATGGGTTCCAGTAGAAAGCTCTTCAAACCAAAATTCCACAAATTGATGAAAGATTTCGTTTAGAATGTATTACACCCTTTCAGGGCTTGGGTTGGTCGTGGAGGAACGTTCTGACATATTACGCACTTTCAGCGCTAGGTTTTTATTGAGATGGACGATTTTCTAACGAATTTTGCACTATCACGCTATGATTATGTTGGGATGAACAATTTCCTAACGAATTACGCTCCTTCAGGGCTTGGGTTTGGTCGTGGACTGTATTTTCTGACATATTGCGCACTTTCAGCGCTAGGATTTAGTTGGGATGGACGATTTTCTAACGAATTACACCCTTTCAGGGCTTGGGTTTGGCCGTGGACTGTATTTTCTGACATATTGCGTCCCTTCAGGCCTATAGAATGACAAGAAACAATAATGTGAACCAATTTCTCTAACGATTGTCACCTATCAAGTGTTAATGAATAATAGAAATCAATTAAGCGATGCAATTTGCAAACGAATTTCGCGGGCAATTGAAGCGACATAAAGGCAAACAAAACCAAAAGTTCAAGATGTATTTTTGGTAAACAATATAAAAATTTGGCTTAAAACAAGTAAACCTATTTTAGGCTTTAACATTTAAAAATTGAGTTCAATTTTTAAAGTCAAAACATTTTTCCATGTTATTTAGGGCCTGCTGAAAAAGACAGAAACAGGTCAGATTTTAGGCGCTGCCAAATTATACCGAATGCATTTTGTTAAAG
>JBIMKP010000050.1:0-24945 GCA_051861545.1 Bacteroidia bacterium | reverse complement strand
GCTCAAGATGTATTTTTGGTAAACAATATTAAAAAGTTGGCTTAAAAGCGGTCAACGTAATTTAGGCTTTTACATCTAAGCTAGTGGCCAGTTGCTAGGAGCCAGAAGCCGCAAAAACTTCTTTGGATATAAGATGTTGGTTCCAAAAGCAATTTTGCCAGTCGCCAGGTGCAAGGAGCCAGAAGCAGGAAGCCTTTCGGCTTCCTACGAGCTTTCCTCCGTAAAGTAAATCTTATAAAACTTCCTTCCATCGGCATCTACTCCCCTTTCGATTAAGCTTTTATCTCCATGGATGTAGATGTGGAAGTTTTTGTCGAGTTTGAGGATGCTTTTGAAAACTTTGGATTGCTTTTTTACTGCTACTGATGAGATTTCAAATTCAGTAAATGCATCCATTTCCTTACTTTCTCTATACGCATCATCAAAGGTTCTGAATGAAGTGATCAGTCCTTGGTCTTGTAGCACCTCCGATTCAAATTCTTCTTTAACAAACTTTTCTTTCTTTTTGAAAAAATCAACGGAACGATTTAACAAATCAATTTGGTCGGCTTTGGTGACTTCAAATTCTTTATCAAGTTGATTGGAAACATAATCTTTGGTAAGTGTAAGAAACTCTTTAGTGAAATGGTATTCATCTTTTTTAGGTTGAACCATTAAAAAATCATCTCTCCAATAACGTGCTTCTCCTGATCGGTTCGACTTATCCAATATCAAAACTTTGAATCCTGATTCTTCCTCCAAATCAACAATTAAACAACCTTTATCTAATTTTTCAGGTGTAATACCTTCATCATAATTCAAGGTAAATCCACCTTTAACTTCTGAGGTTTTGATGAATGATTGTTTTTGTTCTGATTTAAATAAACCGATTCCTTGAACAGCTCTACCTTCAAAAATAATTTCAGAAAAACGAGCCACAAAAAAATCACCTGCTTTGATTTGCGGATGTACTGATTTTTCGAATAAATGCTGTGCAAGATGGATACTTGTTAAGTGAAAGGAACTTTGCTCGTAGAATATTTCTTTGGCAAATTTATAAACCGGATTCAGGCTTAAATCACCATTCGAAAAATGAAACTGATACCATTCAGACACATTAAATGAACCCAAGAAAAATTTATGCAAGAGAACCTTCAATTCAGGGTCATCTAAATCGACTTCGGTTTTCGACAATTCTAGAGAATCTCCGTTATTTTGGTTTCCTACACGGTGTAAAGAAACATTTTCGAGGTAACAATTCGACAAATCAACCATAGTTCGCAAAATACTAAGATTGTTATTGTAAGAAGTAAAAGCTGTAAAAAAGAATTGAACCAGTTTTAAACATAAAAACGCCGTGGTAATCAGCCACGGCGCTAAACCAAGGCAGGGCCATCACTCCCTGCATTTGAACCCCATCCTGGAGAGCATCAAGGGCAAGCTGAAATCATAAATCATACTCATTTGATTTAATTGAATTGGTGTTTAATCTCATTCAATTAAATAATTCGTATTCAATTTATATAAAGTCAGAAACAAGGTCATCTTTGTCGTTGCTGCCAAATTGAAGTATTGTATATACATCTATTTTGGCAGCGTCTAAAATCTGACCTGTTTCTGCCTTTTTCAGCAAGCCCTTTTCTAAATTCCGAAACCAGAGGTTTCTATGGAATAAGTAGACCTAGTCTCAACCGGATTAACTTCATAGGAAAATGCTTTCACTAAATCTTTGTTGGTAATAATTCCAACAATAATCTCATTTTCAACAACTGGTAATGCTTGAAACTTACCTTTGTCTAAACGCTCCAATGCTTCTTCAACAGTGGCTTCAGCTGAAATAAAATAGGGCTCTGGGGTCATAAGTTCTTCCATTTTAAAATCAGCATCTAAAGATTCATAACTAAGTGAATTGCCTGCTCCTAATTTTTCGTGCATATAATTCAAAGCATCATTCACACTGATTATACCCAATAACTTATTATTTTCTTCCACTATAGGAAGATGTGCAATTTTGAATTTACAAAAGAAATCAAGGACCTGAGAAAACTTGTTGTTTACATTTCCAACCACAAGCTCCATTGTCATAATGTGTTTAACTCTAATATCTTTTTTCATGGCCTTAAAATTTACTATTCAAAGATAATCCCATGTGCAAAACAAATAAATGATACAGGTCATTAGAAAACCTGAGATTTGTTTGTTGTTAGGAAAAAAAGTGTTTACAAATAGCCGTTGAATTTCTCTAAAGCCTGTTTTTGATTTATTTATAGGCCAACAAGTATTCTGTTATTCTAAGGACAATAGGACATAAAGGACATAAATATGAATTTGGAGTACAATAAAGGAAGAAATTTTACATTTATTTCAACTCTATATTTCAACCTTAAATCCTCCTTTATACTGAACCCAAAAGTTCATGAATAATGGATTTAGTATACAAAGATAATTACACAAAAAGGCCCCATGATTTGAGTCATGAGGCCTTTTTTAGTAAATTTAACATCATAAAATAAACAGAGAAAAAAGTTTATTCTGCAACTCTCTTTATGCTGATGCCATTGAGTTTTTGAAACGTTTTCTATCGTTTTCGTTCAAATGAATTTTTCTTAAACGTAATGATTGTGGTGTGATTTCAACCAACTCATCATCTTGAATGTATTCCATACATTCTTCTAATGAGAAATTAATTTTTGGTGTCATACGTGCTTTATCATCAGTACCTGATGCACGCATATTCGTTAATTTCTTTTCTTTGGTAACGTTTACAACTAAGTCATCTTGGCGATTGGTTTCACCAATAATCTGACCCATGTAAATGTTTTCACCTGATTCAATAAAGAAACTTCCTCTATCCTGTAATTTATCAATTGAATAAGCAATAGCTTTTCCTAGTTCACCAGAAATCATAACACCTGCACCTCTATTAGGAATTGTACCTCTCCAAGGCTCAAATGCTTTGAAACGATGAGCCATAATAGCTTCACCTGCAGTTGCTGTCAATATATTGTTTCTTAATCCAATAATACCACGTGAAGGAATTTCAAATTCTAAATGAATCAAATCTCCTTTTGGTTCCATAATTAACATGTCACCTTTACGCTGACTTACATATTCAATTACTTTACCAGCGTATTCTTCAGGAACGTTTACAGTTAAGATTTCAATTGGCTCACATTTCTGACCATTTATTTCTTTAAGAATTACTTGTGGTTGTCCAACTTGTAATTCATATCCTTCACGTCTCATTGTTTCAATCAAAACAGATAAATGAAGAATACCACGTCCAAATACTAAATATGAATCTGCTGAATCAGTTTCTTCAACACGTAAAGCCAAATTCTTTTCTAATTCTTTGAACAAACGATCACGTAAGTGACGTGATGTTACAAATTTCCCTTCTTTACCAAAGAATGGAGAATTGTTAATCATAAACATCATGTTCATAGTAGGTTCATCGATTTTAATAGGAATTAAACCTTCAGGATTTTCAAAATCAGCAATGGTATCACCAATTTCAAAACCATCAATACCCATTACAGCACAAATATCACCTGCTCCAACTTCTTCTACTTTCATTTTACCTAAACCTTCGAAAGTATAAAGTTCTTTGATTCTTGATTTTTGAATTGAACCATCTCTTTTAACAATACTTACAGGTTGGTTTACTCTGATACTTCCTCTTAAAATTCTACCAATAGCAATACGTCCGGTAAAAGTTGAGAAATCTAAAGAGGTAATCTGCATTTGTAAAGAACCTTCTTTAACTATAGGAGCAGGAATACCTGAAATAATATCATCTAATAATGAGGTGAAATCTGTAGTTGGATTTCTCCAATCTCTTCCCATCCAACCCATTTTAGAACTTCCGTACATGGTATGGAAATCTAATTGTTCTTCTGTAGCTTCTAAATTGAAAAACAAATCAAATACTGCATCATGAACTTCATCAGGTCTGCAATTTGGTTTGTCTACTTTGTTAATTACTACAATTGGTTTTTTACCTAAAGCCAAAGCTTTTTGTAATACAAAACGAGTTTGAGGCATCGGACCTTCAAAAGCATCTACCAATAGCAAAACGCCATCGGCCATGTTTAAAACCCTTTCTACCTCGCCTCCAAAGTCACTGTGACCAGGAGTATCAATAATGTTGATTTTTGTTCCTTTGTAATTAACTGAGATGTTTTTCGCCAAAATTGTAATCCCTCTTTCACGCTCTAAATCGTTGTTATCGAGGATTAAGTCGCCTTTTTCCTGGTTTTCACGAAAAAGTTGAGTTTGGTGAATGATTTTGTCGACTAAGGTTGTTTTTCCATGGTCAACGTGTGCAATAATGGCAATATTTCTTATGTTCTGCATGATTTTTTAAAAAGCCTGCAAATCTAAGACTTTTAATGTTAAGAAACTGCAAAACCTTGATTATTTGCTAAATATTCACTGAAAACCTCTGTAAATAGCCATTTAATAATGTTAAACAATTTTAAAAATAAGAGCTATTCCCATAAAAATTATGTAATTTTGAATCTTTCAATGAAAAAACTTTTATCCATATTTATGCTTTTTTTGCTCCTAGGTACTTCAAGTAACCTAAAAGCAAATCTGCACTTTTGTGGTGATGTTTTAACTCAATTTGGATTTGGAGAACACGAAACCGAACCCTGCGATTGCGCCGATATGAGCTCAATGGATTGTTGCGAAGATGTTGTTTTTAAGACCCAAAACAGCAATCCTGCCCTAATTTCAGAAATTCAAATCAAACATTTTGCTTCTGAATTGGCATATTTTGCAATTCCTACTTCATTCAATTTAAACCAAATTCCATTCCCCTCCCCTTTTTCTCAAATAAAACATCAATTTCTGCGAAAACGAATTTCGCCAGATTGTGCTTTATTAGCTGTTTTTAGAATTTAGGATTTTGATTGTGCTCTATTTCTGAGCTTTTTCTCAATTCTCATTTATGGAGTTCAAAGAACCCAATCAATCATTCAAAATTTTAAAAACTTATTATGAAAAAACTTATCGTTTCTATTTTATCTATATTTTCATTTTTCGCATCTCAGGCTCAAACTACAGCCATGGATTTCTCACGCAATGATTGTGATGGAAACCCAGTACATCTTTATGCTTTATTAGATTCAGGCTATACCGTTGTTTTGGAATATGTGATGATTCCTAATTGCCAACCTTGCATTACTGCAGGTAAAGGTTTATCATCTTTGGTGGAGCCATTTAAAACTTCACACCCTGGTAAAGTAAAAATCTTACAAATTGCATATTCAAATTCGTATACCTGCGAAGGTATGCAATCATGGAAATCTGCTAATGGATTTACTCACCAAATTTTAATCAAAGGAAACGATGAAGTAGAATATTACGGTGGTATGGGCATGCCTACTATTGTTGTGGTAGGACCAAAAGACCGTTCTGTTTATTATAAAAAGCAAGGATATTCTCTTGTTGAAAATTCTAAAATCACAACTGCAATAAACAATTCACTTGCAGGCTTAACAGGATTAGAAACTTACAGAGAAAATTTAGCTAAGATATTTCCTAATCCTGCAACAAAATCAATTCAAATAGAAAGTAAATTTGAATTGAATGAAGCCATTATTTACAACCAAAACGGTCAAGAAATCAGTACTCAAAATTTAATTGGAAAATCTGCTGCATTAGATGTTTCTAGTTTGGAAAAAGGCTTCTTTTTTGTAAAACTGATGTACTCAAACGGAAACTTTAGCATACATAGAATTATCAAAGATTAATTGTATGAAGAAGTTTTTGTTGACAGCAGGCATTTACATGCTTGTTGTGATTGCCTGCACAAAAAAGGAAAGCAGCAATCAAATTACTGATGTTTTTCAACCAACTCCATTTGCTATAACTTATCCATCTTGGGTTGATATTTATTTGGGCAAAATGCCTATACCCGTTGATAATCCCACTACTGTTGAAGGTATTACTTTAGGTAGGAAATTATTTTATGATTCGAAACTGAGCGATAATCAAACACAAAGTTGTGCAAGCTGCCATCAACAAAGTAATGGTTTTACGGATTCCGCAGCATTTAGTGTTGGCACCAATGGTGCTTTGGGTGATAGAAATGCGATGCAAATTATCAATTTGGCTTGGTCGAAATATTTATTCTGGGATGGCAGACGTGTAACATTAGAAGGACAAGCTCATGACCCAGTAACCAATCCGATTGAAATGAGAAATACTTGGCCAACTGTTGTGAACCGATTACAAAATGATGCCGAATATCCCAATTTGTTTTTCAAGGCATTTGGAACCAAAAACATCGATTCGAACCTTGTAGTGAAAGCAATTGCACAATTCGAAAGAACCATGATTTCATTCAATAGCAAATTCGATAAATTCTATTTCGAAGGAGATACTTCTGTTTTTAATGAATCAGAAAAAAGAGGACAAGCTATGTTCTTTGGTAAAGCCGATTGTAACCATTGTCATTCCGATGTTTTGTTAACCGATGATGCTTTGCGTAACAATGGATTAGATTTAAACTTCAAAGACAAAGGATTTGGCAAAGTAACAAATATTGCAAAAGATGATGGGAAATTCAAGGTTCCTACTTTAAGAAACATTGAAGTTACTGCACCATACATGCATGATAGTCGCTTTAAAACTTTAGAAGAAGTTGTTGATTTTTACAACGAAGGAATTGTTAAAAATTCCCCAAATCTTGATGAAAACATGGAACTTATTGTCAAAGGACTTAACTTGAATCAACAAGAAAAAACCGACTTGATTGCCTTTATGAAAACATTAACAGACCAAGAATTTTTAACTAACTCAAAATTGAGTAAACCCTAATAAAAATGAAAAAAATCTTATTATTAATCCTGATACTTTCAGGAATACAAATCAGTGCTCAAACTGGTGTAATCAAAACAACTATTAAAGTTTTTGGAAACTGTACCGCTTGTAAAGAACGTATTGAAGAAGCATTAGATGCTCCTGGTATTAAATCAGCAGAATGGAACATCGATACTAAAGAACTAAAATTGGTTTATAATTCAGATAAAATCAGTATCGAGCAAATCCATCAATTGATTGCCAAAGCCGGGCATGATACTGAAAAAGTGAAAGCACCGGACAGTATTTACAGCAAACTTCCTGATTGTTGTTTGTTTAGGGAAAAACCGAATACTCATCATGATTAAACATGTAGGATTATTTCTTTTAGGTTTTTGTTTGATGCTTTCATTGAGAGCTCAAAACAATCAAATAATTAAAGGAATTGTATCGGAAACAGACAGCAAAGGAAATATCAAACCAATTGAAGCTGCCAGTGTGTTTTGGTTAGGAACCCAATTGGGAACCAAAACAGATAGCAATGGTATCTTTAATTTAGCTGTTACCGATAAAACCAAACGACTTGTAATTACTTATGTAGGTTACAAACCTGATACCATTTTTGTTAGTAAACAGCAATTCATAAAAGTACTACTGATTAATAAAAATGAATTGGAAGAATTTTCTGTTTCTTATGAAAGAAAAAGCTCGGAAGTAAGTTTCATCGACCCTTGGAAAACTACAGTGATGAACGAAAAAGAGCTTTTTAAATCTGCTTGTTGTAACCTATCAGAAAGTTTTGAAACCAATCCTTCTGTTGATGTCTCTTTTGCTGATGCATTAACTGGCACCAAACAAATTCAGATGTTAGGATTAGCTAGTCAATATACCTTAATGAGCCAAGAAATGATTCCTTCAACTAGAGGAATTGCGGCCAATATTGGCACTGCCTATACACCAGGTTCTTGGTTAAATAATATTCAGATAACAAAAGGACAAGGTTCAGTAGTAAATGGATTTGAAAGTCTAGCTGGGCAAATCAATACTGAACTACATGCAACAGAATCGCATGATAAATTGATGTACAATGCCTATGCTGGTGCTGGTGGAAGATTAGAAAACAACCTTGTTTATACAGGCAAAGTGAATAGCAGGTTTTCAAATACAATATTACTACATGCAAATGCAACAGTATTAGAAAGAGACCATAATCATGATGGATTTATGGACAATCCAAAAGGAAGCCAATACAATTTGATGTATCGTTTCAGGTATCAATTGTATAAAGGTTTGAATTTAATTGGAGGTATTAGATTTGTGGAAGACAACCGCACAGGCGGACAAATGGGATATACAAGAAATGCCGACACAAATTCTACAAAAAAATATGGTATTGAATTAGATACAAAAAGACTAGAAGGCTGGTTGAAAATAGGTTATGTTTTTCCTAATAAAGTTTATAAAAGTATTGGACTTCAATTAAACAGGGTAAACCAAAAAAACGAGGCATTAATGGGGATTCAAAAATACAATGGTTTACAAAACTCTATGTATGCCAACTTAATTTACCAAAGTGTGATTGGAAATACGAACCATAAATTTAGAACCGGTTTGAGTTGGCAATACGATAAACATAATGAAAACCTAACTAAATTTAGTGACGAATTACCTATTGATTACTTTAGAAAAGAACAAGTAACTGGAAGTTTTTTTGAGTATACATATTCACACCTAGCAATATTTACGATGGTTGCAGGAATTCGTGCAGATTATAATTCGATTTTTGGCGGATTCGTAACACCAAGACTTCATTTAAGATATGCACCTTTGGCAACAACTGTTTTTAGAGCATCAATGGGAAGAGGACAAAGAACTCCTTCGCTTCTAGGAGAAAATATGAGTTTACTAGCTAGTTCAAGAAGATTCTATTTCCCTAAAGATAATTTAGTTTTCATTACAGCTCCTAAAACATACGATTTAAACAGAGCTGGAATAGAACCAGAAGTAGCTTGGAATTATGGTATAAGCATGAATCATGAATTCAAATTCAATTACAGACCGGCAACATTAAGCATTGATTATTTCTATACCCAATTTAGCAATCAACTTGTAGTAGATAGGTATGCAGATTCGCGTTCAGTATATTTTTTCAACTTAAACGGACAAAGCTTCTCTCATAGCGCTCAAATTCAATTAGATATACAACCCAAACGCAGGTTTGACATACGATTGGCATATAGGTTTTATGATGTAAAAACACAATACCAACAAGGATTATTAAATGCTCCATTGGTTTCAAAACATAGAGCATTTAGTAATTTCTCTTATCAAACCAAAAACAAATGGAGTTTTGATTATACCTTTCAATGGGTAGGACAAAAACCATTACCAGGCACTGCGAATAACCATCATGGAGAAACTTTTTCTAATTTTTCAGATGATTTCTTCTTGAGTAATTTCCAAGTAACCAAGAGTTTATTTAATAAACAATTAGAAGTGTATGTAGGAGTAGAAAATCTGTTCAATTTTCAGCAACACCATGCTATTTTAAATGCGAATGAACCCTTTGATGAATTCTTTGATGCTACATTAATTTGGGGACCCATTTTTGGTAGAATGCAATACGCTGGTTTGAGATGGAAGCCACAATTTAAATCAACAAAATAAAATTCTATTAGATGAATTTAAGAATATAAATGATTGATTTGAACAAAACTGCTAATTAAAGTTAAATTTGCTTTTGGGAAATATTTGAAACAATGTCACAATTTATAACCTTAAATACAATTATTGGGAATGGGAAATCCTATCAAGTCCCAATTTACCAAAGAGACTATTCTTGGGATAAAGATGATTGGGAGGATTTATGGAATGATATTGCAGAAATTCCGATTGATAAAACACATTATTTAGGATATTTAGTATTACAACAGATTAAGGAAGGTGAAGAATCTTTTTGGATAATTGATGGACAACAAAGATTAACTACTTTATCAATTTTAGCTCTTGCAATTACAGCATTATTAAAAAAATGGCAAAAAGAAAACATTGAGCCTGAGGAAAATAAAATTAGAGCAGAGAAATTAACAGAGAGATATTTAGGGAATTATTTGTTATCGAAATTTGCATTAGACCCAAAGATTAAACTGAATAGAAACAATGATGATTATTACAAAAGTTGGTTGTTGAATTTTAGACAACCAACTGTTTTATCTAAGTTAAAACCTTCACAACGATTACTACAAAAGTCATTCAATTATTTTTTAAGCGAACTTGAAAAAAAATATGAATCGAATAAATCTGGAGCTCAATTATCGGACTTCCTAGAAAAAACCATAGGTAACGGAATAATTTTTACTCAAATAGTTGTAAGTAATGATTTAGATGCATTTAAAGTTTTCGAAACATTAAATGCTAGAGGTGTAAAATTATCTACAGCAGATTTATTAAAAAACTATTTATTTAAATTAACCCATCAATTAGGTGATTTAGATTTAGAAGAAGCAGAAAGACGCTGGCAGAACATTACAAATAGCATACAATCAAATGACTTAACAACATTTATTAGGCATTTTTGGAATAGTAAATATAAATTAGAAAGACAACCTACACTATTTAAAGCAATAAAAAGAGAAATTAATACTGCTGAAATTGCTTTTGATTTTTTGAATGAAATAGAGGAAGCAATTAGTTTTTATACTGCTTTTAACAATCCAAACGACGAGCTATGGGATAAAGAGGAAAAAGCTTCACTAAAACTAATAAATTTATTAAATGTGAGTACTTGTTACTCATTAATGTTAAGTGCATTAAAGCATTTACCAAGAGTTGAATTTAAATTATTAATAAAAGAATTAGGTATCATTACATTCAGATACAATTTAACAGATTTAAATCCAAATGAGGCCGAACGTGCTTTTAGTAAGGTAGCAAATGAAGTAGCAAACAAGAAAATTAAAAGTGCTAAAGAGGCAATTATTGGTTTAAAATCTATTTATGTTATAGATGAGAATTTTGAACAAGTTTTTTCTACATTAAGCATTAATACAAGAAGAAAAAAAGATTTAGTAAAATATATTCTTGTTAAAATTGAAAATCAAATTTCAATAAAAGATTATCAACCCGAAGAAGCAATTGCAACTATAGAGCATATATTACCAGAAAATCCGGGTAGTATTTGGGAAGATAACTTTCCTTCAGATGTTCAACAAGATTTCATCTATAGATTAGGAAACTATAGTTTACTTGAGGCGAGTATTAATAACAAATTGGACAATAATATGCCATTTGATGAAAAATTATCAAAATATAAAATTTCAAATTATAAACTAAGTTGTGAATATTGTAACTATGATAATTTTTCACCTAAAGAGATATCTTTAAGGCAAGACAAAATGGCTAAAATTGCTAAAAGCATCTGGAAGAGTTCATATATATTATCTTTATAATAATATTAAAATTAGGAACCCAATAAACTTAAACATTAATTAAGCATAAAGTATTAGTTGTAAATTCTTAAAAAAGCTCATAATTTTAGTAATTTCAAAACTACCTAGAGCTCACTGAAAATATATACACATTAATAATAAGCTAATTGAATTTACAATTAATCAAAAAAATAGTTTCAAATAAAGACAGAAACAAAGCATCTAAATATGATTTTTGATGAACTTTAAGAATCATTAATTTCACAAAAAAGGCCGACTCAAAAAATGAGTCGGCCTTTTTTTATTATAGAAATAACTCTAGTGACCGCCACCAAGTTTTTTATCAAACGAAATACCTTGTTCTTTAAGAATACCACTTACTTTAAATGCATAAAATGCTAAGTAAGCAAAACATAAAACTCCAACAATATAACTGTATTGGATATTATTGATTTCATCGGCAACAAAACCTTGCAACCATGATATAATTCCACCACCCATAATCATCATAATTAAGAAGCTACTTCCCTGACTTGTATGTTTTCCTAAACCACTAATTGCAAGGGTAAAAATACAAGGCCATAAAGTGCTACAGAATAAACCTACACTAGTAAATGCATAAACACTTGTCATGCCTGTTGTTGCCATGCCAATAAACAAAGCTATAATTCCTAAAACAGAAAATATCAATAACATTCTTGCAGGATTACCTTTACTAGCGATATCAGCAGCAATTAAAACAAGTACAATTGCAGCATATACATAAAACGGACTCAAATCATGTTCAGCAACAGCATTTACAAATAAGAAAACAGAGAATGCAATATAAGGGGCTATAAAACGAAGGATTTTTTGCATGTTCATATTTTCGGTGAATGCTTCAACGGCACCAGTCCATCTTCCAATCATTAAACTGGCCCAATACAATGAAATATATGGAGCAATGTCTTTAGTTAAAAAACCTAAATTCTTTTCCATATAAGCAGGTAAATTACTTGCTGTAGAAACTTCTACACCCACATAAACAAAAATAGCAATCATACCCATTATTAACTGTGGGTATTTAAGAGCAGAACTTCTGGTATTTTTAGAATCAGAAACTTCTTCAGTAATAGCAGCTGGTTTATCTGGTAAAGAAGAGAATTTCAACAAAATAGCTACAAGTAAAAAAGCTAAACCCAATACCAAATACGGAATTTTAACACTTTCTATGCTCATACTTGAATTACTAGAACTTGGAGAGCCAAAGATTGCAAAACTTACAATTAATGGTCCAATTGTAGTACCTAAATTATTGATACCTCCTGCAAGTGTTAAACGCTGTGAACCAGTACTTATAGGACCTAATGCTATAGCCAAAGGATTGGCAACAGTTTGTTGTAATGAAAAGCCCAATGCTACCATAAACAAACCTGATAACATTAAAGGAAAAGATGCATTATTTGCTGCAGGATAAAACAAAAGTGTACCTAAAGCCGAAATAACCAAGCCTAAAGTTAAACCGTTTTTATAACCTATTTTATTAACCAAATCTTGTTTAATTAACATAGAAATTCCCATGTAAATTAATGAACCAACAGTATAAGCAATATAAAAAGCCAAAGAAACCAATTGACTCTCACCTTGAGATAAATTAAAGGTTTGTTTGAAAACTGGAATTAAAATATCATTACTTGCAGCAACAAAACCCCAGAAAAAAAACACGATAACTAGAGGTATAAATTGCCCCCAATTTGTTTTAGTAGATTCAATACTCATATCTTATGTCTATATTTTTAATAACGCATAATACCACTTTCTAAATGAAATTTATATCATCTTTTTATTTTTTGAGAAAAATGATGTCTGAATAGATTTAACTTTGAGATACAATAACCAATTTTCAAAGATTATGATCAACAAAATTTTAGTCCCAACCGATTTCTCAGCAGCAGCGGGCAATTCGTTAGATTATGCAATCGGATTTGCGAAGAAAGCTAATGCTGAAATTTTAGTATTACACATCAATCAGGTTGCTTTAGTTGATGCCAGTATGCCTGCAGAAACTTATCAAATGTTTGTAAAAGAAATTGAAGATTATACAACAGAGCAGTTTTCAATAATCGAGAAAAACTTGAGTGAACATGGCGTGAAATTTACATTATTGAGTAGATACGGTTTTGTAGCAGATGAAGTTTGTGAAATTTCGAAAACCGAAAATATCGACTTAATCATTATGGGAACTACTGGAGCAAGCGGTATTACTGAAGTATTAATTGGAAGTAATTCGGCTTCGGTTGTTGCTAAAACAACTATACCTGTTTTGGTTATTCCTCCTTCTACGCCATATAAAGATTTGACTAAAATTGTTTATGCTACAGATTATAATGAACCTGAATTTTCATCTTTTTTAAGGTTGATTTATTATGCTGAATTGTTTGATTGTCCATTAGACGTAATTCATGTTAAATCTGAAAGCGATAGATACTTTAATGCTGAGAATAATTTCTTCAAAAAGAATAAAGATGAAATTTCTTATCCAAAGCTACAATTCATCAATTTAGAAAAAGGTGATATCATTAATAGCATTAACACTTATATTGATGATCACCATGCAGATTTATTGGTTATGGCTAAACATAATCGGAATTTCTTTGATAGGTTATTTCATAGAAGTTTGAGTAAAAAAATGGCTTTTCATACACATATTCCTTTGTTAATATTAGTTAAAGAAAACCATCACGATTAATCCTCTTAGTATTTCAATACATAAAAAAAGGAAAATTTGTTTAGTACAAATTTTCCTTTTTTTTATTTGATTTAGATTAGAATTAAACTTACAAATCCATCAATGAATAATTGAAATTATCCGTTCATCGATGCAAGAAACTCTTCATTAGAGCGAGTTCCTCTCATGTTTTTCAATACTAAATCCATCGCTTCTTCTGGATTCATATCTGCTAAATGATTACGTAATACCCAAATGCGTTGAAGTGTAGTTTTATCTAATAATAAATCTTCTCTTCTTGTGCTTGATGCAACAATATCAATTGCAGGGAAAATACGACGGTTGGCTAATTTTCTGTCTAATTGCAATTCCATATTACCGGTACCTTTGAATTCTTCAAAAATAACTTCATCCATTTTAGAACCAGTTTCTGTTAAAGCAGTAGCAATAATGGTTAATGAACCACCATGTTCAATTTTTCTAGCAGCACCAAAAAATCTTTTTGGCTTATGTAGTGCATTTGCATCAACACCACCTGATAAAATTTTACCAGAAGCAGGTTGAACTGTATTAAATGCACGAGCCATACGAGTTATTGAATCTAAAAGAATAACTACATCATGACCACATTCTACTAATCTCTTTGATTTTTCTAAAACAATATTAGCCAATTTAACATGCTTATCTGCAGGTTCATCAAAAGTAGAAGCAACTACTTCTGCACGAACACTTCTTTGCATATCCGTAACCTCTTCAGGACGCTCATCAATCAATAAAATGATTAAGTAAACTTCAGGATGATTTTTTGCTATTGCGTTTGCAATGTCTTTCAACAAAATAGTTTTACCTGTTTTGGGTTGAGCAACAATTAATCCACGTTGTCCTTTACCAATTGGCGCTATTAAGTCGATTATTCTAGTAGAATTACTGCTTGAATTATCAGCAATTCTTAATTTCTCATCTGGGAAAAGTGGGGTTAAATGTTCGAATGCTACACGGTCCCTAACCTCTGCCGGAATTCTACCATTAATCACTTCAATTTTCACCAAAGCAAAATACTTCTCTCCTTCTTTTGGTGGACGAATAGTTCCTTTAACAGTATCTCCAGTTTTTAATCCGAATAATTTTACTTGAGATGGTGAAACATAAACGTCATCAGGAGAAGGCATGTAGTTATAATCTGATGATCTTAAAAAGCCATAACCTTCTTGTATCATTTCAAGAACACCTTCGCTACTTACAATGCTATCTAACTCAACATACTGAGGCGGGCGTTCTTGTTGTGGAGGACGTTCGTATCTATTATCAGGCCTGTCAGTCCTTTCTGGACGATTGTCTTGGCGATTTTCGTTTCTGTAATCAGGGCGATTGTCTGGTCTATTTTCAGGACGATTATTATCTCCACGATTTTCATTTCTGTTATCAGGACGGTTATCGACTCTATTATCTTGACGATTATTTTCGCCACGATTTTCACTTCTGTTTTCAGGGCGAGTATCAATTCTATTATCTTGACGATTTTCGCCACGATTATCATTTCTGTTATCCGAACGATTATCAACTCTATTATCCTGACGATTATCTACACGATTTTCATTTCTAATATCTGTGCGATTATCAGGCCTATTATTTTGAAGGATTTCAGGTTTACTTTCAACTGGTTTTTCTGCACTAGAATCAGAATTTCCTGCATCTTGAATTATTTGAGACGGACGAGATTGTCTGTTTTGATTTCTATCGTTTCTCCATTTGATTTCGCGCCTTACTGGCTGAGCACTTTCTTGCTCTTTAGGTTTTTCTGGCTCTGAACTTTTTTCAACTTGAGCTACAACAGGCTCTTCAATAACCAAAGGTTGAATAGTAGGAATTTCTACTTGAACTACATTAACAACTTCTGGAGCAGCAACTTCTTCTTCCGCTTTTTTAGTTTTTACGCTTTTAGGTCTACCTCTTCTTTTCTTTGAGGTATCTTCTGTTTCTTCTTCCAAGTTACTTATAGGTTTATTTGGTAAATCCATATTTGAAATTTCAAATTCAATTCAACATGGTAAAGGTTAAAAAGTCATACTTTAAAATTTCCTTGGGGTAAAAAAGAAATATCATTCAATGGAATGAAATATGAATAAAAAGTAATGGACTAGATTGTTCTACCAGGTTTTGATGATTCAATAATTGAATCGAAGGACCATAGTGAAGAATTGATTTTGATGATGCAATACTAACTAATATTTTTATAAATGCAACAAATTTGAAAAAAAGCTTTTATTTAACTCGGGCTCAGGGCTTTCTTATATACATCAAGGCATCTTTTTCTGGCAAAATCATGGTTTACAATTGGTGTTAAGTATTTACCTTTTGTTATTTCTGGCACCCACTTTTTAATATAAATGGCATTTTTATCAAACTTTTCTGTTTGTAAAGTTGGATTAAAAACTCTGAAATATGGAGCTGCATCGGTACCACAGCCAGCTGCCCATTGCCAACCACCATTGTTCGAACTAAGTTCAAAATCTAACAATTTCTCAGCAAACCAAGCTTCTCCCCAACGCCAATCAATAAGTAGATGTTTACTTAAAAAACTTGCAACTATCATACGAACTCTGTTATGCATAAAACCAGTTGTTTTAAGTTCACGCATTCCTGCATCAACAATAGGGTAACCTGTTTCACCATTCTTCCATTTTTCAAACTCATGTTCATTGTTTCGCCATTCAATTAAAGCGTAAGTTGGTTTAAAAGGACCATCCACAACATGCGGAAAGTGCCATAAAATCTGCATATAAAAATCACGCCAAATCAATTCATTTAAATAAACTTCACTGAGAGAAATCGCCTTTCTTGCCTTTTCTCTGATACTAATTGTTCCAAATCTAAAATGAATTCCTAGTTTAGAAGTTCCGGCTATTGCAGGAAAATCTCTATTTGTACCATAATCACTAATGATTTTAGATGCTACTATTTTTGAAGGAAACTCAATATTACTTTTCTCAAAGCCTAATTGTTCAATGCTAGGAAAATCAAAGTTTTCTGAAGTTTTTAAAAAATTATTCTTGAGGTTTTCTGAAGGATACGACCTCAAGTAATACTCATTTAACTTTGCTTTCCACTTTTTTGAATATGGAGTAAAAACTGTGTAGGGCTTGCCATCATCCTTCACAACTTCATTTTTTTCAAAAACACATTGGTCTTTATACGATTTTACAAAAACTCCTTTCGATTCAAAAAAAGCTTGAACTTCTTCATCACGTTTCATTGCATAAGGCTCATAATCATGATTAAACCTAAGGGAGCTAATATTAAAATCTTGATTAATTTGTTTCCAAACCTCTAATGGCTTGCCTACTTTTACCAATAAATCTGAACCTAATTCAACTAATTCCTTTTTTAAATCGGCTAAAGATTGGTGTATAAAATATAATCGAGCATCATTCTTT
Organism: Bacteroidia bacterium; assembly: GCA_051861545.1. GTDB lineage: Bacteria > Bacteroidota > Bacteroidia > UKL13-3 > UKL13-3 > CAISCU01. The sequence continues at coordinate 7,588 of JBIMKP010000050.1, read as the reverse complement.
GAAGGAAGTTTTCCAAGTATATCTTCATCAAAAATAAAAACAGGAAGGACTGCTTCACCTTTTTTTAATGCATAAAACAGGCCGGCATTGTCCTCCAATCTCAAATCTCTTCTGAACCAGAAAACATGTAAGGGTTGAATCATGTAACATCAAACCCCTAACATGTCATTTGGTTTTACTGATAGTACAATTTGCGTGTTAGGCTAAAAATTATTTTTTTCTGGATACCAAAACCCATATTTGATAGCAAATGCAATAAAACTATTCCTTTTATTTTTGATTTTAACTCTGCCAGCTAAGGCACGACATCGGTATTCAACTGTTGCTTCTTCTTTAAAAAACGAGTTAGCTAATTCTTTGTTCGTTTTACCTTCACAAATTCCAAGCAAGAGTTTTAAGTCCTCTCTCGATAATTGACTGTGGTCATAAAAATCTTCGTTACCTTTTCCGAGAGCAATTAAAAGCTCTTCATCTAACGAATTGATAAGATTTTTTGACAAAACAGCCATTACACCTAAGCTATAAAAAGCTGCCTGAATGCTGTGTTTTACAAAAGAAGAAAAAACTACAACAGGAATATGAGGGAAACAACTTTTCATTTTGTCGGCTACCTCAAATCCATTATCTCCGGGTAGATCCAAATCTAAAATTACCAAATCAATTTCTCCCATTGATTTAAAATTGGCAAAAAACTCTTTACCAATGGAACAATTCGCAACTACCTTAAAGGAGCCGGATCGTTCTAAACGATTCTGAATGAGGTATCTCCAGAATTCGTTGTCTTCAATTACTGCTACTCTTAACATTTAATTAACTATTTGATAACCTAATATAAAAAGCAACTATATATTTCCAAAATTTGAATGAAAATTTAAGGCAGCCCTAAAATACATTCAGGTAATCAATTAATTACAATGTATTATCAAATGACAATAGCAATGTTACGAACGCACAAATTGTGCTTATAATTGACACAAATCAATATTTTTTTTTGACATGAGTCAATAAAAGAGGCTCATTTCAAAAAAAATGAACGAACTAAAAATCTTAATAAATTAAGGAAATATTCTTGAAGAATTATTTCAAATTAGTAAATCTTCAATTGCCTTTTTAGCTCTTGCATATTTAAACTCAAAACCTGAATTAGAAATTCTCGCAGAACTAATGTTTTGATTTGCTAGTAACATTGGTCCCATTTCACCCATCATTATATTCAATAAAAATGCCGGAACACCAGGCAAAAACTGAGGTCTATGAAGGGCTTTAGCTGTTAATTGAACCAATGTTTTGTTGGTTTCGGGATTTGGTGCTACAGCATTATAAACTCCTTTTACATCCTTATTTTTTATTGCGTGCAAAAACATTCCACATAAATCATCAATATGTATCCAAGGATTCATCATTGCTCCATCGCCAAAATAGGTGCCAAAGCCAAATTTTGCAGGCGTTGCAATCGCTTTTAAAAATCCACCTTTTGCAGATAAAACAAGTCCTATCCTAAATATAACAAGTCTAGTATTCGCATTTTGAATTTTCATCGCCTCTTCTTCCCAAATTCTGCATACCTCTGCTAAAAATGTATTTCCAGCAGCTGCGTTTTCGTGGGTTAATAATGGTGCTTCATTGCCATAAATTCCAACAGCAGAAGCATTCAACAACAAATTTACTTTGTTTTCATTTTCTTTAAGGCTTCGGGCTATTAATCTAGTTGAGTTTACCCTACTGTTTAATATTTCATTTTTATAAGAATCTGTCCAACGCGCATCAGCTACGCCAGCACCCGCCAAATTAATTATACAATCTGTATCTTTTAAACATGCCAAATCAATTTCTCCTTTATCGGGGTTCCAATAAAATGCTGGCAATTTTGATTTTTGAGGATTTCTGCTTAGGTGACTAACTTGAAAACCTGATTGTTGCAGAATTTTAGTCAATTGACTACCAACTAATCCAGATCCGCCGGCAATGAGTATATTTGTGTTCATTACTTATTAAAACAAAACATAGACCTCAATGTTTACAATAGAAGAAAAAAGAATAAACAATCAATTGGGAACCTTTACAATCAAAGATATTGAGGCAGTAACCGGAATCAAAGGACACACCCTTAGGATGTGGGAGCAGCGTTATGGAATAATTAAACCAAAACGGTCTGATACCAATATTCGTTACTATGATGATGCTGATTTAAAAATATTGTTAAACATCAGCGTTTTAAATAATCATGGTGTTAAAATAAGTGAAATAGCTAAAATGACTGGTGTTGAAATTACTGAGCAGGTTTTAAAACTCAGCAATTTTAGTTCAGAACATACCAATCAGATTAAAGCTTTAACATCAGCCATGCTTAGTTTTAATGAGACTGAGTTTCACAAACAGTTATCGTCAAGTATTATTCAATATGGATTAGAATTCACTTTATTAAAAATTGTGTTTCCATTTTTGAATGAAGTTGGAATTTTATGGCAAGTAGGTTCTATTCAACCGCCTCATGAACATTTTGTAACAAATATTATCAAACAAAAACTTTATGTTGCTATTGATGGTCAGATTGGAAGACTCAATGAAGGAGCAAAACAATTTTTGTTGTTTTTGCCTGAAAACGAAAAACATTCTTTGGGTTTATTATTTGCCAATTATGTGATTCGTTCTAGAGGACATGAAGTTATTTATTTAGGTCAAGAAGTGCCATTAAAAGATTTAAAATTTGCATTTAGCGAAAAACAACCTGATTTTATTCTAACTTTAATGACCTCCTCACAACCTGAATTAAACAAACAAGAATTTGTTAATTTTTTATGTGAAAACTGGAATCAAAGTCATATTCTGCTTACAGGTTCTCAGTTTTTATTGAGTGATTTGGAGGTTAGAGATAGTATTACATTGTTAAAAAGCTTGGATCATTTTATTCAATTTATTAATAATATTTCGAATTCCTGGATTAGAAGATCAGCGATGTAGAACTCAAATAAGTTTCTAAATCTGAGCTTATTTTATAAAATATCGATTAGCTTATTCTTTGAAACTAGCCAAATTCTTTTTTATCTTCATCATTATATTATCAGGTGTTACTCTTAGTAAATTGCTTAAAAACCAATTCATAAAACCTAAACTTAGTAAACTATTTAATCCTTATTTGAAACATGAATCATTTGTTTCATTAGCTCCTTAATTTGCTCCATTAGATATTGGCGAAATTTACTTTTATCAAAGAAACATCAATAGCGATAACACAACAAAAACAATTTAAGGAAATTCGAAAATCTTAAAAATATTCGTGTTAGATTTAGGTTTCAGAAAATTGAAAAGGGCAGTGCTAAAAAAAGTATTTCGACCTAAACTTAGCGAATCAACTCCATTAATTTTTCAGGATTAGCAGTTTTATGAAACCCGAACTGTCCATACAAACCATGCGCATCGGTTGTTGCTAGTCGCCATACCTTAACGTCTTTAACTTGATCACATTCTAGTATAAATTTCATTAATTCTTTGGAATAACCCTTGCCTCTGAAATCCTCATGAATAAATAAATCCATTATATAAGCAAAAATGGTGTAATCAGTAACTAAACGTGCATATCCAATTTGTTTCCCATGAAGATAAACTCCGAAATTCAGAGAGTTTTTAATACAATTTTGCATGGTTTCCAAAGTTCTACCTTTTGCCCAATATGTATTTGAAATAAACTCATGAATAAATGAAATATCAAGTTGATTGACGTTTGTATTTATTTGGAGATTGTTCATTTATTTAAAGAATCCTCCAATTTATCATAAACCTCTAATAATCTTTCTTTATTTGGATTCTCTTTATGAAAAAGAAAGGATGTGTAGTAAAACCTAGACTCACCTTTAAATTCAATTTCAAGTATACGATCAATTTTTTCGATATAACTTTTTGCAGGATTCTTTTTGTACCATCTTTCAAATACTATGAATCTATGTTTTTCTCTGCCATTTTCATCAGAATAAATGCAAAGAAGAGAATTTCTCTTGTCCTCAAAAAACCTAATAATAATATTAGAAATGGTATCCGCAATTCGTGGGTCATGATTTAAACTATCACCAGAAACCCGTTCAACAATAAGCTGATATTGATTTTCGAATTCGTCGTTTGAAGCTATCGAATTGAAAGTATAATCTTCTGTAAATGCAAATCTATAAACTATCCCTTTAGCTGTTGAAAAACAATAAGCTGATAAAGAATCATCAAAAGAATAATTATATGGGTTTGGCGAAATTAATTCCTCGCTCATTCAAATCTTTAATTGTAATTTTTCCTTTTAAAAATAAACGAATCATTTCCTTATCATCAGCTAATTTAGCTATTGACTTAGCCATATCTTGATTTCTAACTTTGATATTTTTTGTTTTCATAAACGATTATAACATTACAAATTTAGCCGTTTTCAACTGAAAACAAACGGAAGGTTTAGCCACCAATATTCAACTGATTTTTAATTTATTACGAGCCAGCAAATGAATATAAAACAACTCTAACAACACTGCTTATTAAATAATATAAATATATTTCAAACAGCTTTTTGAAACAAAATTTGGGATGATTTTCCCAATAATCTCCTCTACTTTTTCAATTGCTTTAATCTACCTTGATACAATTGCAAATAAGTTCGTTTAGTTGAATCGTTTAGAAAAGATGCTGCAATGAATGTTTCAACTAAATTAGATTTTGATACCATCAAGGACATAATATCCTGAAAATTCTTATCACTTATCTCAACCTTCTCTGCTAAGCGAGCAAATTGTAAAGCTATTTTGCCTTGTGAGAGATTTAAAGGCAAGAGTCCGTCTTCTAATGCAAAATCAGTGTCTTCTATATGAATACGGCTGTTTAATAAATCATAAGCTGGACTTAATCTAAAATCGCCAAAGGCAGTTTCCAATATGGAAAAATTCTTGAAATGTGCATCTCCATTAGAAAAAAGGTAATTAAAAACCAGAAGTTTAAACAGCTTTGGAGCATCTAACTTATAAGTAGTTAAATACCTTTTCATGATTTCAAATAACTCTAAATAATTACCTTGGTATTTATAATGTTCGCCATGTGATTGAGGTGTTCTTTGTGCCAAGGATGCAAAATCTTCCTGAGCAAGTTTTACTCCATTTTCATTCACATCAAATCTTTTAGTTATATAAGCTGGAGAACCGTCTTTAAAAAAAACCAATGCGTTTTCAGCGGTTTCAATTCCAAAAACCTGACGAGCAATTTGCATAGTTAAATGCTCGTTTGCTGGCATTTGATCTGGCTTCCTGGATGAAGCTGGAATTGGTTTTAGAATATAGGTTCCAGATTCATTCTCATTAGTTAATCTTAACTTATTTTTATCTAATAAAACGGAAAATTTTTCCTGCACTCCTGAAATCGAAATAAACCTTCGATTTTGCTCAAAGACTTCAGTTGAACCTTTTTTAAAATCAGGAGAATCGTAAGGCAAAATATGAGAAACCTTTTTACCATGAAAAAGTCTGTTCAAAGCAGTTCTGCTATATGTATCAAAACCTTCTGATAAAGTCCCTGGGCAGAAATTTAATTCAGGCAAGCTCATTCGTTTTCAATTTTAAGAATTCGCACAACTCCAATGCTATCAATTTTTGCTGAGGTTAAGAGCAAACCAAAATTATCATCCTCATCAATTCTATTCAATTTACAAGCTACTTGCTTATTTGTCCCTTCTGGAAGCATATTAAAAAAGAAAGGAAACAAGAATTTAGCATGAAATTCCTTTTCAGATTTAGGTAATGTGAGACTAATACTTTGTTTACTATTATTGATAATCCAATCATTATGGTAACGAAAAACAAAGGATGCATCATCATTCTGAATTAAAACGCCAGCCTCCTCATTTTTGAATAGTACTTTAGCCTTCCTCATTATTTATCAGTTAAAACTTTAACTTTAAGACATAATTCCAATCCTAAAACATCAGCCAATTTCTGGATAGTTAACAAGGTAGGATTTCCTTTTCCACTTTCAAATTGCTTAAGAGTTCTTAAACCAACTCCGGAAAGTTCAGCCAGATTCTCTTGCGTTACCTGAAGTTCTTTCCGACGTTCTTTTATAATTTGAATCAAATCACTAAAGTGTACCATAAAGCACTATTTTATACAAAAATATGATTAAATATAGAATAATCAACACAAAAGTGCAATAAACTGCCCAAATTATTGCAAGATAAATTCATTCAAAAAACGAAATACAACTAAGAATTTTGAAATACTTTTTAAAAATTAATTCTTTTTGAAAGCTTTAAATCCAAAGAAAAAAGCTATCCAGAATCCTAAAATTGTGCATGCCGAAATTAAGTGAAACTTGATGGCCCATAAATTCAGGAATTCAATATTAGTTGTTATATTTTTTAGTTCAGAAGTTCTACTCCAAGCTATAAAAGCATCAGCAATTGGCATCTGACCAAAAATGAATTTCTTCATTTCCTTATTTTTTAATCCTAATCCGAAAGTATTGATAGTTTTATATTGATTCTCGGCCAATTCAAAATCGCCCATGGCGGCAAAAGTTCCAATAGAAACTATGGTTCCGGAGAAACCAACACCCATAATTACTGGACCAGAATCAATATCTCCTTTACCGGATTTTCCTAAAGGATATTCTAATATTGATGGCAATCCAAAAGTTGTAGAAACAAAATTCTTTTTATAAAGACCATATTGCTCTATAGAAAAATCTTGATCAATTTCTGATAACAATCTCAAAATTAAACTGATTGAGCAACCTCTGGCTCCTTCAATGGTTGTGCCATCTGTAGCATTTACCTTATGTGGAATTAACTTAGTTATTGGATCAACTTTTAATTTCACTTGTTCTACCCAAGCTGTAATAATGGAATGAAATCTATTATCATAAAATTTCTCAAAATTCTTCAATGAAGCCATTGCAACGCACATATCAGCCGGCCAAGCCTGATCTTGGTAAGATTGAAGAAAAGGTGAACTACTTTGCTTGTATGCTCTAACTATTAAATTGCAATTTTTAATGTATTCAGATTTGTAGTTATCACTTTCATTAAAGTTAGAATCTAGAAGCAAAATTTTCGACAACAAATAATTGCTCCAACCCACATAAAATATTCCATTTTCCGGCTCTAAAGTTTGGTCAAAAATTGATTTTGCTTTTGATGAATTTATTTGATTGTAGGCATACAATGCTTCTTCTAAAGCAAAATTTTTGTTAGTTAAATTTGAGTCGGCAAGACCAAGTTCACACCACGATAAGCCATACAGAACATTCGTAAATACAAATCCTTCAGGAAAGATATTTTGCATTCTTTCTCCCAGTTGATTTTCTTTTAATTCCTTACCCAGGAAATTTAATTGAAGTTGAATGTCTTTTACCTTTTCATCTTTAGTAAAATTATCAGTATATAATTTTACATTCAAGTAAATTATTAGAATAGTAATAGTGGTAAAAATGAGCCCAAATAAAAGTTTTATTAATCTCACTTAATTTGATTTTAGATTAGAATTGTATTGATTTATTTTACGAATATACGATTCTTTACTAGTAAATTAATAACAGCACCCAGACCCCAAAACGGGCGCGAACCTTCGGT
>JBIMKP010000049.1:0-25896 GCA_051861545.1 Bacteroidia bacterium | reverse complement strand
GCAGCAACGACAAAGATGGCCTTGTTTCTGTCTTTAGGTAAATTGAAAACTAATTTTACTTGATGCAAGGATTTTTAGAAAATCTTGCATTAAAATTATTAAAATAAAGTCTAATTGATTGATAATAAGTTCTAATAAAGATTTTCAGCAGGCCCTACATAATTCTCGGTTATAGGGTACTTAATAATCCATTTCTTTTCGAACACTGCACATCTAAAGTTACTACTATTTTTAAAATATTGTCGGCACAAAGTATTTGCATATAGATGATTTTTTAAAATCATCTATAAAATCAAGCATCCTCTTTGCACAATTAATTGCTGTAATTGGTAATTGGCATTTGGTACTCATTAATAATAAAGTCAGATATTTCATTTACTTTATTTTTTAATTTTTTTTATGAGTATTTCTCTCATTTGTTTTTTAACTTTTCCTCCAAAACACCAATTAAGTTTTTTGAGAAAGTATCAAAGGGAATGGTATCTGATAAATCTAAATTATTTTTAGTTATCATGTCAATACTGGTGTTTGTTTTCGACAAGGTTTTTAATAACTCGAAAACGCTTTTACCGGTTTCTGTGGCATCGTCAATTTCAAATAAATGCTTCATGTTAAATTTATTTTAAACAAAAATGTTCATTTAAAGTAGTTTGCAAAGGACTATAACAAAAATATCTCACTAAAGCCAGATAAAATGAATTTGAAAAGGTCAAATGTATATAAAACTTAAAATTGTTACTTTTAAAGTTTGTGCATTCCAAATTAGTGAACCGACCTTGCAGGTTTGAAGGAGAACTAGCTATAAAATGCAGATAAATCAGCTTTTAAAAATTTAATTTTGATTAATCACTTTGGATAAATTCAGCAAGTTGTTTCTTTATTTTTTGCAACCTTGATAATGATATTTTTCCAATTATTCCTGCAATAATTTTGTTAGGCATTATTGCCAAATAACCTACTCTGATTAATGATTGCTGAATTAAACCACTTTCATTAAAGTCGATGTCATCATTGCTTATAATTTCATCAAGGCCATTTACTTTTTGATGAATTTGAGTACTAATTCCGCAAACCAACAAATCTTTATAAGGTAACATTACTTTTAAAACCAAAGCAGGTCTTAGCTTGGTTTTACCATCGGCCTGTGGAAGCGATGCCAAAATAATATCACCGCTTTTCATACTCGGTATTGGATTCTTTTATCATTAACAAATCATATTCAGGCTCACTTTTTGAATAGGCAGTATTCAAGGTGTTTATTTGCTGGATGCTCCAATCTTCTTGTTGATCATCTATAGGAAAAATAATTATTTCAAGGTTTTTTGAAACAAAATTATTAGGCAAATCAATAATAAGTTGGTTGGTACTGCTGCTTTTTGTAAATTTTAATGCTTCCATAGTATCAAAAGTAAGAAAATATACTCAACAAATAAACAGCCTATTGTGCAGCTTATTAGTTGAGATGTATATAATTTCTTTCAATCTTTTCAATGCCACATGTAGGAACAAGTATTTCAGGTTTTTAATAGCACTAGCAAGAAAATCATATTTGTAATTATATGGAAAAGACTAATTATAATAGAGTCTACTTAGGGCCCGCTGAAAAAGACAGAAACAGGTCAGATTTTAGACGCTGCCAAAGTAGATGTATATATAATACTTCAATTTGGCAGCAACGACAAAGATGGCCTTGTTTCTGTCTTTATTTAATTGAAAACTATTAGTACTTAATGCAAGGATTTTTAAGCAATTGTTCTTAAAACCTTGCACGTGATTTATGAAAAATTAGTTCAATTGGTTGATAATTAATGCTATTTAAGATTTTCAGCAGGCCCTACTTAGAATTATTTAAAATTGCTATAACTGTATTAACATTTTTCTCAGGCCAAAACGAATATTCGCATGTTTACCACCAATAATATATTATAAATCTATTGACTTTTATAAGAAACAATTTCAAAAAGTTGTTTGATGTTAAAAAGTTTTAATTTATGAAATTATAGACCCCGAAAGGTGGTCTCATGATTATTGAAAAATGCTTGAAATGAATTCCCCAAACCTCAGCCAACACGGACCAAAGGTCCGCGTTGGCTGAGGTTTGGGGTTGGTTTTCTTTACTTTTATTTTCTATAATCATGTCATCCCTTCAGGATTTTTAGAATTTCAAGAAATACATGATTCTAATTCAGGTATTATGGTGATTTTGATTGAAGTCAGCAATCATTTGCATGAGAGCCTAAGAAGGTTCGTCAAACAAATTTTAGGCAATTAGTGGAAATTCGTATCCCAAAATTATGAAATTCAAAATCCTTAATTATTCCTGTTCAGGATAAATTAAAATTTGAAGCTTTTCAATATTCATTGGCTTTTCAACTATATCAACAACAAAAGGATATTGACTTGCTCTAAGCACATCATTACTCGACATGGTTGTGGTTAATAAAATTACTCTACAATCATGAATTGGTTGTTTTTGGAGTTCATCTAAAAAGCGCCAACCGTCAAAAATTGGCATCGATAAATCTAAAAACAGAATATCCGGTGTAATTAATCCCGATTGTAATTTTGTTAATGCTTGTTGTCCGCTTGTTAAATCAATTACATTAATACGTGGATCAAACTTTTGAATAAGTTTTTTATTTACGAAATTATTAATGATATCATCATCAACCAACATAATCAAACTAGGACGTCTACCTAATTTATAAAAGGTTCTTTTTTCGTTGAACGATTTAAGGGAATGAATTACATTGTTTAGTTGATGCACTGCTTCATTTAATTGGTAAGCAGATGTTTTTAAATTAGAAATTAGCTCTTTTTTATTTTCTTGATCAATTCCCTCTTCATCAAACAAGGAACTGAGACCCATAATATTGGCAATTGGTAATCGCAAAGTATGAGAAGTTAAATATCCAAAATCACTTAAGCGTTTTTGATTTTCAGCGAATTCTTTTTCAAGTTTAATATGACCAGAAATATCGTGTAAGGCCATTAAACAAACATTCCCATTTTCTGATGGATATTTATTAATCAATAATTCAATCCATAATTTGCTACCATTTTTGGGGATAAACTGTACTTCTAATTTTAATCCTGCAAAATTACCAATCTCCATTAAAACTATTCGTTGTAACAGCTCGGAAGGTGTAGTTAAGAATAAACTTATTGATTTATTCAGCATTTCTAAACGATGGAATCCCAGCAATTTTTCGGCTTGCAAATTAACTTCCTTTACTATACCAGCCTCAGAAACAAGCACAAAAGATTGTAAACTTTGCTGAAATAAATTTCGTATATCATACTGAGACAAGCTATTCATGGTATTTTAAATATTGCAAAAAAATAATCAAAAAAAAACGTTCCGATTACTAGGTAACCGGAACGTTTTACAATGTATATGTTAATTGTCTATTGACTAACGAATAGCAGCTTCGAATAATGGGTTAGTAAAGAAGTTACGGAATTCCATATCATCTTTAGCCATTGTACGTGCTTTTGCATCCATTGATACTGCGCGAGCTAAGTTAGTTGTAACAACATCTTGGTTGTTTAATCTAGCACCACAAACAGCTCTTAAATAATATAAATCCCAAGTTAATTTATCGGTATCCATATTATCAATTGCAGTTTTAGCACCATTTGCATCACCATTTAATAAAGTAGCTAAAGCAGAATTAAAATCTGATTTGCCACTTTTTTGGAAACATGAAACAGCTAAAGGATAGTTACCTTTTTTGATTGCGAATAAACCTAAATTATAATAAGTGTTTTCACCAGCATTTAATGCATCCATGTATAAAGCTTCAGCAGCAGCTAAGTCACCTTTTGCACGAGCAATAGCAGCTTTGTTAGCTAATACTTTACCATTTTTAGGACTTAAACCATCAGCAGTATTTAAGTTAGCAGAAGCATCATTTAAATTTCCTTGTTTGATTTGAACAGCAGCTAATTCACTGAAACCTTTCCAATCAGCAGCATTACGTGTATTGTAAGCATTTAAAGCTTCAGTTTTCTTAGCAACATCAGTAGAGATAATAGCTAAATGGTATAATTCATCGTTTGATAATTGCTCATATTTACCATAATAGTTCATCAAATCAGCTTCTGTTTTGAAAGGTTTAGCACCTAATAAAACCAATTCTGATCTTCTTAATTTAGGAAGGATTTTATCAGCAGCCATTTTCCAAGAAGCGTCATGATTTCTGCGTAATAAACCTTCACGCTCTTCATCAGAAATACTTGTATTATTAATGATAGCTAACATTTCGTTTTTATCAGCTAAATCTGAGTTAGATAATTCAGCAGCGAAACCTTTCCAATCTTCAGCCAACATATAACCCATTGCAAAATTGCTATCATTAGCTTCTGTGAAACCTAATTTCTTCAATTCTTTTTTGAAATAAGCAAAAGTGCTTTCAGAACGACCTTTTGACAAATCATTGTTTCTAGAAAGTTCACCATCAGGAGAAGCAGTAGCATTAATAGAAATACCTCTGATAACCCAATTAGGATCTTTTTTCAATAATTTCTTTAATTCAGCGATTTGTTTTTTGTTGTCAACCAATTTTCCTTGTTTGAAGCTAGGATTAAATTTAGCAACATCCATAGGGAAATAGATTCCTACTGATTTATTAGACAATTCAGGTTTGTAATTGTCGCCAATCATATAAACCTCATCTTTAAATTGAACTAAACCAGCAGTAGCAACAGTTCCTTGTACCATAATATCACTAGCAACTGGCACTTCTTTGCCTTCGTAAGTAAATCTAGGATATAATTTTACACGACGCATATTAGCAGTGTAGGGAATTTTGTCTGTGTAAGTAATTGTACCACCTAACTTAGTGTCAATGGTTAAATCTGCATTAACTTTAGCTTTTGAACCTTTAACAGTAGTTTCTTTCAACTTAATTTCACCACCATCAGCAGTTTTTAAATAAGGTTGGAAGTTAACAACCGCTTTAGGTTTAATTGATTTAGGTGGAACATTTCCAGTAATTGTTACTAATACTGAGTCACCTTTCATCTCCAAAGGGTCTGGAGTTACTGTGTACATGTTCTTTGTAAAGTTAATTGGACCGGAACAAGCTCCTAAAAGCAAAGAGCCGGCAATTGTCATAGGGAGAAGTTTTTGTGCAAAATCCTTCATTGTATCTTAATTTTGTGCTACAATTATACTTTATTTGGAATAAAGTTTACCTAATTTTTATCAAATTGTACATTATCAAAATAAAAGGGAAAGCAAAAATTCCCGACTACCTTCAAGTAAGGGACGACAATTTTACTCTCATCTGTTACACCCGAACAGACCGCCCAGAGAGGGCTTTAGAGAAATGTGGCATGGGTGAGCATATAGAAATAATTAAGCAGAAGATGGAAGAAATTCCTTTTGGACAGATGACTAAATTAGATTTGAAATGAGTGATATTCAACCCATCATAAAACTCGAAGGAGCAAATATTTTTCAAAAAGACAATTTAATTTTGTCTGATTTGAACCTTAAAATTTATCCAGGTGAATTTGTGTACCTTATTGGTTCTACTGGCAGCGGAAAAACTAGTTTATTGAAAACTTTGTACGGCGAATTAAAACTTGAAAAAGGTTTAGGAGAAATTGCAGGTTTTCATTTAGACAGCCTAAAAAAGAAGGAAATTCCATTCTTAAGAAGAAAATTAGGAATAGTTTTCCAAGATTTTCAGTTACTTTTTGATAGAAATGTTGCTGAAAACCTATTTTTTGTTCTAAACGCGACTGGTTGGACCAACGAAGATGAAAAGATTTCTAGGGCTGAAGAGGTTTTAAGTTTGGTAGGATTATCAACTAAACTGCACAAAATGCCATTTGAATTAAGTGGTGGTGAACAGCAAAGATTGGTTGTAGCTAGAGCTTTATTAAACAAACCTGATGTAATTTTAGCTGACGAGCCTACTGGAAACCTTGATCCAAAAACTAGTGATGATATTTTATCTTTATTACACCAATTGAGTTCGGCGGGTAATACTGTTTTAATGGCAACTCACGATTATCGATTAATTGATAAGTTTCCTGCGAAAGTAATTAAATGTGAAGGAGGGAAAATTACTCTTCCAACTCAGGAACTTTATCAAGAATAAGTCCGCTTAAAATATTACCATTAAACCTATTGTTATAATGTAGGTTTAATTTTTCATACCTCGATAAAAAATCAGCCTCCCCGATTGGCATTGACATTAATTCAGTAATTTTTGCTTTCCAATCGAGGGGGTTTTTAGCCGAAATATAAAAATCATCAAAACCTAAACCCTCTAATTCTTTTTCAGAAGCAATTAAATGTCGGCCATTAAATAATAAATGGAGTAAAAATTGTTTCATACCAGTAGTACCAATTGCTGGCATTAAATTTATTTGAGAGTTTTTAACCAAATTCATCACATCTTCATCACTAAGATGTTCTTTAAGTTTAATGTTTGCATTTTCTGAAATAACTTTTCGTAATTCTGGTTTTGCACCTTCACCAGCTATTAAAAGTTTAAATGGTAAATCTGAAAACACATTTTTGATTAAAAACATGGCCGAATCGTGGTTGAGTTGTCTATCTAGGCGGGCATGAAACAAACAAAATTTCCCAGTACCTTCAGGAACTCGGTATTTTTTCTCAGAATGAAAAGCAGGTAAATAGTAGGATTTGGTATTATATCTCTTACAAAAACTCGTATAATCTTTGGGAGAAATACTTAAAATCATGTTTGCATGATTTAAAACTGCTTCGAACTCCCTGAATTTTGTCGCCTCCTTTTCGTAATACCATTTCGAGAGTTTAGACTTTCCTCTAGATTTTTCTAAATAATATTTTGATGAAATTTTATCAACCCTAACCAGTTTATACCTATTTTTAAGCGTAGCTTCACCCAAGAAAAAACAAGATTCTAAGCCTTCAAAAAGTATAGGAGCCTCAATTGAAATTAAGTTTTTTAATAATAAACTAACCCCAGCAGAATAAACAATATCTGGTATTGAATTAACAGAAGTCCATATTCTCTTGGGATGATACCTAAATACCTTTTCGCAATATTGTTCTAAATCGGTTACTGGCTCATGATTTTTAGACTCAACACAATGTAAAAATATTTTAATACCCAATTCCGACAAAGATTTTATGGTATGAAAAATCTCTGCTGCGGTTCCAAACCTTGGCGGATAGGGATATATGGTAGTTACGATGTGTAAATTCTTCATGAGATTTGGCTACAATCCCTTATAAATTGGAATTAGTTTTTCTTTTTCTAAATCCCAATTTAAATCTTTTGTCGCTTTTTTGCAATTATTTGTCAATTGAACTCTTAATTGGCTTGATTTTATTAATAAGTGTAAGGATTTTTTGATTGATTCAATATCATAAGCACTTAAAACAGCAACAGAATAAGTATCATTTAAATGCTGATATTCTACAAAATCGGAACAAATTTGAGGAATTCCAGCTTGTATATAATCGAAGAATTTGTTGGCAAGTGAATATTGGTAACTCAAACCCATTGGCTCTAAAACATTAAATCCGATATCACATGATTTAGTTAGTATTTTTAAGTCATCTGGCTTTACAAATCCAAGAAATTCTACTTGGTTTTCTTGTTGATTTTGTTTGACTAAATTTCTTAAGTAACTACTTAAATCACCTTCTCCAGCAAGAATTAGTTTAACAGGAAAATCTTTAACGGCTTCTATTAACTGACTTAAACATCTACCTTCATTTAAAGCACCTTGGTATAAAATTCGTAGAGGAATATTTTCTTGTTTCGATTCAAATTCGGCTGTTTTATTTGGAAGATTTCTAATACAATTAAAAGGAATTCCATAAGAAGCCGAAAAGATTTTTGCTAGGCCAGGTCCAACAGTATAAGCTGCATCAGCCAAAGGAATACAAGCATTTTCAATGATTTCCCAAATGCCTTTTGTAAACAAACGATTACTTAGTTCAGGTACCTCAGTAAAGTATTCATGCGCATCAAAAACTAATTTCTTCGACCTTAAAATTTTGATGAAAGTGCAGGGTAAAATAGTATCAGAATCTATTGAACCTATGATATCAAACTTTTTAAAAATCAAATAAAAGAATAACCTGATTTGAAATTCGAGGTAAAACAATTTGCCTTTATTAAAAAAGCATTTTAAACGATGTTGTTGGTAAGGTTTAGAACTTAATTCTATAGAATTCGGCCAAATTCTACCAACTAAACTTACATCGAATTCATCTTGCAAACTGCTGCAAATGCGCTGCATTCGCTGGTCGTAATTTAAATCTGTTGTTACACAGAATATGATGTGTTTCCGTTCCAATATAATTTTTCTGATGAATCGAGTTGCAAGATAAGTTTGTCGAGTAGAATTCTGCAATAATTGCTAATTTCCTCTTGAGGATATTCAGGAAGTTTTTCGATTAATTCATCAATTCTCAAAGGTTTAAGTTGAAGAATTTGTTTGATGTTTCTTTCCATTTCCTCTTTTTGAAAACCTTGTTTTCGTTTATTATTTAAACAAATATCACAAATGCCACAATCTTCAGAATCCCATTCTTCAAAATATTTTAGAAGAATTCTACTTCTGCATAAATAATCAGATTCTGCATATTCAATCATTTTTTGCAGTTTGATAAAGTAAATTTCTTTTCGTTGTTTATAAAAAGCTTTATCAAAACGAAGGTAGGAAGAACCAATTCTTTCGGTTTTAAAATTTAATCGAACTGCCTCATTTTGCTCTTGATAATCTAGAACTTGTTGCTGAGTTAATTTCTTTAAACTCAACCTTATTTCCGCCTCATTTCTTTTTAGTTTGGTTGAGAGAAATTTTTCCGAAATAATGGAATGTTTATCGAATAAACCTCCGTAACTCCTTAATAAAATTTTGAGTAAATTATCGTACTTTTCATTTTCAACTTGGTAACGATAAATTTCACCCGGATCCATTAACATCATAAGTTTTGAAGGTTCATAAAACGAGTCACTCATGTGTAACATTTCCATTTGTTGAAGCACAGATAAAGAAGCTCTTACTAAATAAGCATCAAGTTTTCTGTTTTTACAAAAATCATCTAAATCAAACAAAAAACTTCTTTCTGGATTAACACCCATTGGAATATGTAAATAGGAACAAAGAGCATCATAAATAGCCCGAATATCTTTTTCTTCAGGAAAATTCTGCAACAAACGTTTTTCCATTTGTTGTGAATCAGATGGTCCATGAAGTAATAGACAATAAGCTTTGTTACCATCACGGCCTGCCCTACCCGCTTCTTGGTAATAAGCTTCAAGACTATCGGGCATTTCAATATGCACAACAAAACGGCAATCGGGTTTATCAATTCCCATACCAAACGCGTTTGTGCAAACCATTACTCGAATTTTGTTATCAATCCAAGCTTGTTGACGTTTATTTCTTTCATCAAAACTTAAACCTGCATGATAAAATGATGCTGAAATTCCTTCTTTTACTAACCAATGTGAAATTTCAACTGTTTTTTTCCTACTTCTTACATAAATCAAACCACTACCTTGAACCGACTTTAAAACCTTTAAAATCTGGCTATCTTTTGATTCAGTTTTTCTTACTACATAACTTAAATTTCTTCGATAAAAACTGCCTGTAATTACTTTGGCATGTTTAAAATCTAATTGTTGTTGCATATCACTAATTACCTGCTTGGTTGCAGTAGCAGTTAGTGCAAGAATTGGAACTTTGGGAAAGAATGGACGTAATTGAGCAATTTGTCTGTATTCAGGTCGAAAATCAAAACCCCATTGACTGATGCAATGTGCCTCATCAACAGCAATTAAAGTAATAGGTAAATCTTGTATATTGGCTTTAAACTGATTTGCATTTAATCTTTCAGGAGAAACGTACAAAAACTTAACTTTTCCTTGGATACAATTTCCAAGAATATTTCTGATTTCATTTTGGTGCATTCCGGCATATAAAGCATGCGCAGTAATCCCCATTTTTTGAAGTCTTTCAACTTGGTCTTTCATAAGCGCAACCAAAGGAGAAATAACCAAACACAAACCATCTAAAACAAGCGCTGGAACTTGAAAACAAATAGATTTCCCTCCACCAGTTGGGAGTAAAGCAAGCGTATCATTTCCATCAAGAATATTTTGAATAATATCTTCTTGCAAAGGCCTGAAGGAATTATGTCCCCAGTATTGTTTTAAGACCTGAAGCGCTGAAGATTCCATTTCAGACTACAATAATTCCATCTTTAATAGTTAACATTCTATCGCTCATGGCAGCCAGTTGAGGATTATGAGTAACAATTACAAAAGTTTGTTTGAAATGTTCACGTAAATCAAAAAACAACTGGTGTAATTGTCCAGCCGAATTAGAATCCAGGTTACCTGAAGGTTCATCTGCTAAAATAACAGCAGGTTTGTTCATCAAGGCTCGCGCAACAGCCACACGTTGTTGTTCGCCGCCACTTAATTCGGAAGGTTTATGAGAGAAACGGGCACTTAAACCCATTAAATCGAGTAATTCTTTGGCTCTTTTTTCGGAATCAGATTTAGAAACACCCGCAATCCAAGCTGGCATACAAACATTTTCTATTGCGCTAAATTCAGGAAGTAATTGGTGAAACTGAAAAATGAAACCTACTTTTTTATTTCTAAACTCAGCAAGGCTATTTCCTTTTAAACCAGCAGTTTCTGAGCCATCAATTACAAGAGAACCAGAATCTGCCGAATCTAAAGTTCCTAATATTTGTAATAAAGTAGTTTTACCTGCACCAGAAGCACCCACAATAGAAACCACTTCACCCTCATTTATTTGCAGGTTGATATCTTTCAAAACCTGTAATCCATTGTAGGATTTAACTATGTTTTTTGCAATTATCATGATTAAATTCGGGCTGTAATATAGTATTAGTTGGGCAGAGTGTCCTATTTTTAGGGAGAAAGATTGGGATGCACACATTTAAAAAAGACAAAACTTGCTGATTATCAATAATTATCAAAAAAACAAAAGAGATATTATAAACATTCATAAAACTGAATTTAAAATGCTTTCAAATCTGATTTGAAATGGTATTTTCGCAGCAAATTTTTTCGTAATGAACATTCATGAATATCAAGCCAAACAAATATTAAAATCGTTTGGTGTTGCAGTACAAGAAGGAATTGTTGCTGAATCAGCAGATCAAGCCTTCGATGCCGCTTTAAAACTAAAAGACCAATATGGTAGTGATTTTGTGGTTGTAAAAGCCCAAATCCATGCTGGTGGTCGTGGTAAAGGTTCTATTATCGGTAAAGAACAAAGAGGCGTTGCCCTTGCAAAAAATGCCGATAAAGCAAAAGAAATTGCCGGTAATTTAATTGGTGGAACTTTGGTTACCATTCAAACTGGACCAAAAGGAAAATTAGTTAGTAAAGTTTTGGTTGCTCAGGATGTATATTATCCAGGAGCAAATCCAACAAAAGAATATTACATGAGTGTAATGTTGGATCGTTCACAAAGTAAAAATATCATTGTTTATTCTACTGAAGGTGGAATGGATATTGAGCATGTTGCTGAAACAACGCCACATTTAATTTTCAAAGAAACTGTTGACCCTAAAGTTGGTTTACAAGGATTTCAAGCTAGAAAAATTGCTTTCAACTTAGGTTGTGAAGGTGAAGCTTTTAAACAAATGGTAAAATTTGTTACTGCTTTATATAAAGCTTACGATAATTCAGATGCTGCTATGTTTGAAATCAATCCGGTATTAAAAACATCTGATGATAAAATTATTGCTGTTGATGGAAAAGTAAATATTGATGACAGTGCTTTATACCGTCATGCTGATTACGAAGCCATGCGTGATGATTCAGAAGAAGATCCAACTGAAGTTGAAGCTAAAGAATTTAACTTAAACTACGTTAAATTAGACGGAAACGTTGGTTGTATGGTAAACGGTGCTGGTCTTGCAATGGCTACTATGGATATCATTAAACTTTCAGGTGGTGATCCTGCAAACTTCTTAGATGTTGGTGGTTCTGCAAATGCTAAAACTGTTGAAGCAGGTTTCAGAATCATTTTAAAAGACCCTAATGTAAAAGCTATTTTAATCAACATTTTTGGAGGTATCGTTCGTTGCGACCGTGTTGCTCAAGGAGTAGTTGATGCTTATAATTCAATTGGAAACATTCCAGTTCCAATTATTGTAAGATTACAAGGTACCAATGCAGAAGCTGCTAAAAAATTGATTGATGAATCAGGATTAAAAGTATACTCAGCAATTGTATTAAAAGAAGCTGCTGATTTGGTTCAAAAAGCTGTTACAGGAACAATCTAATAAGAATCATATTAAATTTGAAGCGGCAAGCACTAAGTGCTTGCCGCTTTTTTTATACCTTTGTAGTATGATTATCAGTCTACATCCGAAGAATCCAAACCCTAGAGACCTCAAAAAAGTGGTTGAAATCCTAAATCGGGATGGCCTAATTATTATACCCACAGACACTATTTATGCCATGGCTTGCCGACTTGATTCTAAAAAAGGAATTGAAAAAATGTGCAGGATATCGGGCAAAAAACCTGAAAAAGTGAATTTCTCTTTGTTGTGTTCAGACCTTTCTCATATTGCTGACTTTACCGCTGTTATTGATAAAAATGTTTTCAGGTTGATGAAAAACAATCTTCCCGGACCATTTACATTCATCTTAAATGCCAATAAAAGCGTTACCAAATATTTTTCGGGTAACAAAAAAACAATCGGAATTCGTGTACCTGATAATATTATAGCACAAACATTGGTAAGTGAATTAGGAATGCCGTTATTGGTAAGTACCATTCACTCTGATGATGAAATTATTGAGTACTTAACCGACCCGGAAGAAATTCACGATAAGTTTGAAAACCTTGTTGATGCCGTAATTGAAGGAGGAATTGGAGACAATATTCCATCAACAATTATTGATTGTTTAGAAGATGAGCCCGTTTTAGTAAGGGAAGGAAAAGGTAAGATTCAGTATTGACGACTTTACCTAAAAACAAATTTATCTAAATTTTATAGATGATAATTAATCGTTTGAATCAAAAAATGAATTATAAATAGTTTATATTTCATTTAGCAAGTTCTTTAAATCCTGAAAGGATGACATTATTCTAGAAAAAAATATTAAGAAACACCTCCCCAAAACCCAACCACGCGGACCAAAGGTCCGCGTGGTTGGGTTTTGGGGGAAATTCATTTGATTATTTTTCTATAAACATGTGACCACCTATCGGGGTCAAAAGTTTATTAAAGAAAACAATTTAATTACAATCTACTTTTTGAAAATAATTCTAAATACATATACTGGATTTAAAAAAAATTACTTCTGTTTTAAATGCAGATATTCGTATTAATTATTTCTTTTTACCAAATAAATATCCAACTTTAAGTCCGGTTTGAAAAGTTAAAGTAACTTCATTTTCATTTATGGTACTATATCCAAAAAACGGAACGCTTGGACCATTATAATAAGTTGCTGTTGAACCTGATGTTAACTTTGTATCTTTTTTACCAATTCCAATTCCTGCAAAAGCATCAACGCTAAACACATCGGAGAAAATCCATTGTTTTCCGAAATTTAGCATAAATGAAAAACCCGAAATCCTATGAGAATTTTTATACTCATTGGTTGAATAAATTCCGGTTATAGGATTAAAAGTATAATCAGTATATGTGTTTGTAATATTATGCGCTAATAAAACTATTTCCGGTCGAACATAACCACCTTTTAATAAATGGGTATACCTCATTCCTTTCATATAATAATCCGGAGTATTGATAAACTTATATCCCAACCTAATAAATGCACCAGAAGCACTCTCATAACTAAAACTTGAGTTGGTACCTAATCCAACAATCCCCAATCCAACTTCATAACTTTGTCCCGGTTTCAAACTCTGTTCGAAAGCAATTGAAGTAGAATTAGTGAGTATAGAAAATGGGTCTATTTTAATATTCATGGTATTTTGGTCGGTATAATTGGCTTTATTATTAAATTCATTATCCGAAAACTTCATCACATTTCCATTTTGAAAAACGATAACTGAAATACGGTCTCTTGTCTCAGAGAACAAAGGCATACTTTCATCGATGGGCCATTGTTTGTATTTTATTTCATCGGTACCAACTTCAATAACTTTAATATAAGTTGTATCTTTTTTTCCTCTTAGCAACATTTTATCTTGTGCTTGAAGAGATGCTGAAATAATTAGTAAAAATACTAATGTCAATATGATTTTATAGTTCATGATAATATATTTTATCGAAATTTATTTACCAAATAACATGCCAATTTTTATTCCTGTAGTGAAACATAAATTAACATTATCTTCTGAATCGGGATTGGCATAAAAGCCATAAGGTAAATATCCCAAGCCATAATCTAAAATTCTTGTGGAGTTATATTTTACTTTCACATTTTTTTTCCCAATTCCCAAACCTGCAAAAACATCAACACAAAAAACATCATCGTAAACCCACTGTTTACCTATGTTTAACATTCCACATAAACCTGTAACATTCACTTCATTTGAGTTCTGAGAATTGCCATAATATACGCCTATCACTTCAGGCTTAATATAAGTACCTTTTAAAATATGCATGTAACGCATTCCATTCAGATGATAATCGGGTCTATTAATAAATTTGTATCCCACTTTTAAAAAAGCACCAGTTGGATAATCAAAATATTTATTATTAAAACCAGCGCCAATTATACCTAAAGATGTTTCATAACTTGTACCTGGTTTAATGCTTTTTTCGAATGAAATACTTGTAAATCCTAGTAACCAAGAAAAAGGTGAAACTTTTATTGCCATTTTATTCTGGCTTGAATAATTTGTAGGATTAGTGAAATCATCTTCATAAAATTTGATTTCTTTTCCATTACTGAATACAATTTTTCTAACCCTCGATTTTAACTCTTCAAAAGAAGGCATGGTTGAATCTACAGGCCAAATTTTATATTTAATTTTGTCGCTGCTTATTAGAATTACCTTTACTTTAAGTGTATCAGATTTAGCATTTCTCATCAGCATCAAATCTTGAGCAGATAGGTTTATTTGAGAAATTAAAATGAATAAAAAAACGAGTATAATTTGTTTCATAAATTATAGTATTGAAATGATACCAAACGCGAATTTAATCTAATAATTGAATTACTCTCTACCCGTGCATTTTGAATAGCTTAAACAAATCAACATATTTGCCGCATGTGTAACCCAATTTTAGTTGAAGTTGAAAGAGGTGGAATCCTTGAAAGTTTTCATAGAGGTAGTATTTGTATTGTTAATGAAAACAATGAAATTATTTATTCGATGGGTAATGTAGAACAAATCTGTTACCCACGTTCTGCCATGAAATTGATACAAGTTATTCCTTTATTGGAAAATGGTGGCATGGAAAAATTTGGCTTTACCTTGGAAGAAATTGCTTTGATGTGCGGCTCTCATAATGCAGAAAAAGAACATATCAGAGTTTTAAATCAAATCTTAGAAAAAATTGGATGTAGTTACAGTGATTTACGTTGTGGAGTTCAATATCCTACAGCAAAAAAAGAAGCTGATGAGATGTTACGTAACAATATCAAACCTGGTCAAGAACACAACAATTGCTCGGGTAAACATGCAGGAATGCTTGCTGCTTGCAAACTATTGGGATTTGAAACCGAGGATTATATCAACCCAAAACACCCACTGCAAGTATTGATATTAGACGCAGTTGCTGATTTTTACGAATATGAAGTTTCAAAAATGGTTTGCGCTTTAGATGGCTGCTCCGCTCCTATTTATTCCATCCCAGTAAAAAACCAGGCCATTGCTTACAAAAACTTATGTGGAAATAGCAGATTTACATCAAACAGAAACAAAGCTTGCGAAACCATCATTGAAGCTGTAAGTGAATTTCCGTTTATGGTAGCAGGCAGTAAAAGGTATTGCACAGATATGATGCAAATTACAGCACCTAAAGTAATTGGCAAAACTGGAGCTGAAGGCGTTTTTTGTATGACATTCACCGAAAAAAAATGGGGCGTTTGCATTAAAATCGATGATGGAAAAATGCAGCCTCAATACAATATAGCACAAGCCATTATAAGCGAATGTGGACTATTTTCTGAAGAAGAAATTGCCAGTTTAAAATCGTACCAAGAAACTGAATTAAAGAACTTCAATAAATTCACAACAGGGGCATTAAAATCCATTCAATTAAATCTTCCAAAAGCTTAAATTCCTTTTTGCTTTTTTTGCTGATTTAACTCCTTCATTACCAAAAGTTTTCAAACAAAATCAAAATCGGTAAAACTTGTGGAAAAACAAGTGCCCGAATGCGACTTAACAATTAGGTAAAACGCCCATTTCATCGTATTTTTACATCCTAAATTCGAATTTAAAAATGAGTTCAGAAGGAATGGAAAACAGACAAAATTATGATGCCGATAATATTACGGTACTCGAAGGCTTAGAAGCAGTTCGTAAAAGACCTGCCATGTATATTGGTGATGTAGGAGCAAGAGGTTTACATCACCTTGTATATGAAGTAGTTGACAACTCAATTGATGAAGCATTAGCAGGTTATTGTAAAAATATAATCGTGAATATTCACGAAGGCAACGGTATTTCTGTTGAAGATGATGGTCGTGGTATCCCAACTGGTATGCATGCCAAAGAAGGAAGAAGTGCATTAGAGGTTGTAATGACAGTTTTACACGCAGGTGGTAAATTCGATAAAGACACATACAAAGTTTCTGGAGGTTTACATGGTGTGGGTGTAAGTTGCGTAAATGCATTATCAACCCTACTTAGAGCTACAGTTTACCGCGATGGAAAAATCTTTGAACAAGAATATTCATGTGGTAAACCATTATTTTCTGTAAGAGAAATTGGTGAAAGTGATAAAACTGGTACTACAGTTTTCTTTCAACCAGATGGCGAAATTTTCACAACTCTAGAATACAAATACGAAACACTTGCTGGTCGTATGCGTGAATTATCTTACTTAAATCGTGGTATCAAAATCACTTTAAAAGATAATCGTGCTGATGAAGATGGTAATTTTAGAGAAGAAACTTTCTACAGTGAAGGTGGTTTGAAAGAGTTTGTTAACTTTTTAGATGGAACTCGCGAAAAATTATTACCTGAACCAATTTATGTTGAAGGTGAAAAAGGCGGAATTCCTGTTGAAGTTGCAATAACTTACAATACAGGTTATGCAGAAAACCTACATTCATATGTAAACAATATCAATACAATTGAAGGTGGAACGCACGTTGCAGGATTTAGAAGAGCTTTAACTAGAACTTTAAAATCTTATGCTGATAAAGAAGGTTTGTTAAAAAATGTAAAAGTTGAAATCAATGGTGACGACTTTAGAGAAGGTTTAACAGGCGTAATTTCCGTAAAAGTACAAGAACCTCAATTCGAAGGTCAGACAAAAACCAAACTTGGTAATAACGATGTTGCTGGTGCTGTTGACCAATGTGTTGGTGATATGTTAAACAATTACCTTGAAGAAAATCCAAAAGAAGCTAGAATCATTGTTCAGAAAGTAGTTTTAGCAGCAACAGCTAGAGCAGCTGCACGTAAAGCACGTGAAATGGTGCAACGTAAAGGTGCTATGAGTGGTAGCGGTCTTCCAGGAAAATTAGCGGATTGCCAGGAAACAGATCCTGCAAAATGTGAATTGTATTTGGTAGAGGGAGATTCAGCGGGTGGTACTGCAAAACAAGGCAGAAACCGCGCTCAGCAAGCTATTTTACCATTAAGAGGTAAAATTTTAAATGTTGAAAAAGCATTAGAATACAAAATCTACGAAAACGAAGAAATCAAAAATATGTTTACAGCTTTAGGTGTTACCATTGGAACTCCTGAAGACAGTAAAGCTTTAAACGTAGATAAATTACGTTACCACAAAATCATCATCATGACCGATGCGGACGTGGATGGTTCACATATTCGTACATTGATTTTGACATTGATATTCCGTTACATGAAAGCATTAATTGAAAACGGATATATTTATATTGCTCAACCGCCTTTGTATTTAGTTAAAAAAGGTAAAGAGGAAGAATATTGCTGGACAGAACAACAAAGAGAAGAAGCCGTAATGAGAATTGCAAAAGGTAGCAATCCTGATTCGGTTAACATTCAACGATATAAAGGTTTGGGTGAAATGAATGCAGAACAATTATGGACAACAACCATGAATCCTGATACCAGAACTTTAAAGCGTGTTACATTAGAATCAGCAGCAGAAGCCGATCATGTATTCAGCATGTTAATGGGCGATGAAGTTCCACCAAGAAGAGAATTCATTGAAGCAAATGCTCGTTACGCTAAGATTGACGCTTAATTAAGCCTTTCGTCCCCCGAGGGTTAAAGGGGGTTAAATTGTTCGAAAGAACAAAATATATATTCCCCTTCGTTGAAAAACGAGGGGGATTTTTTTGTGATAATTATTTAAGGAATTCCTTAAAATGAATCAATGAAAATAAAATTACCAAGATTTTTTATCCTACTAACAAAAAATTTCATTGTTTCTATTTGCAAACGAACAAATAGCAATAACAATTAGACTTTAAAAAAATGATTACAAATATCAGATCTACAGATATTTAACAAAAATTACACTTTGCATAGAATTCATTTTCCAAAGGACAAAAATGTAAATTGAATTTACCAATCAAACATCAATCAAGTTAAAAAATTGAAAATTGGTAGTTTTGAATCGGTAAGCATATAAAAAACGAAACCCACTAGTTTGAATCGCTTCAGGGACTAATGGGAATAAGTTGAGTCAAAGGTAAAACAAAATTTTTAAAATGAAAACTAAATCTAAGAAATAATGAAATATAGTGACTTTGCTAATGTAATGACGAACGCCCGAATGAACCGCTATTTATTAGCAAGTGACGGAAATACCCGCAAAGCAATGACACTTTATAGAAAAAATTTACAACTCACTCAAGAGTTATTCACTATTATCAGCTGTTTTGAAGTGGCCTTAAGAAATGGTATTGATGCGACAGTTACTAATTCTTTAGGTAATGACTGGCTAAGAGATGCATCTTCAAAAGGCGGGGCTTTTGATAACCCAAAATGTCGTTTAACAAGAGACAATATAAATGTTACGTTAAATAAATTACATTCATATAGTCATTTTAAGTTGGTTGCAGAATTAGGTTTTGGATTTTGGCGTTTTATGTTTGCTCAAAATCAATTCAATGCTACTGGTCGAATATTGCTACGAGTCTTTCCATTAAAACCAATTTCTACACCATCTATACAATACAACAACATATATATTTTTAACCAATTAGCTCAACTAAATGATATTAGAAACAGGATGGCGCACCATGAACCTATCTGCTTTTTACCAGGAAACCCAGTAAAAGACACTACATATGCAAGACAACAATATAATTTAATATTACAACTTTTTCAATGGATGCAAATTGATGAATCAGCCTTACTATATGGTTTAGATCACATAAATATTGTTTGCAACGAAATTGATAACTTATAATTTAAAACAAGTATAAGTTAGTTCAATTTATACCTGTGGCATTTTTGCAAATTGAAACTCGAAAACATTACTTAATCTAAAATTAATTGTTTCACCTTTACCAAACCTTGAATGGCATTGCTTAAATAGATTTCATCTGCATTTTCAAGGTCTTCAATTTCACATTCTAATTCAACAATTTCTTGTTTTTCGAGCAATTCTGCTCTTTTCACTCCTTCTACACAACCTTCAGAAATTGGAGGTGTAAACCAGATTCCATCCTTCACCCAGAAAAAATTACTTGAACTAGCTTCACATACCCTACCCGCTTCATTTAAAATAAAAGCATCGTCCCATTTGTTTTCATTTGCATAAATTGATGCCATTACATAAACCAATGCATTTCCTGATTTTATGTTTGATAGCGGATGAAATGATTTGTACATTTCGGTATAAATACCAACTATTTTTTCTTTTTTAGGTTGATTTGATTCTATTAAAAAAAGTTCAATTTCCCAATTAACAGAATTATTATCAGGCAGATAAAAACCTGGTGAGTTTCTGTACAAAGTGAACCGAATTCTACTTTTTTGATTTAAACCTTGTTTTTGAATTTCATCTTTTAAAATCGATTCAAAAAAGGAGAAATTAAAGTTTTCAGGCAATTTCATTTTCAAAGTTTTAGCTGAATTCAGCAATCTTTGGTAATGTAAATCTAAGTTTTTAAGCAATCCATCTTCAAATAGTATGCTTTCAAACAACAAGTCACCATAAACAAATGCGCGTTCCAAAATATTGTGTATAAAGGTTAAACAAATTCTTTCAACAAAAAAAGCGAATAAGTCTGAATAAATTCAATTGAATTTTGATTTTTGAAACTGCCATAAAATCATAGCTTTGCCGCTTCAAAATAATTTTGAATCAAGCCAATAAAAAACCAATATAAATGAAAAGCGTTTACATCGTTTCTGCCGTTCGCACTCCAATTGGAGCCATGAATGGTTCTTTATCTTCATTAACAGCCACCCAATTAGGTTCTATTGCAATTAAAGGTGCATTAGAAAAAGCCGGAATTGCTCCAGAAATGGTTCAAGAGGTTTACATGGGTAATGTAATTTCAGCAGGATTAGGTCAAGCACCTGCAACTCAAGCCATGTTAGGTGCTGGAATTCCAAATACTGTTCCTTCAACTACTGTTAACAAAGTTTGTGCATCAGGTTCAAAAGCAATTATGTTAGCCGCTTCAAGCATTATGATGGGTGTGAATGATGTTGTTGTTGCTGGTGGTATGGAAAGTATGAGTAATATTCCTTATTATTTAGATAAAGCGCGTAATGGTTACAGATTAGGTCATGGAACTGTTATTGATGGCTTAATAAAAGATGGTTTATGGGATGTTTACAAAGATTTCCATATGGGTAATGCAGCTGAAATTTGTGCACGTGAGTACAATTTCACTCGTGAAGACCAAGATAATTTTGCTATTGAATCGTATACGAGAGCACAAAATGCTTATGCTAAAAATGCTTTTGCTGATGAAATCATTCCAGTTAGCATTCCTGTTAGAGGAAAAGACCCTATTACAGTTAGTGTTGATGAAGAATATACAAAAGTTAATTTCGACAAATTAAAAACTTTAAAACCTGCTTTTGAAAAAGAAGGAACAATTACTGCAGCTAATGCATCAAAATTAAATGATGGTTCGAGTGCAATGGTTTTAATGAGTGAAGAAAAAATGAACGAATTAGGCTTGAAACCATTAGCAAAAATAATTGGTTTTGCTGATGCTGCCCAAGCTCCTGAGTGGTTCACAACTACACCTGCATTAGCAATTCCAAAAGCTTTAAAAATGGCTGGAATTGAATTAAAAGATGTTGATTTCTTTGAATTAAACGAAGCATTTTCAGTAGTAGGATTGGTAAACAACAAACTTTTAGGATTAGACGATAAAAAAGTAAATGTATACGGTGGTGCTGTTGCTTTAGGACATCCGATTGGAAGTTCAGGAGCAAGAATCGTTGGTACATTAGCAACTATACTTAACAAAGAAGGTGGACGTTATGGCGTTACCGGTATTTGTAATGGTGGCGGCGGCGCATCTGCTATTGTACTTGAAAGAGTTTAATCAAAAAATTCCCTTCAAAAGGAAATTTTAGATTTTAATAGTCTATAATAAAAGGCTGTATCGGAACTTCAATTAATTTTGAGTTTAGATACAGCCTTTTTATTTAATTTGTGAAATGATGGATATGAAAAAAATATTGTTTGTTTTTTCTTTTTTATGCTTGATTCAGATTTCGGCTAAAGCACAAGTTTTGGATTCACTAAGAATTGATAGTTTAATCAGCTACGAATACAGATTAAGTGGATTGGCTAAAGAAATGGTTTCTAATTTTGATGAATTAACAAGAATTAGTTCTGGTAAAAATTTCATTATTAATTTAGGAAGGGCATTAAAGATTGAAAACTCCTACTTCTACCCTTTTGATTCAATTAAGAACGTTATTATTTTAAAATCTCCTGATGATTTTTTCAGGGTAATAACATGGAATATAGCCACTAATGATGAAAAATTCAGGTATTTTGGTGTGATTCAGGTGAATCCGTTAATGGTAGCAAAATTACCCAACAAAGATGAATTTAAGAATTTTTATCCTTTAATAGATAGAAGTGACAGTATAGCAAATTATGCATATAAAGAATTAGATTCTGAACATTGGTTTGGTTGCGCTTATTATAAAATCATCAAAACCAGCAATAAAAAATTAAACTATTATACTTTGTTAGGTTGGGATGGTTCTGATAATAAAAGAAACAAGAAGGTAATAGAGATTTTACAATTTAAAATGGGAAGACCTTGGTTTGGAGCGCCTGTATTAGATTTTAAAAGGAAAAGTATTTTTTGGAGATATGTATTTGAGTTTAACAATTCAGCCACAATGGGATTGAGGTATGATGAAAAAAACAAGTATTTGATTTATGAAAACATTGTACCAGACAAACCTTTGAATACAGGTAATTTTGAGTTCTATTTTCCTGATGGAAGCTTTGATTTTTGTGTTTGGAAGAATGGAAAATGGGAAAAACAACAAGGATTTCTACAGAACGAAAAATAATACATAAACAAAACAGCAACTTAAATAATAATACAACAGCTTAGATACTGATTTGCGCATTAGTGATTCAAATCAGATTCAGAATAATTTACTAATTGTACATTTGAGTAACAAATAAAACGATTATGATACTCACCATTTTATCTCTTCTGTTGGTATTAAACCTGGTTGGTTTTTTTAACAGACAAAAGTCGTGGTCTAAAGTTTTCTTATTTGGACAACTCTCTGTGTTTTTAGGAGTTGGAGTAATGTTTGTTTTATATGATAATTCGCAAGGTATTCAAGCAAAAAACAAGCAAAAATCTAACGATAAAGTTATAGAGCAATTAAAAGAAAATCTAGCTCAGGATAAAGATGAAACAGACACTTTAGAAGTGGAGCAAACAGACAAATCACAAAATTTGGTTCGTTATTAATACAATTCAAAATTTTTAAAAGGGTCACATGTAAGCATGTGGCCCTTTTTTGTTTTTGTGTTCCAATTGAAATTAATTTCTGAAATTAAGAATTCAGTTCTAACTTAAGTTAGTATTATAGTTCAATAATTGCTGAAGCACTAATATTTACAAGGACTTACAGCAATTTTTGAGTTATAATTTACTTAAAAATCGAATTCATGAATTCCTTAAATATTTGAAATTATGACAACTTGGAAGGCAAAGGCAGTAAAACATAAAGGAAAAGATAGAATCGCAATCTATTTTGAGAAAAACAAAGAACTTATTATCAGAATTAAAAAACTAAACGATGCTAAATGGAGTGCTAGTTTATGCGCTTGGCATTTACCTGATAATGAGGAAAATAGAATTAGATTCAAAATGCCTGTTAAAATTGTTTTATCTAAACATCATGAAATAAAATTAAATGATTTTAAAAGATGGTTAAGTTCAAAAAGATACAGTCAGAATACTATAAAAACGTACATTGAAACCATTACAACTTTTTTTAAACATTATTATGATAAGAAGCCAGAGGAAATAACTAATAAAGATATAATTGATTTCAATAACGATTATATTTTAAAAAATGAATTTTCTTCATCATATCAAAATCAAGTAGTTAATTCTATAAAGCTCTTCTATCGACAAATTCAGAATTCAAAAATTGATGTTGAAATAATACACAGACCAAAAAGAGAACATTTATTGCCAAATGTTCTAAGTAAAGATGAGATCAAACAAATATTAAATGCTCCAACGAATATTAAACATCGAGCAATGTTAAGTTTAATTTATAGTTGTGGATTAAGAAGAAGTGAATTATTGAATTTAAAACCTGTTGATATTGATAGCAAAAGAGGTATTGTAGTAGTAAGGCAATCAAAAGGAAAAAAAGATAGAATTGTACCATTAAGCGAAAAAATTCTGATTTTACTTAGAGAGTATTACAAATACTATAAACCAAATACATATTTATTTGAAGGAAGGAACCCTAATGAACCATATGATGAAAGAAGTTTATCAAATGTTTTAAAGTATGCAATAAAAAAATGTGATATTAAGAAACCAGTAAGTTTACATTGGCTTCGTCATAGTTATGCAACACATTTATTAGAAGCTGGCACAGACTTAAGATACATTCAAGAAATATTAGGTCATAATAGTAGCAGAACAACTGAAATTTACACCCATGTTAGTACAAAAAGCCTTTTACAAATAAAAAGTCCATTTGATGATTTATAAAAAAATGTGATATTGCAAAAAATATAAATCTACATCCTATGGCACATATCCCCCGAGATTTTAACATCTATGCTCCAAAAAATGGCAGATATAAGTAAGTTAGGCACAATACTATGACGACAGATAAATTATCAACATACATCCAAGAATTTTTAAAAAGGACTACGACAGAGACCTTTTTACATGCTGCTCGACAATTCATAGGACTTTTGGAAACAGTAAGTACTGACAAAGGGGAGTTTTACTCAAAAGTTCATACAGCACTATTAGAACTTTATTCGGCTGGACACAAACTTGAGAAAATTGAATTAAAGTATTCATTAGCAGATAGAAACTTCGACCGTGATGAAATTTTTGAAAATAAAAATGTAGGACAAATTTCAGAACTCGGAGGAGAAGCATTTTATTGGGAAATTTTTGATCCAACATATTCAGAATTAACAGGACACCCAGAACCTGTCTGGACAATTACAGAAAGAGAAGCATCGCAAGGTTGGCTCGTTGACGACTTCGCAGACATTTACCGTGACTTAAAAATTGAGTTAATAAAAATTGACCGTATAGGGACAGACCAAGCAATTGAAGATGCGCTATGGCAATTAAAATGGAGTTTTTCAAATCATTGGGGACAGCATTGTATAAACGCATTGAGATATTTACATTACTTTAATTATGACGGAAAACAAATAATCTGACGGAAGAAGTACTGTGCCTAACAGCACATTTGCAATAGGCGTGCAATTCGTCTCCGTTTGACGGGATTTTAGTGGTTGTAAATTTCGTTTCACTAAGTTACATTTGAGTTCAAACGCACGCCCATCGCAAATGTGCAATACGTTAGGCACAATTATAAGACAGACAACAGAACTATGAACATTGCTTATACGACAAGAAATTTCCACCCTGACGAGTTGCGAATAATAAAGACATTGAAAACGCAGAAAGAAAAGGAAACAAGTAGTAAAATCAAGTTCTATCATTTTATTATTGCTGGACTTTTAGGAGCAGGTTTGACATATATTACGACTATAATTCCAGACAGTTTTTGGACGTTTCTTTTTGGGACAATTGCTGTTTTCGCCTTTTCGTTTATTGTTTTTGGACCTTACGAAATCTACAAACAGAAAAACAGACATAAATTATTTTTACAACAACTAAGTTCAGCTATAGAGAAAGGGACGGTTGACACTTGCCTAGTTAACACCAAACGTATTGCAATAGCACCAGAATATGAAGATGAAAGCGACTTATATATTGTTGAGCTTAACGACAATGAGGTTTTATATCTGTGGGACACTGAATACAACCTAAATAAAAAGTTCCCTTGCTTAGACTTTGAAATATACGAGGACAGCTTTTTCAAACTCGTTGGCAGACAGATTTACCCTTTAAGTGAAAAAGTTCAGCCAGTGAAAATTGACAAGAAAGCTAAGTGGAATTTTATGAAACACTATGGTGCAATAGGACACTTAGAAACAGAAAAGATAAACTTTGATGAACTATTACAGAAGTATAATAACTGTGCCTAACAGCACATTTGCAATAGGCGTGCAATTCGTCTCCGTTTGACGGGATTTTAGTGGTTGGTAAATTCGTTTCCCTA
>JBIMKP010000048.1:24058-28933 GCA_051861545.1 Bacteroidia bacterium | reverse complement strand
CAAAGTTTGCAACTTGGGTTTCAAGCGGAGGAAGTTCATTTAGTAACTGGTATACAAATACCTCTGGTTACAGAAATATTGCTAATATATATTAGCAGAAGTAGGAGGGTTTAGTGATTTTTACCTTCCACTTGTTTTATCTAAAGTAAAAAAACTCCGGCCTTCATGGTGGTCGGAGTTTTTTGAAATTCATTAAAGTTGTCCCATTTTGGGATGTTTGTTTCTAATTGCCCTTTTTATAAATTGTTGATTATAATAGTTTTACTTTCTTTGGCATGTATTTAGTACTATCTATGCAAAACCAGGGAAATGAAAAATCTAATTTATATGCTATTTGCATTTTTAATACTTGCAGTTTCTTGTAAAAGAGAATTGCCAGTTGAACCAAAAGCAACAAATGTTGATGGTTCAATTCAAGTAAGCAAAATGACAGATATCAAAGTCCCTAAAGATTTTAATTGGAGTTTGAGTAAAACTGTTCAATTAGATATAACTTTAGAAGACGCAACTTTTGGTGTTTACAACCACAAGCTTCAAATCTTTACATCTGATCCTTCATCAAATAATACTCCAATTGTAAGTGGAAGTATTTCAACTATTCTGCCTTTTCAAGTTAGTTTAAGCGTTTTGAGTTCTATCAGCGATTTGTATGTTTTAAGAACTGCTCCTGATAATTCAAAAGTTATTGAAAAAGTAAAAATAGCAACTAACAATTCTATTAAGTATACAATCAAATCAGGTTTAAAAAAGACAACTAGTTTGGGTAAAGCTGGTAGTCCCGATTGTAACAGTGGTTGCACTCAAACTATTACAACAAATAATTCAAATATCACTGCCAATACAGGGAATGTTATTTGTGTAACAGGAAATAATATTACCATCGGATTTAACGCCAATGGCGGTACTATTAGAATTTGTGGAAGTAATGTAACTGTTCAAAATGCAAATTTAAACAATGCTTCATCATTAATAGTTACAGCAACAGCAAGTGTCTCGTTTGCAAGTCTAAACTTAAATGGAACCAATACTTCATTTAAAAATTGGGGAGTAGTAAGTATGTCGAATTCATTTACTCCCGGAGGAAGCGTTACCAACGATGGTACAATCAATGCTGGTAGCGATTATAATTTGAATTCTCAGTCGAATACAACAAACAATGCTACCATCAACATTACACAAAGTATGAATGTAAATGGCAGTTCTATTGTTACCAATAATGGTTCAATAACTGCTTCTAATAATTTTAAAGTAAATGGTACTGCTTCATTTATAAATAACTGCAAACTTTGGGTAAAAAAGGAGTTTCAAAACAATAGCATTTTTAAAAATTACAGTTACGTGCGAGTAGATATGGAATCGAAAATTAATGGCGGTTCTGAGTTGGGTTTGTATAATGGAGCTATGTTTAGCACAAAGGATATTACTGTTAATGGAACAATTAAAGGATACAATTCTACATCATTAGTAAAAGTACTAAACAAAACTATAATTAATGGTGGTGGATTAGTAACAAGTGCTCTTCAATTTTGTGATAATAATGGCATTGAAACCAATAACGGTTCTATTAATAATGGTGCAGTTTTAGCATGTGGAATTTACATTGCTTCTGGAGCTTGTAATCCAGAAGGAAATGGCACTCCATCTTGCACCGATGCAGATAATGATGGCGTTTGTGATGCGAATGATTGTTATCCAAACGATCCTGCAAAAGCTTATTGTAATACAGTTTCTACAAGCACATTAGCTTTCGAAGACCAATGGCCATTTACTGGAGATTACGATATGAATGATGTAGTAATTTCATATAATTATACAGTAATTAGTAATGCAACTAATAATGTTGTAAGGGTAGAAGCGGCTTTCGTATTAAAAGCTACAGGTGGTGCTTATAATAATGGTTTTGCCGTTCAATTTCCTGTTGAAAGAACAAAAGTAAGTGGTGTAACCGGTGCTGTTTTAGAAGCTGGTCAGGCCAAAGCAGTTTTGGTACTTTTTAATGATATGCGTGCATTAATGAATGGATGGAATACATTTCCTAATTCAGGACAAAGTGCTAACGTTAATTTTAATATTGGATTTAATATAAGTAATGGTCCTAGTTTAAACACTTTTGGTTTAGGAGCATATAATCCATTTATCTGGAATGGAACCGCAGGTTTTGGTAGGGGATATGAAATTCATTTACCAGGACAATTACCAACTGATTTGGCGAATCAGTCTTTGTTTGGAACCAAACATGATGGAAGCAATTTAAATACTGGTGATACTTATGTTTCTAATAATGGAAGATATCCTTGGGCAATAAACATTCCAGCCGTTTTTGATTATCCGGTTGAAAAGGCTGATATCAATACTGCATATACAAAGTTTGCTACTTGGGTAAGCTCTAATGGAACACAATTCGCAAATTGGTATACCAATCAATCTGGTTATAGAAATCAAGGAAACATTTATTAGAATCTAATTTTATTAGAATTTGAAAAACGGTCTTAATTTTATTTAAGGCTGTTTTTTTTTGCCTTTTCTCTTTTTGGGAAAAAGTTTCTTTTTGGAGCTGCTTTTGAATCCTTGTTTTGGTTATGTGTCTCATTATTAGGTGTTTGTGATTTTTGGCACGGGTTTGGCTCATTAATAATAAACGCGAAAATCACAATCATGAAAAAAATATATCTTCCATTGTTCCTAGGATTAGCATTACTAGGCTCATGCAAAAAAGACTTAGTTTCGAAGTACAATGAAACTTCAGGAACTACAGATGGCTCTTCAGTAAATGTTTCAAGCATGCAAGACTTGAAAGTACCTGATGGTTTTAAATGGGAAACTACAAAAACGTATTCAATTACCATTAAATTAAAAGATAACCAAGATGCTCCTGTAGCTTCTAAAATGGTTAGATTAATGAATGATGGTTTGGTTAATCAAGGTGTAAATTTGGTTCAAGGTGCTACCAATGCACAAGGTGAATTTACAACTTCTTTAAGTTTACCTACAACTATGAAAGAAATTGTTTTTAATACTTCTTTCATAGGTATTGCAGAAGATATCATCATTCCTTTAACTTCATCAAACATTAATATTAGTTTGGGTGGTTCTAATCCTGCTAAGTTTAATACTGTTACTGCAAAAGATATTACCAATACAAGTTTAGGAAAAGGTTCAGTAAACAAATTTAATGTTGTTCCTTCAACTCGCACTTGGTCTATGACTGCAGATGGTGGTGTTCCAAATTACTTGGAGGCTAATGATGTGGTAGGGCAAGGTTTATTAAATTCAATTGCAACAGCTTTACCTTCTGGTATTAGATTAAATGCAAATTCTCCATTGTTAGATGCAAATGCAGTACGTACTATTCATGTTAATAAATTGGCTGAAGTTTTTGTAACTTTTGTTAGCGAAGGTGCTTCATATAAAAATGTATTGTTTTATTATACTTATAACGAAAACAATCCTCCTGCTTCTCCTTCTGATATTACAAATTATACAGTTGTATTTCCTAATACTTCATGGACAAATTCAGGTGGTGGATTAGCAACTGGCAATAAAGTAAAATTAGGTACTTTCCCTGCCGGTACAGTAATCGGATACGGTATTGCTGCGAATGGTTGGAGAGGTGGTTCTGATGGTTGGAATGGTGTTACTCCTGGTTTATGGACAGTTTTTGGTGAAAAGTCGTTTAATCCTGAAGCTGATAATTCGTTAAAACAACATATGGTATTATTAAGCGATTTAGCTAACCATAGAATTGTAATGGGTTTTGAAGATATCAAACGTGATTTAAATAATTGTGATCACGATTTTAATGATGTGATGTTTTATACTACTTCAAATCCTATTGATGCTTGTGATGATGAAGATATTACTCCTTTACCTCCAGTAGAAGATGAAGATGGCGATGGTATTGATGATAAAGATGATGATTATCCTACAGACCCTAACAAAGCTTTTAATAATCCTACTGGTACTGGTTCAATTGCTTTCGAAGACCAATGGCCATCAACTGGTGATTATGATTTGAATGATGTTGTTGTTAACTATAACTATAATGTTGTTACTAATGCTACCAATAAAGTAGTAAGAGTAGAAGGAAACTTAACGCTTCGTGCAACTGGTGGTTCTTTCCAAAACGGATTTGGTGTTCAGTTTCCTGTAGAAAGAAACAAAGTAAGCGGTGTAACTGGTGCTACATTAGAAGCTGGTCAATCAAATGCAGTTTTGGTATTGTTTGATAACATGAGAAATCAAATGACCAATTGGAACACTGTAAGACCAGGTGGAACTAGTCCTGTAGTTAATTACAATATTGCTTTCAATGTAAGCAATGGTCCTAGTCTTTCTACATTCGGATTAAGTTGCTACAATCCATTTATCTGGAACGGCAGTATGGGTAGAGGATATGAAATTCACTTGGCAGGCAAAACCCCAACTGACTTAGCTAATGGTTCAGTATTCGGAACAAACAGAGATGCAAGTAATATCGCAACTGGTGATACTTATGTAAGCAAAAACGGAAGATTACCATGGGCAATTCAAACACCTGCAAACTTTAGCTATCCAAAAGAAAAATCAGATATCAATACAGCTTACAGCAAGTTCGCAGCTTGGGTAGTGTCAGGTGGAACATTATTCACAGATTGGTACTCAAATACCAGTGGATATAGAAATGCAGAAAACATTTATTAATCGAAAGAAGAAATAAATCAGAATTCCATACAAACAAAAATCCCTTTGCAACTAGTTGCAAAGGGATTTTTGTTTGTATGGCTTTTGGCTATTTGCCTTTAGCTCTTGGCTTTAATTTGAGCGAGTAGAATGTGCTTTTATTCTAAGCAGGATTAATTTAAAAGCGGTCAACGTAATTTAGGCTTTTACACAACA
>JBIMKP010000048.1:0-23960 GCA_051861545.1 Bacteroidia bacterium | reverse complement strand
CAGCCAACAGCCAACAGCCAACAGCCAACAGCCAACAGCCAACAGCCAACAGCCAACAGCCAACAGCCAACAGCCAACAGCCAACTACTAATTATAAATTAATCAGCTACTTCTTTAAATATCTGCCCAAAATAGAAATCTTGTTTCAAATTGGGACTGCTTTTTTGTGTTTGAATTTTTGTAAATATTTGTTTTTCAGTTTGTTATTGTTTTTGGCACAGCTTTGGTTTAAGGAATGGAAAATCAAAACCATGAAAAATCAATTTGTAATCCTATTATTAACTTTATCTGTCCTGGGGGCATGTAAAAAAGATTTAGTTTCAAAATACAACGAAACTAACAATTTAGATAATTCAACTTCCACAAATGTTTCTAGCATGAAGGATATTAAAGTTCCGGATGGCTTCAAATGGGAAACAACAAAAACTTACAATTTAGATATCACTTTCAAAACTCCAAGTGATGAGTTAGTAGAATCTTCATTGGTTAAATTAATGACAGATTCATATTATAACAAGGGAGAAGTATTGTTAAAAGCTTCAACGGGTTCTAACGGAAATTTCAAAACTCAAATTACACTTCCTGCAACAATGAAACAATTGGTTTTAAATGTTGCTTACCTTGGATTGCCAAGAGATATTATTGTTGACTTGAATTCTTCTTCTATCAAACGTCAATTTGGTGGTACTAATTCAGACCCTATTACAACAGTTGTTAATGTTGTTCCTGGTAAGAGGTCTTTAGGAAAAAGTTCTGTTGGTAAATTCAATGTTGTTCCTTCAAACCGCACTTGGAATAGTAATGGTGTTCCAAATTACAAAGAACCTGTAAATGAAAATATCAGTCAAACTTTATTAGCAAATATACACGCTGCATTACCGGAAGGTGTGCCAGTGAACCAGAATTCTGCAATGTTCGATGAGTCTGCTGTTAGAGTAATTAAAGTAAATCAAACAGCAGATGTATTTGTAACTTTTGTTAGTGAAGATGCCGGTTATAGAAATGCTTTATTTTACTATACTTATAACGAAAATAATCCTCCTACTTCTCCTGCTGATATAGCTAAATATACTGTACTTTTTCCTAATACTTCCTTTGTTGGTTCAGGAGGTGGATTAGTTTCAGGTAACAAAGTAAAATTAGGAAATTTTCCTGCCGGTACTGTTATTGGTTATGGTATTGCTGCCGATGGATGGTGGGGTGGTTCTTTTGGTTTCAATGGTGTTACTGAAGGAAATTGGGTTTTATTTGGTCAGAAAAATTTAAATCCTGAAGCTAATAATTCCTTAAAACAACACATGGTTTTATTAAATGATGCTGCAAACAATAGATTCATCATGGCTTTTGAAGATATTAGAAGAGACCAAGGTGCTGATAACGATTTTAATGATGTTGTATTTTATACAACTTCAAATCCTGCCAATGCAATTGATGATGAAGATGTAACTCCTTTACCTCCAGCAGATGATGCAGACAATGATGGTGTTGATGATGTAGATGATGAATATCCAACTGATCCTAACAAAGCTTTCAATAATCCTACTGGTACAGGTTCAATTGCTTTCGAAGACCAATGGCCATCAACAGGTGATTACGATTTGAATGATGTAGTAGTTAACTATAACTACAATGTTGTTACCAATGCTACAAACAAAGTTGTTAGAGTAGAAGGAAGTTTAACTTTACGTGCAACAGGTGGTTCTTTCCAAAACGGATTCGGTGTTCAGTTTCCTGTTGAAAGAAATAAAGTGACTGGTGTAACTGGTGCTACTTTAGAAGCAGGACAAACAAATGCAGTTTTAGTATTATTCCAAAACATGCGTAACGAAATGACCAACTGGAATACAGTTAGACCTGGTGGAACTAGTCCTGTAGTAACTTACGATATTGCTTTCAACATAAGCAATGGTCCAAGTCTTTCTACATTCGGATTAAGTTGTTACAATCCATTTATCTGGAATGGCAGCATGGGCAGAGGATATGAAATTCACTTAGCTGGAAAATTACCTACAGATTTAGCTAACGGTTCAATATTTGGAACTAACAGAGATGCAAGTAATATCGCAACTGGTGATACTTATGTAAGCAAAAACGGAAGATTACCTTGGGCAATTCAAACACCAGCAAACTTTAGCTATCCAAAAGAAAAAGCAGATATCAATACAGCATACAGCAAGTTCGCAGCTTGGGTAGTATCAGGTGGAACATTATTCACAAATTGGTACGCTAACGAAAGTGGATATAGAAACGCAGAGAATATCTATTAATTAAAAATAATTTTTTTCATAATCAATAAGAATGTGAAGCTGCATTCAAACAGAAATTAGATCGTAACCGACTCAACCTTTACTTACAAAAATCCCCGTGCATTAACTTGCACGGGGATTTTTGTAAGTAAGGCTGCTGGCCTCTAGCCTCTGGCAACTGGCTTTTGAATTTGAAAAAGAACCAGCTTCATTTTACTAATTAGAATTCTGAATTTTTGTTAAGAATTAAAATTATTCCTCTAACAAAAAATTTAAGCCAGTAGCTAGCCGCCAGCCGCCAGAGGCAAAACACTGGCCTCTAGCCTCTGGCAACTGGCTTTTGAATTTGAAAAGGAAGCGGCTTCATTTTTTTAAATAAGAATTCTGAATTTTTATTAAGAATAAAAACTATTCCTCTAACTAAAATTGTAGGCTAGCAGCCAGCTGCCAGTAGCAAAAGAAACTCCGGATTCTAGCCACTGGCAGCTGGCTTTTGATTCGATTTGAAACATGGTATATTTTCCAATTAAAATTTCAAAGTTTCATTAGAATACAAATTATTCTTTCACTGTAATTTTAGGCCAGAAGCTAGCCGCCAGCAGCCAGAAGCCAATTAAATTACAAACTCCGATTTAAATCCATCATAACTAGGATTTACACAAAATACTGGAACATTACCTGAATCATTTACAATTTGTTGAGCATAAGTTTCAATCACGTATTCACGAATTGATTTGTCTTCTTGCTGTGTCATAATCATAATTAAATCAGCTAATTTAGTTTCTGCAAAATCAAGTGTTTTACGAGCAAAATCGCTGCTATTTTCTACAACAGTTTCAGAATGACTAATTCCATTTTCATCTAATAACAATTGAATTTGTTTTAAATTAGCCATTAGTTTATTATTCAAAAATTCATCTCCAACATTATAGGTTAAAATATGAATAGTTGATTTGTATGATTTACCTAAATGAATTGCCCATTTTACTTTTTGTTTAGATTCTGATGATAAATCTAATGGGAAAATAATGTTCTTATAAGCATTAGGATTTTTGTCGGTTTTAACAACAATTACAGGCATTGAGCTATAGCTGATTACTCTACTAGCATTGCTACCAATAATTCTTTCGGTACCGCTTGCACCATGAGTTCCCATAATTATACAATCGCAACCAAATTCTTCTGCTGTTTCAATTACTGTTCTATAAATTTTGCCTGATCTTACATCAGTTTTACAAGTAATACCATATTTGTTCTGAATTTCTGAAGCTTTTTCTTTTAATCTACCCAATAAAGCTTCTTTTGCTAAGTTTTCTTTGGTGTCGTTTTTGCTGAAACTAAAGATATTACTTAGAAAATCTTCTTCTAAAATACTCAATAGAACTAAGTCATTGTCAAAGTGTTTGGCAATTTGTGCAGCATGAGCTAATGCATTAAGAGAGATTTCCGAAAAATCAATCGGAACCAACATGATGTTTTTCTTTTTTTCCATAAAGCTTGGTTTAATTTGATTACAAATGTAATTGAATTAATTTACAGCCTTATTCCTTTCTTTTATGAATTATATAATTCCTGAATCTGAGCTGGTTTTAAATCCTGATGGCTCAGTTTATCATTTAAATTTATTGCCTGAGGATGTGGCAGATACAGTGTTTTTGGTGGGTGATCCTGATAGGGTAAATGAGGTGTCGAGGTACTTCGATTCCATCGAATTAAAAAAACATAAAAGAGAGTTCGTTACACATACCGGATACATAGGCTCCAAGCGGCTTACAGTGCTATCTACAGGCATTGGTACCGATAATATTGATATTGTGCTCAATGAACTCGA
The DNA here is from genome assembly GCA_051861545.1 of Bacteroidia bacterium. GTDB lineage: Bacteria > Bacteroidota > Bacteroidia > UKL13-3 > UKL13-3 > CAISCU01. Next base: position 19,883 of record JBIMKP010000048.1, on the reverse strand, counting down.
TGCTTTAATTCATGTAAACCTAAAAACGAGAGAAATTATCCAAAATGCACGCAAATTGAACCTCATTCGAATAGGAACTTCAGGTGCTTTGCAAAAAAATATTCCTGTTGATTCAATTTTAATCTCAAAAGCAGGTTTGGGACTCGATAATTTGATGTGGTATTACAAAATTAATCCAGATAAAGATTTTCGTACTTATGGCGCTCAATTAGGACTCGATTTTGTTTGGCCTTATCAGTTTAATTGTGCTGATGAATTGGAAGCTAAATTTCCTTCAGAAATCAGAAGAGGATTAACTGCAACTTGTTCTGGTTTTTATGCACCTCAAGGTAGAATGTTACGCATGCCAATTACAGAGCCCGACTTTATTTCAAAGCTTTCTTCTTTAGAATTCGATGGACAAAAAGTTACCAATTTTGAAATGGAAACTGCTGCCATTTTTGGTTTGTCGAAATTGTTTGGTTTTAATGCATTGGCAGTAAATGCAATTGTGGCAAACAGAATAACCCATGAGTTTAGCCACAATCCTCATAAAACTATTGATGATACAATTAAACTAGTTCTGGAATCTGTTTGTAAATAATGGCGGCTGTTGAAAGTAATATCGATGAAAAAATGCATGCACTTGCTCTCAAATTAATTCCTGGGGTAGGTGATATTATTGCGAAATCTTTGGTGATGTTTTTTGGTTCTGCAAAAGAGGTTTTTAAGAAATCAGCAGCACAATTGGTTAAAGTACCTGGAGTTGGACCACAAACCGCAGCAGATATTGTAAAAAAGAGAGATTTGTCGAAGGCAGAAAGAGAGTTTGAATTTGTTCATAAACAAGGAATTAAAGTCTTTTATTTTTTAGATGACAATTACCCTTCACGATTAAAAGCAATTCCTGATTCACCTATCATATTTTTTGGTGATGGAAATTTAAACTTAAATCCAGCTAGAATATTAGCCATCGTTGGTACAAGAAAGTGCAGTGAATATGGCAAAGAATTGTGCGAAAAATTGGTTGATGCAGTAAAAGATCAATCTTGTTTAGTCATTAGTGGTTTAGCATTAGGAATAGATACTGCTGCTCATAAATATTCTGTCGATTTAAAAGTGCCAACTATTGGTGTTTTAGGCAGTGGATTAAAGAAAATTTATCCTTATCAGAATAAAACTTTAGCAGAGTTAATGAAAGAAAATGGTGGAGTTTTAACGGAATTTATTTCAAATACTCCACCCGATGCCGAAAATTTTCCGAAACGAAACAGAATCGTAGCTGGCATGTGTGATGCTTTAGTTGTTGTTGAAACTGCAATAAAGGGTGGAGCTAAAATTACTGCCGAAATTGCTAATTCTTACAACAAAGATGTGATGGCTTTTCCGGGTCGACCAAACGATGAATATTCTTTAGGTTGTAACCAGTTAATTAGAGAAAATAAGGCTATTCTCATCAATTCTCCCGAAGATTTGCTCAAGGATTTAGGTTGGAAAACAAAAGGTGCTAAACCTATTCAACATTCATTATTTTTAGAATTATCTGAAGAGGAAGGTAAAATCATCGAAATCCTAAGGCAGAAAAAATCGGTTGCAATCGATGATTTGGCATTTGCTTTAAAAATGGACCAAAGTTATTTGAGTTTAAAACTGCTTGAACTTGAATTTTCTGGTTTTTTAAGAGCCTTGCCCGGAAAATGTTATGAATTAAGGTAATCTTGATTAGGCTTTTTGTATTCCTTTCTCTTGATTTGCCGTATGAGAAAAATTATTTCTATTTTCCTGATATTGGTATTGGCATCACAAATGCTTTGGGCTAAGCCAAAAAATCCTAAAAAAGTAGTTTTTTTAATTGGTGATGGAATGGGCCTGACTCAGATTACAGGAGCCATGGCACATTATAAAGGCAGAAATGCTTTCGAAAGATTTCAAGTAATTGGTTTGTCTAAAACATCTAGCTCCGATAATTATGTAACCGATAGTGGGGCAGGAGCAACCGTTTTTTCAATTGGAAAGAAAACCTATAATGGCGCCATTGGAGTTGACTCATCGAAAAAAGAATCTTTGGGTTTATTCGAATTATTAAAAGAAAAAAACTGGAGAACAGGTGTTGTAGCCACATCGTCAGTAACTCATGCAACACCGGCATCGTTTTATGCGCATGTAAGTAGCAGAAGGTCGGAGGATGAAATTGCAGAGTTTCTAAAACGCAGAAATTGTGATGTAGCTATTGGTGGTGGAATGAAATTCTTCTTAAAAAGAAAAGATGGAAGAAACCTTTTAACCGAGTTAAACGAAATGGGTTTTACAGTTGCTGCCGATACCAATTTGGTTGATATCAAAGCAAAAAAACTCATTTATTTATGTGCAGAAGATGGCATGAAAACTATGCAAGAGGGTAGAGGAGATTTTCTTCAAAAGGCAACTAAAATTGCCATGAATAATTTAGGTTCAGACAAAGAAAATTACTTCCTAATGGTGGAAGGTTCTCAAATCGATTGGGGTGGACATGATAACAATTTCGAATACATGAAAGCTGAATTGATTGATTTTAATGAAACCATCAATCAGGTTTTAGATGCTGCAATAAAAGATGGCAATACATTGGTAGTTGTTACTGCCGACCATGAAACAGGAGGATTGAGCTTGTTAGAAAACAAAGAAAACAAACAAACCTTTATTCCCAATTATTCTTCAAAAGGACATTCAGGCGTAATGGTACCTGTATTTGCTTATGGTCCCGGAGCCGAAGCCTTTGCAGGAATTTATGAAAACAACCAGATTTTTTACAAGTTCAAGAAATTATTGAGGATTACTAAATAATGTTACAATACATCATACCTGTTGTTTTAATCTTATTAATCTTGGTATTGATATATTATATCATGCCAAAGTTTTTTAAAGATTACCAAAAAGAAAAACTAGCCAAACTGGTTATATTTATTTTGATGGCAGCTTACTTGGCCTACGATTTCACCAACAAAGAAAAATGGACTTATTTAGTTGTATTAGCATTAGGCTCCTTTGCATTTGTTGTGTTGATTTTGGACGCGAAGAAGAAAGGGTAGAAGATATTTTTGGCTTTGATTAGTTCAATTAAAATTTATCTGCACTAACATTTCGAATAGCGGTATTTTTATTGGAAGCGATTTTTATGAATCATTGTCATGCTTTGAAAATGATTTTAAAATTAGCTTAATTTAAAATTGGCTCTTTCATAAACAAGGAAAAATAAATCCCCAATCCCCAATCTAAAATCATAAATCCCCAATCCCCAATCTAAAATCGTAAATCTAAAATCCCCAATCTAAAATCGTAAATCTAAAATCCCCAATCGTAAATCGTTAATCATGCCTAAAAGCGAACTCGTTTTTCTATTTTACTATTTCTATTAATTGCTTCCGTAATATTTGAGCATTATTTTAGCTTGAAATTAGTTTAATATTTCATTTTAAAAGCTAAACTATGAAAAAACTATTCTTGTTTGTCCTCTTTCTTTATTTTGGATTGAATGCATTTTCCCAAGACTTAAAAGCTACTAAAGAAAAGGCCCTGATTAATTTTTTAGTTGTAAACAAAGATGAAAAACCCATTGAAGAAAAGATTGAAATTGTATCTATAAAAACAAAACAGAAAATATTTCTTAAGAGTAATAAACAAGGTATGGTTTCTGTTTTGGTTCCCAAGAATGATACCTATATCATCAATATGGTTTTGGAACCTGATTACGATAGAATTGAGATTCCAGATATTCAAAATTATATCCTTGATTACAAAGTTTTTTATAACAATGAAATTGCAAAAACAGAGCTTAAATCTATTGTACATCTTAATTTGAAAAAACCGGATGGCAAGCCTCTGTCGGAGGAATTAACCTTCACATCAAAAAAAGATAAACAGAGTTATACTTTCAAGCCAGATATTAATGGTAAAGCAGATTTTTCTTTGCCTATTGGTGATGAATATTCCATCAGTTTCAAGTCGGCACCGGATTATGCGAAACTTCAAATTCCCAATATCAACAACTTTGAAATGAATTTTAACTTAACATTTCAAGGCTCAAATGAAGCTAAATTGTATCCAAGTCTTAAAAATGCTTTGTTTAAATTATTGTTTTTAGATTTTGATTCAATGCCGGTTCCCGACGAAAATTTCTATTTGGTTTCTAAGAAATTTGGAACGGTTTACAAAGGGAAAACAGATAAAAATGGCGAATCATTTATTTTGGTTCCTATTGGTGATACATATAATTGTAGTTCAGAAAACTTCAAGAATTTTAGTGAACAAAAGGTTGATACAAAAGAAGATTTGTATAGATTCAATATTACCCTTGTTTTTATAAGTACTCCAGAGTTTTTGCGAAGAAGAGAATTAGAAGCAAAATTGCTTAAAGAGAGAGAGCTCGAATGGGATAAAATGAAAAGGGATTATGAGGAATACATGAAAACAAAGGCTAGTGATATATCTTATACCTTTAATTATGGTCCTGTAAACGATACAGTATTTTTTGCTGTTTTAAATAGAAATAAGCAATGGAAAAATAAGCTAATTATTTTAGATGTAACCGGAAGTATGAGACCTTATAGTGACCAGGTTAAAATGTGGTATAATCTTCATTTCACACAAAGCGACCCTATTCAATTTGTGATGTTTAATGATGGTAACAATATGCCTGATAATTTAAAGGTAATTGGTAAAACAGGTGGACTTCAATATTGTATTTATTGTGATAAAAGCACCTTTAATAAAAAATTGGATGATGCAAGAAATGCAGGAGGTGGCGGTGATGGACCAGAGAACGATTTAGAAGCCACTTTAGCTGCCATTAATAATTGTAAAAACTATTCTGAGATAATATTGGTAGCAGATAACTACAGCACGGTTAAAGATATTGCTTTGTTAAAGTTGATAAATAAGCCTGTAAAAGTTATTCTTTGCGGCGTTTACGACAATAGAATTTTATCTGATTATTTAGATATTGCTTATCACACAAATGGTTCTGTTCATACTATGGAAGAAGATATTTTGAACTTAGGAAACTCCTTGGAAGGAGTGAAAATAAAAATAGGAAAACACTATTATGTTTTAACCAGAGGTAAATTTGTGTATTACACAGGTAGGAATTGAAGGTAGAATGTTCTTTTTGATGTGATTACCAAAGTGTAAATAAGAATTATTTTTTTATAATAAAACCTTATTTGGCTGAAAAATGTCAAATAAGGTTTTTTTTAGACCTTATTTTATTATTTTATTTCCTCTAAGCAATTCATTTCGTTTTTCTAATTGCAAATTAAATCCAGGCTTTATCAGCAGTAATAGTTAATAATCATTAGGTTAATTAGACCTTTTAACGATTATTGTAAATAATCGTCAAAAACTTAACCCCAGATAATGAGTTCTAAGGATGTTTTATCAAATATTGGAAAAGCCATAAGAGAGGGCAAATACTTGAGTATTTCTTATGAAAATAAAGATGGTAAAACTACAAAATATTGGATTTGTATTCTTGATATCTTTGAAAATGATAGATTAGAGGTGAACATGTTTAATGTTACAAAGGATGAGCCAATTTTAAAGTCTAGAATTTTTATTTCCAAAATAAAGCATACTGAAATTCTTAAATTCTCCTATTGCGAAGTTAAACCTGAATTAATAAAAAAAATTAATGAAGATCCCAGTTTAGATAAATATCAATTTGACCAATTTGATAACAGAGTTCTTAACTATTACCTGGAATGTTATAAAGCAAACCAAGACCCATTTTTATACAAACAACATTTAATTTCTGGAATAGATTCACAGGAATTAGCTCGTGAAAATCCATATATTTTAAGTTCGGAACAATTAAAGACATTAATTAAGGATGTTTATCATAATGAATATGAAAAATATTATGGGTATGAACTAGCATTGTCTGAATTTTCAATTGATTTGGGTTCGAAGGGGAAGTTTGTAGTTGCTTATAGGAAATTATCTTTTGATCCTGTGGCTAAAACATTAAAGGTAGGAGAACAAGTTAAGTTTAACTCAGTATTTTATATTAAAAATATTAAATATAGCTTGTCTTATTACACAGATTTAAGTCCTAATGATTTTGAGAACAACTATCTAAATAATAAAGAGGAATGTATTGCCGAAATAAAAAGTAATTTTAGTTCAGGTGAACTTCCAAATACCAGACCCGAAATTGTAGTATTGGGTTATTCCCAAAAAGATATTTCAGAAATTTATGAACGAATCAATAATGAGCATTTAGTTAAAAATTTGCAAATTCCATTGAAGGCATTTTTTAGGAATTGTTCACTTCTTGATAGGAAAGATAGAAAAGAACCTAACATTGTATTGTTTGATGAAAATGTGAATATTGACCAACTTAGGACGGTTTATAATTCAATGAAATTTCCGATTACCTATGTTCAAGGCCCTCCTGGGACAGGTAAAACCCAGACAATTTTAAATATAGTTGTTAATTGTTTCACTAACAATAAAACACTTTTGGTATCATCAAATAATAATACACCAATAGATGGTATTAAAGAAAAACTCAAATTAGGTTATTACAAGAATAAAGAGATTTTATTTCCAATTATCAGATTAGGAAATAATGATTTGGTAGCTAAAGCTTTGTTAACAATTGAGGAATTATTTGACTTTAATACCACCGATGTTCCCAAAGAGAATTTATTGATAAAATTAAAGGAGAATTCTAAAGTTAAGAACAAGAACCTACTTGGAAAATTAAAAAACTTTGAAGAAAGATTGGATTTGGAACAGAATCTGACCTTTATTAATGGTTTATTGGCCAAATGTTCTATTCCTGAATTTTTGGAAGAAAAGAAAAAGATCGAACAAAAGCTCATTGGAATTCCTGTAATTACTGATGCTGATGTCAAAGGTATTTTTGAAGTAATTCAAGGCAATCCAAATTTGCTTCAATTCTTTTATTTTGAATCATTAAAATACATCAAAAGATTAAATTCTGGTAGCTATAGTGATTTACTTAAAATAGTAAAAACCGACAATAAAGAGGAGAAAATAAAGAATTTCAATAAATGGATAGGAATTGATGAAAACTTAGAACGATTCACGAAGGTTTTCCCGGTTATTCTAACTACAAATATTTCAAGTATAAAATTAGGGAAGGAATTTAAATTTGATTTATTGGCTATTGATGAAGCGGCTCAATGTGATATTGCAACAAGCCTAATTCCTATTTCCAAATGTAAAAACATGGTATTGATTGGTGATGTCAATCAGTTAAAACCAATTGTTTTATTTGATGAGTATAAAAATGATTATTTGATGAAACTTTATGAAGTAGATAAAGTTTACGATTATTTCAATAATTCAATTTTGTCACTATATAAACAGATTGATAATATTTCAAGAGATATACTTTTAAGTTACCATTACAGATGTGGTAAGAAAATTATTAATTATTCTAATATGCGTTTTTATGAAAATCGCTTAAATCTATCCAATATTCAAAGAACAGGTTCATTAAAACTCTTGAATGTTACAAATGCCAATAGTGCTTTGAAAAACTCTCAATTTGAGGAGGCTAATGAATTGGTTAATTATATTATTGACAACAAACTTTCAGATGTATTTATCATTACTCCTTTTCGTAATCAGGAGAAATTGATAAATGAAATTATAGATATAAAGAAAAATTCCTTTATTGATCCAGAAAAAGTAAAGTGTGGCACTATCCATAAAATTCAAGGTCAGGAGAATAAAACCATAATAATTTCTACTTCCATTTCGAAAAAAACAAGTCCTGGTACTTACAATTGGATAAAGAACAATAGTCAATTGCTTAATGTTGGAGTTACAAGAGCAAAGGAAAACCTTATTGTTGCTGTTGATAAAGATGCAATTGATACCCTTTCTCGCAAAGATGATGATTTATATTCCTTGATTGATTATATTGATAAGAATGGTGAAAATATTGTTACTCAAAGTCAAGTTAATAAATTCACCATTGGGTTTTCTAATGATTCAAGATTTGAAGATGAATTTTATAAAACTATGAGTCATTATTGCACTATTAAAGGAAGTCGTTATGTTAGAAATGTAAAAGTGCTTGATATCTTTCCCGAGGAATTAAAAAATAATCAAGTTAATAAAAGAGAATTTGATGGTGTCCTTTATGAAAAGAGTGTTCCTAAAATTGTATTTGAAATCAACGGTAATGAACATTACACCAAACGAAGCAGAATCAAATCAGATATGTATAAAATGGAACTCCTAAAAAGTAAGAATATAGCTTTTTTTATGATTCCAAATCAATATGTTAAACATTATGAGTTCATAAGAGAATTGATTAATAAATTGAACCATGAACCTAATCAATATTCATTATTTGAAGAATTGTAGCAGATTTTAGAGGAGCAATAGTTTAATAGTTTTCTTTACCAATTTTTGTTTGAACTATTTCCAAAATTCAAATTTTAATTCCCCTCCATTCCTGACATTCCCTTTACATTTCCTCACATTTTTAAAGTAATTTCATACAATTTTTCTGTAATTCCTTAAACTTTTACAAAGTACTTAGTGACTCGAAATTCAAGATGAAACTAAGCGATTATGAATTGTTTTTGCAGGTAATAAAAGGGGATGAAAATTCCCTTGCTGAACTCATTTTGCGCTTTCAAAACAAGGTTTATAATACCGCTCTTTCTTACCTACAAAACAATGAAGAAGCTGAAGAAGTGGCAATGGATGTCTTTCTTGAATTGTTCCAATCTGCTGCTAATTTCAGAGGTGAATCTTCTGTGAGTACATGGATTTATCGCATCACCATCAATAAGTCATTAGATAAACTAAAATATAGAAACCGTAAGAAACGTTTGGTTTGGATTAGCTCAATTTTTAGCAATGAAGAAGGAGAACTACTTCATGATAAACCTCATTTTGAACATCCTGGTATTTTACTCGAAAACAAAGAAAAATCTGTTTTATTGTTCAAGGCAATCGACCAATTACCCGAAAAACAAAAATCAGCTTATCTACTTTCTTATGTAGAAATGTTACCTCAAAATGAAGTAGCACAAATTCTCGAAACCAGTGTGGGTGCAGTTGAGTCTTTGCTTCAAAGAGCTAAAGTGAAACTTAGAAAAGAATTGGAAAAGTATTATCCGGAGAGAGTGAAATGAAAGATTAAGCTCCTTGAAAAAATACTTCTGCGGGAATGTTCAAAAAGGATTTTAATTTTTGAGCCATTTTTAAAGTAATTTCTCTTTTGCCTGAAAGCACCGCTGAAACGTGACCTTTGCTTCCAATAAATGGTTCTAAATCTTTGGCTTTAATTCCATTTTCATTCATCTTAAATTTTATGAGTTGAATAGGATCTAATTCAGGTAAAACATAGTGTTTATCATCATAATCCTTAATTAGAACAATGAGTAATTCCAATTCGTCAAATTCCTTTGTTCCTGGCCTTGCTTCAAAAATTTCCATCATTCTAGTGGAAGCTTTTTGGTAATCTGCTTCTGTTTTTAAAATTTTCCAATTCATATTTTTGAATTTAAAATATTGGTATCAAATGAAATTTTGCTTGCATCAATTTTATCATATTCTTTATGAGTGCCAAACCAAATAATATAACATGCATTCTGTATAAAGTTTATTGAAACAATAAGTCTGAAGTCATTTCCTTTTATATTAAAAATTATTCTGTTGTTATTAACTAAACTGGCATTACCATACATATCCTTAAGCTCATTGAAATTACCAAAATTATGTTTTGTAAATTCTTGGTGCCATATTAATAGAGCTGGTTTTGCTTTTGGATATTTATTAATATAAAAAAGAATGGTCTTTTTAACCAGGATTTTCATCTTTCAAAAATACACATTTGGTTTGCAATTTGCAAACTATTTTTGTGTTTAAATTTAAACTTCATTTTTCAAATCATAATAAAGTTACTTCATTCGTTACTTTAATTGTCTTTCCTTTATTTGAATTGGTACTTTATTCAATCGGTCAATCGTTTCATACAATTACATTTTGAATCGTATGAAATAATCTCTTTTCTTTTTTTTGATTTCATTTTTTGTTTTAGAAAACCTCTTTGCCCAAGCCAATTTTTTCTTTCGTTTGGCTGATTCTGCTGCTACCTTAATCAATCAAAAGGTAGTTTATGATGCTACTTATTTTAAAATCCCATTTCCCAATGGTGATGTTCCTACCAATAAAGGTGTATGCACAGATGTAGTAATCAGAGCCTATAGAAAACTAGGAATTGATTTGCAAAAGGAAATGAATAATGATATTAAAAATCACTTTTCATTATACCCTAAAATTTGGGGAAGAAAAGCAACAGATACCAATATTGATCATAGAAGAGTTCCTAATTTAATGACTTTTTTTTCCAGAAATGGAATTGTTAAACCCATTACTCAAGATGCAAAAGATTATTTACCAGGCGACATTGTTTGTTGGGATTTAGGTTCTGGATTAAAACATATTGGATTGATTACCAGTGTTAGAAACGAAGATAAATCTAGGTTTATGGTAGTTCATAATATTGGTGGTGGTCAGATTTTAGAAGATTGTCTGTTTAGATTTAAAATAATTGGTCATTACAGGTATAAGCCATAAATCGCGAATAATTCAGAAACGAAGGATTTTTTTAGAAGCATCGTCAATATATTTGTAAAGAATGAATTCTAACAAAGAAATATGGAAAGACGAGGTTATCAATAGCCTCAATGGTTTGCAATCAGCGGAACCTTCGCCTTTTTTTGTGCCTAAAACTATTCAAAGAATTAGAGGTTTCAAAAACGATTTATCTCCAGAAATTAGGTTTCGTTTTAATGTTGCAGCTTTAACTTTAAGTTTTTTGTTGATTATAAATATCCTTGTTTTATTTAAATCTCAATCAAATAAAAAATACTCAGATTCAAAAATAAGTTTACTCAATAACTTGGAATTATATGAATAGAATTAAAAATTTCTTTACAAATAGAATCCAAGTTTTGGTTTTGATTTTGGTCTTAATCAATACCATCGTTTTGATTTATATTTTTATAATAAAACAAGGTCCAAATCAAGCTCCAAGACCTGGTAAATTTATCATCGAAAGTCTCGAACTCGATGAAACTCAAATTTCATCATTCGAAAAAATGAAAAGAGATCATCGCTCTCAAATGAATAAATTAGATGAGGAGTACAAAGATTTGCTAACTCAGTACCTGAATGGATTAAAGGAAAAACAAGTGGATTCAGTAAAAAACAAAACACTTGAAGAGAAAATGGCTGCCATTCAAATTGAAAAAGCCAGAATTACATTTTCTCATTTTGCAAACGTCAAATCAATTTGCAGGGAAGACCAACAGAAGAAACTTAATAATATTGTTCCAGAATTAATTAATGTGATGGCACCAGCAAATAAGGGAAAAAGACCTTAATTTGAAGTATGAAACATTTTAAAACTTTAGCATTAATAAGTGCACTAATTGTCATTTCAGGCGCTACATTAAAAGTACTTCATTTAAAATACGGAGATACTCTTATTTATATTGGGATGTTGGCTCAAATAATTGTGCAGTCTTACCATATATCTGCATTAGAGAAGAAAATTGAGGAAAAATCTGAATCCTAATTTGAATAGTTTTAGCCATTCAACATTGGAATTTTTTTACTTAATTTTCTTCCTCTCAATCACGAAATTCTGCTCCAATCTTTCACCTTTTTCATCAACCAAAACCAAATGGTGAGGTCCGCTTTCTGGCCTTAACGACATTTGATGAATTTCTTTGGTACTACCAATATATTCACCATCTAGATGCCAGAATATCTTGATTTGTTTGTTTCGATGTGCTGCTTCAAATATCACTTCACCTTCCTTGCCATCAATTTCTAAAGGTATGTAAATGGTGTTTGATTTTTTAGGATAAATCAATTCCATATTGTTCATAATTGTTCCATTCAAACAATCATTCCGTAATGGAGGCAAAGTGCGATAGGAGGGATCATGGTTTTTATAATACCATTCCATTCCAGGTGGCAGCACAAACCACGATTCATGTAGCATTTTCGATGGCGATTCACAATCACTGTTTACTCTGTATAATTTATCTTTACTTAAATGTACCATTTGGTGAAATGGACAAACTCCAGTTCTTGTTCCATTTTGTGCTGCCCAAATGGTATCTGTTTCATCACAAATTTCACTGGCTTGATATCCGCTTTTTCTACAAGTAATAATGGGTTTCATATCATCATAAGGAACCTGAAACCAATTGGCTTTTGGAATCAGTTTAAATATATCAAACATAATTGGTGCTGCTACTTGCACCCCAATTAATCCTGCTCTTCCTTCTCCATCAGCATTTCCCGCCCATACCACAACCAAATATTCTGATGTCAATCCAATACTCCAAGCATCTCTAGAGCCAAAACTTGTTCCTGTTTTCCAAGCAATTTTTTGTGAAGAAACTAACCTGCTCCATAACATTTCTTCACCTGGTCTCATCACTTCTTTCATGGCATCAAAACTATTGTAAATGGCTCCAGCTCCCAATGGAAATTCCTTACTTAAATGTGGTTCTGTTTCCGTTTCTTTTTTTCTTTTGATTACTCTTGGTTCATGCAAATCGTTTAGGTCATACAAACCATTGTTTCTTCCAAAGTGATTTATTATTCTTCCTAAACTTGAATATACTCCTGCTATTTCCCACATGCTGTTTTCACCACCTCCTAATATCAAAGAAAGTCCATAATGACCAGCAGATTTATTCAATGATTTTATGCCCAATTTTTTTAATAAATCATGAAACCTTTCGTATTTATATTGCTGCAACAATCGCACTGCCGGAATATTCAATGAACGGGCTAATGCTTTGCTAGCAGGAACGGCTCCGTCATAAGTAAGGTCGAAATTTTTTGGTGAATAACCCGCAATTTGTGTTGGAATATCTGCTAATAATGTTTGAGGTAATATCAGTCCATCTTGTAACATGGCCGCATACAATAATGGTTTTAATGTACTGCCCGGACTTCTCTTTGCAGGCACCATATCAACATAACTATCATAATCTGGTTTTCCTGGTTGATATACATTGCCAACATAAGCCAATACTTCTCCGGTTTCAATTTTCATGACCATTACCGCAGCATTGTTAATGCCGTTAGCAGTCAGTAATTCATGGTGTTTTAACAATACCTGGTTACATCTTTTTTGTAATGTAGATTGAATGGTACTTTCATAAAATCCTTTTGATTTGATTTCACTTTCAATCTTTTTCTCCATCAAACTATTCAACAAATGAGGAGCAAATTCGGGTAGGGGATAGGGCTCATCAGGCAATGGTTCTAGTATAGAAAGTTCAAAAGTTTCTTTGTTGATATAACCTTGATGAAATATCTTTTCCAGTAATCTGTTTCTTTTAAGCAGAAATTTCTCTTTGTTTTTTCCTGGTCTAATCATCGATGGATTATTGGGAAGTATTGCCAATGATGCAGATTCAGCCCATGATAATTGCGATGCTTCTCTTCCGAAATACCTCCATGATGCGGCTTCTAATCCTACTACATTGCCTCCAAAGGGAGCATGAGCGCAATACATTTCTAGGATTTTGTTTTTTCCGGCACTCAGTTCTAGTTCAATGGCAATAATAGATTCAATGGCTTTTTGAAAAAGATTTCTTTCTTTTCCTCTTGCCAATCTCACCACCTGCATGCTCAAAGTACTGGCACCACTTTTAACTTTTGTGCCTTTGATGTTTTTATAACTTGCTTTTATAATCCTTGCTGGGTCTAGTCCAAAATGGGAATAGAATCTTTTGTCTTCAAATGTGGTGATAGCAATTTTGAATTTTTCTGGTATTTCTTTTCCCTCTGGAAAACGCCATTGTCCATCAGCCGCAATACGCGCTTGTAACAACAAACCTTTATTATCCAACAATACGGCTGAATAAGGTCTGTTAAATTGATGAATGAAATGGAAATGCCAGAATAAACGGGAAAGCATTAGAAATACGAATATTCCCAATGCTTTCCTGTTTGTTAAAAGTCGTTTTAACATGCTTTATTTTCTCGGAACTACTTCAACCCAGGTTCCTTTCGACCTCGCAAAAATTCGTCCATCATACATCGCTTCACAAGAGATAGCTGGCAAGTAATATTTACCGGCATAACTTGCATTTAAAATCAAGCAATAAGTTACTTTTTGTTTGTTACCCAAACTAAAATAAGAATAAACCCTGTCATCTCTGATATCCTGATACCTTGGCTGAGAATAATTAGCAACCAGCGCATTGTTTTCATCCATGCGGGTATTGTGTATTTCCCAACCTGATGGAATATTTTGTGTCAACGCCATTTGCTCATAACTGCCAATTAATCCAGGGTTTGTAAGGGTCACTTCCATTTTAAAATCTGTTCCTTGCAAAATAGATTTTGGGTCAATCACATTGTTATTTTTGTCTTTGTAAACAATATCCATTTGCAAATTGCTTTTTGCTTCAACTTCTTCACCATTTTCAGGCTGACCTTTTACAATGGTTCTAACAAATAACAATTGGTTTGATGTATTATTTACTTTGATTTCATTGCCATTCATTCCTATTGGAACTTTAATTTGAACAACACGTTTCTGACTATCATACTGAGTTGTTTTACCAGTAATTGAATAAGTAAATTGTAAGTTTTTATTGTCATTAAATTTGCCACATAATTTTGCAATTGATAGTAAAGCGAAGCCTGTTGTTTGGGTGCTCATCCACATTTCGCTTCCTAAATCTTTGGCTACTTTTTGCATAACGAAATTAGCTTTGTTCTTTTCTCCAAGTAAAATTAAAGTCTCTAGAATCATGGCTTCATCTCTGGTACCCGAACCAAATGTATAATCCATCTCTTGATATGGTTTAATATCAGTTGGCATGTTTTGAATCAGTTTTAAACCTACTTCTTTTTGTCCTACTAGTGCATAAGCTGCTGCCAATCTCCATTTTGCATTTTCACTCAAATTGGCCTTTTCTTTTAATCGGTTCATGGCTCCCATTTCAGGTGATTTAGCCAATGCCAAAGTGTATAAGCGATATGCTTGATTTAAATCACTCCAGCTTTCACCATTCAAGCCCGGCATCCAGCTTAATGCTTTTGCACGTTGGAATGATTTCCAATTGGCTATAAAGTTTACTGGTAATGTATAGCCCATTTCTTGAGCTTCAATCATAAAATGACCTGCATAACTGCTTCCCCATTCACTTGCAGTTGCTTCTCCCGGCCAATAAGATAATCCGCCTTCAGAAGTTTGGAATTGTTTAATTTTTTGAATACCTGCTTTGATGTTTCTTTCGGTTTCCTTTTTATAATATTCATCCAAATCTAGAATATTAATTAAACCTAATTGAGGAAATACAGATGAGGTAGTTTGCTCAATACATCCATGTGGATATTGAACCAAATACCTCAATCGTTTTTCAAGATTTAATGCAGGAATACTAGATACTTCAAGCACAGCAGAATTTGTTCCAGGTAATCCAAATGGCACTAGTTTTTGTTCCCATGATTTCATTCCAGCCAAAGAAGTTTCCATTATTTTGGTTTGATAAGGATTCGCATTTCTAATATCCAATTCTACCTCATAAACAGCTTTTGAACCAGCTGAACTTGCAATAACTTTAACTTTTCCAATGCCTGTATTTTTTAGTACTCTTAAATCAAATTCTACAATATCATCACCCGGTTTGCTGAACTTAATCGATTTTTTATTCGAACCTGATGTTTTTATATATTCATTGGTAATCACTTCTACTTCAACATTTCTAACTTGATTTTCCAATGCAAAAATGGTGACAGGTAGTTTTACGTTTTCATCAGGACCTAATACCCTAGGCAGGGTTGCTAAGACCATCAATGGCGATTTTACAGGAACTGCTTTTTCTGCAAATCCATAAGCGCCATCATAACCTGAAACTACCATTACTCTTACAGAACCAATATAGTTTTCAATTTTAATTTGATGTTTGGCTGTTTCTCCTGCTTTTAAATGAAATGGACCAATAAACTTCACTACAGGTTTAAATCTATTGGCTTTGTTTTTGTCTGATTTTCTATCAATGCCTTCATCACCACCAATACTTAAAATACGATTCATTTGCATGCCAAAAGCTCCCATGACATAATCGTAAAGGTCGAAAGTTTTTACTCCCAATGCTTCTCTTGCATAGAATTTACTGTAAGGGTCAGGAGTTTTAAATCTGGTTAAATCCAATAAACCTTCATCAACCACAGCAAGTGTATATGTCATAGCTTTTCCATTTGCTTCCGATACACTGATGTTTGAGTTTTCATCAGGACGAATTACTGCTGCTGTTGTAATTACAGGTTTTAAAATGGTTTGTGGATCTTGAACAGTAATTGGAACCATTCCATAAAGTCGAATTGGTAAATCATTCAAAACTTGTGCATGTGGTTGTAACAATGTAACATGAACATATACATTTGGCATCATGTCTTTGCTAACAGGCAGACTAAAATTAGTTTGACCTTGTTTTGCATCAACCCAATGAGTTTCTATTACTCTTGAACCCGATTCTACACTAATTAAAGCTCTTCCTCCCAATGAACTTGGTATTGAGATTTGCATGTTTTCACCTACTTTATACAATTGTTTATCGGTGCTAAAAGTTAGCATGCTGGCTTCAATCGGATTGTCTCTTTGTTCTCTTCCTGCCCATCCTGGCCAATCACAATAGAATGTTTTAGAAGTACTATGCCCATCATCTTCTTGAATTTTCACTAAATATCTTCCCCAATCTGGATAATTGATTCTGAATTTGAAAACACCTTTTCCATTAACTATTTGTACATCTTCTTCTTTTAAAATCTGATAACCTTCATCCTCATTATACATGCTCAAGTCATCTTCTGTGCGGTCCCACCACCATCTCCAATTTATTTTAAATAGTTTGGCATGAACAGTTTTTGAACCTGAAGTAAAACTTCCATCAGGATTTAAATTGACTATCTGAACTGAATGTGTTGTATCGGTTAAAAGCATTCCTCTGGCTTTATCACCTTTAGGCATTCTAACTCCATAATAACTGCTATAAGGATGATATGGAATACTGATTCTATCGATACTAAAATTTCCACCTGCTTCAAAAACTTTGGTAATAAATGAGGCATTTAAAACACCGGCAGATCTGCTTTCAGGATTTAAATTTGTTGAGATTGTTGCTTCACCATTTTGATTCAGTTTATCGTCGAAAATGGTTTTGTTTTCAGCATTAAAGTTTCTTGTATAATCATCAAACTGATATTCTTCAAACCTTTTAAATGTTGTTTTTTGTTGACTCAATGAAACATCTACCTGCGCTCTTAAACCACTTGCCGGAGAGCCATGCAGCCATTTTGAACGCAATAAAGTTTTGATTTCATCATCTTTACTTAAATAGCTTTTACCAAAATCGAATTCTATTTTTAAACGATTTGGCATCACTGTTTCTATCTTTAATGTTTTTTGGAAAGTAACAGAGCCTGCTTTGATTTTAACTGTCCAGTTTCCTGTTGCAGCTTCAACATCTGTTGATGTTCTGAAATTATAAAATCCATTAACAGATTTGCTTTCAACCTGACGTTTGTGTAGCACTCCCGATGCATCATACAATTCCATGCTTACAGGATGAACCGCTGGTAAAACCTTATTTCTGTCTTCAAGAATAAAACTTAAAAAGATAGAATCTCCCGGTCTCCAAACGCCTCTTTCACCATAAATAAATCCTTTTAATCCTTTTTGAACGATATCTCCTGATATATCAAAATGTGATACAGGTAATGATGAACCATCATCGAGTTTTAAATATCCTTTTTGTTTTTGGTAGGTAGCAACCAATAAAAATGCTTTCCTGTTTAATTTGGCTTTAGCCATTCCATCACCATCAGATTTTAAACTAACAATTACCTGCTGTTGAAAATCTAAAACATCTAATTGTACACCTGATAATGGTTTGGTTGTTTTGATATCATTTACAAAGAAAATGAAATCATCGTTGCTTCCTTTTTTCGACATCAAACCAAGATTCGATGACATAAAGTTTTTGCTTGCCCATCTATCAGGATTATAATAAGATTTTTTACAAGGATCATCTCTATCATTCCAATTGTATTCATTGTCATAATAATCTTCGCTGGCATCCCAATAACTCGATTCTTGAGCACCTTCCCAATTTTCTCCTTCAAAGCCATTCATATCATCACTTATTTCTTCTACATCAGAAGAAGCTGCATCTCCACAAGAATAAATGGCATACGACTGTTTATAAGTGATTTTTACATTATAAATTGCACCTGGTTCCGCATTAACTAATTCTTCTAAGTTAATTGCAAACTGATTGGGTTTGTGTAAATCAACCAATCTATCTACATCAAGTTTAATAGTCTTTTTAACAACAGGTCTTCCAACACGGGTCATTTCATATTTACCTTGTAAGTTGTTTACTTGTAAGAACTGAGCAACATTGTTTTCATAAATTCTGATTACAGTCACATCAACAGCTTTTAATGAAACAGCTTCAAATGGAATAATAAGTTTATCAGAAGAAGGCATGATGATTCCTTTGCCGGTGAATTTTACTGAAGGTTTTAATTCTTCAAACATCACATCAGCCTTGTATTCATTTTTTAAAGGAAGATTTAAAATATTTTTAACACCTGGAAAAACTTTTAATAAATATGAACCGAATAACCTAGCCTCAGGGTAACATTTAATGGTATTACCTTCAATGGTAAATTTGAAATCAACTGATTGGTTTTGTAGATTGGCATTCGAAAATTGAATCAAGCCACTTAAATCTTGATTGGCTAAAATTGGGTCTGAAAAATGGATATATATCGATTGTTCTTCTCCATTACTAATTTCAGTTTTAATAACTTTGAAATCTCCCATTGCAGGAATAATCAGGCTGTGTTTGCCTTTTAAATCAACACCTAATGCATCGCCATCCCATTCAATTAGTACTTCGCTTTCTTTGTTTTTTCTGATTAAACTATCAACAGTATAACGATGTGTTTTTCTATCAGCGGCATGTTCCCATTTGATGACATATTTTTTTCCTTCTTGATTTACCTTTAGTAATTGTTCTACCTTTTTTTCATCATCGGCATCGGCAGTTAATAATTCACCTGTGATTCTTTGGTAAACCAATTTTTCTTTATCGGTTGTTTCCATCACAGGAAATGAAACTTCAAAAGATTGTTGAATAACAGTAAATCCAAATTCAAATTCTTCCAATTCTTTAGGAACATCCATGAGTTTGCCTAATGCAAATTCTGCCTCATAAGTTTCTCCTGATTCTAAAGGTTCATCAGGCTTAAACTCAATTGTATTGGCATCAATCCATTTGGTTTTTCCTTTAATTGATGGACTAAAAGAGAATAAATCGGTTTCAATATTAAGTTTTAGACTATCGGTAATTTGGGCAGATAATTGAATTTTAATACTGGCTTCTTTTGAAATACTACCAGCAGTATAAGCACTAATGTATTTCGCAAATTCGGGGTTAATTTTTCTTTTTTTTTGTGAATTTCCTGAGTTGGCATAAACATAAAAGCCTAAACTAGAAATTAAGGCTGTTATAATAATCCAGGTAATTTTACTTTTTAAGAACAAAGTAGAGGGAGTTTTGCTTGTCATGGTTTTGGGTATGCTTGATTCTATAAAACTAATAAAAAAAAGGAAATAAAAAATTTTTGAATGAAGATTTAAGGTATTCCTTAAAAATGAAACTGACTAAAAATTCAAACTGCCTAAGATTCGAAACTGACTTAAAATTGTCTAAATTTCTGTTAAAATTATGTTCAATTGAAATTCTAAACGAATATCCGCTTCTTTACCAGTAACTTTTTGCAACTGCCAAAGTTAATCTTGAAAAAATATTTTCTCCCAGATA
>JBIMKP010000047.1:0-32716 GCA_051861545.1 Bacteroidia bacterium | reverse complement strand
AAATTCTTGTCTTGTTGCCATTGTTTTAAATTTTGTTTTTTCGCTTTAAAACGGTCAACATATTTCAGGCTCCGACATTTGAGCGGCTTTTGGCGGAGAGCGATTCGTTACTAATAGAAGGCTTTTGGATTTGAGGTAGGAGAATGATTTTTCATTCAATTAAAATTCTGCCAAAGATAAAAAGCCAATAGTTAATGTGTTTTCAAGCTTATGGCGTTTTACATTTTAAAACAAAATATACATTTTATAGAATTTTTTAAAAGGGGCTTCGGCCCCTTTTTTTGTAGGATGGGGAATACTCAAGTTTGTTTGAGTTTAAATTTTACTTTTTGCAATATTACTCTGGTCCTATTTGTCCTTTAAGTCCTTAGTATTTAATAGTAAATTAGAAGCCACAAAGTAAAGTTTTATTAAAACACCTTAATTGAAAAAAACGTTTAAAAGAGTAATGAAAAAATTGACTACGATATACCTATGCATTGTTTTGTCATTTTTATCTTGTAAGCAAAAAGTAGAATTGATGGATGGTTACTATTTTGCAAATGCTAAAAATGAAATTTATGATGATATTATAAGATTGAGCAAATTTCACAAAAATGATTTTGAAAAACTTAGTCCATTTACTGAGGAGAAATCAATTAAAATGAATGAATTGCTCTCAAACGGAATTTATCATTCAGAAACCGATTTAGGAACTTGTTTGGTAAATGGATGTTTAGTTCAAATAAAAAACAAACAGATAATTAAAGTTATATACTTAACATGTAATAGTGTTCAATTGTTAATTTTTGAAGATGAAAGATTCCAAAATTCAATATTATTAAATGATAGTGGAATAGCTGAAATAGAAAGAATACTTGAATAATTTTCGCAAAAAAAAATCTTACTATAAGGTAAAAGTTTCAAAATACTAATCAAAGAAGTATGAACAACAAAGAGATTAATTTTTTAATTGGAATTCTAGTAATGATAAGTTTAGCTATTTTCTTTTTTTTGTCTTTTTCAGCGAGCCCTTAAAAACTTATTTACTCCAAGGGTCAATTAAATTCAGACCTTCGATAGTAGCAAAATCAGATATATTTCTGCTTAATAATGCTAGGTCAAAAACAATTGCAGTCGCAGCAATTATAGCATCAGGTAACTTAATCTTATGACTTTTTCTAATTGATGCAGTCTTGAATTTAATATCTTTTTCTAATTCCAATACAACAGAATTGTTGATGAAATTATTTAGCACTATGATGTCATTTGGAGTTGCATTTTTCCAACATAACAATTCAATTTCTGTAATTACTGAAATGATTGGTTGGTTTTGTAGAAGGATATTATCAATGAATTCCTCTGCACCTAAAGGGAATTGTTGTTGTAAATAATAAATAGCGGTATTGGTATCCCACAAATATTTTATTCCCATTCGTTACGCAAATCTATTAATTGCTTATCAATCTCACTAATTGCTTGTTTGGTCATAGCTCCTTTTAAATTGGCAGGCCAATTATTGGCAAGTTCCACAGGTTTTTGTACACGTATTAATTGTAGTTGCTCTAAGTCTTGAAGTAGTTTCAAAACATCATTGTTTAAAATTTCCACTGTTACTTTTTGCATAACTCAAACTTATAAAAAAAAACGAAATTATTCTAAAACAATCTGTTAGGGATTTGGAATTATATTCATATCACTATTTTATTAAAGAAATTCAATGTGTGAAAAAGAATGAAATTTTATCACTTTATATTCAATGTTGATTTACCAGATCCATTACATCCTGCAATTACAAATAAAATAGGCTTAACCATTTTTGAATTGAGGAGCAATCTTTGGAGATTTAATTAGCGTATTTGTTCTTTTGGCCTTTTAGTAAACTTCAATTTGATGCTTAACTTCAGGCATAGCTTTTTTCATTTGCTCTAAAAAAAAGCTAACTCTTTTTTGTGTATTTGAAAAATCTACCATTATTCAAAGTAAATATTTTATTTGATAAAGAATTATTTCTGCCAAAATCTAAAGTATCAGAAGTGTTAGTAATAGAAGCTTGTAATGTATTCTTTTGTTTATTGCAAAAAGTATAAGATTCAGATTTCAATCGTTTTTAAACATTTGAATCCCCAATTTCATTCCAACTTAATTTTACTAGTAACAAGATTCCAATGGTCCTATTTGTCCTTTAAGTCCTTAGTATTTAATATTAAATTAAAAGCTACAAAACAAAATGTTTTCGCAACACTTTACCTAAGAATAATAATTATAAATTATTCGCCTTTTTGTGTGCCTTTGGCACACTGGCAATACATAGATTGCCGGCTACAGTTCCTTTACCTGAATAATTTTTACTGGGCAAACCAATTCGGCTCTTTTGGCGGCTTCGAATTCTTCGGCTTGTAATTTGATTTGATAAATTTGTTTTTTCTCTGTTGCGCCAATTAAAACACTTTTGCCATCTCTTCTCGACATTCGCCAATTGTTGGCATCAGCTTCTACACAGGCATTACAGCCAATGCACTTGTTTCTGAAATGAATAATTTGAATCACTAGGCCAATACTTTTTTATACAATTTATCTGATGCCCTAATTTTGCCAGGTACTTTAAATGAAACATTTTGTCCTTGTGCGGCTTTATCAACCAAATTGTTTTCGAACCTAATCTCTTCAATTGTTGTTTCTAAAAATCCTGTTGTGGGTCCAGTAATAATGATGGTATCATTGGGTTTTAAATCATGCGATTCAATCAAAAATTCACCAACCCCAATTTTATCGAAGTATTTAACTCCTTTACCTAAATATATTTTTTTGCTTGTTGCTGCCGAACCATATACTTTGCTCCATTCACCCAGTTTTCTTCCCAAATAATAACCATCCCAAAAACCTCTATTGTAAACGGTTTCGAGTTGTTTTCTCCAAGTTTCAACTTTTTCAGTAGTATAAGTTCCTTCGGCAATGGCATCAGCAGCTTCTCTGTAACAGGTAGTAGTTGTATGCACATAATCGGCTGCTCTTCCTCTACCTTCAATTTTTAATACACCAACTCCTGCATCTAAAATTTTATCTAAAAAGTCGATGGTGCATAAATCCTTGGCCGACATAATATATTCATTGTCGATTTCCAATTCATATCCTTCTTCTTTATCGGTAACTACATACGACCTTCTACAATTTTGAACACAAGCACCTCTGTTTGCAGAAGCATTGTGGCTATGTAAACTCAAATAACATTTCCCTGAAACAGCCATGCACAAAGCACCATGGCCAAAAATTTCTAAGCGAACTCTTTCTCCTGAAGGACCACAAATATCTCTTCTTTCAATTTCACGGTGAATGAGACTTACTTGTTGCAAAGTAAGTTCTCGTGAAAGCACCATTACATCAGCAAAAGCAGAAAAAAATTCAACGGTTTCAATATTGGTGATATTGGTTTGGGTTGAAATATGAAGAGGCATATTTTGTTTTCTACAATAATTCATTACAGCATGATCGCTAGCTATGATGGCAGAAATACCAGCTTCTTTGGCCTCATCTACAATTTTACGCATAAGTTGTAAGTCGTGGTCGTAAATTATTGTATTTAGTGTCAAGTATGATTTTACATGCTTATCGGAACAAAGTTTGGCTACCTCTTTTAAATCAGACAAATAAAAATTATTGGTAGAGCGGGCTCTCATATTGAGTTGTTCTATTCCAAAGTATATTGAATCGGCACCAGCATTGATAGCAGCGGCCATAGATTCTTTTGAACCAGCAGGTGCCATTATTTCTAATCGAGATTTGTTCATGTAATTATTCCGAAAAATTATTTATTGTTGCAAAATCGGCTTCAATTTTACTGCATTTGATCAAAAAAAATTATGATACAGGTCAGACTTCTACCCTCTTTTTTAAGGGGAAGCAGCACTTATTGACCTCATTGAAGGTTTTATTAAAACAGAACAAGAAAGATTCTTTGCCCATCATACTTCAATTATTTGAAGGCGAACTTGAAGAAGGATTAAAAATACAATCTGCGGGTATATTTTTAGATTTTAATGGTTATAGGGAGTTCATGACCGTGCATCCTGTTTTCGACCAACTTTTGTTTTTACAAATCAAGAAGAAGAATGAGTTTGAAATTTGGAAGAGTGAATTGAGTTCAAATCCGAATATTATTCCAGTTGTATCAGAATTAAGGACAGATTGGTTTCGAAATATTTTTATTGAACAATTGCCTGTGATGTTTGAAATTTCAAGTCTTATTGAATTTCCTGATTTTATTCCAGGATATATCATAAAGAAGAGCGAACCAAAAGATGAAAAAGGTTTATTGGAAATTCGACAAAGTTTACATGCTAATTATTCTCAAATTCTGGCATTGTTGTCGGAAAGAAGGAATTTGATTCAGGAATTAAACATCATCAAAAAAGAACAAAAAATTGAGGTGTTTCAAAAGGATGTTTATTTGAAAAACATTATAAATTGTTATTTAGATTCAAATCAACATAATTTACCACTTGGAGATTGTATTGATTTGTACATGTTGTTGCATACTATGTCAGTAAAACAGCAAGAGGAATAAAATATTCTTCAGAGGATGGCTTTTTAAAATATATTGATTATATTGAGTTAAAGAATCATTCATGAATAAAAAAATCAATATTTCACTCGCCGTACTATTTGTTTTAATTGCAGTATATTATTTAGGTCCCAAGCCAAGCATTCCTGTTCTCGCTGAAAATTTACCTGAAGTTCCCAAAAGTCCAATAGAACTAACAAATTATATCAATCAAAAAGAAAATCAGCATAAAATAAAACCTGGAAATGAAGCTAAAATTATTTGGGCAGATTCAGTTCCCGGGAAAACGAAATTTACTGTTTTATATTTACATGGATTTGGCGCTTGTTCTTATGAAGGTCAACCAATCAATATTGATTTTGCGAAGAAGTACCATTGTAATTTAGTGTTATCCAGATTGGCATTTCAGGGAATTGATACTTCAAATGCAATGTATTTTTTAACTGCTGAAAATTTATGGGCATCAGCTTTAGAAGCTTATGCTGTAGCAAAGGAAACAGGAGATTCAGTTATCATCATGGGAACATCAACTGGTTGTACTTTGGGTTTAATGTTGGCAGCCAGGTATCCTGAAATAAAAGGATTAATTAATATGTCGCCCAATATTCGATTACATGATCCTTTATCGTTTATGTTGAATAATCCTTGGGGAATTCAAATTGCAAAAATGGTGATTGGTGGCGATTCATTTAATTACCAAAGTGATGTTGAATTTGGCAAATATTGGTATTTGAGTTACAGATTAGAACCAGTAGTTGAATTGGAAAATCTTTTAGAAACACAAATGACAGAAGAAACATTTGCTAAAATTACGAAGCCTTGCATTAACTTATATTACTATAAAGATGAAGAGCATCAAGACAAAATGGTAGATGCAAAAAAGACAATTTGGATGCATGAAAAATTGGCAACTAAAACGCAAGAAAAAAGATTAGTTAATGTAGATGATGCCGGAGATCATATTATTGGAAATCCAATCAGGTCGAAAAATGTAACAAAAGTTTATACTGAAATATGCAATTTTTCTGAACAGGTAATGGGATTACAAGCCTATACTTTACAATAAGTTAATTTGTATAAACTAACGATTGTTCAAAAAATATTGAAAACCTCTTTGCAACATTAAGGATAGCCAAAAAAAATTAGCTTACTTTTGTATCCCGTAGGGTAACAAATTGTTCTACACAAACTTCTTATATTATGAATTAGTTGTTCATAATCAGGAGTATCCATAAGAACCATTATGAGCGCAAAATATATTTTCGTTACCGGCGGGGTAACATCTTCATTAGGAAAAGGCATTATTGCAGCCTCTTTAGCTAAATTATTACAAGCAAGAGGATATTCCGTAACCATTCAAAAACTAGATCCATATATCAATGTTGATCCGGGAACTTTAAATCCGTATGAACATGGAGAATGTTATGTTACAGAAGATGGCGCTGAAACCGATTTAGATTTGGGACACTATGAGCGTTTTTTAAATACTCCTACTTCTCAAGCAAATAATGTTACTACTGGTAAAATTTATCAGCATGTAATCAATCAAGAACGTCAGGGTGCTTATTTAGGAAAAACAGTACAAGTAATTCCACATATTACAGATGAAATTAAAAGAAGAATTAAACTTTTAGGAGAAACTGGTGAATTTGAAATAGTAATTACAGAAATTGGTGGAACGGTTGGTGATATTGAATCTTTACCTTATGTAGAATCTGTTCGTCAATTACTTTGGGAGTTAAAGGAAGAAGATGCATTGGTTATTCATTTAACTTTACTTCCATACTTAAATTCGAGTCAGGAATTAAAAACAAAACCTACACAGCATAGCGTAAAATTATTGTTGGAGAGTGGAGTTCAGCCAGATATTTTGGTATGTAGAACCGAACATGCTATCAATAAAGATATGCGTAAAAAGATTGCATTGTTTTGTAATGTTGAAACCAATTCGGTGATTGAAGCGCTTGATGTGCCAACAATTTACGATGTACCATTAATGATGTTGAAGGAAAAATTAGACAAAATAGTATTGTCGAAAATGAAACTTTCAACCAAAAATGAACCAGATTTAGAATCATGGAAGAACTTTTTGGTAAGACATAAAAATCCAAAAAATGAAGTTAGAATTGGTTTAATTGGTAAATATGTTGAATTACCTGATGCATATAAATCAATTATTGAAGCCTTTATACATGCAGGTGCGTATAATGAAGCTAGGGTTCGTCTTCAATACATTCATAGTGAATTAATTGGTGATGATAATGTTGCTCAAAAACTAGGTGATTTAGATGGCATTTTAGTAGCTCCAGGATTTGGAGAAAGAGGTATAGAAGGAAAAATTACAGCTATTAAATATGCAAGAGAAAATAAGGTTCCATTTTTTGGAATTTGTTTAGGAATGCAAATGGCAGTGATTGAATTTGCTAGAAATGTAATTGGTTGGAAAGATGCTCATAGTACAGAAATGAATCCTAAAACCAAACATGCTGTAATTGATATGATGCCAGATCAGAAAAAAATTACTGCAAAAGGAGGAACCATGCGCTTAGGTGCTTATGTATGTGAAGTTTCAAAAGATTCGAAAGCATACAAAGCTTATGAGAAAACAAAAGTTACTGAGCGTCACAGACATCGTTTTGAATTCAATAATAAATATTTAGCTGATTTTGAATCATTAGGAATGGCAGTAACAGGAGTAAATCCTGAAACTAAATTGGCTGAAATTGTTGAAGTAAAAGACCATCCATATTTTGTTGCTGTTCAGTTTCATCCAGAATACAGGAGCACCGTGTTAAATCCGCATCCATTGTTCATTAAATTTGTGAAAGCAGCTGTTGCATTTAATCAAAGTTAAATCAGTTTAAAAAATTATTTTTTATTGGTTTTTCTGAAAAAGAAAATGAGTTTTAATTTGTTTATTAGAAATCTGATAAACAGGAATTAAACTTGATTTTTAGAGCTTTTGTCGAAACCAAAAACAAATTGCTTCTTTTCTTTTATGCACTCTTGTGTAAAAGCCCTATTTTCGCCGCGTTTAATTAGTAAAAATGGATAGAAATTCGATAATAGGCTTAGGTTTGATTTTTGTAATCATGATTACCTTTGCCTATGTAAACCAGCCCTCTCAAGCAGAGCTGGATGCTCAAGTAAGAGCAAAAGATTCAATTGCATTGGTAGGCAAAAAGATGGATAGTCTTGCTGCCATTCAAATTGTTGAGCAGAAAAAAGCAGAATTATCTGCAAAACCAGATTCAGTTGCCTTGAGCAATCAATTCGGAAAATTTGCTGCAAATTCACAAGGTAAAGAAGAGTTTGCTACAATAGAATCAGAACAATTGAAAGTAACTTTTTCAAACAAAGGAGGTAGAATTTACCAAGTTGAATTGAAAAACTACAAGAGATCAGATGGTTCTCCACTTGTTTTGTTGGAAGGAGCGAAAAGTCAGTTTTCTTATGAATTTCCTACATCGGATGTAAAAGCGTTTAATTCATCTGAACTATTTTATCAAGCTACGCCATCAACAAATGGTATTGTTTATAAATTAGAATTAGAACCGGGTAAATTTATAGAACACCACTACGTTTTAGGAAAAGGTTTTGATGTTGATTTTAGTTTAAAAATGAATGGTATGGAGTCGGTTGTAGCTCAGAATACCAGCTTTTTAGATTTCACTTGGAAACAGAATATTTTGTTACAAGAAAAAACACATGAAGCAGAAGAAAGAACGAGTACTATTTACTACAGATATCCAGAAGAAGAAGCTGATTTTATTACCGAAACTAATGATGAAAAGCTTGATTTAAAAACGCCAATCAACTGGGTTTCATTTAAACAACAATATTTCAACTCAACTTTAATTGCACCAAAAAACTTCCTTCAAGGAGTAATTGAAACCAAAAAAGATGAGCAAAAGAAATACCCTAAATTCATGACGGCTAATTTAATATTGCCTTATAATCATGGTGCTTCAGAAACAACTGAAATGAAATTTTATTTTGGTCCAAATCATTATAAAACACTTCAAACTTTAAATATTGGATTAGAAAAAGTTGTTCCAATGGGTTGGGGAATTTTTGGTTGGGTAAATAAAGTAGTAACTGTAAATGTATTTTTTTGGTTAGGACAATATTTAACCAATTTTGGTTTGATTATTTTCTTGCTGACATTAATCGTTAAAACCATTTTGTTTCCATTGGTTTATCGTTCTTATTTATCATCTGCAAAAATGAGGGTAATGAAACCTGAAATTGATGAAATTAAAGCTAAATATCCAGATGATATGGCTCGTCAACAACAAGAAAACATGAAGATTTACCGCAAAGCTGGTGTAAATCCAATGGGAGGTTGTGTGCCGGTATTGTTACAAATGCCAATATTAATTGCCATGTTCCAGTTCTTTCCATCGGCATTTGAATTAAGACAACAAGCATTTTTGTGGGCTACCGATTTATCTACTTATGATAGTATCTTTAATTTGCCATTTAATATTCCGTTTTATGGCGACCACGTGAGTTTGTTTACCTTATTAATGACTGCTTCTACATTGGTTTATACCATTTACAATAATGAAATGACAGGTGTTACTGGACAAATGAAGTACATCAGTTATATCATGCCAGTAATGTTCTTAGGATTCTTTAATAGTTATTCTTCAGGATTAACTTACTACTATTTTGTATCGAACTTGTTTACTATTGGACAACAACTATTAATTAGAGGTTTTGTTGATGAAAAAGCAATTCACAAACAATTAGAAGAGAATAAAAAGAAGCCTGTAACCAAATCGAAATTCCAGATTAAATTAGAAGAAATGGCTAAGAAAAGAGGCATCGATCCTGATAAATTGGGAGGAAAATAATTAAAAGAAAAAGGCCGGTTCTGAAGAGAATCGGCCTTTTTTGTGGAATTAAGTTAAAGCTTCTTGTTCTTTAAAATCAGCTTCATAAATCTCAGAACTTTTTTTAAGACGTGAATATATTTTTCCTTTTAAACGTTTTGGTGAAAGGATTTTAATGTCTTCACCAAATCCTAAAATCTCTCTTTCTAGTTCGTAATTCCAAATTACACGGATTGAAATGAGTAAAGATGTTTCTGTTTCCTTTAATTTTTTTTGTGATTGATGGATTGGTTTCGTTTTGATATAAGGAGCACTAACTTGATTTAATTCAAGAATGATTTCAATAGGTTTTTGGCCCGGTAATTTTGATACGCCAATTACATCATTAAAATAGGTATTCGGATTGATATCGGGTTCAACATATTTTATCTTTTTAACTTCATAAAAATCTTCAATTCTATCTAAAGCCAGAATCATCAATACCTTTCTTTTGTTGTTTAATCCTAAAAGAAACCACCTGTTTCTGTATTCCTTCAACAAAAAAGGATGTAATAAGATGGAGCTTTCTGTTTTTGATTTAAATGATTTGTATTTGATTTCAATACAGGTTTTTGATTTAATAGCTTGATGTAATACATCTATATGATGAATGCCTTTTAGTAAATCATTTTTCTCAAACTGAATATAGGATTTGCCTTTTTGCGAATGCAGGTTCAATTTATCTTCAAGTTTTGTTATCAGCGTATTTAAATCTTGAAAATGATTAAAACCTTTAAACTGTTTTAGGATATTCAATACTTCATTTAAAGTACCTAAATCTTGTCCGGTTAAGGGTGTATTGGTAATAGAATAATCTTTATCAGAATAGCTGTAGTATTTTTTATCGATAACAATAATTGGAGCATTGTAGCCCAATTTTTCGCTTCTCATGTTTTGAATATCAAGCTGAATAGAACGTTTACTGATACCTTTACTAATTCCTTCAAATTTGAACAAAGCCTCAGAACAAGCTTCCATTAAATCTTCAAGGGTCCATCTTTTGGTTCTGTTTTGAAGACATTGGTCGATGGTATTGTATCTGATGAGCGCTTGTTTATTGATTGGCATGGGTAATTTTTTGTAAAACTAAAATACTAACTACGCACTCAATTTGCGCTTTGAAAATTATTTTTGGTTAAAATTAAATTTAATCATTTGGTAATCAGTTTTAATTGTAGAAAAAGAATAAAAGTATTTACTACGAAATTCCCTTGCGTAGATGAGATTCCATCTTTGAATTGTCGATTGAGTCAGATTTGATTCTGTTGATAATTAAAAAGGCGGCCCCCTCTGCCAATGCATGGTAGAGGGGTTTTAAATCAAACAGAAAAAAATGGAAAATAAAGTTAAAAGAACAAACGTATTTGTTGAAATGGGATTTCCTGAAGGAAGAGTGATTGGAATGTTAAACAGTTTGTTGAAAGGGAAATTTTTATCAGAAATAGAAAAAGTAAAGTTTAGAAACTTATTGGAAAATCCAGCTGAGTTTTTGGCTGATATTGAACTAGGAGAAATAGCTTCTTTATTATTAAAACAAGAAAATAGTGAAGAAATTAGTTTAAAAGAGAATGTTCAATCGTATGAAATTTATGGAAGAAGTGGAATCGAAGACGGCGCTATCAATCAAATGAATATTGCCATGCGATTGCCTATTTCGGTTTCTGGAGCATTAATGCCAGATGCACATCAAGGTTATGGATTGCCAATTGGTGGAGTTTTAGCAACTAGAAATGCGATTATACCATATGGAGTTGGAGTTGATATTGGTTGCAGAATGGCTTTGTCAGTATATGATATTCCAGAAGATTTTTATTTGGAGAACAAAGCCAAGTTTAAAAGAGAATTGATAGCCATGACAAAATTCGGGGCTGGTAATGCTTGGAAAGGAAAAGATTTGGCTAATCATGCTGTTTTAGATAATACTTTGTTTGATGAAATTCCGCTTTTAAAAGGGCTAAAAGACAAAGCTCATGGACAATTAGGAACATCTGGAGGTGGAAACCATTTTGTTGAATTCGGAATTATTGAATTTAAGGAAGATGTTACTGAATACAAGATGAAAAAAGGAAGGTATTTGTCTTTGCTTACTCATTCTGGTTCAAGAGGATTTGGAGCTACTATAGCTGGTCATTATACCAGATTGGCTAAAGACTTATGTAAGCTTCCACAAGAAGCGCAGAATCTGGCTTATTTGGATTTGAACTCACAGGAAGGAATGGAATACTGGCTTGCTATGAATTTAGCAGGAGATTATGCATCTGCTTGTCATGAAATTATTCATCAAAGAATGAGTAAAGCAATAGGAGCAGAGGTTCTGAATAAGGTTGAAAATCACCATAATTTTGCATGGAAAGAAATGGTGAATGGTGAAGAATTGATTGTTCATAGAAAAGGAGCAACGCCAGCATCAGCCGGCACATTGGGAATTATTCCTGGTTCGATGACAGCGCCTGGATTTTTGGTGAAAGGAAAGGGTTCAGTTTCATCTATTCAGTCGGCATCACATGGTGCAGGAAGATTGATGAGCAGAACACAAGCAGTAAAAAACATCACAAAAAAAGAGATGAAACAAATTTTATTGGAGCACCAAGTTGAGTTAATTGGAGCAGGATTAGATGAAGCTCCGATGGCTTATAAAAACATTCATGAAGTGATGAAAGCGCAAACAGATTTGGTTGATGTTTTGGCTACATTTTATCCAAGAATGGTAAGAATGGCCGATGATGACTCAAGGGAAGATTAAAAGAAAAATGAAATGAAAAAGAGAATAGTTGATGAATTAAAAAGATTGGAAGAAAAAAGAGGGATAAAGATTCTATTAGCTGTTGAAACAGGATCAAGGGCTTGGGGATTTCCTTCTCCAGATAGTGATTATGATGTGAGATTTATATATCAATATCCTAAAAATGAATATTTAAAAATGCGTAATCTGCAAGAAGAAATTCATTTTATGAGTGATAATAAAAATTTAGATTTTACTGGATGGGAGCTTAGGAAGGCAGTTCAATTGTTATGGAAATCTAATTCATCATTGCTTGAAAGAATCAATTCTCCAATTGTATATTTAAACGAAAGAAACTTTAAAGAAGAGCTTGAAGTTCTGGCAAAAGACTACTTTCTACCCCAAGTAGGACTTTATCATTACAAAGGATTGGGATTTAAATATTTTCAAAAAATACAAAATGAAGAAAGCTATAAACTAAAAGATTTCTTCTATGCATTAAGAGCTGCACTAGCCTGTAAATGGATATTAGAAACAAATAATTCGGTACCTGTTTATATGCCTGAAATGCTTTTTCTACTTCAAGCAAATGTAGATTTTGAAAAAGAAGTTTTAGAATTGATAGAGTTAAAATCAAAAATGCCAGAAACGTATCGTCATCAAAGAAATGATGCTTTGATAACTTTTATAGAATTGGTTTTAAAAGAAGCGGATGATGTTGCAAAACTACCATCAAAACAAAAAAATGGTACAGAATTATTGGATGAATTTTTAATAAAAACTTTTGATTATGTATAGTTTAGAAAAGGTAAAAAGGGAGTTTTTGTTATTGGATGTGTTGAGTGGGAGCAGGGCTTACGGCTTAGCAAATGAAACTTCGGATACCGATTATAAAGGCGTGTTTTTGATGCCCCAAACTGATTTTTATGGTTTAACAGAAATCAAACAGGTAACAAGCGAAAAGAATGATGAAGTGTATTATGAATTGGGTCGTTTTTTTGAATTATTATTAAAAAATAACCCAAATGTTTTGGAAGTTTTGTATAGTCCAGATGATTGTGTTTTGTATAAACATCCTATTCTCGAATTAATTCAACCTGAGTTGTTTTTGTCTAAATTATGCTATGAGAGTTTTGTAAATTATGCCCAATCGCAAATCAAAAAGGCTAGAGGTTTGAATAAAAAAGTTCTCAATCCTATGGGTGAAAAAAAGAAATCGGTATTAGATTTTTGTTATGTAAGCACAAAGGAGGGAAGTCTTAGTTTGCAAGAATGGTTGTTGAAACATTCATACAAACAAGAAGAATGTGGTTTGGTTAAATTGAATCACATGCGTGACATGTATTTACTGTATCACCAAGATCAATTTGAAACAACTAAATTAAAAGGGATTTTACAAAATGAAAATGCTAATGAGGTAAGTTTAAGTGCTGTTGAAAAAGGAATACCAGCTTTAGCAAATTTGTATTTTGGAAAAGATTCGTATTCGAATTATTGCAAAGATTTCAAAGCTTATTGGGATTGGGTAAAACAGAGGAATGAACTTAGGTATGAAAATGTATTAGAGCATGGAAAAAACTATGATGCCAAAAATATGATGCATACCTTTAGGTTACTTGATATGGCAAACGAAATAGCCTTGAATAAAAGAATTGTTGTAAGAAGTAGTAACAGAGAGTTTTTGTTAAAGATAAAAAGTGGTTTTTATACTTATGAGGATTTGATTGAGTTATCAGAAAAGAAGATTAAAATGATTCAGCAAAATTTCGAATTATCGGATTTGCCAAATGAACCTAATTTTAACGAAGCAGAAGAGTTATTAGTGAAAATTAGAAAATCACTTTACACAAAAAAGGGGATGTCGTAATTGCATCCCCTTTTTTATTGAATCATTTTCAACAATTGTTATTCCATATAATTCCAGGCGGCAATATTGTTCTTTTTAATTTGAAGCACGCCATATAAAAAGGCAATTCCAACTAAACCCATTACAGATTGCGCTACTTCTGTTCCAATTAATAAATTAATAACAAATGAAGCCAAACTCGAAACTATGAATCCATAAAATCCCCAAAGTTTCCATTTAAACAGAGCAAATGAAAAAACCACATTGGCAATTCCAATTAAGCCAAGAATCGATAAAATGTATATTGGAATGTCAACATCCATCTCTTTAGCAATACTTTCGGGTACTAGCAAGTAAATTAGTCCGATTAATGAGTTGGCCAAAATCATAAAAACCAACCATGTTGTAACACAACCATGACGCTCTTTTACAATTTCATCTTTATCGATTTCTATATCTTCCATTTTAAATATTTTTTGTGAAAATATTCTTTTGAATACGATTTACAAAGTAGCTTTTTGCGATTATCAGCATCTTTACCTAAAAATATGTTTTAAGGTCCTTAAGGGGATTTAAAGCAGATGATTACTCGAAATAATCAAAATTAAAAATTCAATTAGAATCTGAAAAAAGGTTTTTCTTGAAATTCTTTAAAATCCTGAAGGGATGACATGATTATAGAAAATTAAAAGTAAAGGAAAACTCTACCCCAATTCAGCAAACGCGGACCTTTGGTCCGCGTTTGCTGAGTTGGGGAAGGGGTCATTTCAAGCATTTTTCTATAAACATGAGACCACCTATCAGGGTCTTAAGTTTCATAAAAAAAAGCAATTTAACACCAAGCTACTTTTGGGAAATAGTTCTCAAGACATGCACTAGATTTATAAAAAAATATTATTGTTAAACATCCAGATAATCTAGTAGCTTTTTATAAATGTAATATGGATAGCTTTTACTCGATTTCTATAAAAGAAAAAACCCAATCAATGGCTAGTTGATTGGGCTATATAATAAAGCAAAATGAATTTTAGATATTACCTATAGTATAATAACTGTGCCAAAGTTCATTTTAAGCTTGTTTTAATTTTATAAAGCTCTGTTTTTTAGTTGTTTAAAAGTTTTTTTAAGCTTTTAGACTACCATTTAACGCTAATAGTGTGCATTATTTTGAACACATTGTTTCTTTTTTAATACAAGCCCTAACTAAGTAGTACTTTCCATGCATCTTCCACCTGATTTGTTTCCAATAATTGGTGTGCAAACTGATGTAGTTTATTGTTCAAATCAACTTTGTCGGTAGCCGAAGAATGAATACCAGCAAGGGTTTTGTTCATTCTCTTAAAAATCTGAATGCTGTCATCATCCGGATATTGTTCAACATTTCCCAACTGTCCTAAATCGTTTCCACTTAGAATTTTGCTGTGTTTTATTGACTCAGGAAGTGTATCAATTCCTATACCTAAGTTTTTTGCAGGCTTTTGAACTTCAAACAAAGCATTACCACTGGCACGCACATACCAATCACTTCCAAGTCGGCCAACCAAATCTATTTTTTGTTGGTCGATTCTGCCATCCGCTGTTAAAACTTCAGGACGAATATGCATCAACAACATCTCTGCTATGATTAAATTTCCAGCACCACCTTCGTTTCCTGTTTCTATAATATCACGAACTTTACATTCAAATTGCACCGGACTTTCAGCTACTCTAAAAGGTTTAACCATTTGTGAGGCCAATGGAGTAAATCCTGATTTGGTAAACTCATTCACACCTTTTGGGTATTCGCAACTAGCTAGATTCATTTGTTGAACCATAGCATAATTCACCACATTAATTACTACTTCTTTGGTTTCCATGATGTTTTCCAAAGTATGTTTAATGCTATTGTCTCTTACTCTTCTAGCTGGTGAAAAAATAAATGTTACTGGATTCGACCCAAAAACATTAAAGAAACTAAATGGAGAAAGATTCATGTTTCCATCTTTGTCAACCGTACTTGCAAAACAAATTGGTCGTGGGGCAACAGCAGTTAATAAGGCATTATGAAAATTTGCCAATGGCAAATCTTTTGGTCCAATGGTTTTCATTTTTATTTAATGCTAATGAGGTAATAATTCTTTTTTCCTTTTTGAATGAAAAGGTATTTGTCTTTTATAAGTGAACTAGCATTGATAATAGCTGCAACATCACTTACTTTTTCTTTATTCAATGAAACGCCACCACCTTGTAACATTTTTCTGCATTCACCTTTTGAAGGAAATACTTGCGAATGTTCACTTAATAATTCAACAATTCCAATTCCAGCTTCTAAAGCCGATTTTTCAATTTCGTATTGAGGAACTCCATCAAAAATATCTAAAAAAGTTTCTTCATCTAATTCTTTAAACGCTTCGATGGTTGAATTACCAAACAAAATACCTGATGCAGCTAAGGCCGTTTCATAAGCATTTTCGCTATGGCATCTTATTGTAATATCTTTAGCTAAAGCTTTTTGTAAGGCTCTTAAATGTGGCGCTGCTTCATGCTCTTTTTCAATGGCTTCAATTTCCTCTTTTGTTAAAAGTGTAAATATTCGAATCCATTCTTTGGCATCTGCATCACTTGCATTTAACCAAAATTGGTAAAATTTATAAGGTGAAGTTCTTTTTGGATCAAGCCAAATTGCACCACTTTCAGTTTTTCCGAATTTGGTCCCGTCTGATTTTTTAATGAGATTGGTTGTAATAGCAAATGCTTCTCCACCATCTTTCCTTCTAATTAATTCAGAGCCTGTTACAATATTTCCCCATTGGTCGCTACCACCCATTTGAACTTTACAATTGTGGTTTTTCCAGAGGTAATAAAAATCGTAACCCTGAACGAGTTGGTAAGTAAATTCAGTAAAACTCATTCCGCTATCACCTTCAAGACGTTTTTTTACAGAGTCCTTCGACATCATATAATTTACAGTGATGTGTTTTCCAACATCTCTAATAAAATCTAGAAAGCTAAATTCTTTGAACCAATCGTAATTGTTAACCATTACTGCACTGGTTTCTCCTGTATTAAAATCAAGAAACATTTTTAATTGAGCTTCAATACAATTTTGGTTATGGCGAAGTTCGGTTTCGTTTAACAAGTTTCTTTCTTGCGATTTTCCAGAGGGATCACCAACCATTCCAGTAGCACCACCAACAAGGGCATAAGGACGATGTCCAGCTTTTTGGAAATGAATTAAAGTCATGATTTGGGTTAAATGGCCCACATGCAAACTATCGGCTGTTGGGTCGAAACCTATATAACCGCTACAAATACCTTTATTTAATTCTTCCTCAGTTCCCGGCATGATATCGTGTAACATGCCTCTCCATTTTAGTTCTTCAATAAAATTTACGCCCATGACAAAATTCTTTCTGTAATAAGTTTCGAAAATAAGGCTTGGCGGCTGAATTATTTATGGAGTTCAAGAGAATTTTCCTGAAATTGCATGAAAAGCAGGACTTGAATTTTTTATCACATTATTTTATTCGGCACAAAATTGATGATCCATATTTCAATTTGGGACTTATTTTGCCTGATTTGGCAAGAGGTTCTATTAAGAAATACAGGGAGTTAAATGATGATTTTTCTATAAATCAACGAAATTTGTTTAATGGATGTTTGGCTCATTTAGAAGATGATAAAAAATTTCATTCATCACATTTTTTTGAAACAGGAACTGCTATTTGTGTGGATGCCATTAAATTGAATGCTGATTTAAAAAACATAGAAAGAAAGTGGTTTTTAGGTCATATTTTGTTTGAAATGATGATGGACAGGCTTTTAATCAGGCATTATCATGGAATTGGAAAACAATTTTATGCTGATTTGAATTTGATAGATATTCCGGAATTGGATGGCTTTTTAAAAAAACAAGGACTGATTGAAACTGATAGAATGTGCAGAATGTTTCACTATTTTAGAGAAGCATCTTATATTCTAAATTATACTGATAATAACCTTTTTGGCTATTCGTTAACAAGAGTCATGATGAGAGCCGGACTCCGGGAAATCAGTTTTCACGAAAGGCGTGATTTATTAAAGAGTGTCTTAGATTTAGAAGAGAATTGGTTTGGAGAAGTTTATTCTCGTATTTTTGAAATGAAACAAATTTTTGAATGAAGAAAATTGTCTTTTTTGTTTTACTGGCATTACAATTTGTAAACAGTAATTCCCAAACATTAAAATATAGCAATGCATTTTTAGGAATTGGCATTGGTGGCAGAGCAATGGCCATGGGCGGTGCAGTAGTTTCTAGTGGAAATGATGTTACCTCAAGCTATTGGAATCCTGCGGGTTTGATGGGAATTGAAGATAATTTCCAAATTGGATTGATGCACAATGAACAATTTGCTGGAATTGCAAAACACGATTATGGCGCAATTGGATTCAAATTAAATGAAAAAAGTAGGGCAGCAATTAGTATGATTCGTTTTGGAATTGATGGCATTCCAAACACTTTATATCTAATGCAAGATGGACAAATCAACTACAATTTAATTAAGGAATTTTCAGCAGTTGATTATGGATTTGTTGGTTCTTATGCAACAAAAACAGGAATTGAAAATTTAAATATTGGTGCCAATATGAAAGTAATTCGTCGTGTTATTGGCGATTTTGGTGGAGCTTGGGGATTTGGTTTCGATTTGGGAGCAACCTATAAATACAAGAATTATCAATTAGGTGTTGCAGCTTATGATATAACAGGTACATTTAATGCTTGGACCTACAACTTAAGTGAATCAGATAAACAACAATTAATTTCTACTGGAAATGCACTTCCAAAAGGTGGTTTAGAAATAACATTACCAAGATTGGTTTTCGGTGCTAGCAGATTGTTTGAGTTGATGTCGAATAAGCTTAGCATAAGACCAGAAGTTAATTTTGAAATTACTACCGATGGACAAAGAAATGTGCTAATAAGTAGCAAAGTGTTTAATATGGACCCAAGATTGGGTCTAGAAATGGGTTATAAAAATCTTGTATTTTTAAGAGGTGGATTACAAAAATTCCAGCGAGTAAAAGATTTTGATGGCAAAGAAACTTTAAACGCCATGCCAAGTTTAGGAGTAGGATTAAAATTAAGTCGTATTTCAATTGATTATGCTTTAGGAAATGCCTTTAACGAAGGATTATTAGCCATGAGTAATATCATTAGCTTGAAATTATCGATTGTGAAGAAATAGGGTAGAGGATGAAATTTAAGTCTTAAAAAGAGAATTTTGAAAAAGATAAAGACAAATATTCTTAACAATAAAACAAAAGATGTTCTTTTAGGAAAATGGGAAGACCAGCATCAGCCCATTAATTCATTGATTCCGGAAATTAACCTTAATGAAAATTTGAAGGATAAAATAATGTCTTTTGCTGGCGTATTTAATGAATTTTCCGAAGAAGATTATTCTGATTACATCAATTTTATTAAAAAGGAAAGATCAAAATTTTTTGATAGGAATTCAGCTCTATAATTTCTGTATTTTAGAATACAAATATTCGATTTTAATCTTCAATAAAACTTTAAATTTTAACGTAAAATCAAGTTATAGGAGATGATAATAGCTTCTTACCTACAAACTTTCTTGTGCCGCTTTTTTATGGTATAAATCCATAGCTGTTATCATAGCAAAAGCGCCCCAAAGAAGCACTGCAATTTTATCTTGTTCGCTGTAATTGTTTAACAATCCATGAATAAAATAGGTTATTAGTCCTAATAAAACAGAGGCTGCAAAAATTCTGACTCTAAAATCCGTTGCTTTATAAACTAGATTTAATCCTCTTTGAAATACCATCACCAAAACACCTAAAAATGTAATCAGACCCAACCAGCCACTTTCGGCCATTGGATTCAGGAATTCACTATGCGCGTGCCCTTGGTCGCCAAATGCAGTAGTGATTGGGGTTTTAAATTCAGGATCTTGATAAGGAGCGTAGGTGAAGGAAAATGCTCCGGGTCCAAATCCCAAAACCGGCTTTTCTTTAATCATGTTGATGGCAGCCATCCAACGATTTACGCGTTCAAGATTTGAAACGTCGTTTCTTACATTTGAAACCGATTCTAAATGTTTTTCAAAACCTTCTGCTGAGTTTTGTTTGTTTTGATAAAGCTGGTAAAAAATATCATCAAAATTGGCAACTACAAACAATGAACCTATTCCTAAAAGAATAAACATTTGCCATAACCTTACTCTAAAAACCATTAATACTCCAAAACCTAATGCTCCTGCTAAACTTAACCAAGCTGCTCTTGTAAACGAAAAAGCAACTCCAACTCCAAACAATATCAACAAGAAAATAGAAATAATTACGATTGAAAAATGCGCATTCATTCTAAATCCGAAAATGATGTAAAGCGCAAATAATGGAATGAAAAACGCAACTGCTGCTGCATAAATTCCATGGGCAATATAAAATGGCGCCATAATTTCAAATGAAGTAACCTGAGAGAAATTATCGTCGCTATGTTTATATAAAGTAAATAGAATTACAAAGGCCAATGGAATAATATAAGCCCATAAGTAGTTCGAAATATTTGAAAATTTCTTAAACAGAACTACTCCTAAAAAGTAAAATAGAACGATATACCAAAATCTTGAAAGAAGAAATTTGAATGAAACAATTATTTCCTGACTGGTTAAACAAGTGATAAAAATCCAAGCGGTATTAATCATTATTGCAATACTAATGGGATGTTTCAGCACCCTAAAATCGTATTCACCATCAATAATAAATTTGTAAATCACCAAAAGAAAAACCCCAATTATAAGAGGTTCATCTGGTAAACTAATTCCTAAACCAAGTCCAATATCTTCAATATTGATTGATATTGGAACTAAAAAAACAAGAGAAAGCAGTAAGAAATCTAATTTTAAAATAGCAAGAATAGCCAAAACAGCAACAAGAGGAAGTGCTGCAAACCAATACCATTCAAAAGCAATTGCAAAAGTATTAAGCAATAAAAAGGCACCCACAATTAAGTAGAGCCATTTGCTTTTTTCTTTTTCTTGAATGGAATTAAGCAATGAGAGCGTCTTTTTGTTCTCTGAATTTTTCAATGAAAAGAAGTACAATACAGCTCAATACAAAAGTTCCAATAATAGAACCTACAACAATCATCCAACGAATAGGATAGGTTTTTCTTTCTGCTGCAGAGGCAGTTTGTAAAATGAATACATTACTTAAACGAGCTTCAACATCAATTTTAGCTTGGTCTAATTTTTTCTTTAATTCATTTAATTGTTCAACTTGTAATTCTAAAGTTCCATAAAGAAATTTAGATTCGGCACCATACATCGATAATGCTTTTTGTTGTTTGATAACAAAATCATTCGGTCCAACTTTTCCCATTACTTCTGTAATAGCTTTTGATTGTTCCTCATAAAAGTAAACGCCTTTTTCGCCCAATTCTCTCATTCTGGTTTTAATGGTATTTACTTCTTCTTCTTTTCTTTTGTATTCGGTTTCAATAATGTTTAAAGCTTGTAATGCTATGCGTTTTTGTACTTCAGTTTTTACACTGTCTAAAATACTTACTACGCCATTTGCAATATTGGCAGCCATTTGAGGGTCTTCATCCAAAACATTTACTTCAATTGAAGCATAAGGAGTTTTTTTGGTTGAAATGTTTTTTTCGTAGAGTTTTCCAACCTTAAAGTTAATTTCTTTATCGTCGGATGCAATTCTATAGTGCTCTGCTAAATTGTATTGTCTGATTACTCTCGATTTTAAAACATCAGATTCTAAAATTTGAACGTACTGTTGAGCTGCAACTTGCTCTCCAAATTCAAGAGGGTCTTTTTGAGTTACCCTTGAATCGGCCAATAATGCATTTGAAATTGAGTTATTGGTTGAAGGATAAAATACCGCCGTTGATTTAAATTTTGGTTTTATAACAAGCGGACTTGAAATAATAATTGAAAGTATTGCAGCTGCACTTGAAAGGATAATCAATTGTTTTCTCCAACGAACGATGAAAACTATGACATCAATGAGCTCAAAATAATATTGCTTCTTTTTCTTATTCATAAGGTATCCTGCAAAAATATAAAATTCCTGCTATTTGTTGTTTCTTTTATCGAGTTGATTTCGAAGCAATAATAGACTTTCCTTTAATTTTATAATTCTGAAAAAAATCATTAATGAAATTGAAAGTAATCCTATTGCTAAAACCCCTGTTAACCAGTTTGAAAGAATGTTTTTTATAAAATAACCACCAACTAACAAGAGCAGAATACTGATAAAAAAATTTAATGCAAATCCTTTTTCAAATTGAATTTTTAATTGCCTTTTGCCAAAGAGAAAATTGCTAATTCCTATAAAGCCCTGAGTTACAAGCGTTGCCCATGCTGCTCCTAAGGCCTTGTGTTCTGGTATCATGGTGAAATTAATTATGAGATTGATTACCAGTGCTATAAGTGCTAGAATATTCAGGATTTTCATCTCGGCATTGGCAGTTAGTAAGGTTCCATAAACGTACATACTTGCTAATGGAATAAAACTTAGTATCACAATTCCAAATACTTCTCCTGCAAATGCATCACTTCTTGGAAACATAACTAGCATTAATTCATTTCGGTATAAAAATGCCGAATAACTGAGAGTAATTGCAGGAATAATCATAATTCCTGTGCACAATTGTACCAAACTACTCAGGTTTTCTCTTTCTGAAATCATTTTCGAAAAAATTGGTAACAATAACATACTCACCATTACTGCCATCATGTTTGATGCTTCTAAAAGCCTATATGCCGATGCATAAACGCCGTTTTGGTAATCGCCATCGACCAATAATTTAGGTAGTAAAACAGCATCCATCCTGGTGTAAAATGTCATGATTAATGATAACATAGCATAAGGGAACATTTGCTTTAAAACGCCAGTTAGTTGTGGTAAGTTGAACTTAAATTTAATGGCGATTAGTTTGGTTTTTAATACCAATAATGTTGCTGAAATAGCTAGTGAATAGGCGATTGTTTGTGCATAAATGAACCTTTCTATACTCATTTCTAAAAAGCTGGTCCATAACATCAATCCACAAAAAATAATCATTAAAATTCTATCAACCACCGATAATACTGCATCAATTCTAAACAGTTGTAAGCCACCTATAATACTTCTAAAATAGATATAGAAATACGATAAAATTTGATTGAATGTTAAAAACAATAAGAGCTGTATTCGGTATGAATCAAACCCATTTAATTTTCCTAAAACCAAGGTTACAATTACATAAATAATTGCAGATGCAAGCTTAAAGCCCGTTAAAGGAATAAATTCATCTTTTAGTTTATCTGGATTTTTAGCAACATTTGATGATACATAGGTATTGATTCCTAAATCTAAAAGGGTAATCAATAACAATGAAAAAGCCATTAAACCTGAATAAATTCCGTATTGCTCGTAACCAACATAATTCTGAACACCTCGGTCAATGCCCAAAATCCAAAAGGGTTTTATGAGCAGGTTCACCGACATCAATAAAATTAAGTTGCTGATAAAGGTCTTTTTCATATTCAAATTTTGCCACAATTCATGGCAACGAGGGCGGTAAATTAAATCATTCAAAACAACTTTGTATCATTGCAACATGCTTTTTGGGAAATTCATACCACATAACTATCAAGAAAAACTTATTTATGGTAGCTCATTTCTATTGAGTCGCCTTATAAATGGGAATAAATCTCTTAAAGAAATTCCTGTTCAAAATATTTTGGTAGTTAAACTTGATGAGATTGGCGATTTGTGTTATTCATTGCATGTTTTTGATGCCTTGAAGTTAAAATATCCCAATTCAAAAATTACTTTATTATGTAAACCTTTCTGTTTTGCTTTGGTTGAAGCTCACCCTTCAATTGATAAAATTGTTCATGATTTAAATGAAACTCAAAAGAAGTACGATTTATGGCTTGAATTAAGAGGCAATTGGAATACATTGTTCAAAGCATTTTTTCATCAACCTAAAATTAGATTGGATAGGGCAACAATTCGGCTTAAAAATAAAAAATTGGGTGCTCATCCTCATGAAATTCAAACAAATACTGAAATTATTTCTCCTTTGTTTGATACTGTTCCAAGTCTTCAACCACATTTATTTGCTTCTAAATCAGAAATTACTAAAGCTAATGATTGGCTGCAAAAGCACAACATAAATAAGTTTGTATTGATACATCCCGGAGCAAGAAAAGAACTCAGAAGATGGAATCCTGAAAAATTTGGGATGTTGGCTAATTGGTTGAGTAAACAATATGGATTAGCAATAATATTTACAGGTGATAATTCTGAGATAAACCTAATCAATCAAATTATTAAATTAAGTGGAGTTCCTGCTTTTTCTTTGGCAGGTGAAATAAACCTTGGAGGATTAATCGCCTTTTTATCAAAAGCTGATTTGTATGTAGGCAATGAAAGTGGTCCGCTTTGTATGGCGGCCATTAGTAATATTCCTTGTTTGGGTTTATTTGGTCCTGGTGAACCCGCAGTTTTTTACCCACCAGGCGCAAAAAGCAGGTATATTCATCATATATTAGAATGTAATCCTTGCGACCAAAATTCTTGTAAACATCCCGGAAATTCTTGCATGGATAGAATAGGATTGATAGAAGTACAAGAGAAAATTGTTGAATTATTAGCCGATAAATATGAATAAACTAAGTATCATTTTTCTGTTTTTCTTATTGGGATTATTTAGCTTAAGTAATGCTCAATCAAATCAAAAAAAACAAACAAAAACGAACATAAAACCGAAAAGTTTAAGGGCTGAATTAATGGAATACAACAATAAAGGAATTCTATTTTTTGCCAAAGGAAATTCACCTGAATGGTCGTTTGAAGTAGATCAATCAAGTAATAAAATTGTTCGATTTTTGTCATCAACAGGAATGATTTTTACAGCAGCATTTGCCGAACCTTTTCAGAATTTTAA
Source organism: Bacteroidia bacterium (assembly GCA_051861545.1). Classification (GTDB taxonomy): domain Bacteria; phylum Bacteroidota; class Bacteroidia; order UKL13-3; family UKL13-3; genus CAISCU01. The sequence continues at coordinate 7,795 of JBIMKP010000047.1, read as the reverse complement.
TTCACCTGATTATCACTATAATTTTAAAACAGTTTTAGGTCATTTAAAAGTTGTAATGAAACCTAAAAAGTCAAAAATTGCAGGTGATTCAAAGGAATATTCATACCAAGTAATTGTAGATGTAAAGTACGAAAGAGACCCAAATTACCAGCATTATGAAGGAGTTGGAATGTTTGTGCCAGATTTTTCATTGGAAGGAAAATGGATGCTTGAAGAATTAAATGGTAATCAAATTAAACGCAGTAAAAACAATCCTGTTTATATAAATTTAGATTTGATTCAAAGCAAATACCAAGGTTTTAATTCATGTAATGCTATTGGTGGAAATTTGATTTTTGAAGGAAGTAAAAAACAGTTTTTTCCAGGTGAATCAACATTAAAAGCTTGCGAAGGAATGATGGAAGCTGATTTTATGCGCGTTTTATTAGCAGCTATTATTGTTGAACAAAAGAATAAAAAATTGGTACTTAAAGATACGAATGGCAATCAAGCAGTTTTCATTAGATAAATGAGTGGTTTAAAACGATTTTTTGAAGAAGCTAAATTAGAAGCTGGTTGCGATGAAGCCGGCAGAGGTTGTTTAGCAGGACCCGTTTTTGCAGCAGCAGTCATTCTCGACCCTAAAAAAAGAATCAAAGGATTAGATGATAGCAAAAAGTTGACTGAAAAACAAAGAGAAGAACTTCGACCAGAAATAGAAGAAAAAGCTTTGGCTTGGGCAGTTGCCTCGATGACCAATCATGAAATTGATAAAGTGAATATTTTAAAAGCAAGTTTCCTATCGATGCATAAAGCTTTAGACCAACTAAAAATCAAACCTGAAACTTTATTAATTGATGGCAATAGATTTATTAAATACCTCGATATTCCACATCATTGTATCATTAAAGGTGATTCGAAATTTCAGAGCATAGCAGCTGCTTCTATTTTAGCTAAAACACACCGTGATGAATTCATGCTGAATATTCATGAGATGTATCCGAAATACAATTGGAAGAAAAACAAAGGTTATCCAACAAGCGACCACCGCGCTGCCATTGCAGAAATTGGTCCTTCTGAATTTCATCGAATGTCGTTTAGATTATTAAACGATCAATTAACATTGTTTTAGTGAGATTTAGTTTAGATTATTCCGACCAAATTTCAAAAGCTCTTTTTGCTTGCGCATGAAGCATTTCTAATCCGTTTTTTGTTTTAGCTCCTTTTAATCTACATTCCTCCAAAAATCGCGTTTCATCAGGATTATAAATCAAGTCAAAACAATAATGATTTTCATTCACAAATTCATAAGGAATTGGAACAAGATTTTCTGGGTTTGGATGCATGCCAACAGGACTACAATTAACAATTAATTGACTTGTTTTAAAATGATTTTCGCTTAAATCTTCATAAGCTAATTTTCCTTCATTTTGATTACTTGTTCTTCCAACTAAAATTACTTGTATACCAAGTTTTTTTAGGATGTAAATTACAGCTTTTGCCGCGCCTCCAATTCCTATAACAATTGCCGATTCAGGCTTATCGTTTTCAAGAAAATTTAGCAATGATTGTTCAAATCCAAATGCATCTGTATTGTAACCTTTTAAATGAGTTTCACCATTTTTGTTTTGTTTGATTTTGATACAATTTACAGCACCAATTTCTTCTGCAGTTTTATCAAGTTCATTTAAAAATGGAATGATATTTTGCTTATGAGGAATGGTTACACTTAAGCCATTTAAGTTTGAATTCTTTTCCAACAAATCTTTGAATTCATTTACGTTTTCAAAAGGGTAATTTTCGTACCTAGAATCTAACATGTTTAACTCACGAAATTTGTTTTCGAAATAGGCTTTTGAAAAGCCATTTTTTAAAGGAAATCCTATTAAACCTAATTGCATTTTTCAAAGGTAAGGGAATTGAAACGAATTGATTTTTCGATAAACTTTAAATTTATTTTAGGCTTGTCTAAAAATATATTTTGTGAATTCTAAAAATTTATTCACTTTTGTAGCGTAATGAAATTCAGAATATTAAGTTTGTTTATTTTTGTTTGTTTAACTAGTTTAAGTGCATCAAGCATTGAGGGAACAATTCGTTCTGCTGACGAATCATTGCCAATGGCAGTAGTTTTAGTAAAAGAAACATCATTGGCAGTTCAAGCAAATCAAGATGGATTTTATCAAATAAATAATATCAAATCTGGTACTTATCACCTACAAGTTACTTATGTAGGTTATCAAACAGCCATTCGTAAAGTTGTATTAAAAGAGAATCAAAATCTTGTTATCAATTTTAATCTACAATCACAAGCATTCGGACTAAATGAAGTTGCTGTAACGGGCACTATGAAAGAGCAATCACGTTCAGCTTCTCCTGTTCCAGTTGAAATTTTTTCGCAGAAGTTTTTTCAGAAAAGTGGAAGTGTTAATTTGTTTGAAGGTTTACAAATGGTGAATGGTGTGATGCCAACCATGAATTGTAATGTTTGTAATACTGGTGATATTCATATTAATGGACTTGAAGGTCCTTATACCTTGGTTTTAATTGATGGAATGCCGATTGTTAGTGCTTTATCATCGGTTTATGGTTTAAGCGGAATTCCGAATTCATTGATTGAACGTGTGGAAGTTGTAAAAGGTCCTGCTGCAAGTTTATATGGTAGCGAAGCTGTTGGTGGATTGGTAAATGTTATTACTAAAAAACCAGAAAAAGCTCCTTTTATTTTTGTTGATATGATGGCTCATTCTACCTTGGAAAAGAACCTTGATTTTTCAATCAAAAGTAAACATAAAAACGCTTATCAACTTACAGGAATAAACCTATTTCATTTTTTAAACCGTTTAGATATTAATGATGATGGATTTACTGATATTCCTACTCAATTGAGGTTTTCTATTTTTAATAAATGGCAGTATGGAAAAAAGGATTTTGAAGGTTCTGTGGCTTCAAGATTTTTTACTGAAAAACGATTTGGTGGCCAATTAAATTTTGATGATAAATGGATGGGAACCGATAGTATTTATGGCGAAACAATTTATACAAATCGCTTTGAATTAATTGGAAAACAAGCTTATAAAATAAACAATCAAGCATTTAATTTACAGTATTCTTATAATTACCATGACCAATATTCAGCATATGGAACAACTTGGTTTATTGCTCGTCAACACACAGGTTTTCTTCAAAATACATTTAATAAAAAACTAGGTTTAAGGCACGATTTACTTGCTGGAGCGAGTTTAAGGTATACTTGGTACGATGATAATTCAATTGTAACATCAAGTTCAGATGGAAAATTTAATCAACCCATCAATACTTATTTACCAGGAATATTTGTTCAAGATGAAATTTCAATTCATACAAATCATACTTTATTACTTGGTTTGAGGTATGATTATTATAAAAATCATGGCAATATTTTTTCACCAAGAGTTAACTATCGATTCAAACCCAATCAAACAGAAACTTGGCGATTAAGTGTAGGAAATGGATTTAGAGTTGTGAACTTATTTACAGAAGATCATGCCGCTCTTACAGGCTCAAGAACAGTTATTATAAAAGAAGAATTAAAGCCAGAACAAAGCTGGAATGCTAATTTGAATTACAATAAATTTATCAATTTTAAAAAGGGATTTTTAAGTATTGATGCCAGTATGTTTTATACCTTTTTCAACAATAGAATTCAAGCTGATTATGATACCGATCCCAATGCAATTATCTATGCAAATTTATCTGAACATGCGGTTTCAAGAGGATTAACTTTAAATACCGAATTGAGCTTTACTTTTCCAATAAAACTCAATGCCGGAATAACATTAATGGAAGTTTATACCATGTTCCCAAAAACATCGGGTGGCTTAGAAAAACGACAACAATTACATGCACCGCCATTTTCTGGTACTTACCAAGTTTCATACGAATGGAGAAAGTTCGATTTAAGTTTTGATGTAAATGGTCAAGTTTATAGTCCGATGCGTTTGCCAATTTTACCCAACGATTTCAGACCAGAATATTCACCTTGGTTTGGTTTGGTGAATTTGCAGCTTACTAAAAAATACAAAAGAGGAATTGAATCTTATTTTGGAATTAAAAACCTACTGAATTTTATTCCTAAGAACCCAATAATGAGGCCATTCGATCCATTTGATAAGACAATTCAGGACCCAATAAACAATCCAAATTCATATACATTCGACCCTTCATACAATTATGCACCTATGTTAGGACTTAGGTTTTATGCTGGAATTCGGGTTGCAATCAAATAAAATTAGCCGATTAAGTCTTTTAAACTGCACAGAATTGTTTGAATTGGCTTAATTTTGCAGTATGGAAGTAAAATCTGCAGTTTTTAAAATGAGTGTTCCGGGTTTAAAGGAATGTCCAAAAGCCATTTTTCCGGAATATGCTTTTATAGGCAGAAGTAATGTTGGGAAATCATCGCTCATTAATATGTTGTGTAAGAAAAAGGAGTTAGCTAGAACTTCATCTACACCCGGTAAAACAGTGAGCATGAATTACTTCATGATAAACGATAATTGGTATTTGGTAGATTTACCAGGATACGGATTTGCAAAAAGAAGCAAAGAAAAACGTCATGAATGGAGTAGTGCTTTGTCGAATTACCTTCAAAAAAGAGAGCCTTTAGCTTGTGTTTTTGTTTTGGTTGATTCAAGAGTACCGCCACAAATGAATGATATTAGCTTCATTAATTTTCTTGGACAAAATCAAATTCCGTTTTGTGTTGTTTTTACTAAACTAGATAAATTAAAATCGGCAGAAGCTGATGCAAATATTGAAGCATTTTGTGCCGAACTAGCTTTAGATTGGGAACAAATGCCACAAATGTTTAAAACATCGGCATTAGACCAAACAGGCAGAAAAGAGATTTTAAACTTTATTGGTAAAATAAATGATGAATTTTGGAAAGCTAGAAAAAACGCCAAAATCATTTAAAAACATCTTATTAAGTACAAATAAATTCGCAGTCGGATTGACTGAATAAAAATGAAAGAAATTAAACCGGATCAAAGTTCATCGAGTTCAAAAAAAGAGCAGGTAGAAGCAATGTTTGATAGCATTGCGCCTAAATATGATTTTTTAAATAGGTTTTTATCTTTAGGAATTGATAAAGGTTGGAGAACAAAAGCCATGAAAGCTTTAAAACCCTATCAACCTAAATTAATTTTAGATGTAGCAACTGGTACTGGTGATTTGGCATTAGAAGCCGTGAAGGTTTTAAATCCTGATGAAATTATTGGACTCGATTTATCTGAACAAATGTTGCAGGTTGGAAGAGTTAAAATTAAAGATGCAGGATTGGGTTCAAAAATTTCGATGGTGAAAGGTGACAGTGAAAATTTACCTTTTGATAACAATAAGTTTGATGCAATAACTGTGGCTTTCGGCGTTAGGAACTTTCAAAACTTAGAAGCAGGATTAAAGGAAATGCATAGAGTACTAAAAACAGGAGGAAGAGTTGCTATTTTGGAATTTTCTAAACCAAGTGGATTTCCGTTTAAGCAAGTATTTCAATTTTATTTTAAGAATATATTACCAGTTTGGGGAAATATGTTATCGAAAAGCAGCAATGCTTATACTTACTTACCTGAATCGGTAAAACATTTTCCGGAAGGACAAGAATTTGCCTCAATTTTATTAGCTTGCGGATATAAAGATATTTCGGTACAACCTTTAACATTTGGCACTTGCACACTTTATTTGGCAGGAAAGTAATTTTTATTTTGCTTTTTCTAACGAAAGCAATTTTATCTGCAGCCCAGCCCAACCGGGAGCAGTACGATAACCGTGTGTTGCATTTTGGATTTACCTTAGCCACCAATATTGGAAGGGCACATTTAAATGTGAAGACACTGGAATTACCTAATGATTCACTTCGCCAAATAACAGTTAAAAATTTTCCTGGTATAGGTTTAGGAGCTATAACAAATCTTCATTTAAACGACAATATGGATATTCGTTTAATGGCACCAGTTATTTCATTTGTACAAAGAAACTTGGTTTATAAGTTTGAAAATTCAATTGATGATGTAAAAATTGAATCTGCTTATTGTGATGCATCATTGTTATTTAAGTACAAATCAGCAAGAAGAAAAAATACAAGATTGTATGTGATTGGTGGTGCTAGAATGAGTTACGATTTTGCATCAACCATAAAGAAAAACAGAGGTTTGCAAGATCCAGTTGTTTCTTTAAATCCGATAACTTATGGTTGGGAAGCTGGAGTTGGATTTGACTTTTACTTCGAATACTTTAAGTTTTCACCAGAACTAAAAGCCTGCCAAACCTTTGGCAACGCTATGCATAGAGATGGTTTTATCTTTACCAATTATATCCAAAGCATTTCGCCACAATTGATACAATTTTCATTGCATTTCGAATAGGGACGGACGGACGTCCGTCCCTGCTGCTGCATTTCGAATAGGGACGGACTGCCGTCCGTCCTTACTTTATATTCGAAATATTAAAAATTACGATGATGATAACGCTTGATGAAAGAAAAAAAATCGCGGAATGGGTTTTGAATACCAACAATGAAAGTTTATTAGATAAAATCAAAGTGCTGGCTCTTTCAAATACAAATGAAGTCAATGATTTTATTAGCGAATACAATCGAGAAATTGACGAGGCAGTTGAGCGAGTGAGAAGTGGAAAGTTTACAACACATGAAGATGTTGAAGCCATTCTTTATTAAATAATCATTTAAAGCCATCTAAACTCCAAATTCTATTATAAAATCTATACAAGATTAGGGCCCATTGTCCTTTAAGTCCCCAATTACCATAGATAAAATAGGCTTATAGAACACAGCAGTAGGGACGGCCGGCCGTCCGTCCCTACCGCCGTCCGTCCCTACCGCCGTCCGTCCCTATTCCTGAAACTTTTTCTTCTTACAATTGTTTAGTCTTATTACCTATTTACCTCCTATGGAAAACCTTAGAGTTCAAATTATTGAAAGCTTCATTATTTTGCTTGTTTACATTGCATTGTATTTTGTTATAAAAACGATTGTCAATAATTTTCTCAAAAGAACATCTCTTGAAAAGGGTAGACGTAAAATGGCCATTAGAACGGCTCAGTTATTTACTACCATTGGTGCTATCATTTTACTTACAGGGGTTTGGGGTTTTAAACAAAATGAAATTTTAGTTTTTGCAAGTACCGTTTTAACAGCTTTGGGTATTGCCTTTTTTGCTCAATGGTCTTTGTTGTCAAACATAACTTCTAGCATCATTTTGTTTTTTAATCATCCATTAAAAATAGGTCATACTTTAAAAGTGCTCGATAAAGATTGCCCTTTCGAAGGCGAAATCACACATCTTACTTATTTTTTCGTTCACATTAAAACCAAAAGCGGCGAAATCATCACCATTCCCAATTCATTGGTTCTTCAAAAGTCTATTTCTATTTTAGAAAAAAAGGATGAATAAGGTTTTATATTCCGTATTGTTTTTACTATTTTCAGGCTTAAGTCAATTTGTTTTTGCTTTTGATTTAGGTACATGGAACATCATCAACTTAAAGTATAAGCATACTAAAAATTTAAGTTTATTTGGCGAAGCTCAATTAAGGTCATTAAAAATGTATGATCAATTTCACTATTACGAATACAAAGGCGGAGTAAATTATAAATTTAAAGATAATGTAGTTTTTACTTTGGCATTGGGTTCTTATCAAACCTATAAAGAAGGTGGCAATTTTGAACTACCTAAAAATAACAATTGTCCTCACCCCTAAAATTAGTTCAAAATGAAAGTATAAAAAACAATAACTTTCACAAGGACTAAAATGAAAA
>JBIMKP010000046.1:0-34868 GCA_051861545.1 Bacteroidia bacterium | reverse complement strand
CATTTATTTTGTTTAAGATGTATATATTATACTTCAATTTGGCAGCAACGACAAAGATGGCCTTGTTTCTGTCTTTAAGTAAATTGAAAACAAATCGTACCTAATGCAAGGATTTTTAAGCAATTGTCCTTAAAACCTTGCATTTAAATTATTAAAAAAAAAGCATAATTGATTGATAATAAGTTATAAAAAAGATTTTCAGCAGGCCCTAAATATCATAAAGCAGAACGATTTAACTCCAAACTATTTTTTGAAAGTGTTTCTAAAAACATCCACCAGATTTATAAAATATTATTGGTGGTAAACATGCGGATATTGGTATAAATTTTAAAATGCATTTTCATCAGAATCTTTATCTGGTTTAAAGATTGTTTGTATTAATCCACTTGCTGCTTCCTGGATTTCAAGATTGTTTTTACTAACGATTTTTACAACAACTAATTCAAGAATTCTACCTATTGTTTGTCTTATTTTATTGGTTGAATCTCCAACAAACATTTTATTGGTAATTTCACCAATAAGTATGTTAATACCTGTGCCTAATAGTTCTTCTTTAAACAAATTATCTTCTTTTAATTCATGATATGTTCTCTTAATAATATTGGATGGCTGTAAATTATTGTAATTCCTTTCTAATGAAAGTTTTACTTCATTCAATTCAAATTGCTGTTGATATTCAAGCTCTAATATTTTCTCATTAAGAGCATCAGATGGTGTAATTTTTTTCATTTTAATTCAGCTAATTTTTCAATAATTGAATTCTTGAATTTGCTTTTTAAAAGGGGATAGCAGAAATAATACAAAATGAGAGCTATTAGGTCGATTCCTGCCACCATAAAAAATCCAGAATAATTGTTTTTATAAATTTGATTTAAAAACAATGATAATCCCATGTTCAAGCTAATGCATATTAAACTTAAGATAAATATCACAACAAAGTAATTGATGATATTCGCACTCGATTCAGCGACTTTATTGATGGCTTTTAGTTTCATCAGCTCAATGCTGGTTTTGCTAAAATTTTCAACTTTTGTCAATAAGTGATCGGTTAAAAATGTATTTTCTTCTTTCATAATTATGGTATAAAAAAAGAAATCAAATTCAATTTTACTTGAATTTGATTTCTTTGAATCGGCTTATTTTTTAGATTCTAATTTGTTAACTTCACCATTAATCAATTCGGTTGCTTTGTTTTTAACCATATCAATTTCTGATTTTACATCATCCATAAATGTTTCAAATTTATCTTGAAGTTCATCACTTAAATCACTTCCTTTTCTGCCAATTTTTCTTCTTGTATCACTTCCTTTTGCAGGTGCGAATAAGATTCCTAATGTTGCACCAATTGCACCACCTAATAACATTACGCCAAGCATTTTGCCTGTGTTGTTTGAGTTTTCCATTTTGTTTATATTTAAATGTTTATATCGAATTTTTTCCATTTGCTCCCCTTAATAAAAATGAAATGAGAGCCAGGATTAAAAGTAAATGTATTAGGTTTCCTAATTGAAACCCAAAGAATCCAATTGCCCAAATTATGATGAGAATTACGGCAAGTCTGTTAAATAGGGTTAGCATTTTTACTTGGTATGAAAGCTTAATCCAATTGTAGAGACTCCGCTTGAAAGATCTAAAAATGCACCAATTTTATTGTTGAAGTGATATTCAGTTCCAATATGTACATCTAAAATAATTGGCTGTGCATTGTTGAAGTAGTTTTTGTCTCCTCCATATCCATCATCCCAAGTTCTATTTACAATTGCAAATCCTACCGAACCAGCTAAATAGAAATCCCATTTAGGACCAGCTTTCAAATAATCATCAAAATAATATGAGCCTTTTATACCTATCGGAATTACTGTTTCACGATAGGTATAATTACGATAAACTACATTATTATTCCCCCAATAATAATTTCTACTTAGCGTATAAAAACTCACGAATGGAGCGATAGTAAAGTTCTTTGCTACATCCAATTCGTAATTTAAGTTTATTACAGGTATGCTACTTCCTGTATAACTATAGTATCCAGAATAACCACCAATACCTAATCCAACATTTAATGTATTGCCATATTTACTTTGGGCACTTACTTGATTAGTTGATAATAATATTATACTTAATGTTATCAGCAAGTAATACTTGATTTGATTTTTCATTATTTGGTATTCTTAACGGTTAAGTTTTTTAATGCCGATCCCAATTCATCCATATCACGTCTGAATTCTTCTTTATATGCTTTCCATTCATCTTTACCTTTTGTTCTGAATTCTTCAATTTTTATTCTCATATTGATATTCTTTTGTTCCAATAAATCAATATACATTTGGTCTTCTTTTTTGATTATTGTTTTCTCCTTTTTAACCCTTTCGCGATAAGCAGATATTACTTTTTCATTTTCCTGAATTCTAAGTTCTGATTCTGCTTTAAAAGTTTCATATTCTGCAATAGAATCAATTCTTTCATCGTTTAATTCTTCTCTAGCTTCTTTTAATTCTTCTTTAGCATTTTCAACCTTCTTCTCAGAAGAGTTACATGCGAATATTAATGCTGCACTGATTGCTAATATTGCAAGGTTTTTGTTTGTTATGTTTTTCATCTTTTTTCTTGATTATTATTAATTAAAATGTCCAATTTTGCCTTCAAATATTGCTAGTAAATGGTCTTTTTTTCCTTGAATTATTTGAAAATCTTTAGAGTTAAAAACACTAAATACTTGATCTAATCTTTTAGCAGATCTATTGTATACCGATTTGATGTTTTCTAATATTCCATTTTTTTTATGGAATAAATTTTCCTTGTTTTTCATATTCAAATCTCAGCATATATCTTGCCTAAGTCGTTACATAAAATTTGTTTAATCTTACATCATTATTGGAATATGATATTTCTGAAATTGTCTTTACACTATTAACTAACAAGCACTTGCCAGAGTCCTTCAGCTTTTAATGTGCCTGGTGTTTTGGTAGCTTGCAAATGGTTTTTAAGGTATTTTTCAACACTTAGTCTCGATATCAAATAACTAATTGCTGATTCTGCTCCCTGATTAATATTCACATGATGTTCCTCTAATCCATCATAACAACCTCCCGTTTTGGGATTATACATGATTTGATTCAAATGATTATTTCCTAGAAACCAAGTGAATGCTAAGTTCATTTTTTCTAAATAATCTGAATCTTCATACATATCAGAAAATACTCCAAGTGCAATTATGGTATAAGCAACATCTATTGGTTGCTCTCCATAGATTTCACTGTCTTGACCTTTGTGTTTCCAACCTTTATTTGATATAATTTTTATTTTGTCTTTAGTAAATGTGTGGGATAGTAAAAAGTCAAATGATTCTTTAGCTATATCTTGGTATTCAATATTTCCAGTTGTTAAATAGGCACATAACATTCCTTCAGATAAAATGCTATTTCCGTATGTTAAATAGCTTTCAAACCACTTCCAATCATTATCTGCTTCATGTTTATACATTTGCTTTAAACGATTAGCTAAAAGTTCAGTTGTATTAATTAATTTACTATCGTCTTGAATACTATTGTAGTAATAAATTCCTTTTAATGAAAATGCAATTGCTCGTGAAGAATGAATTCTATAAATTTTTAGTAAAGCTTTGTCTATTATGTTAATTGCCTTATCAACTATTTCTTTTGGTAAGATATCTTTTAAAGAAATTAAATATCCCAAGGACCAAATTGCCCTACCATTTGAATCTTCTAAATTACATTCGTTATTTTGTTGGGTAAAGTTTTTGTTTTCATCAACATAGTTTAAAAAACCACCATCGGTTTGTAGGCAAAATCCTATAAAATTCAAGTATTTGCTAATGTAAAACAAGTCGCTGTTGTCTTCAGTTTCATCATAATGCATACACATGGCAATCATGGCTCTGGCATTGTCATCTAAGGTGTAACCAGAACTTAAGTCGGGTTTGTTGATATTAGAAAATTGAATCATTCCAAAACCTTTACTTAAATTTTTTATATGGTTTAATTGAATATGAGGAAGATTATATACCAAATCAGGTGGTATATGCATGTGTAATAAATAGTTTTTTGCATGTGATATTGCAGAGTTCTCCCAAGCAGTTGGAATTATTTTTTGTAATCCTCTATTTTCCATTTCTTTTATAATGGAATTATTGTTTAATAATAAGTCTAATCCTGCTCTTAGTTGAACTTCGTTCTCAAAATCAATTAATATGCCTGATTCATCTTTTAGAAACTCTTTAGCGTGAGGTATACTAGTTGAAATAATCGGACAGCCACAACTCATGGCATAACTAAATGTTCCGCTTACTGCTTGGTTAGGGTCTTTTGAGGTAAATAAATAAATATCTGTAAGTTGAAGATAATCCAATAATGTTTCTAAAGGTAAATAGTAATTTATGAATTCTACATGTTGTTCAAGTTTGTATTCCGATACTTTTTCTAACAACATTTTTCTATAAACTTCACCTTCGTTTTTAACCACAGTTGGATGTGTTTTTCCAATTATTAGAAATAAAATATCAGGTTGAATTTTTACTAAATTGTTTAATACATTCAATGTAGTTTCAATACTTTTTCCTGAACTTATTAATCCAAAAGTTGATAGTACTTTTTTGTTTTCATAACCATATTTAACTTTTAATAGATTTTTATCAGTATACTCTATAAGGTGTGTGCCATGTGGAATAACTGAAATATTTTTCTTTACCAAACCATAATCATTCACTAAAATTTCAGAAGCATTTTGTGTCATTACAGTAACTCCACAACTAGCGTCACTAATGCTTCTAACAAGAATTCTTCTTTCTATATTCGGAAATGGAATTACAGTATGATAAGTAATGATTATCGGTATTTTTATTGATTGTAGTAGTTGTAAAAAATCATTTTCATTTTGATGGAAAAAACCAAACTCATGTTGTATGTTGATTAGTTTGATGTTTTCATTTCTATTGATTTCTTCAGCTAAACTCAAATAGCTGTCTTTACTTTCTGTATCTAAAATATAAACAACATCATTTTCATATTGATGTTTATCAGACGATGTTTCTAAAGCACATATTTTAAATTCAAAAGTGTTCTTGAATTTTGTCCTCAAGGCTCTTACTAAATCTTGTGTATAGGTTGCAATGCCACATTCTCTAGGTGGGTACGATGAAATTATAAGAATAATTGGTTTTTCATGTTGATTCATACTTTTGGATTTTTTAAAAGTTCTTCTATTAAAAGATTTAAATTCATTGATATACAGGCAATTCTTTTATCTGCTGCTCCGTAATAGATATATAATTTACCCTCGAATTGAGCAGTACCTGTAGGAAAACAAACATTATTTATTTCTCCTTTCAGTTCGTAATCAACACTGGGTGTTAAAACAGGGTAGGGTAGTCTACATTTTTCTTTAAATGGAAAGGCTAAGTCTAGTAATGAAGCACATATTGAATAAACATATCCTTCTGGTGAATCGCATACACCATGGTAAATTAATAACCAACCTGAGCCCGTTTCTATTGGCGGACATCCACCTCCAATATAACTTACTTCATGTCCGTAAAGAGGTTCAAGTAGTATGTGTTGATGAAAAGTGTTTAAGTAAGATTTCCAAAATTCAGGAGTTAAATCTTCAATTTTATCTATACTTACGAGTTGAATATCTGGTTTGATTCTTATTAAAAAATGGAATTTGTTTTCTATTTTTTTGGGAAAGAATACGATGTTTTTCATCCAAACATAAACCTGCTTTTGATGTTTTACTTTAATGCTTTCTCTTTTATTATATCTATTGTATTTTTCGTTTAATGGTCCACTAATTGAAGTTTCTTTTAAAAATGAAGCATAGTGAATTTGTGGTGTTATAAGGCCTATTTTTTTGAACTTTTTTAAGTTTTTTGATGTGGCAAGAGCTCCTAATGCATTTACTCCATCATAAGCAGTATAGCTGAGATAAAATGTATTTTCAATTAAGACTATTCGTGGGTCTTCAATGCCATGAATTTCATTTTCAAATTCAGGGTATAAAATTGGTTCCTTATGGTTGTTAAAAACTACATTCGGACCATTAATTTCACAAAAACCTAAACTCGATTTTTTATCTTTACCCAAGGCTCGATATATCATGTATAGGTCTTCTTCCATTTGAAAAATAGCTGGATTCAAAACACCATCATAATCAAAATCAGAATGACTACTTTCTAAAATGATACCTTCTCTTTTTATTTCTAACATTTTGTATAAATAAAAATAAAACCCGGAGAACCGGGTTTTATATAGGGCCCGCTGAAAAAGACAGAAACAGGTCAGATTTTAGACGCTGCCCAATTAGATGTATATTTGATACTTCAATTTGGCAGCAACGACAAAGATGGCCTCGTTTCTGTCTTTATATAATTTGAAAACTAATTGCACTTAATGCAAGGATATTTAAGAAATTGTTCTTAAAACCTTGCATTTAGTTTTTTTAAAAGCAGTATACTTGATAGATAATTAGCCTCTATAATGAATTTCAGCTGGCCCTATTTATTTCAGATAAACTTAATTCGAAGCTATTATCTTTCTACAGGAGTTTGTCTGTTTTAACAGGTCAATAACTATACTGATTTGTTGATTCAAATTTCAGATGTATTAGCTGATTTAGTATTATACTTTAAATTGATTGTATTACATCATTCACACTTCAAGCTTTCAAAATTGAAGAGTGCTCGTATTTGCTAAACTTTACTTTTTTGCTATTTTGCAGAATTGATATGGAAAAGAAGCTTAAAAAGGTTGTAATCAGTGGATGTTTTGATTTATTACATAGTGGACATGTAGCTTTTATAAAAAGTGCAGCTCAGTATGGACAGGTATATGTTTGTTTAGGTTCTGATAAAACCGTATTTGAATTAAAACATAGGTATCCAGTAAATTCTGAAAATGAAAGGAAGTTTATTCTCGAAGCATTATTTGATGTTTTTGAGGTTTGTATTAGTTCAGGTTCCGGTTATTTAGATTTTTTACCAGAATTAGATAGGATTCAGCCCGATATTTTTGTTGTTAATGAAGATGGATATTCACAAGCTAAAGCTGATTTATGCTCAACTAGAAATATTGAATTAATTGTTTTAGATAGAATTCCGTTTACTGGATTACCTGCTCGTTCTACAACAGATTTAAGAAAGATTAATACCATACCTTTTAGAATTGATTTGGCTGGTGGTTGGTTAGATCAACCTTTTGTTTCATTGTTTGCATCGGGGCCAGTAATTACTATAAGTATTGAACCTAATCATGATTTTAATTCCAGAAGTGGAATGGCAAGTAGTACTAGGAAATTTGCAACTGAATTGTGGCAAAATCAACTACCAGATTCAAATTCAGAAAAAACTGCAAAAATGCTTTTTGCTTATGAAAATCCTCCTGGAAAAACAGAAATAGCTGGTTCGCAAGACGCAATTGGAATAGTTTACGCGGGATTAAACCGAAGTTTTTATGAGGCACAATATTGGCCAACTAAAATCGATTCTGTTTTTGATGAAGAGATATTAACTTTTATAGAGAAACATTTATATTTAGTAAGTTTAGGTGAACGTAAAAGTGATTACCACGTTTTAGCTGATACCAATATTAATAAGTATTATGCTTCGGCATTATCTCAAGCAGCTGAGTCTTGTTGGAATGCTGCCTTAAATAAGGATTTAGCTGAATTTGGGAAAGCCATGAAATTGTCTTTTGAAGCTCAAATTGCTATGTTTCCTCATATGATTAATGAAGAAATTATAAGTATGATAAACTCATATAAAGATAAAGTTTTAGGATATAAGTTAAGTGGTGCTGGTGGCGGTGGATATTTGATAATGGTATCAGAGAAGCCTATTGAAAATGCAATTCAAATTAAAATAAGAAGGAAATAGCAATGAAAAAACTCAATAATCAAATAGCATTTATAGCTATTTTAAGTTTGTTTTTCCTTTGGGCTTTGGCACATAACTTAAATCCAATTTTAATCCCGCATTTAAAAAAAGCTTGTCAACTTACAGATATGCAATCGGCATTAGTTGATTCATCTTTCTACATAGCTTATTTTTTAATGGCAATTCCTGCTTCTTTATTTATTAATAAATGGGGTTATAAAACAACCATTGTTATTGGTTTATTGTTATTTGCTATTGGTGCCTTCCTTTTTTATCCAGCCTCTCTTATATTATCTTATTCATTCTTTTTAATGGCATTGTTTATAGTAGCAACGGGATTGACATTTCTTGAAACCGCGGCTAATCCTTATGTTACTGTTTTGGGTGATGCAGAATCTTCAACTAAACGTTTGAATTTTGCACAATCATTTAATGGATTAGGTGCTACTTTAGCTGCATTATTTGGAAGTAAGTTTATTCTTTCTGGTAACACAATTACAAATAATGAGACAATTGGTTTAAGTGATTTTCAATTACGCGAGAAATTACTTGAAGAGGCAGCTTCAGTTCAAACTCCATATTTGATAATTGGTTCAATTGTGTTTGCAGTTGCTATATTTTTTATGTTTTTGCCTTTGCCTGAATTAGAAAAGAGTTCTTCAAATTCAAGTTCTTATTTTACATTATTGAAAGAATCTCCTTCTCTCAGACAATCCATGTTCGCTCAATTTTTATATGTGGGAGCTCAGGTTGGAATTGGAAGTTTTTTTATAAGACTAGCGATGTCTCAAACAGGAATTTCAGATAAAACTGCAGCTTTGTATTTATCTGTTGCCTTGTTTTTATTTATGTCAGGAAGATTTATTGGAGCATTTTTAATGAATTTTATTAAGCCCAATTTGTTGCTAATGTTGTATGCTATTTTAAACATATTTCTCTTACTTTTTGTAATATTTTTTAGCAATTTTCTAGCTGTTTATGCTTTAATGGCTACCTTGTTTTTTATGTCGATTATGTTTCCAAGTATCTTTTCAAATGGGGTTAAAGGATTAGGAAATAGAGCAGGAATGGCTTCGTCTTTGATTATTATGACCATTGTTGGAGGAGCTGTTTTTCCTTTAATAATGGGCTTTATTTCAGATTTTTCTAGTATTCAATTTGCTTTTGCTTTGCCATTATTGGCTTTTCTTTGGATTGCTTTTTATGCCTATAAATTGATTAAAATATGAAGGTTTTTTACTTGGTTTTAGACTTGAAAAATGATGCAGATTCTATTCAAGAATATGAAGCTTATCATCAAAATGTTTGGCCTGAAGTTTTAGAGAAAATTAAAGAATCTGGAATTACTAATTGTGAAATATTTCGTGTGCATAATCGCTTAATGATGCGATTAGAAACATCAGATTCATTTAGTTTTGAAGCAAAGAATAAAATTGATTTATCGAGCGAAAAGGTATTGCTTTGGGAAGATTTAATGTGGAAATACCAACAGGCAATTCCCAGTTCTAAAATAGGAGAGAAGTGGCAGGTAATGGAGAAAATTTTTGAATTTAAAACTTAGTTTTTTATCCTTATTCTGGGTAATATTTATTTACGAGATTGCTAATGATTTCTTTTGTTAAGGGCTTATTACAATATTCCTGAATCTCTGGATATTTGTTTGCTTTTTCAATATCATCTGGATTTTCTGATGTGGTAAGTAAAATTACCTTTGCTCTTTGTCTTTTTACATCCATTTCTCTGTATTCTTCCAAAAATTCCCATCCATCCATTTTCGGCATATTGATGTCTAAAAATATAAATTCAGGACATTGTTCTTCTTCTGTTATTGAATGTAAATAATCGATGGCTTCACTACCATTTAAAACTACTTTAACAGTTTGTGTAAGTTCCATTTTTTTTAAAACAAATGAATTCAACATATTGGTTGCATTGTCGTCATCTACTAATAAAATACATTTTAGCTTTTTCATTTTTTATTGGTTTTTAGGGATAGTGAAGATTACTTTACAGCCTTTGCCTTTTTCAGATTCCATCCAGATTTTTCCTCCATGTAAATCTATTATTTTTTTGCAATGAGCCAAGCCAATTCCGGTTCCTTCATATTCATCTCTGTTATGAAGTCTTTTGAAAATAATAAATACCTTTTCTAAATTTTTGGGCTCTACACCAATTCCATTGTCTTTCACCTCAAATGCCCAGTTTTCTTCCGATTCTAGACATGAAATCTGGACTAGTGTTTGTGTTTTAATATTTCTAAATTTGATTGAATTACTAATTAGGTTTTGAAACAATAACCTTAATTCAGTTGGATAGGCATTTACAGTTGGTAAATCTTTGAACTTAATTATAGATGAACTTTCTTCAATTGAAAATTGTAAATCCTTTTTTATGTCGACTAATAAGGTGTTTAAGTTTACTTCCTCAATTATTCTTTCTCTTCCAATTCTAGAATATTGCATCAGGCCTTTTATCAGTTCTCTAAGCCTTTCACTTGATTGAAAAATGAAATCTAAATACATATTCATTTCTTCATCAAGATTCACTGCCATTTCTGTTTTAATAATTTCAGCACAGTTTCTAATGGTTAATAAGGGCTCTTGTAAATCATGTGAAGCTATATATACGAATTGTTCTAATTCTTTATTGATGTTTTCTAGTTGTTCATTTTTGTGCTTTAATGCTTTTTTAGCCTTTCTATTATCTGTAATATCAGTTTGTACCGACATAAAGCCAGTATGAGTACCATTTTGGTCTAATAGTGGTTTTATTTCTAAATCAATCCAATATTCTTGTCCAAATTTGCCTCTATTTTTGATTTCACATTTTACATCCTCTAGTTTTTTTAATTTATCATGTAGATATTTTATGGTATCAGGATTTGTTCCTTGATAGTGAAAAAGTGATTTAGGTTTTTTTCCTTTTACTTCATCAAAAGTGTAACCAGTAATTTTTGTAAACGAATCATTTACCCAAGTAATACGGCCTAAATTATCAGAAACAACCACTGCATTTGATGTTCGTTCTGCAACTATTGATAATTTTTTTAGTTCTTCCTCTAATAACTTACTTTGTGTGATATCAATATGAATTCCTGATAATTGAAGTGGTTGATTGTTTTCATCCACTTTGATAACTTTTCCTCTTGTTAAAATCCACTTCCATTCTCCATTTTTGTGGCGCATCCTCATTTCAGCTTCGTAATAGTCTATTTCTTTTTGAAGATGTTTTTGAATCTGAGCATTGGCATATTTTAAATCAATGGGATGTGCTAAATCAACCCAGGTTTGAAAACTAATTGGTGCTAACTCTTCTAATGTATAACCTAACATTCCTGCCCACCTGTCATTAAAAATGGTTATATTGGTTTTTACATTCCACTCCCATGTTCCTACATTTGTTCCTTCAATTATGTCATTTAATCTAGTTTTTTCAGATTGTAATTCTAACTCTTGTTTTTTGATTTTTGTAATATCTTGAACACTACCAATAATTTTAGAAATCCCTTCATTGTCATATTTCCCTTTCCCAATTATTCTTACCCATTTTTCATTACTTAATATAGTTTTAAGTTTTAACTCTAAATCAAATGGTATCCCTTCTTCTGCCGCAACTTTAAATGCATTATCTAAAATTGGTAAATTTGTTTCATCAAAAAATGCTCTAATGGTTTCTAAATTTGGTGGACTATCCTCAAAGTATTCATGTATTCTATAAGTTTCATCCGTCCATTTAATTTGTTTTAATCTTATATCAAATTCCCATCCACCAATATTTGCAACTCGTCCTGTTTCATTTAAAAGATTTTTGTTCTTTTCTAATTCTTCTTCTGCTTTTTTTCTATCTGTAAAATCATGGAAAATTGCAAAAACAGCGTACGGAACTTTACTGTCGGTATGGTATAATAAATGCGCATATACATTAATCCAGGTTAGTTCTCCATTGGGTTTAATGATGCCTATTACTACATCTGATTGAGCTTTACCTGTTTTAATTGTTACCATCGCAGGATGCTCCTCACCAGGGAAATCACTGCCATCTTCTTTTATTGTTTTCCAAATTGGATCAACCGAAGATTTGCCTATCATTTGCTCAAATGTTAATCCCAGTAATTTCTCTGCACTTGAATTACATGAAACTATTTCACCATCTAAATTTTGAATAACAACACCTTCATTTAATGTAGATACTATAGCATTATTTCTATCTTCAATGTTCCTTATTTTTGATTCAGTTTCTTTTTTCTCTGTTATATCCTGATGAATTCCTAAGATACGCAGTGGTTTTTTCTTTTTATTTTTCTCAATAACTTTTCCGGTGGAATACATCCATATGATTTTGCCATTTACACCTATACAACGGTATTCTAATTCGTAAAATGACTTTTCTCCTCGTAACGTTAGCTCTAAAGCCTCTTTTACTTTTGGTAAATCACTTTTTAAGATGGTTTTCTCCCAATCTGAATAAGCTAATTTTATTTGTGCTCCTTCATATCCCAACATCTCAGCCCATCTTTCATTAAATATGACTTCATTAGTAACAATATTCCAATCCCATGTACCCAGTCTTCCTCCCCAAATTAACATCTCTAAATGGTTACGTTCTTCTTCAAGTTCAAATACCATTTTTTTCTGTTCAGTGATGTCTCGGCCAACTCCTTGAATTTCTTTTATTATACCTTCATTATTTTGTATAACCACATACTCCCATTCGGTGTCTATATAAATACCAATTGCATTAGGTTTGCGAACCGTTGATTTATGAACCAAAGTTGGTTGGGTTAATATTTGATATCCAATTTTTTCACATTCAGATAAATCATCAGGATGTATAGTTGATAGATAGTTTTTTCCAATGATTTCATTTGGTGTAACTCCAAATTTATTGCAGAACGCATTGTTTACATAAGTATAATTTCCTGATAAATCTATTCGTATTAAAAATGTAGTATTCGATTCTAATAAAGAGTTTAACATTTCATCTCTTTCAAATAACTCTTCTTCTTTTTTTGCTAAATTACTTAAGTCAATTAAACTAATAGTAATATATTGAATATTTCCATTAAGTAAAATTGGAGTAATATGTAATTCTGTATGAAATGTTTCTAAGTATAGTTTTGTTCTTAAGTTTTCAAAATATGGCTTCTTCTCTTGCTGCACTTTTCTAATTGCAGTTAAAATTCTATCAAAATCTGGGTGACTTCCAATAATATCTAAAAAGTTTCTTCTTTTTTCTAATTTACCTAATCCTATTTGTGCTGCAATTTTTTTTGATGGTTCATTAAATAGTATCAAGCTTAAGTTTGTATCTATTAGAAGATTTCCTTGGGGTGAATTTTCAAACATAGAAAAGAATAAATTGTTACTCTCAACTAGTTCTTTATCTTTTATTTCTAACTCTTGATTGATATGTTTTATTTCCGTATAGGCGGTTTGTAACTCTTCGTTAGATGCCTGCAGTTCTTCATTACTTGTTTCTAATTCTTCATTTGACGATTGTAATTCCTCGTTTGATGATTGTAATTCTTCATTTAAAGATTGTAACTCTTGATTTGTAGTTTCAATTTCATCAATATATGATTGAAGATGAATTTTAGTTATCTCTAATTCTTGTTCTATTTCAATTAATCTTTGTGAATAATTGTCTTCATTTTTAATTGGTTTCTGTTTGATTGACTCAATTTTTTCAAAAACTAATAAAACTGTTTTATTATAAGGTTGGTTTTGATATTCACTTAAATTTCCAACACTAATTTTATAGCTTATTTGCTTGCCATCAACCTTAACATTATTAATTATAGAACTTCTGTTTTCACCAAATTTATTACATTGTATAATTAGTTTTTTCACCTCAGTTAAAAAGGGCTTTCTCAATAAATTTGGGAGATTCATGTGCATTTCACCTTCCGAAATTTCCAAAATCTCACTAATTTTACCATGAGTCTCCAAAATCTCTAAATTTTCAGAAACGATTAAATAAATTGGTTCAATTAAATGAATTATTTTTTCTTTGATTTGATCTTTTTGATTCCTTAAAAATTCCTTCTTTGTGGTGATTTGTTCCTCTTTATTAGTCGAATTTCTTAAAGGTTTAAAATTGCCTAATTTTATAGGCCTTTTTGAATGAATGTGTTTTTTTGCAAAGATTTTTGATTTTGAATTTAATACCTCATATAACTCCTCTGATCCCGAAATGCTCTCCGATTTTCCTAGAAATAATATTCCTTTTTCGTTTAAAGAATAATGAAAGATTGAAAATATTCTTTTTTGAATGTCTTGGTTAAAGTAGATAAGTAAATTTCTGCAACAAATTAAATCGATATTTAAAAATGGTGGATTGATTGTTAAATCGTGGTGTGAAAATAGAACTTTACTTCTTATTGATTTATCAATTAAAAAATTAGAATCTTGTTCAATTGTATAGGTTTGAATATATTCTTTGTTTATTTTATTTCTTAGTCCTAAATCATACAAGCCTTTTCTTGCTATCAATAAAGATTTGTTAGATAAATCAGTTGCAAAAACTTGAATACTACTTCTTATTTTATATTTCGAGTTAAACAAGTAATCAACTAACATGCAAATACTGTAAGCTTCTTCACCTGTGCTGCAACCAGGAATCCAAATTCTGAAATTGTCCTTTATTTCCCCTGCTTTTATCTTTTTTTCTATTTCTGATTCTAGGTTTTTAAACATTTCCGAATCCCTAAAAAATCCTGTTACTCCGATTAAAAAACTTTGATATAGAATATTTTTTTCTTCTTTATTGTTTAAGATAAGCTCTGTGTATTCAGAATATTTTGAAATAGATAAATACAACATCCTCTTTTCAATTCTTCTTTGAATTGTACTTGTTTTATAAAGATTAAAATCTGTTCCAAATTCAAGTTGAATTTCTTTGAATATCCTTATTATTTCATCTTGTTTACTATGTTGATGGGTTTTTCTTTTTTTGAAATTTAATAGTTCCCCAATTTTTAATCCTATTTGGTCTGGATAACATTGGAAATTCACACAGCCTGTATGGATGGCAGATTGTGGCATTCCATCATACTTGGCATTTTCAGGTTGTTGAACTATACTATTGCCACCAACTTCTTTAATCTTTCTTATTCCAATGCTTCCATCACTGCCCGTACCAGATAAAATTATACCTATACTAGCTTCCTTAAATTCAGTTGCTAAACTTTCAAATAGTTTGTCAATAGATGGTTTAGGCCCAAGTTTATTTTTAGGTCTACTTAGTTTTATTGTTTTATTCTTGATTTGAACATCAGAATCTGGAGGTGTTATATAAATTTTACCTGCTTCAACTATTTTGTTGTTTTCTGCTTGTACTACTGGAAACTTGGATACTTTACTCAAAATTTGAACCAAAAGACTAGCATGGTTCGGACTTAGATGTTGGGCAACTACAAAATACACCTTCTTTCTAAGGTTTTCAGGCAGGTTTTCGAACAATATCTCTAGTGCTTCTAGGCCACCTGAAGACGCACCGATTCCAATCCCAATGGGTATGTTTTTCTCAATGGCTAACTTCATTTTGTTTTAATTAGGCTACTAAATAATTAATACAAATTGATTAAAAAGTAATTCTAATGCCAATATAACCTATTTGAGTTGTATTATTTACATGTTAATTGTCATATTCAATTATTGATGTTTAAATGGTAGCAATTCTATTCTGAACATATTATTCGATTTTATAAGTTAATTAGGCATTAAATATTAAAATAATTTCATTTTAAACATATTTAAAGTGCTGTTTTTATTATAGTTAAGGGGAGTAATGGCTAATGTATTAAATGATTATTCTTGTTTAAATCTTATTAAAAAGAAAAATCCGATCCACCATTTAAATGGTAAATCGGATTGTTTAAATAGTATTTTGTGAAAATAATTTTTACTTTAATCAAAATCAAAAGACTTAATGAACTTAAATTAAATCTTTGTGATTTTTTCGATTAAACGCCTGAACCAGCCTCAGTTTCAAGTTCTTTGTTTTCTTTTGATGTTCTATTCAATTCATCTAAATATAAATGCAACGATTCTTTCCAATGTGGCATTCTTGGAAATCCTTTAGAATAAATGTATTTGTTATCTAAAACTGAATATGCTGGTCTTGAAACCTTACTTGGGAAATCTGCTGAAAGAGCAGGTAATAAGCTTACAGGAGTATCTGTATAATCAAAAATTTCTTTTGCAAATTCGTTCCATGAACATGATCCTTCCGAGCTAACATGTATTGTTCCTTGTAAATCTTTGTTCAGAAACTCAATTAGCATTTTGGCTATACTAATGGTTGATGTTGGTGATACAATTTCATCAGTTACTACTTTTACTTCTCCTTTTTCTTTTGCCAATTTTAACATCAATTGCACAAAGTTTAATCCGTTTTTTGCTCTACATGGATGTGTTCCATAAAGTCCGCTTACACGAATGATTAAGTGTTTGCAACAAGAGGCTTTGATTAAGTTCTCTCCTTTTAATTTTGATAATCCATAGATGTTTAATGGTTCTGCTGAATCGTTTTCGGTATAAGGGACATTTGCTTTACCATTAAAAACATAATCAGAACTAAAATGTATAAGTTTTATTGAAAGATAATTACACATTCTAGCTATAAAGGCTGGTGCTTCTGAATTAATTTTGAAAGCTTTTTTCGAATCTTGTTCACAAGCTTCTACATGATGAAATGCAGCAGTATTAATAAATGTCTGAGGCATGTGTTTCATGATTAATTCTTTCATGGTGAATAGGTCTGCCAAATCACAATCTTCATGGGTTAAAGCAATTACTTCATATCCATTTTTTACTAATACTTCATGGATGTCACGCCCTAATTGGCCATTCGATCCTGTTAACATTATTTTCATTATCGTTTTATTTTATATTGTTTGCATTATTTTTTGAAATACTTGAATATTAAAGAATCTCTCTTGATTAAATGGAGTGAATTTGTCTATGTTTTTATAAAGGTCTTCAAGTATTCCTCTGCAGGTTTCTTTTCCTTCATAACCCAATAAATTAGCCGCTTTTTCGGTACTTACTTTATAATTTCTATAATCTTGAATTCCTTTATTATGAATAGCTACTTTATACCCAAATTTTTCTTCAACAAATGATGCCACCTCTTCTGCTAAATCTCCAATAGTACTGTTAAATGAACTGATATTTACTGTTCCTATATCTGTCCAATCTTCTTTGTTTAGTGCCAATAAATAAGCTCTACATAAGTCTTCAGTTCCTAATATAGGTCTCCAAATTTTATTATTGCTTAATTGTATTTCTTTGTCTTCAACAGCATGCCAAAACATCGTATTAATGGCTAAGTCTAATCTCATTCTCGGACTATATCCACTAACTGTTCCTTGTCTAAAACATACAACAGAAAAGTTTTCATCAGCTAGTGCCAATAAACTTTTTTCTCCTTGTAGTTTTGATACACCATAAGGATAATCACAAATTGTAATATTGTCCTCAGTAAAGGTTTGATTATGTGTAAAGCCATAAACCGAACAAGAGCTGGCAAACATCATTCTTTTAACACCTGCTTCTTTTGCCATATAACCAATATAGGCAGGCATGGCAGTATTGTATATGAAGTTATCTTTTGGTGAAAACTCTGCCATAGGATCGTTCGATAATCCCGCTAAAAAAATAATATTATCAAAACCTCTTAAATCATCTGCTTTTAAATCGAAAATATCTTTTTGTGTTAAAGGAATGTTTTCATCGAGATAATTACCAAACCAACATAAGTCAACGGCTTCAACATCCCAATTGTTTTGTTGTAAAAAGGGACTTAAAAAAGAACCCACATAACCGCATGCACCTAAGATTAAAACTCTTTTCTTTTCCATTTTATTTAATCAAATTAGAATCCGGTTTTAAAGACCATTCAGCTAAAGTTTGCGCATTTTTGTCTTTATCAGATAAGGTTGGATTTTCAATTGGCCATTTA
Organism: Bacteroidia bacterium; assembly: GCA_051861545.1. Lineage (GTDB taxonomy): Bacteria > Bacteroidota > Bacteroidia > UKL13-3 > UKL13-3 > CAISCU01. Next base: position 17,017 of record JBIMKP010000046.1, on the reverse strand, counting down.
ATTCCTAATGCAGGATCATTCCATAATATTCCTGATTCAGCATTCTTGTTGTATAAACCTGTGCACTTGTATTGTATTTCAGCAAAATCACTTAATACACAAAAGCCTCTGGCAAAACCTGCCGGAGCATAAACCATTTTTTTATTTTGTGCACTTACTGTTTCACCATACCATTCACCATAAGTTGGAGAGTTTTTTCTGATATCAACAGCCATTAAATAGGCTTCACCTGATGTTACTCTCATGAGTTTACCCATTGGTGGTTCCCATTGAAAATGTAATCCTCTTAAAACTCCTTTTGCACTTCTTGAATGATTGTCTTGAACAAATTCCTCTTTGATTCCATATTCTACAAATTGGTCTTTTCTGTATACCTCAGCAAAAAAACCTCTTTCATCTTCAAATACTTCTGGTTGGAAAACCTTCAATCCGTTTAATGCTTCATGTATCAAATGAATTTTCATAAGGTATATTTTTTAATGGTTGAATAACTGTTTCTATTACATACAAATGATTCCCAAACAATAGAGCCTTTATATAGAGCGGTCATTAGTTCTTTGTCATTTATTTTTCTTAAAGATTGAACTTCTTTTCTTTTCCTCTTAATCAGTCCCAAGTTTTTTATAAGCCAGGTATGAGCATAAACAATAGCTTTAAATGCTGTGAAATTTCCTTGCAATAAAAAGGTCCAAGCCGCTACGATGTCTAATAAAAAATGAACACTTGCAAAAAGTAAAACATTTTTTGCAGAGTAGTTTTTTAACATTAAATACAAAGAGTTTCGATGATTCCAATAAACCTTTTTGAAACTGTTTTTAGGAATGCTTGCTCCTCCAATATGGTAGATTTCAGATAGTGGTTGTACCTTTAACTCAAATCCACTTAAACGCATTCGCCAGCACAAATCTATTTCATCCATGTGGTGAACAATGGTTTCATCAAATACGCCACAAGAAACTAATGCCGATTTTCTCACAAACATGGCTGCTCCTGAAGTCCAAAATACTTCAGATACATCATTGTATTGACCATTGTCTTTTTCTATATGATCGAAGATTCTTCCTCGTAAAAATGGATATCCAAATACATCCATCATTCCACCTGAAGCACCAGCATATTCAAAATCACCATGCTCGAAATAGGATAGAATTTTAGGTTGTAATGCTGCAATGTTTTTGTTAGTTTCTGCTAATTCAACTAAGTGTTTGAGCCAATCTGGATGCACAACCACATCATTATTTAAACAAACTAAATAAGGACTTGTACAAGCTTCAAATGCTAAATTATAAGCAGCACAGTAGCCATTGTTATTGGGGTTTTGTATGATTTCTACTTGTGGGAATTTTGTTCTTACATAAGATACATCATCATCTGTAGATGCATTGTCGAGTAAATAAACTCTTTGGTTTTTATAATTTCCGTTTAATACCGAAGTAAAACATTCATCAAGGAATTTCTTACCATTGTGATTAAGTATAACGATATCTACAAAAGGACTATTCAATGCTGATTTTTATAAGGTCGAAGGTAGATTGGGATGCGTTTTTTCAACTTGACCTAAGTCAATTTTCGAACAGATTTGAATTCTTTTTTAATTGATAAAAAATGTTATAGACTACAAGTTTGTATATTGCATTCATGAATCGCCTGTTTCATATCTTTAAAATTAATCTGGCTGAAGCTATTGAATTAGCCGCTATTCCGGATGTTCCACATTCACATGATTATGAAGAATTAATCATTGCGGTATCAGGTGCTCTCAATCATTTTATAGATTTTAAAACACATGAAATTGATGCGCCTGCATTGGTTTTTGTGAGTAAAGGAAAAATTCATAGGCTGATTCCTATTATAAAAAATAATGAATGTAGTGCCTGGGTAATCAGGTTTAAAAGTGAGTTCATTCCTGAAACAACATTTCAATTATATTCTTATTATCATGACCATGCTCATTTGTTAATGGAGAATGGAATTTGTTTTAAAAGAATGACGGATATATGCGAAATGATGAAACAAGAAATGGATTTAAATTCTCCTCCTGACTATTCGGTTATTAAACACCTTTTAGGAGCATTGTTTGCCATGATGGAGTCGGAGAGAAGGAAAAGTGAAGACCATGCAAATCCAGTAAATAAAACACAGCATATAACCTTTAAAAACTTTTTGAGCATACTGGAAGAAAATTTCAGAAGGAGTGAGGGTGTTGAGTTTTATGCAGAGAAATTATTCATGTCTTCACGTAATCTCAATTTAATTTGTCAGCAAATCCTGAATCAGAGTGTTTCAGAAATTATTGAAACACGTAAGTTAATTGAAGCTAAAAATCTATTAATCAATTCAAGCCTAAGCATCAGTGAAATTGGTTTTGAATTGGGGTACAAGGATAAGTCTTATTTTACCAGTGTATTTAAGAGAAAATCAGGTCAAACACCTACAGAATTTAGAGAAGAAATGTTAAAGAAATTAAATGTGTAGTAATTAGACATTTTGTCTATATAACAATTCTTTCTGATTTGTTTCAGAATATTGATACAGATTTTCCGATTTTTCATACCTTGAATCAAAAACTTAGCAGCACCTTTGTTTTCAACATTTTTGAGAACCATTACCATCAAAATGAACAGAAAAGATTTTTTACAATCATTGGCAATTTTGCCATTATCAAGTTTAGCTATGCAATTGAGTGAATTAGAACAAATGTCAGCTTCCTTTAAAAATACACCTAAAATGCCTGTTTTATTTTTAGGTCATGGAAGTCCAATGAATGCCATCGAGGAAAATGAATTTGTAAAAGGCTTTAGAAATAGTGTAAAAGGTATTCCAAAACCTGCTGCTATTTTATGTATTTCAGCACATTGGGAAACCAAAGGTACTTTTGTAACTGCCATGCAAAAACCATCAACCATTCACGATTTTGGTGGATTTCCTAAAGCCTTATTCGATGTTCAATATCCTGCTCCTGGTAGTCCTGAATTGGCTCAATTAACTAAAAGTATTGTAAAGAAAACAACAATTGGTTTAGATGAAAAATGGGGCTTAGATCATGGTGCTTGGTCTGTTATCAAACACATGTATCCTTTAGCTGATGTTCCTATCATTCAAATGAGTTTAGATTATTACCAAACTCCACAATACCATTATGAATTGGCTAAGGAACTGGCTTCATTAAGAAACAAGGGTGTTCTCATCATTGGTAGTGGAAACATGGTCCATAATTTAGGGATGATTGCATGGGACAAAATGAATGCTGATAATTTTGCATTTGATTGGGCTGCTGAAGCCAATGATAAAATGAAGAAATTCATATTGGCAAACGACCATAAAAGTTTGATTAATTTTAGATCACAAGGTAAAGCATTTGATTTGGCGATACCTAGTCCTGAGCATTATTTGCCGTTGATTTATACACTTGCTTTAAAAGAAGAAAATGAGAAAATTAGTTTCTTTAATGACAAAGCTGTAGCAGGTTCATTAACCATGACATCTGTTAAAATTGATAAAGTATAGTATGAATTTGATAGTACCTTATTTCTTGATTCTATTCAATTTGATTTTCGTGCCAGATAATAATTCTAAATTGTTCTATTTACATAAAGCTTCTACTCAAAAAGAAAATGCGCCGCTTTTAGTACTCCTACATGGTGTTGGTAGTAACGAACAAGATTTGTTTTCTTTTGCTGATAAAATTCCTTCAAAATACCATGTTGTATCACTTCGAGCGCCTTTTGTTTTGGCTGAATCATCCTATGCTTGGTATCCGGTTGAATTTAAAAACAACAAACCTTTTATTAATGCTGAACAAGCCGAGGCTTCCAGATTGAAACTCATTCACTTTCTTGAAACATTAAAGTCGGAAATCAATTACAATCCAAAGCAGGTTTATCTTTGTGGTTTTAGTCAGGGAGCAATCATGTCTTATTCAGTTGCATTAAGTCGTCCCGATTTAGTTACAGGATTTACGGCAATGAGTGGCAGAATGTTAGATGAACATAAACCCTATTTTGCTTCAAAAGAAAAACTTAAAACTCTGAAGGTACTCATTACTCATGGCAATGCAGATCCTGTTTTGAATGTTGAATATGCAAAACAAGCAAATGTTTACCTTCAGGGAATAGGTTTAAAACCAGAACTGAAATTATACAATGAAGTACATACAATCAATTCAGGTATGTTAAAGGATTTTTTGGATTGGTTGGATTAGAAATCCTTTTTGCTAAAAAAACTTTGTGCTATATAATAAGGTACTATAGCCCAAATTGATAAACCTATTGTTAAAATAATTTTACCTATTGAACTTCCAAGAAATTGTTGAATTACAGCACCTGTTAGACCCATTAATACAGAAATATCCATATTGAACATGATAAGAATTCTGCACATGTCAATTGGATTGAGTAAGCATAAACTCATAGCATATTCTTCAATTGGGTAATCAGACATAGCTTGAACAAATAACAACATCAAACCATCGTAAATTATTGAAAAATATAGCCAAATAAAAAGCACAGTTCCAATACCTTTCACTTTATCTGAAACTTTATATACAACCGCTGCTGATAGATTACAGAATATCAAACTCAGCATTAATCCGGTAAAAAGGAAAACAAATATTTTTTCACCACCAGAGAACATCACAAAAGGAATTCCAATACCAAATAAAAATGCAAAAATTAAAGAGAAATTAATTGCAATTAGATTTGCTGTAAATACCTTGTTTCTGCTTAATGTTTGAGTAAGAAGTACTCTTGTGAAATCGAATGAATTGTACAAGCTAATAGTTGAAAACAAAGAGGAGGTGAGTGGCACAATTAAAAGTATTAAATTTCCTATGCCCAACATTCCTTTATCTGGGTCATTTGTAAAAACAAATAATCCTATGGAAAGAAGAAACAGAAATACCATGTAGCCAATAATGAATCGGCTTTTAAGAAAGTCTAAGAATAAGAATTGAATGAGGTTTTTCACTGTTTTAATCTTTCAATAAGTCGGCTATTACTTTGTTTAAGTGCAATTTGCCTTCTTTGTTTTTTAATTTTTCTACAGAAGTATTTAACAAAACACTTTGTTTATTCAGGTACAAAATATGTGTAGTAAGTTCCTCTAAATCGCTTAAAATATGAGAAGTAATTAGTGTTATTTTTTGTTTAGAATTTGTTGAGATTTTTTCCTTTAAAATCTCTGTCGCTAAAGGGTCTAATCCCGCAGTAGGTTCATCAAGAATAATAACATCAGGTTGGAATAGGTAAGCAAGCGATGCGCTAACTTTTTGAATAGTACCACCGGATAAACTTCCTAGTTTTTTATCCTGCATTTCGTTCAGTTTAAAATTAAACCATAACTCTTCATCTAGTTTTTTTAGATCATCTTCTCTCATACTTTTTATTAAATCGAAGAGTTCAATAATTCGCATGTTTTCAGGATACCTTCCAATTTGAGGCATATATCCAAACGCTTTTTTGTATTCATTTTGCCTTGTTTGAGAGATGTTATTATAACTAATTTTTCCTGAATTAACGTGAGTCAAACCAAGTATACATTTGATTAATGTTGTTTTTCCGGAGCCATTGGGTCCCATTATCCCAAATATTTCGCCCTTATTAAATTCAAGGTTTAATTGGCTTAAAACCTGAATTTTTCCATAGTTTTTGGTAAGGTTTTCAATTTTAAGCATGTTGAATTCTTTTTATTAAAGGAGAAGTGTCCTGTAAATTTTCAGGAGTAATTCCAGGTATTATTTTTTCTAAATTATCTAAAATGTCAGCTAACAAGCTTTTGAGAAATAGAATACTAACTGGGTTCTTTTCAATTATTGAACCAAATAAATTCATTGGTCTATAAGCTTGGTCTCCAATTCCATCTCTTTTTAGATCATACCCTTGGTATTTATCCCAATAATTAAATTTAAGTTCATTTAGAATTGTGAAACCATTGGTTATTAAATCAAAACTATTTAAGATGAAATTATTAAATCTAATTTTATTATCGTCGCAATCTGCTTGTAATCTCAATGCATATCCATTATTGATAAATTCATTAGCAAAAAGCAACGACCTACTGCAGCCTTCGGCATGAATTCCAACTGTATTCATTTCAAAAGAATTTCCCATGATATAACTATCTCTAATATCTTTTAATAGTAGGCCATAAGCAGAAGCGCCCCAGTTATGTATGAATTTATTTTTTAACATGTTAACTGATTTACTATACATAACTGCAACACCTGCACCATTATCTAAAAATGTGTTTTTATAATAGTAATCACTATCACTAAACATAAAGTGTAAACCATATCGAATATTATTTTTACTAATATTATTTGTGATGGTGGAATTTCTAACAAATTCAAAATATATACCATCTCTGTGTTTTGATACTTGGTTACCTGAAATAATATTGTAACTGCATTTCCAAAAGTGGATACCATTTCCAATATCATTTTGCTCCCTGTTTTCCGGTCCTGTTATTTTATTATTTCTTATAATACATTGAATACAATTGGTAAAGTATATTCCAAAGAATGTGTTCTCTAAGATATTATTTTCGATTAATACATGTTTTACAGAATACATTTTTATACCGGCCATATCGTCCATACTAGAATAACCAGTATTGATAATTTTGAGTCCCGAAATACTTACGCCATTTGCTTTAACTGAAATATTCTCAAACTTTGATGCACCATCTATAATAGGATAATTAATTCCAATAATATGAATCAATTTATTGACTGAGATATTTCCTTCAATATAATGCCCTGATTGAATAATAAGAGTATCACCTGCATTTGCGTTATCTATCGATTTTTGGATATTTTTATATACAGTAATTGTTTTGCCAATACTTTGATTCAGAATACAGATTAAAAGAATTGCCAGTAATTGTTTCATTTTTATTTAATATCAACCCATTTCAAAATATTTGATTGTAGTTCTTTGGCAGTTTTATTTGCGATTTCTTCGCTTGAATATGCGGCAATTCCGCTAGCCATTGGCGTTTTTATGTTATCTGAATGAATAAAATATGCTGTTTCAATAGGGACTAGTTCGCCTGGTTTATCTGTGCATGAAATGTGAATTTCCTTGCTGCTAATATTATTTTCTTCTTGAAATCTCTTAAAGCAATTGATATCATCATAATGAAAATTTCGTCCTTTATCACTAATCATTAACACTCCAAATTTGTTATCCATTAATTTCATCTTGCAAAAATCACAATCAACTTTACCATATTCTATTTTAGCTTCTTTTTTACCGCAAGCACTCAGAATTACACTCATTGATAAAACTAATAAAAGTGATTTTGATTTAGATAGTTTCTTTAAATTAAATTTTTCGAAAGTATAAAGAATGATAGCAAATAAACCCAATGCAACAATTATCCAACCCCCTAAACTTGGTATAGAAAGTGCAGTAAAGTTAAGCAAATCTTTGTAACCAATTACAGGTGGTTGATAAGCCATACCAGGCACTTGTATTGGAGCTGTTGGGTCGAGATTGTGTCCATAATCATAACCCCATCTGTAAAAATCTAATAGAGCTGTAATCCCACCAAGTATCAAACTAATTACATAAATACCCAGCCATCTTAAATTTCCTTTGTAAGCAATAAAAATACCCCATGCAATAAATGCCGCAATGATATATTTTAAATAAGTGAATTCAGGAAACATTTCCGCTTTTAAATGTTTCATTCCTATATAATGATTCAATCCATTAATCACATCTACATCACCTTTTAAAGCATTGTGCCATATTTCAATACTTAATCCTTCCGGATACTGAGGTGCCCATAGTTTTATTTCCCATAAAGGGAGCCAGAAGCAGGCTATTACACTTAAACTTCCAAGTGCTAGAATCATTCTGCTTGTTTGACTTAATTTTTTCATTTTTTTTTAATTTAAAGAGGGGCTGCAATAACAAACCCCACGTAAGTTAATGCAGCCCTCTTTTATTATTTTGTACTTGGCTGATTATCGCCACCTGTCGAGAAACTCAATGGTACATTCGAATTGGCTGGTGATACTCTAACATAACCTTGCATTTCTTGGTGTAATGCCGAACAGAAATCGGTGCAATAAATAGGAACTACTCCAACCTTATCTGGTGTCCACTTTAATGTTTGTGTTTCACCTGGCATAATCAATAATTCTGCATTATTTGCTCCTTTTACAGCAAAGCCATGCGGCACATCCCAATCTTGTTCTAAGTTTGTTACATGGAAATATACAACATCACCCATTTTTACACCTTCAATATTATCAGGTGTAAAGTGTGAGCGAATAGAAGTCATGTAAACATGCACCTCATTTCCTTTTCTTTCAACTTTCGCTTTACCTTCTCCCATTGCTACATAAGGGTGTTTGTTTTCTTCCAATTTGAATATTTTAGTGGAATTTGGTTCTACTAAACTTGCTGGAATTGCTTCTGCATAATGTGGCTCTCCAATTGTTGGAAAATCTAATAATAATTTCATTTTATCGCCATCAATGCTATATAACTGGGCTGATTGAGTCAATTCAGGCCCTGTAGGTAAGTATCTATCTTTGGTAATTTTATTATAAGCAATTACATATTTACCATGTGGTTTTGTTGTTGGACCACCTGGGATGCATAAATGTCCTATAGAATAATAAGTTGGTACCCTATCTACAACTTCTAATTTTTCAATATTCCATTTTACAATTTCAGATGAAACGAAAAATGATGTATACGCAAATCCTTTTCCATCAAATTCTGTATGCAATGGACCAAGACCTGGTTTTTTTACTTCACCATGCAATACTGCATCATATTTTAAAACTGGAATTCCTTCAAAATCTCCTTCATAAGTTTTATTTTGAATTGCATTTTTCATTTTGTCGAATGAGAATACCGGAATAATTGCAGCAAGCTTGCCTGAACCAACTATATATTGACCTGTTGGGTCAACATCACATCCGTGTGGTGATTTAGGACAAGGCATAAAGTAAACCAAACCTTCAAATTGTTTAGGATCTAACATGTTTACTTCAGTTAATAACTCAGATGTAGCTGAATGAGTAATTTCACTGTAGGTATTGTGTGTATACCTTACTTTTTTCTTTGTTGCTTTTCCTGCTTTTACCAATTCTTCACATTTTTTCCAATTTACAGCCATTATAAAATCCTTGTCTTTCTGAGATGCATTTACCTCCAAAAGAGTATTTGCTTGCTCTGTGTTATAACAAGAAAAGAATACCCAATCGTGTGAAGCTTTTTTACCGGCGCGAGCTAAATCAAAGTTAAAACCAGGTAATAACAATTGGAATCCTATATTCATATTTCCTGATTTTGGATCAACTGAAATAAAACTAACTGTTCCTTTAAAGTTCTTTTTATATGATGATATTGAAACATCTGGTTGACTTTCTTCATCATCCATTGGATAACTAAATCTTGTACCCGCAACTACATACTCTGAGTTTTCTGTTATAAATGGAGAAGAGTGATTTCCACTACTATTTGGTATTTCAAGAATATCAACAGTTCTAAATGTTTTTAGGTCGATACGCCCAATTCGTGGAGTATTATTAGCATTTCCAAATGCCCATCTTCCATCATGTTCACCATTTGTTAATGATAATGCAACATGGTGTAAATCATCCCAAGGAACAAATCCATGTGAGGTATTTAGCATTGGTTTAGTTTCTTCAGAATAGCCATATCCACTTGTTGGGTCAACTGAAAATACGGGCATCACTCTGAATAACCTTCCTGATGGTAATCCATAAACTGACATTTGACCGCTGAATCCGCCAGAAACAAAATTGTAGAATTCATCATGTTTTCCAGGACTTACATAAACTTTACTTGCTGCATCTTTATCAGTTCCTGATGCTTGTGGTTTTCCTTTACAACCAATAAAGAATACACCTCCAGATAGCATCATTAGACCGATGCCAACTAGGAGTAATTTAATTGTTGAGTTTTTCATATTATTTTTTTTGAGGCTTATTTTTTTAAATCGTTTTTGTACATAAATTCAAGAATATTTCTTGCATCTGCTTCCGATAAGTTTTGATTTGGCATTCTAACCAAACATTCTTCCAACATGGTCATTGCTTTTGGATCTTTGTCCAGCATTTCATCAACATTAGTGATGAAATTCATAATCCATTCCGGTTGTCTTCTTTCTGTTACTCCTGTCCAACCCGGTCCTACTACTCTTGTTCCATCTAATTTGTGGCAGGAAGAACATTTAAGCTCATAGACTTCTTTTCCTTTTTCAGACATTTCTTCATTTAAAGGATTGTTTAATGTTACCTCCTTTATTGGACCAATACCTTTTTCATCATTTGCTGATTGGGAAGTTGATGCCTGGGTTTCGTTTCCAGAGGCTTCTGTTTTATTTTCCGAAGTTGTGTTGCCTCCACAAGAATATAGGAAAGCTAATATGCCAATTCCTAATCCTGCTAAAATTGATTTTTTCATATTCATTGTTTTAATCAGATAAAAATGTCTTAATATATAATATTAAAAAAGGCATTTGTTAATACCTTTTGTTTTTAAATCAGATACAAATATCTTAAATGGTGATTTTAAAATAAATGATGCATGTCAGACTTCGCTCTGATTTTAATTAGTTTTTTATTTTCCCCAGTTTTCCAGCTCTTGTTCTGACCATAAAAAAGGGAAAAATATACGTCTTTGGTATTGGGGATGTAAATATTTTATCCAATGTGAACCACCTGTTGCCGCAGTAGTTTCACCTTTTTTGTTTAAATAAGTATGAGCTGTTTCAAGGTGAACAATAGGCCAAGCAACATTTAATTGGTGGTCGAGTTTTTTCATAGCTACAATAAGCTCATCAGACAATGCATTTCTGTCTTTTAAATCCTTCAATTTTCGATTGAGATTCTTCTTCTGCATCTTATTTGCTAGTAGCACAAATTCATCCATATAGCGGTTTTCAAAATCAGATAATGTCACAGATTTTTTGCCTGTTTGATGATCTATTCCTGCATCCTGCCAGTAGATATATTTGAACTTGTTTTCCAGAGTGCAATCTACAGGCATTCTTGATTTACCTCTTTCGTTGATTAAATTATCAATATCAGTAAACATCAATTCTATAAACCTGAATTGCGCACTTTGAAAGCCACTTGCTGGCGCTAGACTTAACCTGAATTGATTGTATTGCTCATAATCCATTCCTTGGTTCATAATGCTGAAAGAGTTGATGAGCAAGCCAGTATAACGTTCCATTCTGCCGGCCTTTTCAATCATGGTTTGCTGTGACATTTCATCATCAGAAGTAATTTGATTTAATTCATGACGAATGAGACCTAATACCAGTTCAGTTATTTGATGATAAACAATAAATATATACTCATCCGAAAAATTTGTTTTCGGTTTTTGTAAACTAAGTAAAGTATCAGTTTCAATATAGTCCCAATAATTAATGGGTTTGCTATGTAAAAGTCCTTTTAAAAATACCTCGGCATCCTGACCTTTTTCACTGTACTTGTTTTGGATTTGTTCAATTAATTTGTCTATCATTTTTTGAATGTATTTTATGTTCAATAACTTTTGCAATTCCCAATGCCCTTTCTTTTGCCAACAATGCAATCTCACCTTCAAAGTTTTCATCAATGGTTTGGTTGAATAATTCTAACCAAACCTCAAAATGAAAATGAGTTAAAGGCATATCCATATGTTTTTGGGCTGGCCTTCCTTCATAAACCATTTCACCTAATAAAATATGTCTCCAGAACAAAACCATGGTATCAATATGAGAGTCCCATTTGTTGCCAATTGCACTATGAAAAATGCCTCCTAAATGCATATTGATTTTAATTTTGTCATAAAACAGAACAACCATTTTTCTGATGGCTTTTTCATTGTCTAATCTTTCCACGATAATTTTTTAAGGGTGGTTTTTCCTTTTAAAAGATTCTTGCTTAAATCATGAATTGTGGTTGATTCAAGCATGTCTTTAATTTCTTTTCTGATGCTTTTAAATTGTGCATGTAAAGGGCAAGGTTTAGTTTCAGAGCAGGAGCTCAAACCTAAAGCGCAACCATTAAAAATCTTATCACCATCGATTGCATTTACTATATCAATAAGTCTGATTTCCTTGTGTTCTTGTCCCATATAAAATCCTCCATTCTGACCTTTTAACGAACCCATCAGTTTAAGTCTACTCAATTGTTGAAGGATTTTTGAAGTATAATAAACAGGAGCGCCAACAGCTTCAGCGATTTCCTGAATTTTTACAACTTTATTTTCTTCATTTTTTGTGCAGATGAAAATAACGGCTCTAATAGCGTATTCGCAAGATTTAGAAAACATGTTTTTAGCAGTTTAATTTTTTTCTAAAGATAAAACTTTAGGAAATAAAATATGATTTTCTATATAAACATGTTTGTGCATATCATCCGAAAATACCTTTAACATATTATATACAGATTTATAGGTCTGGCAAGCATCTTCAGGTGGGGTAAAGTTATTTGTTATTTTTTTTATTGATTCAAGTCTCTCTCCTTCATGATTATGCTCATTTTCCATTGCATTTATTGGGTTTGCAATACTACCAAAAGCAAAATCTTCTGTTGGTAAATTATTTAAATTTGCTGTTACAATTTTTTTTATTGCAGGAAATAATATCAATTCTTCCTTTTTTAAGTGCATTAGTAATTCATATTGAGCACTCATTATAATATTTCTAATCTCGATTAGTTCTGGATGTTTGAAACTATGCTTATTTATGAGCTTCTCCATTTTTGTTTCAACTATTTCAAAAAACTCTTTTAAATACCTATGATGTGTTTTTTCGATATAATCGCATATTAAATCAGCAGGCCATTTATTAATGTCTTGAAATGATATTTGCCCTATATTATCTATTTCAGTGCCTATTTCATTAATAAGTAAAATTGGATCAAGATTTTTCTTGACGCAATATTCCATAAAGTTCATTTTTCCTCCACAACAATAATCTATACCATATTTATCAAAAACTTTACTTGCATTTTGATTTTCCTTTACAAATTCTGCTATACTTTTATCATTCATATTTGTCAAAAATTGGTCCTCAAATATAATAAGATAAAAATATCCGAAAACATGACATAGGTCATAGCAGCAATGAATATTCAGGAATAGTTTTGCTACAACAAATGAAAACATTATGAAAAAAGTATTTCTTTACGTTGGCTTAAGTTTAAGCTATTTTGCGATGAGTTCATGTGGTGGAGCAGAAACAACTTCAAATGAATCTGCTGGCACAGAACAAACTACAGCTGTTGGGCAATCTGGTGTTGCCGACAATGAATCTCAACAAGATGTTGTTAAAGTAGCAGTTAATTCACCAGACCATACCACCTTGGTGAAAGCAGTACAAACTGCAGAATTAGTTGATGCTTTAAGTAATGCTGGACCGTTTACAGTTTTTGCTCCTGTAAATGCGGCATTTGATTTATTGCCTGCCGGAACAGTGGAGACTCTATTAAAACCCGAAAATAAATCAAAACTTCAAGACATTTTACAACACCATGTATATGTAGGTGTTTTAAAAGCAGAACAATTAAAAGATGGTCAAATTTTAGGAATGGTTGATGGAACTAATGCAACAGTACATGTTAAAGATGGTAAAATTTATATTGATGAATCATTGATTTTAGGATCAGCAACAGCTTCTAATGGAGTGGTTCATGTAATGGATAAAGTAATTCTACCTAAGTAAATTTTGTTTTAATTAATACATCTAAAATTCAAAAAAAGCAGGAGGGAACTTCTGCTTTTTTTTATGGACTTATTTGTGTTTTTTATAGATCATAGAAGAAATAAAGTTGCCCATAATTAGGACTTTCATTTTTATTCAAATTGTTATATTTCCTGAGTACATTTCTTTTTCGAAGTGCAAAGATAAATCTGTTTTAGTACGCGGAATTAGAATAGAATAAAAGAAAAACTGGATGATAAATTGTCATTTTGCTAATTTCATGTCCCTATTGTACCTACTGTTCTTAAACTTATAGAGTAAAACAAACCCAACTAAAAACTACCTATTATGTCCCATCAAAAAAACATTGAAATTTAAATTAGTTAGTTATTCATGTTTTAAGTATCTCAATTAAAATTGAGAATATTATCGGCTAATTAAATGAGGTATGTTAATGTATGATTTTTTAAAATAATAAGGAAATTTAATATCCTAAACCATCTCCACCCCAACAAAAAAGATGAATCAGCTTATCCTCCGGAATTTTACTTCCAAGAAAATAACAAGCCAATTCATCTTATTATTTAAATTTTCTTCCTACTTGATTCTTTGCCAGATGCAAGTAGGCAGCTGCCAGCTGCAACTACTACATTTTCTCAAATCTCGCCTGAAAAAACCTCAAATATTGTGGTTCATAAACCATTTTTAATCCTTTGATTTTGCTTCTTCTTTCATATACCGCAGCTGTTGATTCAGCAATGACATCCATATGAGCTTGTGTATATACTCTTCTTGGAATAGTGAATCTTACCAATTCTAATTTAGGATAATAATTATCTCCATTGGCTTTTCTTCCTGCCGATACAATTCCTCTTTCCATGGTTCTTACCCCTGAATCAACATAGATTTCTGCTGCCAAGGTTTGTGCAGGAAATTCATCTTGTGATAAATGTGGAAGGAAAGCTTTTGCATCAACAAATATTCCATGACCACCAATTGGTTTTACAATAGGAATACCATATTCAGCCATCTTTTCTCCTAAATATTCTACTTGACCTACACGTGCTCTTTGGTGAAAATCATTTAAACTTTCTTCAATACCAATAGCCATTGCTTCCATATCACGGCCGGCTAATCCACCATAGGTATGTAGACCTTCATAAACAACAACTAGGTTTCTTGCTTCTTCAAAAACATCCCATTCATTGGTAGCTAAAAATCCACCGATATTTACCAAGGCATCTTTTTTAGCACTCATAGTAGCACCATCAGTTAATGAGCAAATTTCTTTTACTATTTCTTTGATGGTTTTCTTTTGATAACCTTTTTCTCTTTGTTGAATGAAATAAGCGTTTTCAGCAACTCGGGTCATGTCGTGAATTATACGAATGCCATTTTTCTTCGTATAGGCTCTCAGTTCTTTTAAATTCCCCATGCTGATAGGTTGTCCACCTGCCATGTTTACGTTGGTCGCAATGCTGATATAAGGAATTTTTTTAGCACCATATTTCTTCACCAAAACTTCAAGTTTGTTCAGGTCGACATTACCCTTAAATGGAAATTCATTATTGGGGTCATGTGCTTCATCAATAATGATATCTTTAAAAGTACCACCAGCTAATTCTTGGTGTAAACGAGTTGTAGTAAAGTACATATTACCAGGAATGATATCTCCCTTTTTAATCAGAACTTTTGATAGAATGTTTTCAGCTCCTCGACCTTGGTGAGTAGGGATGATGTATTTATAGCCATAGAAAGTTTGAATGGCTTTTTCGAGGTGATAAAAATTGGCACTACCAGCATAAGCTTCATCACCCAACATCAATCCAGCCCACTGACGATCACTCATGGCACTTGTTCCGCTATCAGTTAATAAATCGATGTATACATCTTTCGATTCAAGCAAAAAGGTATTGTAACCAGCTTTTTTAATGGCATTCTGACGTTGGGTTTTGGTAGTCATCTTAAGAAGTTCCACCATTTTCATTTTATAGGGTTCTGCCCATGAACGTTTCGTGATTTTCATAGATTTGATTTTAAAAATTTTCGTCTACAAAAAAACTATAGGCATTTAGTTTCTTAGTTGATTGTCATCAAATAAAAGGGTGATATTAATTAACTGAATATGGAATAAATATCAGGAATCATGCACCTATTTTGTTTTGGTTAACTGCTTATAATGGCTTCACTATTTACTTATTTTTCAATATGACAGTATTATTTCAATAGAACAAAACTCTTTTTTCAATTATTAGAATATTCAATATGGAGTTTTATATTTGATATATGAAAGCAATTGCTATAGATAAGAAGAGCCAATTTGATTTTGTAAAAGAAGAATTAGATTCATTTCATGATAGGTCCTATGCGCTAATTGAATCCTCAAGAATATTGAGCTTATCAGAGGGTAAAGAACTTGCAATTAAATTGATTGACCAATGGGAAAAAGGATCAAATGATTGATTTTTTGTAATTCAGATTGTCATAAAGATATTGTTTTTCTATCTTTACAATTACTCATTTCACTTCAAACCAGCCTAAACAATGTTTAAAGGAAATTTACTTGGAAGATTTATAGCAGAGTTTGAAGATTACATCTTGTTCTTGTTTTTTCTCTCTTTTTTTTTATTATATAATTTTATATTCAAGTACTTAATTGGTTTTAATTATGAGCCGATTTTATATTATTCCATTATACCTGCTTCAATATTGGGTTTCTTCGTAACAGCGGATTTAATCCAGTTTTTTAAACAAATGAATTATATTTCCTTCTTAAAACGTCTATTTTGTATTCTTACTTTAGGTGTTTTAATAGTAGAGTTTTTTTATTTGCCTTATTTAATGAAAGTTCTGTCGATGGCCGAATCTCAAGCTGTTGAAGTCAAACTTAATATTGATGGTGTTTATCAAGGAAGGGTAGGTCGTTCAGGAATTTATTATATTTTTAATGATCAAAAACATTATATTGGAATGAGCGATTCGAAAATTACACAGATACTAAGTGGAGGTAAAAGTAATTATTGTTTTTATTTAACTACTGCCAAAAGTATTGATGGACTTTACATCATCAAATCTTATAAAATTGAAAGATGTAAATTGGAATAAGTATTTTTTTAATAATTGTTTTTAAAGTAAAGAAATGGATAATTTAGTTGAAATACTTTTTTGCTTTTTAATTATAGTCATTTTAATGAGATTATGGTTCTATTATGTTTTAAACTATAAGCTAAAAAGTATAAACTCAATTATAACACTTAAAGGTGTGTTTACCCCTTCTTTAGTTCAATTCAAAAGTATAGTTAATGTTTGATTTTCAAATTTGATTTTAAATTAAAAT
>JBIMKP010000045.1:0-35252 GCA_051861545.1 Bacteroidia bacterium | reverse complement strand
CTGCCATTGGCTATAATGATCAATCATAGATTCTTTCGAGTTTTTCATGTGCCAAAGATCTAAACTGATTTTATTTCTTAAAACATGTACTTTAGCGGAGACTTACGTCGCATGAGATCATTTGTGAATATTGAATCTTTTTCAAATGAGTCGTAGTCAAAGATAATTTTGCCGTACTTAAGAGGGATTTTATTTTGATGCTCCTTCAATAATTGGTCATACTGCCTTAAAAATAACTCTTTAGTAAGCGATAGACATTGTCCAGAACAAGAAATTCTAAAGATATAATCTCCGGTTGAAAAATACATCATATAGAAATTACAGTTTGAGTCAATGGGTATGTCAATTGACTCCCATGAATCATGTTTAGGATTAGTCGTATTTTGACAACTTAAAACCATAAAAAGCAGGGTAATTATGAGAATGGATTTTTGTATCATACATTATAAAATGCTTTAATTGGTCAAAACAGCTATCATTTTTTATAGGTTCATTTATTGTAGTCACGAGATAGTCAAGGTTACATCTAACTCATTTATTTCCCCAACCCTAATCCTAATTTGTTATCTTAAGTAAAAGAATAAGCCAAATATAATAAGTTTTAATTAGCTTGGTTTGATAATCCTATTGAATGGATGTTTATTGATTCGAAGATAAAATGAGGATTTTGATAAATGTTTTCTAGTTTATTTACTGATTCAAAAACTCCCGAATGGTTTTCAGATATAGTTCTGGCTGCTCTACTGAAATGGAGTGTCCTGCATCAGGAATAATTTTCAATTGGTGATTGGGAAATAGTTCCAAATACTCTATCATAAAGCCATAAGCTTGATTGTCACACTGTCCTTTCATCAATAAAATGGGAAGCATAGAACCTTTTAGTTTGGGACGTATGTCTTGAATTTCTTTGAAGCTTTGAACGGTCATTACATGAGCATAAAATCCTCCACCACCTTCTGCTTTTAGAGCCTTTGAAGTATCACACATTGTTGCTTTATTCAATTCCTGATTCAAGTATGTTTGAAAAGCATCAGCTTCCTCATCCGGAATTAGTTTTTTACCGAAAGTTTTTGCCCAAAATGCGGCGGCCATAATTCTGATGTTTTTTGTTTTCTCAGTGGCCTTTGCATTTGAATAAATTGGCTTTCTCAGCTTTAAACTATCTGGTGATATGATGTCTGCAAATTCTTCATGCATGGGTTGAATAGGACCTGGTCCTGTTAAAATAAGTTTCTCAACTTTATGAGGATTGTCTGCAATAAATAATGTAGCAAGAATGGCACCCCATGATTGACCAATGATAATGACTTTCTCCGAGCCAATTTTCTTTATTATTTCTTCTAAATCTTTTTTGTGACGCTCACTTGTGTATTTAGTAATGTCTGATAACCTTTCTGATAATCCGCTTCCAATCTGGTCGTATAAATAAATATCAAAGCCATCTTCAGAAAGTGGTTCCAGCATTTTAATGTTTCTATTAGAAATAAATCCACCCGGTCCACCTTGTAAGAAAATAATCGGATAAGGTTTTTTGATTCCTTTGGCGGAAACCAATGTATAGGCAATCCTTGAACCCGTTTGTAATTCCCAATATTTTATTCCTATTCGATTTTGAATAGGATGGACATCATAGGTTCTTGGAATAAATACTTCAAGCAAAAACACAACTAAGCCCAGCAACAAAACATATTTAATCAATTGGAGGATGCTCTTTTTCATAGCTTTTGGAGTTTAGTTACTTGTGTAATTTTAATTAATGAATAAGTCATAGAAGTCCGATTTTATTCTTTTCAATGTTGAGATTTTGCTATGGTAATCGGTCTTCAAGCATTACCCTTAATTCATTGCTCAAATGTTTCTGATTTCACTTAAACAAAATAGGGGATATTAGTGGCTTTACTTCCCATTGATGACCTCAATAGCTTTTTCCAATACTTCATCTCGTTTTGATTTAATTCCTTCAATTGTAGGCTTTATTTCAATGTCTGGAACAATACCAATTCTTTGCGTTTCCCTACCGTCTGGATAATAAACTCCGATACCAGTCATGTATGTTTTGTAATTTCCAGGAAAGGTTATCAGTGATACATTTCCATCGGCGCCTGCTGTTTGACTACCAATACTAGTAACATTTGGTGCTGTTTGTAGAGCCATTAAAGTGAATTCAGCATGACTCTGTGTTGTTTCATTGAAAAGTAAAATTACTTTACCTACATAAGGCGCATCGTTCTTCATTCCGCAAGAATAAGATGTTGTGTAATGATAAACTCCTGGGTATGAAAGGTCCGGGTATGTGAATTTGGCAAATGGTTTATTGTCAGCATTCAGAAAGTTAGCAATACTATACATTGTTCCATTTGGATAATTTCTAACATCAAAAATAATTGCCTTTGTATCTTTCAAATCATTTAAACACTTTTTTGTTTCTTTTTTTTGAAGCAGACCTAAGTTAATATAACCAATGTTTCCATCCAGAATCTTATAAGTATTGTTTTTGTTTTCACTTGGCCATTTGTATTTAAACTGCCAGAAGTAGTATCTGTAAATTGTT
This sequence comes from Bacteroidia bacterium, assembly GCA_051861545.1. Classification (GTDB taxonomy): domain Bacteria; phylum Bacteroidota; class Bacteroidia; order UKL13-3; family UKL13-3; genus CAISCU01. Next base: position 32,701 of record JBIMKP010000045.1, on the reverse strand, counting down.
TTTGTTTGAATAATGCCATTCCTTTCAAAGATCGCATCAACTGAATCTGTATGACCGTTTAAAATCGCAAAGTAAATTTTACGAAGTTTAGTCGCTTCATTTGAGGCGCCAATGTATTTTGACTTTTCCTTGATTATGTCTTCGATGCTCAAATTGCCAACTTTTAAAAATACATCACCTAATTGGATGTCATTTTTCTTACATAATGAATCATTATATAAACCTGTGACAATTGCTTTCTTATCGATGATTTTTACCATGAATGGAGGCGATTTTATACCAAAGTATAAATTGGTGTATTTAGTTGCAAAACCGGCGTGACTATCATTAATTTTAGCTGTCAATTCGAGCATAGCCAAATGATATGCAATAGTGTCTTTTGAATCTCTGAATTTTGGAAGCATTTCAACAAGTACTTCATTCCAGTCTTGACCTATTCTATACTTATAAGGGAAGAAGTAGTTGATGATATTCCAATATCGGGAAAGACTTAATAAACGCAGTTCTATTGATGGGAAAATGGAGTCTTTATACGCTTTCTCGTTATCAAACTTTGTGTTTCCTACGAATTTGTATTGTTGAACATAATAGTTTTTGAATAGGTTTCTATTATGCTGAATGAATTGAAGTTGATTCATCAATGTTTTTGTGAATACAAGAGAATCGCTTAACCAGGCTAAATCAAGATTGAACTTAAGACTATCTCCAATTTCGTTTTTACATTTTTTACAATTCTTTACTATACCTAAACTATAAATCCATTCCGAATAGTAATTATTGATTTCTTCTTTTGAATTTAAGGAACTAACATCTTTTATTCTGTTAGTAAATTCTTTATCCCAGTCAATTTTTCCTTTAGCAACAGTCGGGTGATAGTATTTAAGAAATCCCCATAATTTACAAAAGGTTGCAATTTTTTCGGATTCCTGCTCAGTTGTTTGCGAATAGGCAGCTAGCGAAAAGGAAAAAAGTAATAAGATTGAAATGAGTGTTTTCATAATCGGAATTTTGTGGTGATTGAAAGGAAGGGGGGATTTAGATTTACGATGGGCCTGCGGTCCATCTCAAATTTAACTTGGAAATACAAATTTACCAACCCATAAAATCCCTTCAAACGGAGAAGTATTTTACTTCCATTGCAAATGTGCTGTTATGGCCAGTTTTATTCAGTGTTTAATTCTGATTTGATATACCATAAATCTTTTGCTGGATTTATATTTTTGTATCTCAATTTATATGTCTTTGTTTTGCTTAATATGATTATGGGAATCCCAACAGAAAGCCCAATTAGACCGCTGCCTGCAAGTTTATAATATCTATTTTTGTTGAAACCTCCATTTTCATAATTAATACTCGCTAATGGAGCAACAATGAAAGTTGTTAAAATTGAAAGTAAAGTTGTTGCAGAGCCATATTGTCCAAAAATATCACGGCTCGGACTATTATAATTTATATGATTTAAATTTTTCAAGTTAATACTCCTAAGATTATTTCCTGAATAATCGAAACTTGTGTAATCATTTTCCGTCCATGATTGAAATCCATTTTTAAACTTTAAGGATATTAATTCTGTTGAGATTTCATAGTTAATTGATGTTTTATTAAGATTCATAATATAGCCTTGCAGTGTAACTGTCTTTTGTTCTATTAAAGAGTCTTCATTATTATCCTCATAGTTCAATTCATAGGCAATTTTGGGAACCAATTTTACTTTTTTTGTTGGGTCTATTGAATTTACCAAGTAGAAGTCAGTATTGTTTGCAACAATTTTACTTGAATCAATTGTATTTAAGACGGTGTCAGTTGACATAGGTAAGTCCGCTAAAATATTAAGATAAAAATTGGCAATGTAAGTTTGATTATTTAAAATCATTAGACTATAGCTTATTTTGTCTTGGGCTTTAAAGCCATTTTCTAAAAGTACATTGTTCAAGTTAAATAATTTAAAACTATCAAGAGTAAATTTGAGTTTTAAGTATTTCCGGCCTATTGCTGAAACCTGAAATTCTATTGTTAAATTTACATTGTCTCTGTTGGTGTTTTTAAATTTCGGAGTAATAATCAAATCTTTTAATTGATTTGGCGTAAGCGTTTTTTGATTTACACTTTCTCCATTTAAGTTTAATTCGACTTTCCAGATTTCAGTTTTATTTTGTTCTGGAATTTGTTTAATGAAATTCCCGTCTTTCCAATATTCTGAATATAATATAGTTCCTAGTTCATTATAATAAATCCATTGTCCATCTGGAACACTGCAATAACCTCGACTCGAAATGTTGTCCCAATTTTCAGTTGGATTTTCTTTATAGTGACCACTTATTCTTACCTGACCATTTGCGTAAAATTCTTTGTAATAACCAACACCGCAATCGGTGCAAGAAACAGATTCTCTGATTAGGATATTGTTTTCATCATAGGATTTGAGAATACAAGGACAACAGTCCTCCATATTTTTCCAGGTCTTATCATATTTGCGATAAGTAGATTTCCTAACTTCATTGTCATTGACTTCATAGGTGCGTTTCCCATTATCAGATTGAAAGGCAAGACCAACCGAATAAAACTTTTTGGTCTTTAAATTTCTATAAACAGTCCCCGTGTCAGTTTGTCCAAAGGTATTTCCAATAAGAAAAGTTAAAATGAAAATTATTGATATTGTCTGTTTCATTAAAATAGGCGATAAGACATTGCACATTTGTAATGTACCTGCGTTTAATCTCAAATGTAAATAGAGGAAGTGAATTTACCAACCACGAAAATCTCGTTCAATGGAGACGGCTCTCTGGCAATTTTAAATGTATTCTAATTCGTAACGAATTTATTCATTGTCAATAAGAGAAGTATAAAAACCAGATTGTTTAAATTCATTTACAAATGCTTCTCTTGTTATTATCTCTCCAGTTTTTAAAATTGGTCTTAAAGGATTGATTTGTCTACCAAATAATGTCATCGTTGCTTCTCCCGATGTGTATTTTACTTCAGTGCTAAATTCATTTTTTTCTCCTAAGTTGTGTATAATAAAATAAGAAGATTGAAAAGTGTCAACAATACAATTAATTGAGTTTTCAGCAACTTTCAAATATTCATTTATTTCGGACTGTGAATAAACTTTTTTTAATGCATGGATCAACAATCCGTTAGATAGGTTTGAATAATATTGAGGTAAAAACATATTTATAATGCTGTCATACATTTCTAGGCCATCATAAGCAAGACTATATAATCCATCTATTTCTTCTCGATACCACAATAGGCCTGTTCCACAGTTCTGATGTGCAATAAATTTTTTGTCGGCATACTCAATGTATTTAAGAGCAATGTCAAATTTCTTTTTTTCAATATAAATTTTGGATAAGTAACGACAAGCGTAATTTTTGTAATTTGAAGAGTAGCTTCCATATCCATAAATGTTAGAAGTTGTGTCGCCGGGAATGTCTGATGAATGGTACATTGTTTCAATGTAGTAAGGTTCATTTGAAGCCACTATTTTTAAAAACATATTTTCGGCTTCTGTCAGTCTCTCTAATTGCCACAATGAGCAAGCTAGTGAATAGTATTTTGAATGATTTTCCAGGGTTGGTTCAGCGGTTATTAATTTTGAATATTTTTTACAAAATTTAAAATCTTCCTTTGATGGAGAATGAGATATGAATTGGTCATAATAAATTGATGAGGCCGAAAAGTAGATAATAGGTAAGTTTGAAGTCGAGTCTTGCGAAAAACAAAGTAGTCTGAAAAGTAAAAATGTCAATATCAGAAGAAAATTTTTAGAATATCTGTTGTTTCTATTCATATTTTAACGTTTTAGAGCTTGGCGGAGAAGCGGATTTCGGAGCACTAAACTTGATACTAAGCACAATTCTTAATTTAACTACTGAACCAAGTTTTTTGCCAAACATTAAATCCTGCTATTCTTCTCATTTTTAACTTTTTAGTATATTCCAGAGAGAAATAATAAATAAAATTAGTATTAATATTAAGAATCGATTATCGGAACTCTTTTCACCTCCATTGAAGTCATTTTCATTAAATACAAGTCCATATTTTGAGTTACTTAAATAATAAATTGGTATAACTTCTTTTTCAATGTTGAGGTCGCTTATTCTACTTTTGTGAATTTTAATAATGTTTCTATTATTATCTTCTAGAGATTTTGTTACATCTGTCCATCTGCCAAACGTCCCACCAACATAAATTCCAAATCGGTTAGAATACTCTTTTGATTTAAAGTAGATTTTAATAGGATCACGAGTACTCCCTGATTCCCACTTTTCTTTAGTAATTACTTTTAATTCTATTAATTCATCTTTTTCAATTTTAAATGGGTTGTAAGTCAAGTAAAATAACCATCCCAAAAAACAAAATGATAGAAGCAACTTAAACCATTTATTCTCATAAAATGATTTCACAATATTTTTCTTTTTTGTGTTCAATTTGCGTATTGTTTGGATTACAAGGGTAGTATATAACTCATTTATTTCTCCATTTGTAGTTTAAAGGGTAGAAGTATATCCCAAATATATTAAAATATTAAAATAATTCGGTTTGGTGTTTTGCTAATTGGGCTGAACAAATTATAACTTGTAGCACTCAGATTTATTTGATACATGAATTGGTCTAACATCAAACAGAAAAGAAAAATGAATTGCTATAATGAGTAGGTATGGCGGTTGGAATAACAAATTTTACTTCTTAGAATTGAAGAAACGCTTTTGCACTTAATCAAGTTCATTTAAAATAAACCTTCATTAAGCAGAGGTTCTTTTTGAAAGCAAATGATATCAACCTAAAAACACAAAAGCCATAAGTGCTTTACCTATGGCTTTTGCTTTTATTAATTAGATGCGCTAAAATGGTCTTTTTTGAGCGCTTATTGAAGTAAATCAGTTCAATTGATAAATTACCTTCTATTTCGAATTTAAATCAAATGCTTTGCTTATAATGGCTTCCTGCTCTCTTAAATGTGCTTTGCTAAATCCAGTTGCTGGCGATGCACTCGATTCTCTTGAAATTCTATTTAAGATGCGGTTGCTGTCCCAACGTAATAAGTATAACCAAGCTCCCATGTTTTTTGGCTCTTCTTGTACCCAAACTTTTTCTGCTTTTGCATATTTTTCATAAATAGCAGTCAATTGTTGCTCAGGCATTGGATACAATTGTTCAACTCTAACTATGGCAATGTCTTTTCTGTTTTCTTTTTGTTGTCTCTCAAGTAATTCATAATAAATTTTGCCTGTGCAAAGAAGTACTCGTTTTACTTTCTTAACATCAACATAAGTATCATCAATTACTTCTTGGAATTTCCCTGTTGTAAAATCTTCAAGTTTACTCACACATAATGGATGTCTTAATAAACTTTTTGGTGTCATTACCACCAATGGAAGTCTGTAATCTCTGCCTGTTAATTGTCTTCTTAAAGCATGGTAATAATTTGCAGGTGTGGTAATATTACAAACTTGCATATTCCAGTTGGCACATAGTTGTAAAAAGCGCTCAGGTCTCGCAGATGAATGTTCTGGTCCTTGTCCTTCGTATCCATGTGGTAACATCAATACCAATCCACTATAGGCTTTCCATTTGGTTTCAGCACTGGCAATGTATTGGTCAATGATAATCTGCGCGCCATTGGCAAAATCACCAAATTGTGCTTCCCAAATAGTTAAATCATTCGGAGTAATCATTGAATAACCATATTCAAATCCTAATACAGCATATTCACTTAATAAACTGTTATAAAATTCAACTTTGGTATTGATTTCACCTTTTAAGTTTTCGAAAATATTGTAAGATTTTTCAGAATCTTCTTGTTTAATAATGGCATGTCTGTGAGAAAAAGTTCCTCTTTCTACATCCTGACCAGTCATACGCACTGCATGTCCTTCTTTGGCTAATGTTGCATACGCCATTAATTCACCCATTGCCCAATCATAGCTATTGCTGCTAATCATGTTTTTGCGGTCGTTAAACAATTTAGTTATTTTACTAAATGCTTTGAAACCTTCTGGAATTTGTGTGATTTTATCAGCAAGATTTAAGAATGTATCTTTATCAAAAGAAGTATCTGGTGATTGAATAAAATCTTCAGCAACAGCAGATCTAAAATCAGCCCAAGTTCTACGTAATGAGCTTTTAAGTTTAGATGGTTGTGCATTCTTAGCCGATTCAAGTTTTTCTTGCAAAAGAGCTCTAAACTCTTTTTCCATGTCCTTGGCCAATTCAGCTTCTACACTTCCAGCATGAAGTAATTTTTGGTTATAAATTTCTCTAGGATTTGGGTGCGAGCCTATAGCTTTATATAAAACAGGTTGGGTAAATCTAGGTTCGTCACCTTCATTATGCCCATATTTTCTATATCCTAATAAGTCAATAAAAACATCGCTATTAAATTCTTGGCGGTATTCCATAGCAATTTTAATTGTATGAACTACTGCTTCAACATCATCGGCATTCACATGAAATACCGGACACAAAGTTACTTTAGCAACGTCTGTGCAATAAGTTGATGTTCTTGAATCGGTATAATTTGTTGTAAAACCAATTTGGTTATTAGCAACAATATGTATACATCCACCAACAGAATAGGCTTTTAAACCGGCCATTTGAAGTAGCTCATATACAACTCCTTGTCCTGCAACAGATGCATCACCATGAATTAAAATTGGTGCAATTTTGTCCATATCGGAATTGTACCTTTTCTCCATTTTAGCTCTAGTTAATCCTTTAACAACTGGATTAACTGTTTCTAAATGAGAAGGATTTGGTGATAGGCTCAAATGAACTTTTTTTCCATTACGGGTTTCCATATCACCAGAAAATCCTAAATGGTATTTTACATCACCTTCAAATAATCCTTCATCTTCAGCACCTTTACCTTCAAATTCTTTGAAAATTTCTTCGTAGGTTTTATTAAGGATATTAGCTAAAACGTTCAAACGTCCACGGTGAGCCATTCCAATCATAAACTCTTCAACACCTAAATCGGCTCCGTATTGAATTACAGAATCCAAAGCAGGAATTAAAGTTTCTAATCCTTCTAAGCTGAATCGTTTCTGACCAACAAATTTGGTATGAAGGAAATTTTCGAATATAGTAGCTTGGTTTAGTTTAGATAAAATATGACGCTTTTCTTCAATATCTAAAGTAGGCGTGTTTTTGTTTGATTCTATTTTTTTCTTCAACCACTCCAGTTTTTGTGGATGACGAACATACATAAACTCAACACCAATATGCTGACAGTAAGTTTGTTGAAGGTGGGAGATGATGTCTTTTAGTTTAGCAGAACCCAAACCTAATTCATGTCCGGCATTAAAAGTTTTATCTAAATCGGAAGATTGTAAACCAAAATTTTCAATATCTAAGCTTGGAGTATAGGTTCTTCTTTCTCTAACAGGATTAGTTTTGGTGAATAAATGCCCACGACTTCTATAACCATGAATGAGATTTAAAACATTGATTTCCTTTAAGGTATCATCAGAAACTTGTTTATTGGAATTAGCATTGGATTTACCATTGAAATTCGTTTGTCCGAATTCAAATCCTTCAAAGAATTTTTTCCATCCAAAGTCAACTGATTCAGGATCTTGCATCCAATTTTGGTGCATTGAATCAATTACATTAACATCTGCATTACTGATATAAGAGAATTTGTCCATTAGAAAAATTTTGTGGCGAAGATAACTTTTTTAAACAATGAGCTTTGAATTGCTATTTCAAATTAGCAATTCTATGGTAAAAAACTTGATGGGCCTCAACTAATTAAATTAATAATTAATTGATTGCACAAGCTTCTTTAACCTTAAAAATAACATCAGTTTTATCTAAAGGTTTTTGAAAATAGCCTGCAATTTTAGATTTGGTATCAACTTTGTTTATTTCGTCGCTGTAATTATGTCCGCTAAGAATAAAATAGGGAATTTCAGCTCTAATTTTTTTTGCTTCTTCCAAAAATTGGTAACCATTCATATCGGGCATAGTTAAATCACTTATAACAGCCTTAATTTCTTGGTCTTTTTGTAGAATTTCTAAACCTTCAGGGCCACCTAATGCCATTACAACATCAAACTGTGAGCGAAAAATCATCTTAAATAATTCAAGATTGATTATTTCATCATCAATATACAATACTTTTATCTTGTTGGTCATCTGCAATTTTAGCTGTTGGTAAAATCAAAGTAACAATGGTACCTTTTCCTTCAGCAGATGCAAATGTAATATCTCCTTGGTGATCTTTTATAATTTGCATAACAATTGATAAACCAAGTCCAGTGCCTTTTCCCGCTGGTTTTGTAGTGAAAAATGGGTCGAATATTTTATTTTTAAATTCTTCTGGTATACCTTTTCCTGTATCTGTAATGGTTATAATAGCCTCTTTATGATGGATTTTGCTGTTTATTTCAATTTCTCCTGTAGTTTCAATTGATTGAATAGAGTTTAAAATAAGGTTTAAAAATACTTGATGTAATTTGCTTTCATTACCAAATAATTCAATGTTATTTTTTAGAAAAGTTTGTTTAATGGCAACTTTATTTTTCAATTCATGATTTAAAATCGACAAACAATTGCTGAGAATTTTATTGAGGGAACAATTTTGAAATTCAAGCTGATTGTTTCGGCTAAAATGATTAAGGCTCTTTACAATTTCAGCTACTTTATCAACTCCAATGCCCATTTTAGATGCAATTGATTTTATTTCTTGTTTAATTTCAGTTGAATCAGTTAATTCATCATCCTCAATAATGCTTTCAATGCCATAAAGACCTGTTTTTATGAAATTAAGTGGATTGTTTATTTCGTGAGCTACACCAGCAGTTAAGATTCCAATTGAAGCCATTTTTTCTGATTCAACCAATTGCACCTTAGCTTTATTCAGAATATCTAAAGTGTTTTCTAAATCAAGGTTTTTATCTTGTAATTGCTGATTTGATTTTTTTAAATCTTCATTAATTATTTGTAATTCAATTGATCTTTTTTCTAATTCAATTCGATATTGCCTCAATTCATCTTCTCTCTTTTTTCTTTGAGTGATATCTCTAATAATTACTTGAATATAGGTATGATGTTTTAATTCAAGTTGATTTAATCCAATATCACAAATAGCCTCATTCTGTGCGTTATTGATGAGATTTAAGGTAAACGAAGGTTTTATTCCTTGTTTGGTTTCATTAATTTTTTCTTGCCAAATCACAATAGTCTGTTTTCCTGAAGGTTGAATTTTAGGAAATACACGTGAGATTTTTTCTTTGTTAATTTTATGACCAAATAGATTTTTAGCTTCAGAATTACAATCTACCACAATATCATTTTCGATGAGGAAAACAGCTTCATTCATACTTTCAAAAAGTACTCTTTGTTTTTCTTCCTTATCACTCAAGTCTTCATTGATTTTCGCAATTGTATCAAATTGCTTGTTTAGCACTAAATAGTATTGTTGAACGATTCTTAAAATTATCCAAGAAGAACCAGTAATTACAAAAATATCGACAAGCCAAGTGCTTTGTTTGTTTACAAAATCATTTGTGTTGATTTTTAAACTTAACCAACCATTTACATAAGCTAATCCAAAACCAGAATATATTATTAATAAAAGAATAAATAATTTTATGGTTGATTTGGGTGGAAGTAAAAATGAACTTATTACAGGTAAAAGAATTAAATAATGTTTTGTTGAAGCAAAAAAACCAAAATTGAATAATCCAGTTATTAGAATTAAAATTAGTGCTGCAATTAACTTATAAGTTTTGTAGCTAGTGCTAATTTTATTCCTATAATAATAAGTTATCCAAACGCTTATGGCAATTGGTAATTGTATAAAATAGGAGAGTGTAAATCCAATTTCGAAAGCTCGAAATGAAACTAGAATGATTGAAAATAGAGCCAGATATGAAAATATCAAATAGGTTTCATCAATCATCTTTGATTTGACGAACTCATTGTTATTCTCAAGCTTTTCTTTTACATCCATTTGTTAAAATATGAATGTGTAAACCTACTAAGAAAAGATTAAATCTTTGAAATTATTTTTTGATATTAAAGTCTAATTTATTTAACCAGTCAACCATATCTTTAATCAAATAATCAGGAATATTGCCTTTCGCAAAGTATTCGCTATAAGTACTTTCAGTTTCACCTTCAAAAAAGATATGATTGAGCTTTTTATAATAAAAATATTCTACATTTTTCTTTTTTGCCAAGCTAGATTTCCATAATTCAAAGTTTTCATCCGAAACTTGATAATCTCTTCCACCTTGAAAAAACACCAAAGGTTGTTCAAGTTTTTTAGCCATTTTTACATGAGGATATTTATTCAACCAAATCCAATAAGTTGCTTGAACATCATAAGGCATTAAATGGTGCTGAGTTAAAGGATTTAACTTTTTATTCATACTTCTAATGGCTCTTTCAATTTGCTCATCGTATTCATATTTTTTACCAGGAGTAACTTTAGAAAGGTAATTATATTGGTCAATCATCATTTCTTGAACTCTTTTGTGATTAACTCCTAACATCATGCCTGCTTTAAAGTAAGGTTTATCATTAAAAATATAAGGAATTAACATTCCCCCTTGACCATGGCCAAGCATCACCATTTTGTTTTTATCTATTGATGGAATTTTTAACAAACTATCTAAGGCTAAATACAAATCATCTAAGTAATCTTCTTTACAGGTAAATGATTCGTAATTGTTTTTTTGTTGAATCATATACAAGCCAAAATTTGCAGCTCTTTTATCCATTCTAAAAACAGCATAACCATTCGAAGCTAGTCCAGATGCAATGTCTTTGTATGGTTTGTTAATATCATAACTACCATCTTTGTCTGTTGGTCCGGCTTCACCAACCATTACTACCAAAGGAAATGGCCCCGCGCCAATAGGAGTAGTTAAAACAGATTCCAATTCATAAATTCCGTTTTTAACAATAATTTTTTGTTCAGTGAATTTTTCTACATCAACATAATTAGGACTAACGTTTATTTTATGTGCTGGAACAAAATTCAGACTTAGAATTTCAAATTTTTCATTGAAGTTTATATTTAATACAAAAGGTAGGTATTCAAGTTGCATTAAACAACTAGCCATATTGTAATTGCCCGCAGATTCTAAAGTGACGTATCTGTGCTTTACATATTTCCCGTAAGTTCCAGTTAATTCTTGCCAATCTTTTTCAAAAAGTTGAGCAGTAAAATAGGAGCGATAATTAAACTCTACTTTATTTGATATTTTCGAATAATCACCAGATTTAAACCAAGATATAATTTGGTCAGACTCTTCCTTTATTTTGGATTTGTTTTGTGCAGAGGAATCAGAAATGAAAAACAGTGATAAGAATAATAAGAATATAATATTTCGCATGAAGCGAAAATAAGCCTCAGATTTATAAATTATTATTTAATAATTCTAAATCGCAAACTTTTCTAAAATACTTTTGCTCAAAAACTTGCGGTATTAAGCTAAAATGCCTCATATTATGGGTGTCAGACCCAACTAAATCAACCATTTTGTTATCAATTAAATAAAAAGCAGATTCTTGTACCTGCTTAGAGTAATAGCCTAAAATTGATAACAAATTAAGTTGAAAAAGAATTCCTTGATCTTTTAGCTCTTCATATCTGCTTCTATTATTACCCATGTACAAATACCTTTCTGGGTGAGCTAATATGGGTTGGTAACCAGAAATTTGAAGTTCGAAGAGTACCTTTTTTAAGTTATTGGGTTCACTCATAAAAGGGAGTTCTATAAGGATGTGTTTTTTCTTAGGACCAAAAGTAAGGAGATTTCCATTTTCGATTTTTTTATCAAAAGCATCATCAACCATATACTCTGCCGCTACTTCTAACTCAAGAGGAATATTTTTTTCAGCGAGCTTCTCTCTTAGTTGGTCTCTTAAAGGAATGAGATTTTCAGGACCATTTTTATAATAGTCGCTCATGATATGTGGGGTTGTAATAACCTTCCTCATACCTAATTTATGGAAATTTTCTAGGATTTCCAGGCTTTGTTCAATTGTTTCAACCCCATCATCAACTCCAGGAATAAGGTGTGAATGAAATTCAACCTCAAGTGGATTTACAAATGGTCCGGTTGAAACAACTGAACTTTCTTTTTTGCCAAATATGTTACTAAATAGTCCCAATTATACGCTAGCTAAAAATTCTTTTAAAGAAGCAATATTCGGTACATTCAATGAATCTACTTTTCTGTAATCAGCTACATATAAACTTAGCCAATCCATTCTATGAATAGTTTGATATACACCAGCAAGTGTTAATTGCTCCAATCCCATTTCAACAACTTTATGGTTTTCAACTGCAAGTAAATTTCCTAAAAATTCGAATCTAGCAGCTACTCTTGGGTTAGAATTAGAGTTCAAAAAGAAGAAAACAGAATCAAGTGTTCCGTAATAACTTTCAATTACATTGTGGTTGTGCTCAGGTAATGTGTGAGTGAAACATTCCAATTTTCCATTTTCCTGAATTTGTTGTGCAAATCTAGTTCCAACAGCTTCTAAAGGACCATCAGATAAAACTACAAATTTCGATTTACTTTTTGATTTGATTACTTCAAAAATTTCGGTTGCATCTGCTTCATAAGAACCCGTTTCATCAAACAAAGCAGCCACTTTTTTCAATTCTTCTGATTTGTTTTGACCCATTAATTCGCCGAAAATTTGAACTAAATAAGTTAAAGAAAAACCTAAAGCCATTCTAGGTTGAAATCCTGGTACTAATGAATATGTTTTTAAATCATTTTCTTTAGCTAATTCACCAAGTTTTCCTCCAGCAGTAAGGATTAAGATAGTACTATTTCTTTTTTGAACTTCTTCAAACATGGTTAAAGTTTCTTCTGTATTTCCAGAATATGAACCTAAAATTACCAATGTTTTTTCGTTTACATAAGCAGGTAATGTATAATCTGCAACAACCTCTACAGGAAGAGGAAATTCATCATTAAAGATTGTTTTTACTAATCTGCCACCAATTCCACTTCCTCCTAAACCACCAATTAAGATGTTAGAGAATGAAGAGGCTGATAAGCCATGTGAACTATAATTGTCGATTGCAAAATTAATTTGGTAAGAAAATTTTCTTAAAGCTTCGTGTTGTTCCGTCATCTGATCTATTTGTTTTAATTATTTTAATATTCCCATTAGGTATTTACCATACCCGCTTTTTAGTGTTTTGTTTGCTTCTCTTTCTAATCCGGCTCTGTCTAAAAAGCCCATTCTATAAGCAACTTCTTCTATACATCCAATTTTAAGTCCTTGGCGTTCTTCTACAACCTGTACAAATTGTCCGGCTTGCATCAAAGATTCAAAGGTTCCAGTATCTAACCAAGCAGTACCTCTTTGTAATACACCAACTTTTAGTTTTTGTCTTTCTAGATAAACACGATTTATATCTGTAATTTCTAGCTCACCTCTTGGTGAAGGTTTAATGTTTTCAGCAATATTTACTACTTCATTATCGTAGAAGTATAAACCAGGAACAGCATAGTTCGATTTAGGTTCTGCAGGTTTTTCTTCAATGCTGATTGCTTTCATATTGGCATCAAATTCAACAACACCATATCTTTCAGGATCGCTAACGTGGTAAGCAAAAACTACACCGCCATCAGGGTCATTGTTTGATTGTAATAAAGAACTTAATCCTGCAGAAAAGAATATATTATCGCCCAAAACCAAAGCTACTTTATCGTTACCAATAAATTCTTTTCCAATAATAAAAGCTTGAGCTAAACCATCTGGTGAAGGTTGAACTGCATATTCAAATCTACAACCAATTTGAGAGCCATCTCCCAATAATTTTCGGAATCCTTCAGCATCATGTGGAGTAGTGATAATCAGAATTTCTCTGATTCCTGCCAACATCAATGTTGATAATGGATAGTATATCATTGGTTTGTCGTAAACAGGCATTAATTGTTTACTAACTGCAATTGTAAGTGGATGTAATCTGGTTCCACTACCACCTGCTAATATGATTCCTTTCATGGGTATTTTTATTAAGGATTTAAATTATCTTTTTGCGTACATATTGTCGTAATACTTGGCATAATCGCCACTGGTTACTTCATCCATCCATTGTTGGTTATTTAAGTACCAATCAACAGTTTTATCAATTCCTTCTTCGAATTGTAAACTTGGTTCCCAGCCTAAATCTTTCATGATTTTATTTGCATCAATTGCATATCTCAAATCATGGCCAGCTCTATCAGTAACATAGGTAATTAGTTTTTCTGATTCTCCTTCTGCACGACCTAATTTACGGTCCATGGTTTTACAAATAACTTTAATCAAGTCGATATTGGTCCATTCATTAAATCCACCAATATTATAAGTTTCACCTATAGCTCCTTTGTGAAAAACATCATCAATTGCTCTCGCGTGGTCAACAACATATAACCAGTCTCTCACATTTTCACCTTTACCATAAACAGGAAGAGGTTTGTTGTTTCTGATATTGTTAATGAATAGAGGAATTAATTTTTCAGGAAATTGATTTGGACCATAATTGTTTGAGCAATTACTCAAAACAACTGGGATTTTGTATGTATTGTGGTAAGCTCTGATAAAATGATCTGAACTCGCTTTACTTGCTGAATAAGGACTTTGTGGGTCGTAAGGAGTTGATTCTAAAAAGAAACCTCCATCATGTAAACTACCATATACTTCATCTGTAGAAACATGGTAGAATAATTTTCCATCCATATTTCCTTTCCATAATTCTTTAGCCGCGTTTAACAAATTGACAGTACCAACCACATTTGTCATAACAAATTCTAATGGATTGGTAATACTTCTATCAACATGACTTTCTGCAGCAAGGTGAATTACTGAATCGAATTTGTATTGATTAAACAAATCATTCATTGAATTTGCATCAACCAAATCAGCTTTAATGAAAGTATAATTTGGAGCATTTTCAATGTCTGTAATGTTTTTAAGATTACCTGCGTAGGTAAGTTTATCAAGGTTGTAAATATGGTAATCAGGGTATTTGTTTACAAACAATCTTACAACATGAGAACCAATAAATCCGGCACCACCGGTAATTAATATTGAGCGTTTAGTCATTTTTTTATTATTTAGTTTGATGAACTATTTTTAGCAGCTAGTGCTTTTTCCCAAGCCCAAGCAGTTGTCATACAATTAGCCAAATCTCTTTCTGTTTTCCATCCAAGAACATTTAATGCTTTTTCGCATGATGCATAAACCTGCACCACATCACCTGTTCTTCTTGGACCAATTTTATAATTTAGTTTAACTCCAGTTTCTTTTTCAAAAGACTGAATTACCTCTAAAACTGAATTTCCGTTTCCAGTACCTAAATTAAATACTGAAAAAGCTTCAGTATATTTTTTGTTTAATAAGTAATTGATTGCAGCAACGTGGGCTAATGCAATATCAACTACATGAATATAATCTCTTATACAAGTGCCATCAGGAGTTGGATAGTCATCACCAAAAACAGTTAAAAGTTCTCTTTTACCTATTGCAGTTTGGGTAATAAATGGAACTAAATTATTTGGAACTCCAATTGGTAATTCTCCAATTAATGCAGAATCATGTGCTCCAACCGGATTAAAATACCTCAAAGCAACAACTTGTAAATCGCTAGCTTTAGTTTGGTCCATCAAAACTTCTTCACAAATTTGTTTGGTATTTCCATAAGGAGATTGAGCAAGAGGAATTGGAGCGTTTTCGTCAACTGGAGGCGTTGCCTCTCCATAAACAGTGCAACTTGATGAGAATACAATATTATTTATATTGTTCTCTTGAAGTGCTTGAAGTAAATTTACTGTTCCACCCACATTGTTTTCATAATATTTAAGCGGAAATTGAACGCTTTCTCCAACAGCTTTATTTGCAGCAAAATGAATAACTGCATCTATATCGTTGTGTTTAGCAATAAAAGCTTTTAAAGCTGCTTTATCTCTAATATCAACATTTTCGAAATTGAGTTTTTTACCACTAATTTTTTCAATGTTTTCGATAACATCGGGGTATGAATTGTCAAAATTATCTATTGCAACTACATCAAATCCTGCTTTATGTAATTCAACTACAGTATGCGAACCAATATAACCGGTTCCACCTGTAACTAATATTTTGCTCATGTTGTTTTCTTTAGGTTGGTAAATATAAGATTAAGCCTTAAAAATTGAAAGGATTAAACTTAAGAAATATTGATTTATTAATAAACAAATTCACCTTTATCTGATTTTATACTCAGTTTTTTTGTATTTGATGCTTCAACTCTACCACTTATTTGAGCTAAAATTCCGAATTCAGATGCGATTTCAATCAAACTTTGAGCAATTTTTTCTGGTACATAAAACTCAAGTAAATTACCCATATTAAACACTTTGTACATTTCTTCCCAAGTGCTACCCGATTGATTTTGAATCATTTCGAATAAGGGAGGACAAGCAATTAAATTGTCTTTGATGATATGAAATTCATTGATAAAATGTAGGATTTTGGTTTGTCCTCCTCCTGTACAATGCACCATTCCATGAATATCAGAAAAATGTTCATCAAGAATTTTTCCAATAATAGGACTAAAACTGCGTGTAGGAGAAAGAATCATTTTCCCAACATTTAAAGGATGATTCTCTAATTTGTCAGTAAGTTTTAAATTTCCAGTATAAACCAAATCATCAGGAACTAGAGGGTCGAAACTTTCTGAAAAGGTTTTATAAAAAGATGAAAGCGTATCATGACGAGCCATTGTCAAACCATTACTTCCCATTCCGCCATTGTATTCATTTTCCCATTTTGCTTGTCCAAAAGAAGCGAAACTAACAATCACATCACCAGCTTGGATATTGTGATTTGAAACAATATCATTTCTTTTTGAACGGGCTGTAACCGTAGAATCAACAATAATGGTTCTTACTAAATCCCCAACATCAGCAGTTTCTCCGCCAGTGCTGTAAATATTGACACCATAATTTCTCAGGTTTTCAATAAACTCTTCTGTTCCATCAATAATTGCACTAATTACTTCACCTGGAATTAAGTTTTTATTTCTGCCAATAGTAGATGATATCGTGATATTGTTATAAACTCCTGCACAAAGTAAATCGTTCAAATTCATTACAATCGCATCTTGAGCAATACCTTTCCAAACACTTAAATCGCCTGTTTCTTTCCAGTATAAATAGGCTAAACTCGATTTTGTTCCAGCACCATCTGCATGCATGATATTGCAATAATTTTCATCGTTACCTAAATAATCAGGAACAATTTTGCAGAAAGCTTGAGGAAATAAACCTTTATTTATATTTTTTATAGCAGCGTGTACATCCTCTTTTTGAGAAGAAACGCCTCTTTTCATGTATTTATCTGAGCTCATTGCAGGGAATTAAACTGCGAAATTAACCCAAAATAAGCAATTTAAGATGTTCAAATTGATATTATATCTCGATTTTTAGCTGATTCTGAAATCAAAATCAATTAAAATTTAAGCATGATTCAATTATGAAATACCTTCTTGGTTAACAAAAAGCAAATACTATCGCCCTTTGTTCTTAAAATCGTTTTTCAGAATTCTTACTGTAGTTCTTCTATTCATTTGGTGTTCATCTTCTGAACAATCAACGTCGTCACTACAATCGTTTACCAATTTGGTTTCACCATAACCAACAGCTACCATGCGATCTTTGTTGATTCCTTTTTGAATCAGATAATTCACGCAACTTTGAGCCCTTTTTTTAGAAAGATCCATATTGTATTCTGCTGGAGCCCTGCTATCTGTATGCGAAGCCAATTCTATAATTAAACCAGGATTCGACTTCAATACATTTGTTAATGAATCGAGAATGGGTCTTGCATCTGCTCTGATATCGAATTTATCAATATCATAATAAATACCTTTCATGGTAATTTCTACATCCTCTGTTGGTATTGGGTCAAGTAAAATAGTGATATCTAAAGTACTGTCTTTTTCTATTCCTCTGCTATCAATCAATAAAGAAGAACTGCTTAAGTATTTATCTTTTGATGCACCAAGTTCTAGTAATAATTTCAAAGGAATTTCTCCGGTAAATTCACCTTTTTCATTCGTTTTTATTTCAAAAACTATTGGTCCAGTTTGGTTTTTTAGTTTAACGGAAGCTGAGTTTATTGGACTTAAACCTTCCCTTTCTAATACTTTTCCTTTAACTAAAAAAACAAATGGTTTGATACTAATTCCATACAAATCATCATCACCAACACCACCTTCTCTATTTGATGCGAAATAGGCTATCATTCCATCTTTTTCTCTATTTTTTTGTGGGATATAATTTAATCCAAAATCATCACCGCCAGAGTTAATAGGATATTTAAGGTTTTCTGCTTTGATATAATTTCCGTTAACAAACGAACTTTTAAATATATCTAAACCACCCATTCCTGTATGACCTTTAGAAGAAAAGTACAATTCGCCGTTTTCATCAGCGAAAGGAAAAAGTTCGTCTTCGAAAGTATTGATTTGATTTCCTAGATTTTGAGCTTCACCCCAATTGTTTTTTACTGGATCATAAGTCACCTTCCAAATATCTTTTTCTCCAAATCCACCAGGCATATCACTTGAAAAGAAAAGGGTTTTACCATCTGGCGAAAATCCTGGATGCCCACAACTGAAACTATCACTATTGAATGGAAGTGGGGTAGGAGCTGTCCAAATATTATTCTGAAAATAACTCACATAGATTTTACAATTTACGCCTTTACCATCTGTGCCATTACATTGTGTAAAATAAACACTTGAGCCATCAGCATCATACCAAGCAGCACCTTCATTAAAGTTGGTATTGATTCCTTTAATTGGAGTTGGTTTAGAGTAGGAATTACCATTAACATTCGATTCAAATATATCTGAGTACTTCTGCCCAGTCCATTCAAAAGTACCAGAGCCAGTTGCCTCTTTTCTTGAAGAAGTAAAATAAAGTTTTTTTCCTACTAAAAATGGATTGTAATCACTGTATTCAGAATTGATATCTTTAAGGTTGTTAATATTAAATTTTTCGGGTTTCGATTTCCATTCAGCTGCTATATTACAACTGGCCATTGCTTCCTTTGCATGATTATCATCGGGCATTTCGAATAGGTAATCATAAAATGTTCTTGAAGCTTCATCATATCTTTCGTAGTTTTTTAATAGTTGTCCATAACTATATAGAACTTTTGGATCAGGATATTTACTGTTTAAAACCTCTTCATACCATTTAATAGCTTGTTTAAAGTTGTTACTTTTTCTATAACTTTCAGCTATTTTGAATAATACCTTTTGTTTTTCATCCGCATTTTTAATTTTACTATACACTTTTTGGTATAAACCAGCTGCTGTATTGTATTTTTTTGAAAGAAAAGCCATATCTGCCTTATCTAAATCATATTGATAAACAGGAGTTTGATTTTCCTGAGCAAATAAAAATTGGCTACAGAATAACAGAATTATAAAAAGTAATTTTTTTAAAGTCATGGTGCTATTTCTTGGCAACTAAATTAAACGAAAAAGGCAACATTTAGTTGCCTTTTTCTATGTCAATGATATTTACCTTCGGGGTTGCCCTGGTCTTAGTGCCGGTTGTCCAGGCTTAGTACCAGGCGCTGTTTTAGGAGCAGCAGGATCAACCTTAACTGGTGGTACATAATTTAAATCCAGGAATTTTACAGTAGTACGACGATTCAACTGATGTTCTTCTTCACTACATTTTCTTCCTTGAACAGCTTCATTCGGTCCTTCGCACGCACATCCGTTTACCAATTGATTTTCACCATAACCTTTTGAAACTAATCTTAAAGAATCAATTCCTTTAGAGATAATATAAGCAACAGCACTATCAGCACGTCTTTGTGATAAATTAATATTATAAGCAGAATCAGCACGACAATCGGTATGCGAACCTAATTCAATACGCACATTTGGATATTTATTTAATGTCATAACTAATGTATCCAAAATCAATCTTGATTCAGGTCTTAAATCAGCTTTGTCTACATCATAGTAAATACCTTCAAGAGTGAAAGTAGAGTTCAAATCCATTGGAATCAAATCAATATCTTGAACTAAATCAGTTGAAACCTCTAAACCTTTTGTAGTTTGATAAAAGATTTTACTGTCGAAGTAGTATTGTTTAGCAGAGAATATTTCGTAATCTGTTTTTGATTTTAGACGTAATTTATAAGAACCAGATTCATCTGTTTTTAAAACAATTTTTCCAGTATCGCTGCTGCTAGTAATAGTTACATATGCATTACGAAGAACTGCTTTTGTTTTTTGGTCACGAACCACGCCACTTAAGTTGAAAATTAATGGGTTCATGTAGAAACGGTAAATATCATCTTGTCCACGGCCACCTTCTCTGTTTGAAGAGAAATAGCCACTTTCTTTGTCTTTTTCTAAGATTACAGAAAAGTCATCTGCACCAGAGTTAATTGGACTTTTCATGTTGATTGGATCACTCCAATCGGTAGCTGAACCATTTGTATAAAATATATCTAATCCACCTAAACCAGTATGACCGTTTGAAGAGAAGTATAAAGTTCCATCTTCATGAATAAAAGGAAACATTTCATCATCTTCGGTATTGATTGTAGGACCAAGATTTACAGGATCACCCCAGCTTCTGCTTCTTTTGCTGTAAGTAGTCATCCAAATGTCTTTACCACCTTGACCACCTGGCATATCTGAAGAGAAGTATAATACTTGACCATCTTTAGAAATTGAAGGTTGACCGCAACTGAAAGAATCTAAGCTAAAAGGAATTAATGCTGGTTCCGACCATTCTGTACCTGAAAGAGTAGAGATATACAATTGGCATTTTTTTCCTTTTCCTCCATTATCGTAATTACAACGAGTCATGTACATTGTAGTAAAACGAGAATCGAAGCAAATAGCTCCTTCGTTAATTTTACCATTTAGTACTTTTTTATCTACCAAATTAGGCATTTGGTAAGTGATATTGTTTGGGTTCTTTTTGTCTTTTTTGAAGGTTACTGTGTAAATATCAGTATGAGCGTTTCCTGTCCAACCATAAACAGTATTACTAGCACCTTTTTCTCTATCAGAGGTGAAAAACAATTGGTCTTTTTTGAAGTAAACAGCACCGAAATCTTGCCAACGTGTATTTAAACCTTTTACGTTTTCAACGATATAACGTGTTTTAATATTTTTCCATTTAAGGGCATTTTCGCAACCTGTTATTTCTTTTTCTACGTTAGTAACGGCATCACCGCCCATTTTTTGGTAGTTTTTGAATTCAATAATAGCTTTATCAAAATCTTGATTTTTCTTTTTTGCTTGAGCTAAACGTAATTGAGCATCAGCATTTTTAGGATCAAGTTTAATTGCTTTGAAATACCAAAGTTCAGAATTTTTGTTGTCGTTCATTAAACGATAACAATCAGCAGCTTTGTAAGAAGCTTCAATTCTTTCTTCTTTCTTTTTGCTACTTGAATAAACCTTGCGGTAATTATCTCCTGCAACAAAGTATTCCTTTTTATCATAGGCTTCTCTAGCCGCAGAAAGTGAACCTTTTTTTGAGCAGGAACTCAAAAAAAGTGTGGTGCTGCTAACAGCAAAAAGGAATAAAAACAAAAAGTAACTTTTTCTCATTTGAAATAGGTTTTCTTGGAAACGTATAAATCGCAATTTTATTAAAAAAATCTATGAAAAAAAGCCTTTTTGAGCATTTCGTTCAATTGATTTGATTTTTTTTAGAAATTAAGAAATAAAAAAAGGCAGGAAAATACCTGCCTTTTTTATGAAATTACTTGATAAACAGCATTTCACGATATTTTGGAAGCTTCCAAAGCTCGTCATCCACTAAGAATTCTAAAGCATCACTTCCTTCACGAATTGGTTCGAAAAGAGGTTTAATTTTGGTGCAATATGCTAAAGCTCTCTTTTGTGTGTCCGAAATATGGTGTGCTTTTGCTAATTCAGCTTTCACTTTTTCAACATTTGTATAAATGGTTCTGATATGACCAGAAATAGTTTTCACCAAATTCATTTGGATTTCATAATCAGTTTTATTCAAACCTGCAGATTTCATTGATTCGATGCATTCTGATAAATTTCTTTGGTATGCAATACCAGCAGGAATTACATGAGAAGTTGCTAACTGAATTAAAACTTTCGCTTCGATATCAATCTTTTTCTCATAAAGTTCTTGCATGATTTCATAACGAGCTTCTAATTCTTTCTC
The DNA here is from genome assembly GCA_051861545.1 of Bacteroidia bacterium. Classification (GTDB taxonomy): domain Bacteria; phylum Bacteroidota; class Bacteroidia; order UKL13-3; family UKL13-3; genus CAISCU01. The sequence goes on along the minus strand of JBIMKP010000045.1, from coordinate 10,505 downwards.
GTTGAAAATCTGATTACTTACGAATAAATCTTTCGATTTTTTGCTGATATAAGCATCTAAAGCTTCAGGAGTGTTTTTAATATTATTCAAACCTCTTTTTTCTGCTTCTTTTACCCATTCGTCGCCATAACCATTTCCTTCAAAAAGAATTTTTTTGCTCGATTTGTAGTATCCTTTTAAAACTTCAATGATAGCTTCATCTTTTTTCTTTCCTTTTTTGATTAAAGCATCTGTTTCAACTTTGAATTTCTTCAATTGATCAGCCATAATTGTATTTAAAACAATCATTGCATTAGCTGAGTTTGCAGAAGAACCAACCGCTCTGAATTCGAATTTGTTTCCAGTAAAAGCAAAAGGTGAAGTTCTGTTTCTATCAGTATTATCTAAAAGAATTTCAGGGATTTTGATTACATTAATCGATGTTGCTTTGCTGCTTTTGCTTGCTGCTTTATTTGCAAACAATGTTTCCATTACATTGGTTAATTGTGAACCAATAAAAATCGACATAATAGCTGGAGGCGCTTCATTTGCACCCAATCTGTGTTCGTTACCAGCACTAGCAATCGAAGCTCTTAATAAATCAGCGTGATCATGAACAGCTTTAATAACATTTACAAAAAATGTTAAAAACTGAAGATTGGTTTCAGGATTATTAGTTGGAGAAAGTAAGTTAACACCTGTGTTTGTAATTAAACTCCAGTTATTATGTTTTCCGCTTCCGTTAATTCCTGAGAAAGGTTTTTCATGGAAAAGAACTTTAAAACCATGTTTGCAAGCTACTTTATCCATAATATCCATCAACAATTGGTTATGGTCGATGGCTAAGTTTACTTCTTCAAAATTAGGTGCACACTCGTATTGAGAAGGAGCAACTTCATTATGACGAGTTTTCAAAGGAATACCAAGTTTGTAAGCTTCAGTTTCAAAATCAACCATAAAGTCATAAACTCTTGGAGGAATAGAGCCAAAATAGTGGTCTTCTAATTGTTGTCCTTTTTCAGGAGAGTGACCAATTACTGTTCTTCCAGAAAGCATAATATCAGGACGAGCAAACCACATGGCTTCATCGATTAGGAAATATTCCTGTTCGATACCTAAAGAAGCATGAGCTTTGGTAATATTTTTATCAAAGTAAGTTGCACAAATATCAACAACTTGATTTTCAACTGCGTGTAAAGCTTTTAATAAAGGAGCTTTAAAATCCAAAGCTTCACCGGTATAAGAAACGAAAATAGTAGGGATACAAAGAGTTTTACCACCTGTATTTTCCATAATGAAAGCAGGAGATGAAGGGTCCCAGGCAGTATAACCACGAGCTTCGAAAGTATTTCTGATACCACCATTAGGAAAACTAGAAGCATCTGGCTCTTGTTGAACCAAAGCACTTCCTGTGAATTTTTCGATTGCACGACCATCTTCTAGAGGGTCGAAAAACGAATCATGTTTTTCAGCAGTAGCACCAGTTAAAGGTTGAAACCAATGTGTATAGTGAGAAGCACCTAAACTTAAAGCCCAGTTTTTCATTCCAGAAGAAACCTGATTAGCCATTGCACGGTCGATTTTTTGACCTTTTTTAATTGCGTCAGTTACAGCCTCATAAGCCTCTTTTGAAAGATATTCTTTCATGGCATGGTCTGTAAAAACATTCTTGGAAAAAAACTCTGAAACCCTTTCAGCGGGTTTGTTAATAGCAACTGTACTTCTACTTTGTACAATTTCTAAGGCTTTGGATCTAAGTGTTAACATCGTGTATGGAAGTGAAATTTATGCCGCCGAAGATACATTTACAATTACCTTATCACCAAGAAAAGTATGAACAAATTTTTCACGAATGATTATGTGGCTCAATAATTAAGGTAGGTGGTTTGCGAAATTTCGCTGGAATTAATCCCTGAAAGTGTATTGGAATTCGGGCTCCCAATGTTTCATTTTGCTTTTAATTTGAATTTCAATTTTTTTTTCAAGTGGATTATAATTTTACAAATTTTCCTTTTTGGTTAACTTCTGAAAATTCAATTTCACTTCTCACAAAAAAAACAACTACTGCTTTTTGAGAAACAGTAGTTGTTTTTAAAAATCAAATAATTATAAAGAATCTATTGTTTTACTACTCTAAATAAACCGATTTCATTTTCAACTTTTATTTTTATCAAATAAACCCCAGCACTTTCTTCTTTTAGGTCAATATGATTGATGTGTTGAGGTCTTTCAATTTGTTTAATTTTTCTTCCCAATAAATCGAAAATCTCGATTTCCCATTTTTCTGGATTGTTAACTCTGTTCGAAATTTCAAGTTCGAATTTTTCAGAAAATGGATTTGGGTAAACTTGAACCAAATCAGCAAATCCAAACTCACCTAACCCTGTTAAAGTGAAATTGTAAATATTAGAAACACTTTTACAGTTAGTAGAATTTTCAACTTCTACTGCATAATTTCCACTAATGCTAGCTGTATAGGTTGATGCATTAGCTCCATTTATTGGACTACCATTCAATAACCATTGATTTCCACTAGGTGAATTTGAACTTAAAACATTTCCAGTTTGATTAATACTTGGTTTAGCTGGAACTTCATTTACAACCATGGTTTGAATTTCAGATTCCGCAAATGGAATTGTTGAGCAATTCATTGAACTTGTCATTTCAAGTGTAATGATATCTAAATTATTGAAATTACTGCTGCTAAATACTTTTGAATTGGTTCCTGAATTTACACCATTAATTTTCCATTGATACATTGGATTTGGTCCACCATTTACCGGAATGGCTGTAAATACTACATTGGTTCCTTTACAAACTGTTTTAGATGGAATTACACTTACAGATACTGTAGGTGTTACAGATTGATTAACCTGAACACTCACTGGATTTGAAATAGCAGTTGATTTGCTTAAACAATTCGCATTAGATGTCATTTCAACAGTAATAGAATTATTTATACTTAAAGAATTGTTCGTGTAAATTGATGAATTGCTACCAACAATATTGCCATTTAATTTCCAAACATAACTTGGATTTGTTCCTCCATTACCAGGATTCGCAGTAAAACTAACATCTGTTCCTGAGCAAATATTTTGACTACTTGGATTAACTACCACAAAAGGTGTTAAAGTGTTTTCAACTTGCATGGTAATTGAGTTTGAATTACTTGTAAAGCCAAATGTGCAATTTGAAGTAGAGCGTACCTGACAATAAACCACATCAGATGCAGAAACAGAATTTAATATCAATACATTACTATTTACTCCAACTGTATTTCCATTCAGTTTCCATGTATAAACAGGGTTTGCTCCGGCATTACTTGCTGTTGCCGTAAAGCTTACAGATGAGCCTGAACAAACAGGGTTTTGTGAACTTTGAATGCTTACATTAGGTTGTGAAATTGAATTCAAACTCATAGTAAGTGTATTTGAATTAACAGTATTCTGACTTGCACAAAGCACATTACTTTGTAATTGACAAGTTACTAAATCACTGTGATTAATATTATTTGTGCTATAGGTCGATTTATTTGTTCCAACAACAATGCCGTTTATTTTCCAAGTAAATACAGGATTATTTCCACCATTAGTAATTGTTGAAGTGAAATGAACACTATCTCCTGAACAAACATTTAATGTATTGGCTGAAATTTCAATTGTAGGTGTTAAGCTATTGCCAACCGACATTGTAATGCCATTCGAACTTACACTTCCTGAACTTGCACATGCTGCATTTGAAGTCATTTGGCAACTTACAATATCACCATTACTTAAGCTGCTTGGATTGAAAATACTGCTATTGGTTCCAACATTACTTGAGTTTATTTTCCATTGATAGATTGGGGCATTTCCACCATTTACTGGGTTTGCAGTAAAAGTTGCTGTTTGACTGCCGCAGATGCTGGTGGTATTAGAAGTTATGTTTATAGAAGGTATAACTGGACTTCCTACACCCATATTAATGCCATTTGATATTACAGTATTTGACGAAACACAAGTAGCATTTGAAGTTAATAAACAAGTTATAGCATCATTGTTTGATAAACTAGAACTACTGAATGAGCTGCTATTTGTTCCGGCATTCGAACCATTAATTTTCCATTGATAAGATGGATTATTACCTCCGTTAATTGTAATAGCATTAAAAGTAACATTCGAACCATTACAAATATTAGGAGTATTGGTTGAAATTATAATTGATGGCGCAACTAAAGGATTAACCTGCATTTGAATTGCATTACTTGAAGCTTGATTGCTTAATAAACAAGAAGCATTTGATGTCAGTTCGCAAGTTATGATATCATTGTTACTTAAATTACTACTGCTATATGAAGAATTGCTAGCTCCACTTATAATATTACCATTGTTTTTCCAAATAAAAATTGGATTGGCTCCACCATTTGTAATGTTAGTATTAAAGGTAACTGGGTTTCCACTACAAACAGAATTAGAACTTGTATTGATAGCAATAGTTGGAGTTAAACTGTTGTTTACAGTTATTGTAATGGTGTTTGATAATACATTATTAACGCTTACACATCCAATACTGCTTTGCAATTCACAGGTAATGATATCATTGTTACTTAATGTTGAACTGCTATAAACATTGGAATTGGTTCCAATGTTGATTCCATTTTTCTTCCATTGGTAAACAGGATTGCTTCCTCCATTACTTGCAGTTGCAGTGAAGCTTATATTTTGTCCAGAACAAATATTGTTTGCACTCGCTCCAATACTGATGCTAGGTGTAACAGGATTACTTACTGCTAGTGAAATAGAATTAGAATTTGCAGTTAAAGGACTTGCACAATTAGAAGATGAACTTAAAATACAAGTAATGACATCGTTGTTTTGAGGATTACTTAAATTATAAATTGAACTATTTATTCCAACATTAATTCCGTTTTTCTTCCATTGGTAGGAAGGATTTGAACCTCCATTTGTTGGGCTAGCAGAAAAACTAACTAAAGAACCAGTACAAACAGAGCTACTTGTTGTAGATATACTTACAGCAGGAATAACATTCGTTGCTATACTCATATAAATTAAATTAGAACTTACATTGGCAGTTGTTGCACAGCTTATATTAGATGTTAGAATGCATCTTATTGTATCATTGTTTGAAATAGAACTCGTACTAAAGTTTGCTGAATTTGTTCCTACATTATTGCCATTTATTTTCCATTGATATACTGGATTGCTTCCACTATTTGTAACTACAGAGCTAAAACTAACTAAACTGTTTTGGCAAATAGTTGATGATGCTGTTCCAATTGAAATTGATGGGGTATTGATTGAATTAACTGCTATAACAAGCGTGTTAGAACTTGCAGTATTTGGATTTGCACAGCTACTTGCAGAACTCAAAATACATTTTACAGAATCACCATTGTTTAATAAAGAAGTATTAAATGTTGCAGAATTTCCACCAGCATTTAATCCATTTACTTTCCATTGATAACTTGCATTGCTTCCTGCGTTGATTGCATTTGCTGTGAACAAAACATTTGTTCCAGAGCAAATAGTACTTGCATTAGAACTAATGCTGATGCTTGGCGCAGAATTCGGATTTACAGTGATGTTTACTCCACTTGAAATCGCAGATGTTGGATTTGCACATCCGATAGAAGAACTTAAAGTTACAGTAACAATATCAGAATTACTCAATGTTGAAGTACTGAAATTCGGCGAATTGCTTCCTACATTACTTCCGTTAATTTTCCATTGATAAACAGGAGAACTTCCGCCATTAACAGGATTTGCAGTAAATGAAACACTTGTTCCAGAACAAATGGTGCTAGCACTTGGAGTAATGCTTACTGAAGGTATGATTGACGTAGAAACCACCATAATTATTGAATTTGAGCCGGCAGTTTGGGACGTAACACAACTTAAACTTGAACTTAATTCACATGTAATAACATCATTATTAGACAATGAACTAGTAATGTAAGTGCTTGAATTTGATCCAACATTACTTCCATTTTTCTTCCATTGATAAGTTGGTGTGCTTCCTCCATTGGTAATACTTGCTGTAAATGTTACTGAAGTTCCTGAGCAAATATTATTTGTAGATGAGTTAATGCTAATACTTGGTGTAACATTGTTTGAAACGGTCATTAACAATGAATTTGAACTAATATTTGCCGGACTAGCACAGCTTGCATTTGAGCTTAGGTCTAGACTTATTATATCATTATTAACAAGGTTAGAAGCCACATAACTCGATGAATTAGTTCCAATATTGTTTCCGTTTTTCTTCCATTGGTAAATCGGGCTGCTTCCACTATTTGTAATACTAGAATTAAATGTAATACTACTTCCTTGACAAACACTTGTGCTAGAAGTACTAATTGTAGCTGTTGGTGCAAGGTTTGGAAAAACAGTTAAAGTGAGATTGTTAGAATTTGCAATTGGATTCTGTAAACATTGCAATGAAGAGGTCATCACAAGTCTAACAATATCATTATTTGCTAATTGGTTGTTGATATATACACTGCTATTACTGCCAACATTTACATTGTTTAGTTTCCATTGGTAGTTAGGATTTGTACCTCCATTTGTAGGAATTGCAGTAAAGGTAGCAGTTGTGCCAGCACAAAATGCTATTCCTGGATTTGGACTAACTATTACAGATGCGCTACCAGAATTTGATGGATTTACAGTAATTGTTACAGTATCACTTAAAACACAAGTTCCGGTATTTGAACTAACTATATATTGGGTTGTAGTTGCAGGATTTGCAACAGGATTTGCAATTGAAGGATTTGAAAGTCCTGTACTTGGCGTCCATGAATAATTACTTCCACCTGTCGTATTTAATTGAACTAAACTTCCTGAACAAATACTGGTATCATTATTACTTACCAATCGTCCTGGATTAATTCTGAATTGTGCATCACTGTAGTCAAAAACCAATGGATTTAAGCCACTTTGAACTCTTATTAAAACATTGGTTGATGAAATGTTTGGTACAATCCAAGGATAATTTTTATTCGAGCTTAGGTAGTTTGATACAATAGGTACCCAATTAATTCCATTATCTGTTGAGTAACCTATATTATAATTTCCAATTGGTGTTGTTGTTGTTTCATTCCACGTAATATTATAAGTCTGACATGCATTCAAAGTGTCGCTTCCATTAGGATTTGTAATCGTAATCGGATTAGCAACTGTTGATATACTAAATGCCAGATCTGAAACATCTTCTTTACAAGAATTAACATTGTCTTTTATTTTTAAATAACAATTTGTAGAAGGAGTGTTTGGTACTGTCCATGTATAGGTGTTAGTTGATGTATTGTATCCAAGAACAATATTGGTAAATGTACCTGTTGGACCAGAAGTTGAATAAGAGATATCATATAGGTTTGAAATACCATCACTTTGCCATTTAATGGTATAAGTTGAACCTACTACCAATACTCCACCAAAATTCGGTTGTAAGATATTTACAGGTTTTCTGATAGTAAAATTCGCATCACTGGTATCTGCTTTTGTTGCATCTGTAGACGGGTAAATTCTCATCAAAGCTTGTGATGTAGATGCATTTGGAAGTGTCCAGTTATAGGTATTGATTGTATTGTTATAGGTTTGTGCTGCAAATATGGAGGTCCAGCTAGAACCATTATTAACTGAGTATTCTAAATTAAATGATGAAAATGATGGCGCTTTTTCGAATGTAATGGTAGTTTGTGTGCAAGAGCCCAATTGATTTGCTCCATTTGGAGAAACTAATCTAACAAATGGTCTGATTGTCATTAATGCATTACTTACATCAAAATAATTTGTATTCGAATTGTTACTAATTCTGATTAAAGCATTTGCAGAGTTTCTATTGGGAATAGTCCAGTTATAAGTTCCTGTATTATTGATATTGTTAATGATAGTTTCCCAACTTTGTCCTCCATTTAATGAAAATTCAAGGTTTACTGTTGGACTGAATATACTTGCTGGTAACCAAGTTATATTCTGTGTAGTTCCTGCATACCAAGTTTCACCACCATTAGGAGAGGTAAGTGTTGCAGCTGGAATTTGAATGTTAAACACGTTATTACTAATATCAGATATTGTAGGGTTGTTTGTATTACTTATTCTGATTCTTGCTTCATTACTTGATATAAAAGGTACAGTCCAGTTAAATGTACCTGTATTTGGCGCAGATGAGCTAATGATATTCCAATTATTTCCGTTATCGGTAGAGTATTCAATCAAAACAGAAGAATAAAGCGAATTAACATTCCAAGTGATTTGTCTCACTGCATTCACATTCCAAGTTTCCCCACCATTAGGAGCAGTTAAAACAGGTGTTGCCGCAATAATGGTATTTGGAGCATTGCTAAAATCTTTTCTACATGTATTATTTTTATCTTGAACACGAATATAAACTGCTGTTGAAGGAGTATTGTTAACATTCCATGCAAATGAATTGGCAGTAATATTTGACGCAATTGAAGAATATGAACCATTTAATCCAGTGCTTGAATACAATACATCAAAGAAACCTGAAGTCCCATTTGCTGTCCAAGTAGTATTGTAATTGGTTAAAGCATTTAAATTGACACTACCATTTGGAGCAGTAACAACAATAGTACCTGAAGGATTTTTAACAGGGATTTCAAAATCAGAAGAGTCAATCCAGAATGTAGGTGGATTTGAACCATATTGTTGGGTATTGTAACGAGCATTGATTCTTAGTTTAACGTTTCCAGTAGCAACATCCGGCACGGTCCAGCTAATAGAGCCAGACTGACTACCACAAGCTAAAGTTGTAGCAGAAATAGCATTCCAAGCACCACCATTTGTAGAATAAAACAATTCGTAACTAGCACCATAACTAGCACCATAAATAGAAGGTGAGTAACAAAATGAACCTGAAGTATAATTTTCTATAGAATTAGATTTACTAAAACTTATGTTGATGGTAGAGCAACCTGTTAAAGTATCAGAAACTAAATTAGGGTAATCAATTGTAACCGGAGCTTTAATGGTGAAAACTGAATTAGAGGTATCAACAGCAGAAGTAAATGATGTACTTGAAATTCTAATTAAAGCTTGTGATGTTGAGTGCATTTGAGGAACTGACCAAGCAAATGAACCCGTATTGTTTGTGCTTGAAGTAATGAGATTCCAAGAGCTTCCATTGTTGGTAGAATATTCAATTTTAACAGCACTAGTAATAGAAGAAGTATTCCATGTAATATTTTGAGTATTTCCAGCTCTCCAAGTTTCAGCTCCGTTAGGTGAAGTTAAAACAGGCTTAGGTAAAATAACATTAAAAGCAGCATTACTTACATCAAAAGAAGAAGTATTCCCATTATTACTTATTCTCACTAAAACCTGTGAACTAATTACGTTAGGAATAATCCAATCGAAAGAACCAGTATTTGGAGCAGAAGAACTAATGATATTCCAATTGGAACCATTATCAGTTGAATATTCAAGAAGTACATTATTGTATAAAGTATTTTGATTCCAAGTAATTTGTTGTGTTGTATTGATATTCCAAGTTTCACCACCATTAGGAGCAGTTAATACAGGAGTTGCTGCAATGATTGTATTTGGAGCATTGCTAAAATCTTTTCTACAAGTATTATTTTTATCCTGCACTCTAATAAAGACTGCTGTTGAAGGCGTATTGTTGACGTTCCAAGTAAATGAGTTGGCCGTAATATTTGATGCAATTGAAGAATACGATCCATTTAAACCTGTACTAGAATACAATACATCAAAGAAACCAGAAGTGCCATTTGCTGTCCAAGTAGTATTATAATTAGTTAAAGCATTTAAGTTAACACTACCATTTGGAGCAGTAACCACAATTGTACCAGAAGGATTTTTTACAGGGATTTCAAAATCAGAAGAATCAATCCAGAATGTTGGTGGATTAGAGCCATATTGTTGAGTATTGTAACGAGCATTGATTCTAAGTTTAACGGTTCCTGTAGCCACATCAGGAACTGTCCAGCTTAAAGCGCCTGACTGAGTACCACAAGGTAAAGTTGTCGCTGAAATATAATTCCAAGCACCACCATTAATTGAATAATAGAGTTCATAACTAGCACCATAGGTAGCTCCATAAATAGAAGGCGAATAACAGAAAGAACCAGAAGTATAATTTTCTAAAGATGTAGATTTACTAAAGCTAATATTGATTGTTGAACAGCCGGTTAAAGTATCAGAACTCAAATTAGGATAATCGATTGTAACTGGAGCTTTAATGGTGAAAACAGCATTTGAAGTATCAATTGCAGTAGGGAATGAACTATTGGTAATTCTGATTAATGCTTGGTTTGAAGTATGCATTTGAGGTACTGTCCATGCATAAGTTCCGGTATTGGAAGCGCCATTCACAATAGTATTCCACGTATTACCATTATTTACAGAATATTCAATATTCACAGAGCTGGCAACAGTACTAGCATTCCAAGTAATAGATTGAGTATTACCTGCTCTCCAAGTTTCACCACCATTTGGAGAGGTTAAAATAGGAGTAGGAAGTAGAATGCTAAATGAAGCATTACT
>JBIMKP010000044.1:0-36334 GCA_051861545.1 Bacteroidia bacterium | reverse complement strand
CCATGGTGCAATTGAGAAATCAGCAAGATTTCGTTTGGATTTTTTCTATTTTAATTCATGAAATTCCAAATAGATTTTTAACTAAATAACAGTAAATTTTATTAAATTTGGAATATGGAAAAGGTTCTTAAAATTACATCCTTAAAGGAAAAAAGTTCCGACTTCTCCTATTGGTCTACTAGGAGCGTAAAAGAGCGATTAGAAACAATTGAAATACTTCGACAACAATATTTAAGTTTAAAAAAGGATGTTCAACCAAGACTTCAAAGAGTTTGTAGAATTATTAATCAAAAATAATACCGAATACTTAATAGTTGGGGGTTATGCAGTAGGTATTCACGGACATCCGCGATATACAGGAGATTTAGATATTTGGTTAAATCCAACTAAAGAAAATGCTAAAAGTATTTTAATTTGTATTGATCAATTTGGCTTTTCTTCATTTGGATTAAAAGAGGATGATTTCATTAAAGAAGGTAACATTATTCAATTAGGCTATCCACCATTAAGAATTGACCTTCTAACTCAAATAGATGGTGTAACTTTTATAGATTGTTTTCAAAATAAAACTCAAGTAGAAATCGAAGATCTTCTTGTTAACTTTATTGGGTATAACGACCTCCTGAAAAATAAAAAAGAATCCGGCAGACTAAGAGACCTTGACGATATCGATCAACTTTCTAAGTAATTTATTAACTAAGATATTTACCACTGGTAGGAATAAATATTTGCTATTTAACGTCCTTGGAAATATTCAATAAAGTATCAATTTCTTTATCATTTGAATTAAAAAATCATTTGTTTCACATGTGTTAATTTTAGCTAAAATCATTTGAGATACTTTCATTATTTATTTCTCAATTGCACCGGGCTGAAGCCACGGTGCTAGTGAGAAATCAGCAAGATTTCGTTGGGATTTTTATTCTTCAATTGTACAAAGGAGAAGAATTAATGTGAGCCAAGAATTTGCTGATTTAATTTCTCTTTTTCTATAGGATGAAGAATTAAGCTTGTGAGAAACAATCAATATATATTTCTCACTAGCACCGGGCTGAAGCCACGGTGCTAGTGAGAAATTTTCAATTCTTCCCTTTATAAGGCCTTGTTATAATCCTGATGGCTCTTTGGTAGGATACATAATTCCAAAGCCAGTTTACAAAAACTACCAATCGGTTTCTAAATCCTACCAATAACATTAAATGTAAAAACATCCAACCAAGCCAAGCAATGATGCCTTGCATTTTAATACCAAATGATTCAAATACTGCTCTATGTCGGCCCACCGTTGCCATGCTGCCTTTATCGAAATAGCTAAATGCTTTTGTTTCTTTTCCGTTGATGATTGCCTGCAAATTCTTCACCAACAAATTGGCTTGTTGAACAGCAACCGGCGCTACCATTGGATGTCCGTTTGGATATTTCTCTTCATGTGTCATCATAGCAACATCGCCCACTGCAAACACATTGTTCAATCCTTTGATTCTACTGAATTCATCTACCAAAATACGATTGCCTCTTCCAACTGAATTGCTCTCAATTCCTTGAGGAAATTCTCCTTTAACTCCGGCAGCCCAAATCACAGTTTCTGTTTTGATGATGCTGCCATCACCCAGAAGTAATTCGGTTCCAGTAAAATCTTTAACCTGTGTTTTGAGATGTACTTCAACTCCAAGATTCTTTAAAAACTGCGTTGCCTTTTCAGAAGAGATTTCCGACATAGCAGCGAGTATTCTATCTGATGCTTCAATCAAATGAATCTTCATGAAGTTCTTGTTGATTTCCGAATAGTCTGATGGCAAAACATTGTTTTTAATTTCTGCTATTGCACCTGCAGTTTCTACTCCGGTTGGGCCACCTCCTACTACTACAAAATTCAGTGTTTGTTCAATCTGACCACTTTCTGTTTGAGAAACAGCCTTTTCGAACTCTTGTAGAATTTTACTTCTTAAATCCAATGCTTGCGGAATCGATTTTAATTCCATGGCAAATTCCTGCAGGTTTTTATTACCAAAAAAATTGGTAGCAGAACCTGTAGCAATGCATAAATAATCGTAAGTAAAATCACCAATATCTGTAATAACTTTATTTTGATTGGTATCGATAGATTTTACCTCTGCCATTCTGAAAGCAATATTTGGGATCCTACCAACAATTTTTCGAAGCGGATAAGCAATGGCATCGGGACCCAAACCACCTGAAGCAATCTGGTACAACAAAGGTTGGAAAGTATGGTAATTATTTTTATCGAGCAGGGTTACTTTAATGGGCAAACCGTTCAATTGTTTGAGCATTTCGATACCTGCAAAACCACCGCCAATTATGATTAAATGTGGTGATTTCATTTGGTGATAGGAAGATTTATTGGAATTCATATTATGAATTGTTTCCGTAATGTTTGATGTATTCTTTGCTTAAATCAACATAAGCCTGCGCATTACGCTTTACTTTTTCAACATGTGAATCGCTCATTTGTTTTACAACTTTGGCAGGAGCCCCCATAACAATGGAATAATCTGGGATAATAGTTCCTTCTGTTACCAAAGCATGAGCACCAATGATACAAAAATCTCCAATTTGAGCTCCGTTTAAAACTGTTGCATGCATTCCTACCAAAACATTGTTTCCTAAAGTTGCACCATGCACAATGGCTCCATGACCAATGATACAATCGTTTCCAATAGTAGTTGGAAAACCTGGGTCGACATGCACCACAGCAGATTCTTGGATATTGCTTCTGTCGCCAATTTTAATTTGGTCGGAATCGCCACGTAATACAGCAGAAAACCAAACAGAAGACTCATCACCCAAAATTACTTTACCAAAAACGCGGGCTGTATCTGCAATCCAAACATCCTTTCCTTTTTGGATGGGAGTTTGCAGAATGGATTTCATATCCTTTAAAAATGAACCTGACATATTGCTATTTTGGGGCAAAGTAAAAGCAAAAAGAAACTGAAAAACCTAAAAAGTGAAAGATTTTTTAACAGAAACAATTATGTTTTTTGGACATAAACCTTCAAATTGCGTGCTCAAAAATTAAAACAATATGATGCGTAAATTATTACTTATTGCAGCTTGTGCCTTGTTATTCACTCAAGCACAATCGCAAAGCATTCCATTTCCTCAACCTAGTCCAACTACCACAATTAGCCAAAATTTTGCTACAGCCAAGATTGAATTATCATATTCAAGACCAAGTGCAAAAGGAAGAAAAGTATTTGGAAACGTTGTACCATTTGGTAAAGTTTGGAGAACCGGAGCTAACGGCGCAACCACTATTCAGTTCCATGAAGATGTAAAAGTTAACGGCACAGATGTAAAAGCCGGAAAATATGGTTTATTGAGCATCCCAGGAGAAAACGAATGGGTTGTAATTATTAGCAAAGATTTAGATGTAACCAGTCCTGATGCTTACAAACAAGAAAACGATGTTGTAAGAGTAAATGTAAAAGCTGGAGCAACTAAAGATTATACAGAAACATTTACCATTGAATTGAACAATATGCGTTTGAATGAGTGCAGATTGAATATCAAATGGGAACAAACAATTGTTTCTTTAGACATCACAGCTGACTATGATGCTAAAATCAGCAAACAAATTGAAACAGTAATGGCAAAAGATACCAGACCTTATTTTGGTGCAGCCAACTATTACTATGAAAACCACAAAGATTTAAACCAAGCATTAACATGGGTTAACAAAGCGATTGAAGCAAATCCTAAAGCATATTGGGTTTGGTTATTAAAAGCTAAAATTCAAAAAGACATGAAAAACTATGCAGGAGCAATGGAATCATCAGCCAAATCTATGGAATTGGCTAAAGCTGATGGTGATGATGCTTACATGAAAAACAACGAAAACCTACAAGCCGATATCAAAGCGATGCCGGATTATGTAGCTCCGAAAGCGAAGAAGAAATAATTGATAAAAGATTATCAAATCAAAAAGGCTGCTTCAATTGAAGTGGCCTTTTTGATTTTTTAAGAATAAACTAAATTAATTTTGTTCTAAAAAATAAAGAAATTGAATCTCATTTTCTGAAAAATAGTCTTTAATTTAAATAACATGTCGCAAACAAATTACTCCTCACCTACTCCACTTTGCCAAACTTATTTTCATGGCACAAAGGCTGATTTAAATCCTGGTGACATGATTGAAATTGGTGTGAACTCTAATTACGGACAACAAAAGCAAGCCAAGTATATTTACCTAACTTCAACCTTAGATGCGGCTATTTGGGGAGCAGAACTGGCTTTGGGAGAAGGAAGTGAGCGTATTTATTTAGTTGAACCAACAGGCGAAATTGAAGATGATCCGAATTTAACCAACCAAAGATTTCCGGGTAATCCAAGTAAATCATTTCGTTCTAAACATCCTTTTAAAATAGTAGGTGAAGTAAGTTTTTGGCAAGGTCATTCCAAGGAACAAATTCAGACAATGAAAGATGCTTTAGAGAAACTAAAAGAAAAGGGAATTGAAGCTATCGAGGATTAAGTTGCAATTTTTTAGAATGTGGCTTCTTTCTATCAATAAAAATTTTATATATAATTCGGTTGAATTAAAATTGCCAATGCTTTACAATAGAAATTATTTCTAAATCATGCTAGAAAAACTCAAACAACATTTGATTTCCAGACTAGGTAATGAAGTCGAAAATATGGATTTGGTGCTTTCTAAGTTCAAAGTTATTCAGGTAAAAAGAAATGAATTTCTATTAAGGGAATCAGAACCTTGTAATGCTGTTTATTTTGTGGCAAAAGGCTGTTTACAGGTTTTTGTTTATGATAAAGAAATGAATGAAACCACCAGAGATATTGCTATTGAAGACAGCTGGTGTAGTGAATTAATTAGCTTTGGTAGTGGAAATCCTGCAACTGAAAACATTAAAACAATTGAGCCTTGTGAATTATTAATGATTGACAGAGCTGGATTCAAAGAAATGATGGAAACGGTTCCTCAATTTGATAAAGTTTACAAACAAATTTTGGAAGCTTCCTATGCCAATTCAGTTTATAGAATCAATACTTTTGTTGCGCTATCAGCTTTAGAAAGAATTCAGTGGTTGATGAAAAACAGACCTACTTTGATGAACAGGCTTCCAAGTAAATTACTTGCATCTTACTTAGGAATCAACAAAGATGTGTTTAGTAGATTAAAATCTAAATTATAGACTTTTGTCGACTTTGATAAAAATTGTGAAGGCCATTTTTGCTTCATCAAATCACAATTAAAAATCAAAGAAATGACAGAGTATCTTTTATTATTCCGTAATGTTAGCGGAGAGAATGGCTACGTATCTACCAATGAAGAAATGGTAGAAGACATGCCTAAATGGCAAGCCTGGATTGGAAATATTGCCATGCAAGGAAAATTGGTAAGCACAGCTCCAATGAAGTATGAAGCTTCAATTGTAAACAATGTAGAAACAAAAACCGGACATCCGCATAAAGATGAAAATGGTGTTTTGGTTGCTGGATTTCTAATTTGCAAATCAGATTCAATTTCAGAAGTTGAAGAATGGAGCAAAACTTGTCCGATTTTGAAATACCCAAATAGTCATGTTGAAATAAGAGCTTTAATTCCTTTTCCAACTAATTAACATGGACATAATTCTTGGAACAGGGAGATATATTTTCCCAATATCGTTTTTCTTATACGTAGGTTTACATTTAGGAAAACCTGATGTTGGAGCAGCTTTTGTTCCTGACTATATCCCCTTCCCCTATTTCTGGAATTACTTTACATTAATCTGTATTTTACTTTTTATTAGCAGTGCAGTTATTGGTAAATATGATAAACTGGCTTATAGTCTTATGGCACTTTATGTAATTCTAATGGCTTTTCTAGTTCATTTACCAAGAGCTTTGGGTTATGAATTAAACACGGAAACCATGATGGCTAGTGAACAAAGCCGAGAAATGGAATTGGAAATGGTTAACTTTTTTAGAAACATTATGGTAACAGGAGCACTTTTGGCTTTTGCAAAATATGTGGCTAAAGACAAAAGATTGACATTCACAAAAAATTAAGCTTTTCAGCAAACTATTTTCTTCAAAACATAAAAAAGACTGGTTCAAAATTTGAGTCGGTCTTTTTTTTGAAAAAATTTGTAAGGTTATGAAATACCACTCGTCTAATAGTAAAATAAATCAAACCCATGAGAAAAATTTTACTATTAGTTTTAATTATCATTTCCCAATTTAAACTATCTGCACAAGGTTGTAGTGATGCTGGCGCTTGTTCTTTATCATTTCATCGTCAGCAAGATTCAATTGAAGAAATTCAAAAAAGAAAAACAATTGCTTTTGGGAATATTGTAGCATTGGGAGAAGAAGGGGTTTTTATTAATTCCAATTATTTTCTTCTTTCAGGTCATTTAAGCAAAAAAATAATTGGTGAAATAAAGCTTACAGGTTCCTATATCAATGGTGACTTAGCCTCTGTTTTTAATGTAGGTGATATTTATTTAAAAGGAACCTATTTGCTAAAATCGAACTCAAAGGTTGATGTGCAAATTTTAGGTTCTGTAAAAATCCCATTAAACAATTCAAATTTTAAAAACAATGGAATCTCATTACCAATGGTTTACCAAACTTCCTTAGGAACCACAGATCTTATAACAGGTTATTGGTTAAAATGGAAGAATTGGGAATTTTTCAATTTAATTCAAGCACCAATAACTCAAAACAATAACAATTATTTCAGTCCAGCTGCTGATATGATTCCTTTCCCAAGCACCAATAGATTTGAAAGAAATCCAGATTTAATAGCTAGTTTGGCTTATAAAAAACCATTTTCAAAATTCCTGATTGGTGGCCAGATGCTTGGAATTTATCATTTAGGAAATGATACTTACTTAAATTTATTAAACGAAAGAAAAGAAATAATTGGTTCAGAAGGCTTAACCTTAAACATAAACGCAACCATGGCCTATCAACTTAATAAAAAATCAAATCTTGGTTTATCATTGGCCTCTCCAATGGTAGTTAGAAAAGTGAGGCCAGATGGACTAACAAGAGCATTCACCTTTGAAGTAAATTACCAATTTTCATTTTAATGGAAGAACTTTTAGACACAAAAAACTGGGTTAGTAATTATGCTGATTACCTGTATCATATTGCTCTTTTTAAGACCAATAATCAATCTGAAGCAGAAGATTTGGTTCAAAATACCTTTTTAGCTGCATTTAAAAACAAGGAATCATTTAGAGGAAATTGTTCAGAAAAAACTTGGTTAACTAATATTCTGAATAACAAAATCATTGATTACTACAGAAAGAAAAAATTCGAAAAACCTTTCTCATCCTATATTTCAGAAACAGATGATGAATTTGGAAATCACTTTTTTGATTCACATAATTTTGGTCGCTGGATTAATAAAATTTCTCCCAATTATATCTCAAACAATGCTGATCATACTGTAATTAGTAAGGATTTTTCTGCAGCAATGGAAAAGTGTCTTGAAAAAATGCCACATCGTTTAAAGAGTATATTTTTAGCAAAATACTTCGACGAAACAGAGACAAAAAGTATTTGTAGTCAATACGAAATTTCTGATGCCAATTTTTGGGTTATCATTTTTAGGGCTAAAACCATTTTCAGAACTTGTTTAGAAAAAAACGAAATCATTTAAAATCATGAAAAGTTATATCAATAGAATATTAAATAATTGCTCAGAAGTTTCACTGAATTATCTTAAAAAGGATGAAGTGAGCTTTCCTTTTAAACAAAGGATTGAAATGAAAATTCACATTCATTTCTGTAAATGTTGCCAAAACTTTATTCATCAATCAGATATCATCGATAATCAATTAAAATTATACAAAGAATCTCTTTTAGAAGATAAAAAAGTAAAAGCTTCAGATGAACTAAAAGATAAACTTGAAAAAATTATTTCAGAATAGATGTAAGGATTGAAATGGTCAAGCGACTATTATAAAAACAAATCATAATTACCATGAAAAAATTCTTCCTATTTTTTAGTTTCATTTTATCTATATCGATTATCAAGGCACAGCAAGTTCCTTTGAATTCAATAGTTGAACATTTTACCAATACACGTTGTAGTATTTGTAAAAACAGAAATCCCGGATTTCATGCCAATGTATTTGCTCAAAAAGATATCACACATTTAAGTATCCATCCAAGTTCACCTTACATTGGCTGCATTCTTAGCAAACAAAACACTGTTACCAATGATGCTAGAACCAATTATTACGGCATTTATGGTGGTACTCCCAGATTGGTTATCAATGGAAGTGTCATTTCAGCTTCAGCAAATTATAATGATGCTGCTTTATTTAATCCGTTTCAGAATTTAACATCAGCTTTTGAAGTAAAAATCAACATAAAACAAACCAATACAGATTCATTAAACTACGAAATTCAGATTAAAAAAGTTGCTGAAAGTAATCTAAATATGGCAAGTTTATTTTCAGGATTAGCTGAAGATACAGTGTTTGTTGATGGTGGGAATGGTGAGTCTGAACATTATCATGTACTTCGACATGGCAATCAGGAAAGCATTAGTTTACCAGCTGCAATTGGAACAAGTATTAACATTACAAAATCTGTTTTTATAAAAAATATCTGGAATTCAAAAAGACTATTTGCTGTGGCAATGATTCAGGAGTCTAGTAACAAAACCATGATTCAATCTGGTAAAAGTGCAACATTAAGTCAAATCAGTTCTTCTATTCGTGAGATAAACGGAATAACCAAACTTCATGTTTATCCAAATCCAACAAGTGATTTTATTTATACAAACGATACTGAAAACTATAAATATGTGCTAATAAATCTAATAGGTGAAAGCATCCAAAGCGGCGAATTTTCAAGTAACAATGCTATTTCAATATCAGGTCAACCAAATGGTTTGTACTATATTTTATTAGAAAATACTAAAACAGGTAAAAGTTCTCAGGCATCCATTCAAATCAACAGATAAAATGAAATTCAAATTAATAGTACTATTATTTTTGTTCATCAGTATAGGACAAATTAAAGCACAAAGTACTCCACCAAATTATATAGCCAAACATATTTTAGTTTCAAATAATGTTGCCGTTTCAGGTTATGATGTGGTTGCTTATTTCTTGCTAAAAAAAGCGGTAAAAGGAAGTGAAACCTATTCAGTAACTATTTCAGGAATAAAATACTATTTCTCTTCTTTAAACAATAAAAACTTGTTCATAAAGAATCCAGCTTATTTCATTCCTCAATATGGTGGTTGGTGCGCTTATGCCATGGGAGAAAAGGGAGAAAAAGTTGAAATTGATCCAGAGACTTTTAAAATCTTAAACGGGAAACTTTACCTGTTTTACAATGCCTATTTCAATAACACTTTAAAAAGCTGGAACAAAGATGAACAAAATCTTAAGTTGAAAGCAGACGCTAACTGGATTAAAATCAACAAATAAACATCAGATAAAATGAAATCAATATCAAACCTAATTTATTGGCTAATCAAAATTATAGCCGCAGTTATCATGCTTCAAACATTGTTCTTCAAATTTACTGCGGCACCCGAAAGTATCTATATTTTCACCATTTTAAACATTGAACCATATGGCAGAATTGGAACCGGAATCATAGAATTAATTGCAGGTATATTATTACTTATTCCCAAAACATCAGTTTATGGAGCTTTACTAGGATTATCAACCATGATGGGCGCTATATTTTCTCACCTATTTGTTCTTGGAATTAATGTTCAAAATGATGGAGGAAAATTATTTATATTAGCAATTATAACTGCAATTTGTTGCTCAATAGTTGTTTTTGTGAATAGGAATGTTTTATTTCAATTAGTCAAAAGTTTCTATGGTCGAAAAAATTAAAAATACATTAACTGAATTAGCTTTTGTACTTCAAAATTTAGAAGATAACAAATACAATCAATCCTGTGCTTTATTGAACAATGGAACTATTGGTCAGCATTGCCGACATATTATTGAATTTTTCTACTGTATGTTGGCCGGTTATGAAAATGGAGAGTTCAGTTACGACAATAGAAAACGAGATTTAAACTTAGAAATTGATTCTAAACTTGCAATTGAAGGCATTTCTCAAATTATACTTCAACTAGAAAAGGCTGATAAAAAACTGCAATCAAATTATTTAATAGATGAAAAAGTGTTTTTTATTGACACTAGTTATAATAGAGAATTAGCTTTTAATCTTGAGCATTGTATTCACCATCAGGCATTAATTAGAATTGCGATTGAAAATTTAACCGACATGAAATTGCCTCAAAATTTCGGTGTTTCACCTTCTACTGTTTATTACCGTGAAAGCTTATGTGCACAGTAAGTGTAATTGTTCAAAACAATCAAATTATACTAACATCCAACAGGGATGAAAAAACCTTACGTTTACCAGCATTGTCTCCTCAGTTATACAAGCTGAATAACAAAGATATTTTTTATGCCAAGGATACTCAGGCTAACGGTACTTGGTTTGCTACCGACAACAAAGGAAATGCGGTAGTATTATTAAATGGCGAGTTTAAACGACATGAAACAAATCCACCTTATCTTAAAAGTCGGGGTTTGGTAGTTTTAGATATCATTTCCAGCAATAGTCCTTTTGATACTTTAGAACATTATCAATTAAAGGATATAGAACCATTTCAGGTGATTGTTAAGGAAAGGGACCAACTTAAAAGAATGGTTTGGGATGGTGAGCAAAAGTTTTTATTCGATCTGAATTCTACTAACTATATTTTCTCATCAGTTACATTGTATGATGAAGAAATTATTCATGAAAGAGAAAAGCTGTTTTTGTCGTTTTTAGAAACGAATACAAATCCAAATGCAAGCGATTTATTTGAGTTTCATCAACAAAAACATGATGAAGAAAATGGATTTGTAATGAATAGAAACAACTTGGTGAAAACCATCAGTATTTCGCAGCTTGCTATTGGGGAAGAAACTAGTTTTTACAAGTATTTCGACTTACAACTCAATCAAGAAACCAATCACCAAATTAATATTCAATATTGAAAATACCTTTTTCATTTAGGTTGAAATGGCATCGCCTCATTACTTGGGAATATTGGCCGGGTTATACTTTATACCTTCCACTATTACCATACTTGGTTTATTTGGGCATTAAATCAAAAGGAACAGGTTTTTTTCAGGCAGCAAATCCTGGATTAAAGTATGGCGGAATGAGTTTAGAAGGAAAAAGTGAAATTGAAAAATTACTCCCTTCAACATATAATCCAAAATCTATTTTGTTGAAAGAAGACACTTCACTTGAAAAACTGATTCAAATTGCAAATCAAGATTTTACTTATCCATTTATCTTAAAACCCAATGATGGTTGCAGAGGAAAAATGGTTAGTTTAATTCATACTGAAAAAGAACTGATATCCTATTTTCAGCAAATCAATTTCGATTTTCTCATTCAAGAATATGTTTCATATGAACATGAAATTGGTTTGTTTTATGTAAGAAATCCCAATCAAAAAGAAGGGAGAATTACGGGTATAGTTTACAAACATCCGGTTCAAATTACAGGAGATGGAATTCGTACAGTAGAAGAAATCGTAGAAAATGATTTCAGGTATCATAAACATAAAAATGCTTTGTTTGAGAACAATGTTTCATTAAAGAATTTTATTCCTTCCAAAAACCAAAGTCTAGTTTTAAGCAGAATGGGCAATCATTGTAAAGGTTCAAGATTTGAAGATATTAGTTTTAAAATCAACCAAAAATTAAACCAAACCATCGATGCTTATTGTAAACAAATTGAAGGTTTTTATTATGGCAGGTTTGATATCAAATACAATACCTGGGAAGAATTTGAATCAGGAACAGGCTTTAAAGTTATTGAACTCAATGGTGCCGGAGCAGAGCCAACACATATTTATGACTCCAAACACAGTTATTTTTATGCATTAAAAGAAATGGCAAAACACTGGAGAATAATGAGTGAAATAGCCATTTTAAACAAAAAAAACGGACATGATTATATCCCTTTTAAAGAAGGAATACAGTTGTTGAAGTTTGTGGGGTGAAATATTCACATCTTTTTTACATAAACTCAAACCCAATATCTCTTCTATAATATTTGTTTTCGAATTCAATTTTCTCTGCGTTTTCTCTCGAAATTTTTACTGCTTTTTGAATGGTATCTGCTAAACTAGTAATAGCCAAAACGCGTCCGCCATTGCTTAGAATTTCGTTGTTTTCGGAAATTTTAGTTCCGGCATGGTACAATTTACTTCCTGATGCTTCTTCGAAATTGCTCATCACAAATCCTTTTTCGTAATCTTCAGGATAACCTTTAGAAACTAACATAATTGTAGCAGCAGCTCTTGGGTCGATTTGTAATTCAACTTCATTTAAATTACCATTTGAAGTTGCCATCATCAATTCAACAAAATCGTTCTGAATTCTTGGTAAAACCGCTTCTGTTTCAGGATCACCCATTCTGCAATTGTATTCAATTACAAATGGCTCATTATTAACAGCCATCAATCCAACAAAAACAAAACCTTTGTATGAAATTCCTTCTTGGTTCAAGCCAAATACTGTAGGTTCAACAATACGTTCTTTTACTTTTTGCATGAATATCTCATCAGCAAAAGGAACTGGAGAAATTGCTCCCATTCCACCAGTATTCAATCCGGTTTCGCCCTCTCCTATTCTTTTATAATCTTTTGCCACTGGAAGAATCACATAATTCACGCCATCCATCAACACAAACACAGAACATTCAATTCCATGCATAAATTCTTCTATCACCACCTTTTTACTTGCATCACCAAACTTTTTATTGGCAATCATGGCACTAAGTTCATCAACAGCTTCTTCATGTGTCTGGCAAATTAAAACACCTTTTCCTGCAGCAAGTCCATCTGCTTTTAAAACAACAGGCAAACTGTGTTTCTTTACGTATTCAATTCCATCAGTTATGGTTTCAGCTGTAAAGGTTTGATATGCAGCAGTTGGAACTCCATACTTCAACATGAAAGCTTTACTCCAATCTTTACTACCTTCCATAATAGCACCAGCTTGTCCGGGACCTACAAATGCTATTTGAGCTAGTTTTTCATCAGCTTCAAAATAATCTCTAATTCCTCTAACCAATGGCTCTTCAGGACCAACCACTAATAATTTGATATCCTTACTGATACAAAATTCTGCAACAGCAGGAAAATCATTTGGATTGATTGTTATATTTTTTCCAAGTTGAGCAGTTCCGGCATTACCCGGCATGATATACAATTGAGAACAATGTGAACTTTTAGACAATTGTTCTGCAAAAGCATGTTCTCTGCCACCTGAACCAATTAAAAGAATATTCATAAAATAAGTTTATCGGACGAGCCGTTTGAGTTTACAAATTTAAGATTTAGATACTGAACCTTTCAAAAGTTTGAAAAGTAAAATCGTAAGCATTTTTTTCATCAGCTTCATGAAATTCGGTATGAATCAAATTCCACTCCTTTTCATCCAATGCCGGAAACCAAGCATCAGCTTCAAATTGGTGATGAATACGTGTTAAATAAATTCGATTTGTTAAAGCCAATGCTTGTTGGTAAATGGTATCACCACCAATTATAAAAAGTTCTGTTTCGCCGGAAGCCGCAGCTGCTGACAAAGCTTCACCTAAATTAGAAAATGTTTCTGTACCATCGGCTTTAAAATCACCACGACTTAAAACCATGTTTCTTCTTTCAGGTAAAGGTCTTCCAATTGACTCATAGGTTTTTCTTCCCATGAGGATAGCATGTCCTTTGGTGATGGATTTGAAGTATTTTAAATCTTTTGGCAAATGACAAAGCAACTGGTTGTTTTTTCCAATCGCATTGTTTTCAGCAGCAGCAACTATAATCGATACAATCATTATTTTTCTTATAAAAAAGCCCCGCATCGCGAGGCTTTTATTTTTATACTAAGTTCATTTTAATTCTTTTGCCAATTTCATCGATATCGGCTTTGAATTTTTTATCGGTTTCCATCAAGTCATTAACTGTTTGACAAGCATGAATAACAGTTGAGTGATCTCTTCCGCCAAAATGCATACCAATTGTTTTAAGAGAAGATTTTGTTAAATCTTTTGCATAATACATTGAAATCTGACGAGCTTGAACGATTTCACGTTTACGAGTTTTTGATTTAACTTGTTCAACAGGAATAGTGAAATAATCGCAAACCAA
Organism: Bacteroidia bacterium; assembly: GCA_051861545.1. Classification (GTDB taxonomy): domain Bacteria; phylum Bacteroidota; class Bacteroidia; order UKL13-3; family UKL13-3; genus CAISCU01. The sequence continues at coordinate 22,164 of JBIMKP010000044.1, read as the reverse complement.
TTTTTGAATGTATTCGATAGAAATTTCTCTGGTATTGTTTTTTACGAAGTTTTTCAAGATTTGTTTAGCCAAATCAAGATTTACTTCTTTCTTATTCAAGCTTGCCTGAGCTAATAAACTAACTAAAGCACCTTGTAATTCACGCACATTGGTATTGATATTATGAGAAACATATTCAACAACCTCACGATGTAAAGTAATTCCATCGTTGTACATCATGTGTTCTAAAATAGCTAAACGTGTTTCAAAATCAGGAACCTGCAAATCTGCAGATAAGCCCCATTTGAAACGGCTTAACAAACGCTCATCCATACCTTTTAAATCTTTAGGAGCACGATCACTTGTTAAAATGATTTGTTTTCCTTGTTGATGTAAATGGTTGAAAATAGTAAAGAATATTTCCTGAGTTTTTTGTTTGTTTTCAAGGAACTGAACATCATCAACTATTAAAACATCTACTTGTTGGTAGTAGTTGATAAAATCTTGGCTAGAATTATTTCTAATTGCATCAACAAATTGGTTGATGAATTTTTCAACTGGTACATACAAAACAATTTTGTTTTTACTGTTTTGTTTGATGAGGTTACCAATAGCATGAACCAAATGTGTTTTTCCTAATCCAGTTTCTGAGAAAACCATTAGAGGATTAAAAGAAGTACCACCAGGCTTATTTGCAACAGCTAAACCTGCGCTTCTAGCTAAACGGTTACAATCACCTTCAATAAAATTATCAAAAGTTAAACCTGTATTTAAATTACTTTCAATGTTTACCTTTTTAATACCAGGGATGATAAAAGGATTTTTGATTCCAGGATTTAAATTTAAACCTTGACCAGCTTGTTGAGGCTCACCTTTTTGAGAACTACTTCCAGGAAGATTAACAACATAAGGAGAAGAAGAACTAGTTCCATTCTCAACAATAATATTGTACTCTAATCTTGCACCAACTCCTAATTCTTGTTTAAGAGTTTTCTTCAATAAATTCACATAATGTTCTTCCAACCACTCGTAGAAGAATTGAGAGGGTACTTGGATAGTTAATACTTTATTATCTAATTTAATGGGCTTAATTGGCTCAAACCATGTTTTAAAGCTTTGAGTTGGCACATTGTCTTGGATTAATTTCAGAATACTATTCCAAACACTTTCACACGTCTTTTCAGTCATATCTTTTTCTTTCAATTCGGTTCGTAAAAATGAGCAAAAAAGTTCACATAGGAAAGTGTTATCAACATCAAAATGTATAAATATTTCATATAAAATTTTTATGCACTGATTTCTAACACAATTTTTAATCGGGCAAAAAAAAATTTTTTGTAATGAAAGAAACTTTGTAGTGAATTTTGTTAAGAAATTATTGCATTCAATGAAGAGTCCTATATAATCAAAGCTCTTCAGACATTACAATTACTTAACACTTTAAATTTTCTGAATGTTTCCGACACTTATAGAATCGAAACCACTAATAGTAGCAGTGTTTACTAGTGGTTCAAAGGTGTAATCTATCCTACCTAGCTTTATTCCTGCCCATCCTACTTGGTTAACAACTACTTTTTTCCCGATTTTATTAGTGTTGATAACAGGCTCATTAAGGAATGTATGCGTATGACCTCCTAACACTAAATCCACATCTGCATTAGATGTTGATAATGTTATGTCACTTGCTTTTTTTCCGTTATAATTGAAGCCTAAATGTGATAAACAGATAATCAAATCGCAGCCTTTTTCTTCTCTTAAATACTTTGAAGTTTTCTCTGCAGCAATAATTGGATCATTATAAACTATTTTTCCAAATGCTTTATCAGGAACTAATCCTGCTAATTCAATTCCCAATCCAAAAATTCCAATTCTAAGTCCAGCTTTTTTTATAATTTGAAATGGTAAAACTACTTTTTCCAATGCTGTATTTTTAAAATCGTAATTTGCATTTACAATTTTAAATCCGGCATGAGGTAATTGTTTTATAATCCCTTCAATTCCATTATCAAAATCATGGTTACCTAAAGTTACAACATCATAACCCATTTGGGTCATTAATTTATATTCAAGTTCACCTCCATAAAAATTGAAATATGGAGTTCCTTGAAAAATATCACCAGAATCCAATAAAAGCACGTTTTCTTCTTCTGACCTGATTTTTTTAATTAATGCTGCTCTGAAAGCTGCTCCTCCTTTACCTGCATTTTGTTTGTCGATTTCAGGAAATGGTTCAATTCTGCTGTGCCAATCGTTGGTATGTAAAATGGTAAGTTTTTTAGCTTGTACATTTCCAAATGAGTGAAAAGGCGTATTAGCTAATGCTCCAAATCCTACTAAATAAGATGTCCTTTTTAAAAAGTCTCTCCTACTATTGAACTTTGATTCTTCCATCCTTTTGATTTATTAATTTACCACCATCTTTAGTAAGCAATCTTAATTCCTGAATTACAGCATCTCTTAGTTTAATATCATATTGAAAAGTACTAACAGCATTTTTCATCATATCGGCATGATCACCACCATTTGCGATATAATCACTTGTTAAAATTTTATAGGTTTTATTTGGATCAAAATTTTCTCCATTAATTTTAACTTCTTCTGCCTTTCCATTTTGAATCACCATGGTAATTCCAGCCACTGGAGCACCTTTACTATCTGCAATTAAATCGAACAATTTTCGGCAATCTTCACCTTTTAACTCAACCATTACCAGCATATTTTCAAATGGTAACAATTCGAATATAGTTCTAATAGAAATTTCACCTTTATAAATCGTTGGAATTCTTAATCCTCCATGATTTAACACACAAAAATCTGGTTTATTTTCAGGCTTTCTTTGGGCGTATTTCATCAAAATATCTGAAACCATATTTCCTAAAGCGCCCTCGGGTAATTCCTTTTTTAAATCAAAAACAGATTCCGCTATTACTTCATTCATCTGTTTATCTAAATGCTTTTTGTATTTATTTATTAAAACCAAAGCATTAGAATCAACAACTTGAATTGAATCTTTTAAAATTGAAATGGAATTCGATTGAGTAAAAACAGCTTTTTGGGGCGAATGACAAGCAAAAAGAATAACAAATCCTAAGAGGTAAAAATATCTCATTTGTTTATTTTATTTTCCAACTTATGGTATTATCTAATTGATTTCAAATTAAGCTCTGTATTCACCAAAAATATTTCTAAAATTATCTGCAATTTCTCCTAAAGTAGCGTATTCACTTACAGCATCAATAATATAAGGCATTACATTTCTTCCTTCTTTTGTTGCAGCTTCAAGATTAGCCATTGCAGCAGCATATTTAGCTGCATCTCTTTCCGACCTCAATTGTTTTAATTTCTCTGTTTGAGAAGCGCGAATGCTCTCATCAATTTTGAAAACAGGAGGAGCTACTTCTTCTTTTACAGTAAATTTATTCACTCCAACAATTACTCTTTCGTTGTTTTCAATTTCTTTTTGGTATTTATATGCAGCATCTGAAATTTCTCTTTGCATATAACCTTGCTCAATTGCAGAAACTGAGCCTCCCATACTATCAATCTTAGTTATGTATTCCCAAGCCTTTTTCTCTATTTCATTTGTTAGATTTTCAACAAAATAACTTCCTGCTAATGGGTCAACTGTATCAATAACTCCACTTTCAAATGCAATAACTTGTTGGGTTCTTAAAGCAGTTCTAGCAGCAGCTTCAGTTGGTAAGCTTAATGCTTCATCAAATCCGTTGGTATGTAAGCTTTGTGTTCCACCCATTACTGCAGCAAGTGCTTGTAAAGTTACTCTCACGATGTTGTTTTCAGCTTGTTGAGCCTGTAAGGTTGAACCACCAGTTTGTGTATGAAAACGTAACATCATTGCTTTAGGATTTGTTGCACCTAAATCTTTCGAAATGCTAGCCCACATTCTTCTTGCTGCTCTGAATTTTGCTACTTCTTCAAAGAAATTATTATGTGCATTAAAAAAGAAAGAAAGTCTTTGTCCAAACACATTGATATCCAAACCTTTTTCAATGGCAGCTTGAGCATAAGCTTTTGCATTTGCAAGCGTAAAGGCAATTTCTTGAACAGCAGTAGAGCCAGCTTCTCTAATATGGTATCCACTAATAGAAATAGTATTCCATTTTGGCACTTCCAAACTGCAGTACTCAAAAATATCAGTAATAATACGCATGCTAGGTTTAGGAGGATAAATATAAGTTCCTCTAGCTGCATATTCTTTTAAAATATCGTTTTGAATAGTACCTGAAATTTTCTTGATATCGGCACCTTGTTTTTTAGCCAAAGCAATATAAAACGATAATAATGTTGATGCAGTAGCATTGATGGTCATACTGGTTGTGATATCCTGTAATTGAATACCATCAAACAAAATTTCCATATCTTTTAAACTATCAATAGCAACACCCACTTTACCAACTTCACCTTCAGCCATCATATGGTCGCTATCGTAACCAATTTGAGTTGGTAAATCGAAAGCCACACTTAAGCCCATTGTGCCATTAGCCAATAAATATTTGTAACGTTTATTACTTTCTTCAGCAGTACTAAAACCTGCATATTGACGCATTGTCCAAAGTTTTCCGCGATACATATCGGGCTGAACACCTCTAGTAAATGGCCATTCACCTGGTTGCTCTGTATTAGGAATAACTTCAGAATAAAGTCTTTCTATTTCAATACCAGAATCGGTTATAAATTTCTTTTCCATGACTACATTATCAAATTAACCGAAAACCAAATCGAATTCTTTTTTAATAAAAATCAATGCCTTATGAGTTGGAGCATGCTCTAACTTTATTAATTGCTCGAATATACTTTTGCTTAAATCTAGACCTACTGCATTTGGACCTAAATCTTGGTATGCTGTATTGATTAAATTAATCATTTCCTCTTTAACAACACGAATTACTTGCCACGACTGACCAGACACATATAATTGTTGTGAAACGTTGTGATTAAATTCAGAATTAATTTCATTAATTAAATCAACCTTTAATTGTGTTGCACTTACTCCAGGTTTGTGAACTCTAATCACTAAATTTTCTGGACTCATTCTTTCTAATAACAAAATACATCTTTCATAAGCTTGCAATTTCAATGGCTGCATAGTTCTTCCTTGCTCGGCTTTCAAATCAAGTAAGCGCTTCTGATATTCAGTATCAAAGAAAATTTTGAATTGGTAATAAGTTATTACAAAAACAATTAATGCTGGAATTAAATACTTGGTGATTTCCAAAAACAAAACAATTACATCATTCATAGAATAAAATTTGCCTCGAAAATAAGGCAAATCCTTGAATGAAGCCCAAAATGTTTTTTAAATTAGATAAGTGACATTCAAACTGTGTAAAGGTTTAGAAAAAATGAAATAATCGCCCTTAAAATTGGTAGATTCGCAATACGGCAAATGGCAAAAAAAGCGAAAGAAAATAAAGTAATATTTGGTGACGTTCAGGAGTTTACTGAACCTGAAGAGGAAAAAGCACCTAAAAAAAAGAAAGAAAAAAATTCTGGACTGAAAGAATTAAAACCTCTTCGCTTTTTAAAAGATGAGCGGTTTATTAAATCACTCGGACTAATTTTTATTTTTTTAGCAATCTTCCTTTTGTTATCAGGAATCTCATTTTTAGTGACTTGGCAAGGCGACCAAAGTTTGGTAAAAGAAATGAGTTGGGGAACTTTAATTTTAAGTGAACCCGGAATTAGTGAAAATACTTTAGGAATTTTAGGTGCTTGGATAAGTTATGTATTTATTTATAAAGGATTTGGATTAGCTTCCTTTTCTTTTGTTGTCATATTTTTAGCTATTGGAATTGTATTACTTACAAGTACAGAACCTATTCCTATTTCAGCAACTTTGCGATATAGTTTCTTTTCTGGCATTTGGTTATCACTAAGTTTAGGATTTTTATTTGGGAATCAATTACCTGTTATAGCTGGTTCATTTGGTTTTTTTGGGTCGATGTTTTTAAGCAGTTTATTAGGAAGTGCTGGTGCTGGATTAGCTTTAGTTTTATATGCATTGATATTTTTTGTAGCCGTTTTTAATATAAAATTTTTCGAACCAAAACAAGAATTAAAAACAGAACAAATACAAAAAAGCGAGAATACAATTGCTGGAATTGATAAAACAAGCTTTGATGAACCAGAAGAACTACCAGCATTAAATCCTGATGATTTCATCCTTAAAAATAAAGAAGAAGAAATTCAACCTGAACAAATAATTCCTGAATTAGAAGAAGAACCTATAATTCCAGAAATTAAAGAAGAAAAATCATTACTTGAAATTATACCTTCTGCTGAAGATGAACCTGAAGAAGAAATGATTCAGGTAGAAATTCCAGAGGAAATTCCACAAAATATTGAAGCTGAATTTACTGGTGAAGAGGAAGCGGCTTCGCCAATTATCACTGGCAGTGGATTGGTTGTAGAAGTTCAAGATATTCAAGATGAAGAAACGAAAGAAGAAGGTACTGTAAGAAAGGAACATTATGGCTTAGATGAACCTTATGACCCAACTTTAGATTTTAGTCATTATAAATACCCCGGACTAGAGCTTTTAAACGATTATGGAGATAGCAAAGTTAAAGTTGAAACAGCTGAACTTAGCGAAAAAACTCGCATGATTGAAGATACCTTAAAGAATTATGGAATTGGTATCAAAAAGATTTCTGCAACCATCGGACCAACAGTAACTCTTTATGAAATTGTTCCTCAAGATGGTGTTCGTATTGCAAAAATTAAAAACTTAGAAGATGATATTGCTTTGAGTTTAGCAGCTTTGGGAATTCGTATCATTGCTCCTATTCCGGGAAAAGGTACTATTGGTATTGAAGTTCCAAACCTTACTCCAGCAATGGTTTCAATCAGGTCGGTAATTGCATCTCCTAAATTTGTTCATGCAGAAATGGACTTACCAATTGCTTTTGGAAAAACAATTTCGAATGAAGTTTTTGTAACCGATTTAGCTAAAATGCCCCATTTATTAATGGCAGGAGCTACTGGTCAAGGTAAATCGGTTGGATTAAATGCCTTATTGGTTTCATTATTGTATAAAAAACATCCATCACAAATTAAGTTTGTTTTGGTTGACCCTAAAAAGGTGGAATTGAACATCTACAAAACAATTGAACGACATTTTCTTGCTAAAATACCTGGTGATCAAGACGCTATAATAACTGATACTAAACTTGTTGTTCATACATTAAACAGTTTGTGTAAAGAAATGGATGATAGGTATGACCTTTTAAAAGATGCACAGGTAAGAAATTTAAAAGAATACAATGCCAAATTCATAAGCAGACGACTTCCACCAACCGATAAAATTAAACATAGATTCTTACCTTATATAGTTGTAGTTATTGATGAGCTGGCCGATTTAATGATGACAGCAGGAAAAGAAGTTGAATTACCTATTGCACGATTAGCCCAACTTGCTCGTGCTATTGGAATTCATTTAATTCTTGCAACACAAAGACCATCAGTTAATATTATTACAGGTACAATTAAAGCCAATTTCCCTGCAAGAGTAGCATTTAGGGTTTCACAGAAAATCGACTCAAGAACAATTTTAGATGCAAATGGAGCAGATCAATTGATAGGAAAAGGTGATATGTTATTTAGTAATGGAAATGATTTAATCAGACTTCAATGTGCATTTGTTGATACACCAGAGGTAGACAAAATCTGTGATTTTATTGGAAGTCAAGGAGGACGTGAACCTTACCAATTACCACTCATTCAAACTGAAAATGATGAAGGTGGTGGCCACGAAGGATTTGATAGCAGCAACAGAGATGAATTGTTTGAAGACGCAGCCAGAATCATCGTTATGCATCAACAAGGCTCAACTTCATTATTACAACGAAAATTAAATTTAGGATATAATAGAGCTGGAAGGCTTATAGACCAATTAGAAAAAGCGGGAATTGTTGGGCCATTTAAAGGTTCGAAAGCTCGTGAAGTACAAGTTCATACTGAAGTAGATTTAGAAGAAATTCTAAGGGCAATTCGTTAAACCATTGATAGTAAAAAGAATCTATATAAAATAAAACAAAACAAGAATTCGGCATTATTTATGTAATAATGAGATTATTCATTTTTTAGTTCGATTTCTTATAAAATATTTGTAGCGTGAAAAAACTCGGAATAATTATTTTAATCCTTGCTTCCTCTTTTTCAGGAATGTCTCAAGGAAAAGCCAATGAGGCTGAAAAACTGCTTGAAAAAATCAGCAAACGATACAAGGCTTTTAAAACCATTAAAGCTGATTTCACCTATACTCTTGAAAATAAACAAGAAAAAAGTCAAGAAAAACAAAAAGGCCAAATTCTTATTAAAGGAAATAAATTTAGGTTAGATATTGCCAACCAACTTATTATTTGTGATAATAAAACTGTTTGGACATTTAGCAGAGAAATTAATGAAGTTCAAATAAGTAATTATGATGCAAAAAAAGGCGCAATTAAGTTAGATGATATTTTTACTATGTATGGAAAGGGCTTTCTATACAAACAAATCGAAAGTAAAAAAGAAGGTAATAAGGAACTAGTTTTGATAGAATTAACTCCCAAAGACAAAAAAAAGAAATACTTTAAAATTAAAGTTTGGGTTGATAAAACAAATCAAACAATTATAAGCTCACAGGTATTTGATAAAAACGGAAGTATTCATACCTATACAGTTAATAATCAGGTGCCAAATTTAATCTTCCAAGACAATCAATTTGTTTTTGATGTAAAGAAATTTCCGGGTTGTGAGGTAGTTGATTTACGATAATCAATTGAATCAAACTAAGATTATCATACAAAAAGAATCATTCAAAACTGAATAAAAAAAAGGCTCAACTTTAAAAGTTAAGCCTTTTTTTATGTTTGGTTTCATTCAAATAAATCACAAACCAAAAATTTTAAAATCCGCCACCAACATCAATTTTTACGGGGCTATGTGGTTCGGTTGGAATTTCTTCAACAGTACCTTTAATAGTTAGTTGAATTGTTCCATTTGTTGCATTTGAATAAACTGTAATTCCTTTTCCAAACTGACCTTTATAAGTACCTGGATTATAAATTGCCTTAATCTTTGCTTTTTGTCCGGGCATTATTGGTTCGCGAGGCCACTCTGGAGTAGTACAACCACAACCAGGTTGAACATTAGACAATACCAAAGGCACTTTTCCTTTATTGGTAAATACGAATTCACAAACAGCAGGTTTTCCTTGATAAATTTTACCAAAATCATGTACTGTTGATTCGAATTCAATTACAGGTTTAACTTCATCTTTTTTGGTAGATTCTTGTGCAAACATGAATACTGAAGATAAAATCAGTAGAAAAAATACTTTTATTGCTTTCATTGAATTTTTATTTCGAAAATAGTGAATAGGCATAAAAAAGCCTGCACAAATTTTGTGCAGGCTTTAATTATTTAAAAGAAATTACTTTTGTTCAGTTGGTTTTACATCACCTTTTAAGTAAAGAATGATGGTTGAGTTTGTAGCATTACTCATAACTGTAACACTTTTGGTGAAAGGACCAGGAGCAGCTGCATTATAAGTAGCTTTAACAAATCCTTTTTTACCTGGCTTAATTGGCTCTTTAGACCAATCAGGAGTAGTACATCCGCAACTTGCAGAAGCATTAGTAATAATTAAAGGAGTTTTTCCAGTGTTTTCGAAAGTGAAAGTGTAAGTAGCTGGAGTTCCTTGAGGAATACTTCCAAAATCATGCGTTTCTTTTTCAAATTTTACTTCTGCCTTTTTTTCATCAGCATCAGGACTAGTTGTAGATTGAGCATTAGCGGCGAACATTCCACCAATTGCAATTACTGCGGTTAAAATTAACTTTTTCATATTTTAAATTGTGTTATTACTTTAGTATTGAGACTGGCAATTTAATGCTTGCGTTGCAAATTAAAACCATTTCTCAACAGATTTTTTTATAATACATATAGCAAATCCTATTCCAAAAATATTAGTCAGTAATTTTTTTTCATAATTTACTTCTATAATATTTACTTAACAATTATTATACCCACTGTAAATCAAGGGAATTAGGCTGAATAACAATTTAGAATTAAATAAAATTCTTTATTTCTAGTGATTTTTTAGTTCAGGCTTTTTGATGAACTGCAAAAATAGTTTAGGTTTGAGAAATTAAGAGAACAAACAAATGAGCAGTGCGGTAAATTCAGCAGACAACACTTCAAATTATCAATCCATTGTTCTGGAGGATTACAGAATAGCAATTCAAAGTAGGTTAGCAAGCTTACTTGGAAGAAAGGAAGTTTTAACGGGCAAAGCCAAATTCGGCATTTTTGGCGATGGAAAAGAATTGCCTCAAATAGCTATGGCAAAGGCCTTTAAAAATGGAGACTTTAGAAGTGGATATTACAGAGATCAAACTTTTATGATGGCTTCAGGCCTGCTTACTGTCCAAGAGTTCTTTGCTCAGTTATATGCACATACAGATGTAACAGCAGAACCTGCGAGTGCAGGAAGAATGATGAATGGCCATTTTGGCACTAGATTACTAGATGATAATGGAGAATGGAAACAATTAAAGAATAGCAAAAACTCATCTTCAGACATTTCACCTACGGCCGGACAAATGCTTAGATTGGTTGGTTTAGCTCAAGCTTCTAAATATTATCGTCAGAATTGGGATATTATTGGTGAAAACAGTTTCTCAGATAAAGGAAATGAAGTAGCTTGGGGAACCATTGGTAATGCAAGCTCTAGTGAAGGTCATTTTTTTGAAGCTATAAACGCTGCTGGTGTTTTGCAAATTCCTATGGTTATTTCTGTTTGGGATGATCAATTTGGAATTTCTGTTCCAGCAAAATATCAAACTACAAAAGAAAGTATCTCTGAAATCTTAAAAGGATTTCAAAGAGATGAAAAAAATGAAGGTTATGAAATTATCGTTGTAAATGGCTGGGATTATACAGAACTAATAAAGGCTTACGACAAGGCAGGAAAGATTGCAAGAGAACAACATGTGCCGTGTTTAATTCATGTTAAAGAATTAACACAACCTCAAGGACATTCTACTAGTGGTTCGCATGAGAGATATAAAAGCAAAGAACGTTTAGACTGGGAAACTGAAAACGATTGTATTAAACGTTTTAAAGAGTGGATTCTTGATAACAAATTGGCTAGCTTAGAAGAATTAGATGCTATTGAAAACGAAGCTAAAATTCATGTAAATGTTTCTAGAAAAAATGCTTGGGAAGCCTATATCAATCCAATTAAAAAAGAAATTGAAAATTGCGTAAATCAATTAAATCAACTTGCTCAAAGTAGTTCTAATAGCCAAGTTATAGCAGAAATTTCATCTCAACTAAAAGCTATCTCAGAACCTATTCGTAAAGATATTGGAATGGCTGTAAACAAAGCACTTCGTTTAACTTATGGCGAAGATAGTTTTGAAAGACGTCAATTGGTTTCATTCAAAAATCAATATTTAAAAGAAAACGCTGATAGATACAATTCGGCATTGTTCTCAAATTCAAACCAAAACATTTTTAATATTGGTGAAACAAAACCAGCTTATTCAAATGAAAGTAAAATGGTTGATGGAAGAGAATTATTGGTTGCTTTTTTCGACCATATACTTGGAAACGACCCTAGAGTTTTGGCTTTTGGTGAAGATTTAGGGAAAATTGGAGATGTGAACCAAGGATTTGCTGGTCTGCAAGAAAAGTATGGAGAAAGTCGTGTTTCTGATACTGGAATTCGTGAACTAACCATTATAGGCCAAGGATTAGGAGCATCATTAAGAGGATTAAGACCTATTGCAGAAATTCAATATTTAGATTATTTATTATACGGACTTCAACCTTTAAGTGATGATGTTGCTACCTTGCAATACAGAACAAAAGGTGGACAAAAAGCACCGTTAATTGTAAGAACTAGAGGACATCGTTTAGAAGGAATTTGGCATTCTGGCTCTCCTATTGGAATGATTTTAAATTCAATTAGAGGCATGTATGTTTGTGTTCCAAGAAACATGACACAAGCAGCAGGAATGTATAAAACACTTCTTCAAGGTGATGAGCCTGCTTTGGTAATTGAGTGTTTAAATGGTTATAGATTAAAAGAAAAACTTCCTGATAATATTGGCGACTATAATGTTCCATTAGGAATTCCTGAAATTGTTAAAGAGGGTGATGACCTAACAATTGTTTCTTATGGCTCAACACTTAGAATAGTTCAAGAAGCTGCTGAACAATTGGAAGATTTTGGAATTAATTGTGAAATTATTGATGCACAAACATTGTTGCCTTTCGATATTAATCACATGATTGTTGAATCAATTAAAAAAACAAACAAACTTCTAATTATAGATGAAGACGTTCCTGGTGGAGCAAGTGCCTATATTCTTCAACAAATTTTGGAAGAACAAAATGCTTGGAGTTATTTAGATACTAAACCACTTACTTTAACTGCAAAAGCGCATAGACCAGCTTATGGTACAGATGGTGATTATTTTAGCAAACCATCAGTGGAAGATGTTTTTGAAAAGGTATTAGCAATGATGAGCGATTATAATCCTAATCTGTTTCCATCGTTTTTATAAATCAAATAAAAAAAAACGGCTGCTCTTATTAGGAACAGCCGTTTTTTTTATGGCTTTAAGTCAGATTAATCTTTATTCTTACTATTCTTTTTCGAAAGATTTTCGCGCATATCTTTTAGAGCTTTTAAATCTTTCAACTCACATTTACATTTATCTGGCGAGGTTGTAACAAAGTACATAAGTTCGCTATTGGCAGCACTTACAAATAATTTATTACAAGACTTTTCATCTTTTGCAAAGTAAAAATACATCAGGCTATTGTCTTGATTTTTTATAGCGTTTTGAATCTCTTCTATTTCAACTTCGGCTTCAACTTCACCACCATAAACATCCATTGGCTCTTCCTTACCTTTTAATTGCATTTGTTTATTTTCAATTAATAATTTCTTATCAAACAAATTACTTTTATCAGATGGATAATCAGCCATCATTGCTCCTTCAGATAAATCTCTATCCTTTTCAACTTGAACAGCATAATTAAAATAATTATTTAAAAGCTGAACCCCACGAATCATTTCTGTTTCCCAATCTTGAGTATCTATTTTATTATTACAAAAAGCATAAGCAAGTAAGTTTTCTTTTGTAGCTCTTTTCGAAAATTTATTTATGATGGCCAAACCATTAAAGTCCTCTTCGGAACTACCTAATTTAGATTTATTTTTTGAGCCTTTTGATTTACTAAAAATTAAAAAAGTATAATTTCCTTTTCTAAATTTAGCCATTTCATCATCGGAGGCAAAATCAAAAGCTGTAAAACTCCAGTACTTTTCCATGGCAGCAGCTACTGATGCATTGTAAGCACTATCATTAAACATTACCACTATAAGTTTTGAATCTTTAAACTTTTCAAGATCTTCCTTCTTTTTAAAAGTTCCGAACTGAGCGAAAGAACTAAGGAAAAAGAATGTAAATAAAACAGAAACTAGTATTTTTTTCATAATCAAAATTGTCTAAACGAATTTAAGCTTACAATCATACCAAAAAAAACAAAAAAAGCAGCTTAAAAGCTGCTTTATTCTTAAGACCTCATAAAAAACTTATTCTGCCAATGCCATCATTGCATTATCTAAACCATACATAGCACCGTAATGGTTAAGAGATTGGCGAAGTTGGCGACGAGCAACAAATATTCTTGTTTTAACTGTACCGATTGGAATATTCAAAATTTCAGCTATTTCATGGTATTTAAAGCCTTTAAAATTCATAGTAAATGGCTTTTTTAAACTCATTGGTAATTCATCAATAGCTTTTTCAATATCATTCATCATGAATTTACTTTCACCTTCGTTTTTTACACTTAAGGTTACACTATCAAGATAAAAGTCATTATCAGTTTGGTCAATAAAAGTATTTCTCTTCACCATTCTTCTGTAGTTATTGATGAAGGTATTTTTCATGATGGTATACAACCATCCCTTCAAATTTGTACCATCCTCAAACTTATCTTGGTAAGTAAATGCTTTTAACATTGTTTCTTGAACCAGATCATTAGTGTCTTCCACATTTCTGGTGAGCTGATAAGCATAATGTCTCAATGGACGAGCTTCTCTTTCAACTAATCTTTTGAATTCAATGGAGGTCATATTGTTTAATCTTTTATTAGAATTGTTAAACAAACCTACGGGAGTTAATTGGACTATGCAAGCTATTTTGTTTAATATTTTTGATTATTACTTAAACAAAATATAATAATCTGATTTTCAGTATTCTAAAATTCACTTGAATTACAAAAACGAAAAAACTGACTAAATTTTAGCAATTAATCACCAAAACAAGCTTACAATTTCTTTACAATAATTAAGTAAAACTAAAATTACTTAAACAAAACACATCATTTCATGTTGAACTCTATATCAAACATAAATAAGAAAAGAATTCTAAAGCTATTCTTATATATATATCACTAAATTGCAAACCAGATGGAAATAAGTATATCAAGAAAATCGCATTTCAACGCAGCCCATAGGCTAAACGTTCCTGAATGGACAGCTGAACAAAACAAATCATTCTTTGGTAATTGTAATAATGTAAATTACCATGGCCACAATTATGATTTAATTGTAACAGTAAGCGGTGAAATCGACCCAATTTCTGGATATATGATGGACATGAAGGTTTTAAGTGATTTAATTAAAACTCAGATTGAAGACAGATTTGATCATAAAAATTTGAATCTAGATACTGAGGAATTCAAAATGCTAAATCCAACTGCAGAAAACATTGCAGTTGTTATTTGGAATCTTCTTAGAAAACATATACCAGAAAATAACCATCTTAAAATAACTCTTTATGAAACAGAAAGAAACTTTGTTGAATACAACGGAAAATAAAAACTCAGACATGGAAGACCAACATGAGGATCACCATTTATTTTCAATGGAAACTCCTTTAAGGGCTGATGCCTTTGAATTGGATGATGAATTGAAAATTGAATTAATTCAAAAACATTTTAAAGAAATTATGCTCATTTTAGGTCTTGACTTAAATGATGATAGTTTAAAAGGAACTCCAAATAGAGTTGCTAAAATGTATGTAAAAGAAATGTTTAAAGGTTTAGACCCTAAAAATATTCCTGAAGCAAAATTATTCGAGAACAAATTCAAGTATAAAAATATTCTTCTCGAAAAAAACATCTCATTTCATAGCGTTTGTGAGCACCATTTTGTTCCAATTATAGGAAAAGCTCATGTAGCCTATATTCCAAATGGTTCTGTGGTTGGATTAAGTAAATTAAACAGAATTGTTAGGTATTTTGCTCAACGCCCACAAGTGCAAGAAAGAATGACAATTCAAATTGCAAATATGTTAAAAGACGTTTTGCATACTCAGGATGTTGCTGTTATTATTGAAGCAGACCACATGTGTGTAGCAATGAGAGGAGTTCAAGACATTACCAGCAGCACTGTTACTGCTGAATATGGAGGAAAATTCCAAGATGCAAAAACACGCGAAGAGTTAATGAGAATGATAAGCTTAGATAACAAATAATTTTAGCATTGAAAATAAAAAAAGCTCATGGAAAATTAATTTCATGAGCTTTTTTTATTAAACTGAATGAATTAGTATTAATAATTCACTGCAATTTTTTTACCTGCTACAATAGCTGTTTCAACACTTGGAACTCCAAAAGAATATGGCAAATATGCTAATGATGGAATTTCTTTTGTGATATAAACATTTCCTTTTTTTCCTTTTGAAATACTTCCATGAGTTTCACTTAAACCCAATGAATAAGCTCCATTAATTGTGGCAGCATTAATTGCTTCTTCAGGAGTAAGTTTCATTTGAGTACAAGCTAAACTAACAACAAAACCCATCCTTCCATTTGGAGAACTTCCTGGGTTATAATCAGTAGCTAAACAAACAGGTAATCCTGCATCAATCATTTTTCTTGCAGGTGCATAAGGTAATCCCAAAAAGAAAGAACAATTAGGTAATGCAACGGGCATTGTCATACTAGCTTTTAAACAATCAATTTCTTCTTGACCCATATATTCTAAATGGTCAACACTTAAAGCATTGTTTTTTACTGCAACCTGAACTCCTCCAGTTATTCCTAATTCATTTCCATGAATCTTTGCTCTTAAATTAAATTTTGCTGCTGCTTGTAAAATTCTATCTGTTTCTTCACAGGTAAAAAAACCTTGGTCACAAAAAACATCACAAAAATCTGCAAGACCTTCATCTGCAACTTTGGGTAACATTTCATCGATTACCAATTTTATATAATCCTCTCTCCTGTTCTTAAAATCCATTGGGATAGCGTGTGCACCTAAAAATGTAGCCTTAATTTCTAT
Organism: Bacteroidia bacterium; assembly: GCA_051861545.1. Classification (GTDB taxonomy): domain Bacteria; phylum Bacteroidota; class Bacteroidia; order UKL13-3; family UKL13-3; genus CAISCU01. The sequence continues at coordinate 5,810 of JBIMKP010000044.1, read as the reverse complement.
AGGAGAAATATCTTTGAGTCTTCGAATAACTCTCAACATTTTTAATTCATCTTCAAGTGTTAATCCGTAACCACTTTTTATTTCAATTGCGCCGGTGCCGTATTTCATCACTTCTTGCAAACGACCAAAAGCACCTTCGAGTAGTTCATTTTCACTCATGGCTCTAAGTTTTGCTGCGGAATTTAAAATCCCACCACCTGCAGCAGCAATTTCTTCATACGACTTTCCTTTTATTCGCATCACAAATTCTTCTTCTCTGCTTTGTGCAAATACTAAATGAGTATGGGAATCAATATAGGAAGGAAGAACATACTTACCGGTGGCATCTTTAATATCAATGCCAGGAGTTTTAGTAAATCTTTCATCAAACATATTGAAGTCGGTCATGCTACCATAATCATTGATTAGCCCGTCTTTTATCCATAACCAAGCATTTTCAATAAAAGGTAGATCGGCCATTTCTGCACCCTTTCTAACGTGTCTTCCACTTTCATCAATTCCATAAAGGCCTTTGATGTTTTTGATTAAAATATGTCCCATAAAGTGAGCAAATTAAATCATTTTTTTTATCCTATAAAATGACTCTTATTGGGTAAATTTAAATATCAATTGTTAAGATTCATACTAATTATAATTTATTCTTTAAAAAATTCAGACAAACCAATACATTTAACCCATGAATAAAAAGTTTTTAGCACTCAGTTTCTTTTTTGTTTTTTTTAGTTTGATTGGAATTTCACAACCAACTCAAACACTTAATAAAGCAGAAATTGAGCAACAATTCAATAAACTACGTAAAGGTGCATCTTTATTGTATTTAGCAGCTCATCCAGATGATGAAAACACCCGTTTAATTTCATATTTAGCCAATGATTTATGTTTAAGAACTGGCTATTTATCACTAACAAGAGGTGATGGAGGTCAGAATTTAATCGGTCCAGAACAAGGAACTGAATTAGGTGTCATAAGAACAAGAGAACTCATGGCGGCAAGAATGAAAGATGGTGGAGAGCAGTTTTTTACAAGAGCTTATGATTTTGGTTTCAGCAAAAACCCAACAGAAACTTTTGCAAAATGGAATAAAGATGAAATATTATATGATGTAGTTTTTGTTATTAGAAAATTCCAACCCGATATTATTATAACTCGTTTTGCTACAGATGGAAGTGGTGGTCATGGCCATCATACTGCATCTGCGCTATTAGCTGAAGAGGCTTTTATTGCTGCTGCCGATCCAACAAAATTTCCAGAGCAGTTGTCAACAGTAAAAGTTTGGAAAACAAACAGACTTTTTCATAATTCAACAGCACGCTTTTTTAATCCTAATGCTGATTTGAGCCATTTGATTAAACTAGATGTCGGAACTTTTAATAAAAATCTAGGCAAAAGTTACGGTGAAATAGCTGCAGAAAGTAGAAGTATGCATAAAAGTCAAGGCTTTGGGTCTGCCTTACAAAGAGGAGAACAATTTGAATATTTTAAGCCTATTATGGGTGATACTCAAAACTTAAATAACAATATTTTTAATGGATTAGAATTAAGTAATAAAAGATTCGACCTCAGCGGAAAATATGATTTAATCCTTGAGAAAATTTATACTTCTTGGACAAAGAATGACCTTAAAGAAGTTAACATACAGATTGATTTGGCTAAAAGATATTTATTGCAGATTGGAAAACAATCAGGTTTCCATCATTTTAAACTACTCGAAAACTTACAATTATCTATAAATGGCATTTTTATTGAATCAACCATTGAAAAATCTCCAATTATTGCAAAAGGTGACTCTATAAGTATTAAGGCTTTTGTAATAAGTAGATTAAATCAAAATGTAGAGTTAAAATCAATTAACATAGAACAAAATGGAGCAAGCGATAATTGTTATGAAAGATTAAACAAAAATCAATTCAACACCAATAAATTAAATCTGAATATTCCATTTACTCAAACAATCAAAACTTTGCTTTGCCAAGGTAAGAGTGGGAATTTATATTGGTTAAAGAATCAACCTAAAAATTCACTTTTTAATCAAGATAAGCTCAAACAAATTGGCTTTGATTATGGACAGGATTTTGAGATTAAAGTTACCTACAGCTTTATAATTGATGGGCAAGAACTAAGTATTACTAGAGATGCTTTCTTTAAGCAAGTAGACCCTGAAAAAGGAGAATTACATCGAAACTTCGTTGCAACAAATCCTATTCAAATTGAATTAGTTAACGATGTAATAATTAGTAATAATGGCGCTGCCACAAAATGCCAAGTTAAATTAAAATCTACATCACAAACACCATCAAGTTATGATGTTTCTATTGAAATTCCTGAAAATTGGAAATGCTTAAACCCAATTCAAAAAATAGAATTAGCAAAGGAAGAAGAAAAAATAATTCAATTTGATATTGTTCCATCACTTAATGCGAAAACAGGAACATTACAAGTAAATGCAAAAAATAAAACCAATACTTATCAAACTGGAATTAAAGAAATAAAATACAATCATATTCCAACTCAAGTTTTATTTCCAGAATCAAAAGCACAACTGGTTTATTTAGACTTAAAAAGAAATAAAAAGAAAATTGCTTATATAACTGGCGCAGGAGATGAAGTTTCAAATTGTTTAAAAAACATTGGCTATGATGTAAGCGAATTATCCGATGAAAAATTAATCAATGAGGATTTGAGTCAATATGAAACAATAATTTTTGGAGTAAGAGCATTTAATACAAATGAAAACTTGAGTAAAATGAAGCCAAAATTCCTCGATTATATAAAAAATGGAGGAAATGTTTTAGTTCAATACAATACCAATTCTTGGGCAGGTCCATTACAAAGTGATATTGGCCCATACAAATTTAAAATTACAAGAGAACGAGTTACGGATGAAAATGCACCTGTAAATTTTCTAATCAAAGACCATGTTGTTTTAAATATTCCAAATAAAATAGAGCAATCTGATTTTGAAAATTGGGTTCAAGAAAGAGGTATATATTATGCTGGTGATTTAGATTCGAACTATCAATCTATATTAAGTATGAATGACCTTGGTGAAAAACCAAATTCCGGCTCATTGATAATAACTGAATATGGGAAAGGACACTTTATTTATACTGGCTTAGCCTTTTTTAGACAATTACCAGCTGGTGTGCCAGGAGCATATAGATTATTTGTAAATTTAATTGAATTAAAATAAAACAAAAAAGAGGCTAGTTCAATAAGAACTGCCTCTTTTTAATATTTCAAATCAATTAATTATTAAGCGTTTGATTTAGCATGATCTGCCAAAAACTGAGCTAAACCGCTATCAGTTAAAGGGTGTTTTAATAAAGCTAAAATAGAAGAAAGTGGACTTGTAATAACATGAGCGCCAACTTGAGCTGATTTTATAATATGAATAGGATTTCTAATAGAAGCAGCAAGAATTTGAGTTTGGTAACCTTGAACTGCAAAAATTTGAGAGATTTCAGCAATTAATTGCATACCATCATAAGAAATATCGTCTAATCTACCAATAAAAGGAGAAATATAAGTTGCACCAGCTTTAGCTGCAAGAATTGCTTGTCCTGAACTAAATACCAAAGTGCAATTTGTTCTGATACCTTTTGAAGTAAGATATTTAATGGCTTTAATACCATCTTTAATCATTGGGATTTTAACGACGATATTTTCATGAAGAGCAGCTAATTTTTCGCCTTCAGTAATCATACCTTCATAATCAGTTGAAATTACTTCTGCACTAACATCACCATCAACGATATTACAGATATCGATATAGTGCTGTAAAACAGCTGCTTCACCTTTAATCCCTTCTTTGGCCATTAAAGAAGGATTGGTTGTTACACCATCTAAAATGCCTAAATCATTTGCCTCTTTTATTTGGGCTAAATTTGCAGTATCAACAAAAAACTTCATAGTTTGTATAGAATATATAAATTGTGCCAAAGATAAGCTTTCAAAATTCACTATGCCAACAATTGACGAACTTTATTGGGACAGTCGCTATAAACAGGGGAAAACTGGCTGGGACATCGGAAAACCCTCAGAACCAATCAAATGCTATATTGACCAATTGTCAAACAAGGAATTGAAGATTTTAATTCCTGGTTGTGGTAATGCCTATGAAGCAGAATACCTGATACAACAAGGATTTAAAAATATTCATTTGGTTGATATATCGGAAACCTTGGTTGAAAAATTAAAGTTAAATTTTAAATCTGAGATTGAATCTGGTAGAATTAAAATTACAAAAACTGATTTTTTTGATTTGGAAGGAAGTTATGATTTAATTGTTGAGCAAACATTTTTCTGTGCAATTGAACCCAAACTCAGGAATAAATATGCTAATCAAATAAATAAACTATTAAACAAAAAAGGGAAATTAGTTGGGTTATTATTCAATTTCATATTTGAGGATTCTGGTCCACCATTTGGAGGAAACATGCAAGAATACATAACTATCCTAGGGCAATTTTTGAAAATAAAAACTTTTGAGGTTTGTTATAATTCAATAAAACCTAGAGAAACAAAAGAGCTTTTCTTGATTGCGGAAAAGAAATAAAAAATCCCGACTATAAAATCGGGATTTAGATGGGGAGTGCATATACCTTAAAGGTATTTATTGTTTCTAACTTTCTTTAATTATTGAACTTTTTTCGGAATCCATAAGCAGCAGCAGCTAAACCTAAAACCAAAATTCCACCATCAAGTGGTACATCATTAGGGTCATCGCCATTGTCAGGTACTGCATCCATATTTCTTGGACTTCTTACTCCTGGGTTTGTTCCAAAAGGATTACCAACGCTTGGTGAATTAGAATTTGGGGTTTGACCAGTTGTTGGTGGCACTTGTTCCCAAGTGCCACCTGAACTTATTGTAATGTTATTTGACCCATTTCCTTGAACAGAATTTTCATTCTCTACTTTAAATTGGTAGTCAGAAAACTCATTCTCTTTTCCAAAAACATTAAACTCCCTACTTTGTCTATTAGAGCCTGATGAATAATCAATCCTTCTGCTTTCTTCAATATCATTGAAATTACTTTTGAATCTAGTTTCATTGATATCATCAAAGAATCTAGTCTCATTTCCCTCATAACTCTCCTCGAAATCCTCTACCTCATCTGTAGTTTGTGCTATTGAATATGAATAGGAAAACGATAACATTCCTAATATCATAAACAACTTTACAATGTTTTGTTTCTGTAGTTTCATACTCAAAATAGATTAATCAAAAACGTTTCAAATTTATTAATTTAGAAAAACAAGCCTAGTTTTTAGTCTTATATCTTCTAAATCCATAAGCAGCAGCAGCTAATCCCAAAATACTTATGCCACCATCTAATGGAACATCATTTGGTTCATCTCCATTATCTGGAACTGCATCTATATTTCTAGGATTCTTCACCCCTGTTTGACTTTGTCTAAATGGGTCTCCAACTGAAGGCGTATTTGTATTTCCGGGTTGCTTAAAGTCTTGGCCATTCGACATTGAACCTCCACCCTGAATCATCATTCCTCCATTGTTGTTGTTTGAATAATTTGAACTTGGTTGTTCTTCTTCAAATTTATAAACAGGTGTTTGGTTACCGCTTCCAAAAATATCATAGTTATTCGTTCTTTCAGTGCCTCGTTCTCTACCACTATTTGAATAATCTATACTTCTTTGGTTATTGTCATTTCCAAAATCACTTTTGAAGCTTTCTCTATCTATTTCATTAAAGAATTCATCATTGTCATCGTCATCTGTTGTTTGTGCATTTGAACTTAAACTTCCTAATATCAATATACTACCTAAAATTAGTAATTGTAAAAATC